>NZ_JBIDBD010000001.1:0-231254 GCF_043202815.1 Streptomyces sp. NPDC048111
GCGCCCCGGCCCGCGGCGCGGGGGGGGGGGGGGGGGGGGGGGGGGGGGGGGGGGGGGTGTTGGGGGCGGGGGGGGGGGGGGGGGGGGGGGGGGGGGGGGCGCGGGGGGCGGGGGGGCGGGGGGGGGGGGGGGCCCCCCCCCCCCCCCCCCCCCCCCCCCCCCCACCTCCTTTTACGTGTCCACGCCCCTTTGCGTGTCCACCCACGCGTACGTGTTCACCCGCATTTCGGATCGGGCTCATTACGGTCCGAGATGCGGGTAGGTGGACCGGGTGGCCGTGGCGCGGTGTCCGCGCACGGGAACCGCGCCTCCAGGAACCGCGTCACGGCCCGCCCCGAATTCAGCAGGCCGTGATTCGACCGGCCGTCATCCAACAGGCCGTCACATCAATCCAGTTGGAGATGCGGAAGCTGGCGGCGCGAGGTGATGTTGAGCTTCGGGTAGATCTTGTACAGGTGGTAGCCGACCGTGCGGGGGCTGAGGAACAGGCGGGAGCCTATGTCCTTGTTGGTCAGGCCCTGTGCCGCGTAACGGGCGATCTGGAGTTCTCGCGGGGTCAGTCCCCGACCGCTGGAGGACGGCTCGGAATCGGGTACACCGGCCGCGCGCAGTTCCGCGTTCGCCTGCTCCGTCCACGGCGCTGCCCCCACCGTGTGGAAGTGCTCCACGGCTTGGTGGAGGTGGTGACGGGCGGCAGTGATGTGGCGTTGGCGGCGCAGCCACTGTCCGTACAGCAGATGCGTGCGGCCGGTTTCGAAGCCGGACGCGCAGGGCGCGGCCAGCGCCTCGGAGAAGTGGCGGTCGGTGTCCTGCGCCGGGGCGAGCAGGGCCCGACAACGATGCCATCCGGCGCGCAGCGAAGGGGAGTTCCGCGGATCGGCCTGCTCCTCGAACTGGCGAAGCGCCTGCGCCGCCCGTTCGGCCTGCCCCACGCGGACCAGCGCTTCGACCAGGTCGGGCAGCACCAGCGCGCTGAGCATGAAGTGTTCGGCGGTGCCGCCCCGGGTGGTGACTTCGCTGAGCGGGCCGACGGCCTGCCGCGGCCGGCGGCCGGCGAGGGCGTCCAGACCCTGCGCCCAGCGCGCCAGGGCAGCCGCGGAGGCGGCCCGGCGCGGGACCGACTCCGCCAGGGCCGCTTCAGCCAGCTCGTGGCAGCGGACGGAATCGCCCTGGGCGGCGGCGAGGCACGCCAGCAGCGCCTGGAGGTGGCACCGGGCGGTGGTCTGGCCCGTATCGGTCGCGAGGGTGAGTCCTTGCTGGCCGAGTGCCACCGCGTCGGCCCATTGCCCGGTGACCAGCTGCGCCGCCACGAGCGAGGTCAGCGCCACCGGCATGGCCCCCACGGCGCCGGCCGCGCGCAGCGCCTCGAAGGTGCGCCACTGCCCGTCGAGGCCGGCTTCGCCGTCGCCCATGAGGTACGGCACGAACAGGGGAGGCCACACGAGCGGCCCGAGACAGGTGCTCGTCGGCCACTCCTCGCCGGGAGGGCAGATCGCCGCCCCCGGCTGGGCGGGCGCGTCCGGGCTCGCGGGCGCGCCTCCCATCCGGCGTAACTGATGGAGGAGTTGGGCCCTTTCCGGTGTCACGTCCAAGGTGAGTCCGGCCAGCAGCTCCGCTATCTCCGCCAGCTTCGCGGGCTCATTGGCCCCCCAGGCGGCCCTCGCCGCCAACAGCAGTGATTCGGCGGCCAGTTCGGGGGCTCGGGACCCCGCGAGCCGGGCACTGCGCATGAGAGTGTCGCAGGCGGGGGTGAGCGCACTGCCCGCGTGCAGCATGGCTCCGCGCACACGGGCCACCCGGGCTCGTAACTCCGGTGCGCGGACCAGGGATTCGGCATCCTTCAGCAGCGCACTGGCCTGGGCGGGTTCGGCCGCGGCCCAGGCGCATTCCGCTGCCTCCACCAGCCACCGGGCCGTACCGGCCGGAGTGGAGGAGAGCGTCGCGGCCCGGCGCAGCGCACGGACCGCGGTCGTCACGCCGCCGGTGTGCCGGGTGCGGTCGGCGAGGTTCGCCAAGAGGTGGGCGACGGAGTCGTCGGGCCCGGTGGCGTAGGCCGCCAGATGCCAGACGCGCCGGTCGTCGCCCGGGTCGAGCGCGTCAGCCAGGGCCCGATGGGCGGCGCGGCGTCGACTCGGCGCCGCGCCCTGATAGGTCGCGGATCGCGTCAACGGGTGGCGAAAGCGCACCTGTTGGCCATTCAGGGTGATGAGGCCCGCGCGGGCGGCGCCGGTCAGTTGGTCCATGGCCGCGTCCTCGTCGCCGGCCGCGCTGAGGAGGGTGGGAAGGTCCCCGTCGCGTTCCGCCGCCGCGAGCAGCAGGGGGAAACCGTATGCCGCGACACGGCCGCAGAAGATCTGCCGTACGCACTCGTTGAGCGGCAGCTGGTCGGGCAGCGCCTGGACTCCGGTGAGTTGGTCGTCGCTGAGCGCGGACGGCAGTTCCGCCAGGGCCAGCGGGTTGCCCTGGGCTTCGGCCAGGAGACGCCTGCGCACCGAGGGGGCCGCCCTGGGCGCGTACTGCTCCAGGAGGCGCCCCGCGGCAGCCGTGGGCAACGGTCCCAGCCGCAGCTCCCGCGCCCCCGCGACACAGGCGGGCACGTCCTCCCCGTCGGGGACGGCGAGGACCATGGTCACCCGCACCGGCTCCAGCCTGCGCGCGGTGAAGGCCAGCGCTGCCGCCGATGCCGCGTCCAGCCACTGCCCGTCGTCCACGAGGAGCAGGACGGGCGCGTGCCGGGCCGCTTCGGTGAGCAGGGCAAGGACGGCGAGGCCGACCAGGAGCGGCTCGGCAGGCGAGGAGTTCATGCCGAAGGCGCCGAGCAGCGCGTCGGCCTGGCGGGCGGGCACCGAGCCCAGCAACGGGAGCAGGGGATGCAGCAGTTGGTGCAGCCCGGCGAACGGCAGCTCGGCCTCGCTCGTCGTTCCGTCCGCCCACAGGACCCGGGCGGGGGGTGGCACCTGCTTCGCCAGACTGGTCAGCACCGCGGTCTTGCCGATGCCGGCTCCGCCGCGCAGGAGTACGGTGCGGCTCCGAGGAGTCCGTCCGGGGCCGGCGTCGATGAGGCGCAGAAGTTCTCGTAACTCTCGGTCTCGCCCTGCCAACATGGCGATGCTCACCTTCTACGGGTCGCTTCGTGCTGGACATCGGCGCGCCCCCGACACACCGTCGTGCGGTTCGTGCGGAGTCGACGGCCACCGGCCCCGGTCGCGCTGCCAGAAGCGGCAGGACGCGCATCGGACTCCTGCACGGAAAAGGCTTCCAGCGTCCGCTAACGAAGCCCTAGCGGCCGATGAGAGCCCGTTGACAGCGTCGGCTTGCGTATCCCCCCTCCGTAGACCGGAACCCACGCCGTCACGCGCGGGCACGTCCACCTGAAGGGAGGGCCAAACGCGCCCAACAGTGCCCATACCGCGCCGACTTGACGATTTCTTGACCGTCACCCGGCCACGCGAGGACCAGTCGAATGACAGATACCGATGACCTGTCGCCGCCCAGCAGAGTGATGACCACGGACAGCGCACCGGCCCCGGAAACCGATCCGGAAGCCGGGGAACGTCCCATCAGTGGCGCCGATCGAGGGAGAGGGTATGACGGTTGCGGAGACGGGAGGCGCCGCGTATGCCCTGGCGACCTATGAACCACTCGCCCGCTTCTACGACTTGTTCACCCGGCACGACGACTACCCGCGGTGGTGTGCGCTCCTCGACGACCTGCTGCGCCGGCACGGGGTGACGGGCCGACGTCTCCTGGACGTGGCGTGCGGCACGGGCAAGAGCACGGCCGCGTTCCGCGATCTGGGATACCAGGTGTCCGGCATCGACCTGAGCGCGGCGATGATCGCCAAGGCCCGCGCCAAGGAGGCGAACCGCGGCATCGCCTTCCAGCAGGGCGACATGCGCAGCCTGCCGGGTCCCGGCTCGGACCACGATGTCGTGCTGTGCATGGACGACGCCGTGAACAACCTCCTGGACGAGACGGAACTCGGCTCCGCGCTGGAGGGCACGGCCCGCGCCCTGCGCCCCGGCGGGATCCTGCTGTTCGACGTGAACACCCTGTACACGTACCGGAGTTGGTACGCGTCCGACGAGGTGACACAGGAACCGGACGCCGTCTTCGTCTGGCAGGGCCACTGCCCGCCCGACCATCCGGCGGGTGGCCTCGCCCGGGCCGACCTCACGGTCTTCGCCCGGGAAGGCGCCGGCCCGCTGTGGCAGCGCTTCGACGCTCCGCACGTGCAGCGCCACCATCCCGAGACCGTCCTGCGCCGGGCGCTGCGCTCGGCCGGGCTCGACGCCCTCGGCGTCCTCGGCATGCGCCCCGGGACGGCCACCGTGGACGAAACGCTCGACGAGGAGCGGCACCACAAGGCGATCGTCATCGCCCGTCGGCCCCTCACCGGCTGACCCACGAGTTCCGGCCGCCCCCGGGTGGCCGGTGCACCAATCACCATTTCCCTTCATCGAAAGGAAGTACTGATCATGGAGCACACCGAGGAGACCATCGTCGTTTTCGACACCGAGGAAGCCGCTGACAGCTGTGGCGTCCGGACCGGCACGAAGGCGCGCTGATCCCGGCCCGGGCAGGGTCCGCCGCTCCGGTGGGCCCTGCCCGGGCTCAGCCGCATCCCGGGCCTTCCACACCCTGCCGTGCCGAGACGAGGATCCATGCGACTGATCAGAGGAGAGGCGAACTGGTGGTGCCTGTCCGGGCGGAAGGTGGCCAAGCTGCCATCGTCGGCCGTGACGCAGGACGGCGCACTCACCCCCGGAGCACGGGCCGAGCTCGACGGCACGGGCTTCTTCACCGCACCGCCGGTGGACCGCTTCCATTTGACCGTACTCACCAGCAGCGCCTGCAACCTGGGCTGCGCCTACTGTTTCCAGAACACCGGGGCGGCTCCGGAGGGAACGTACCGTCCGCCGCGCATCCCGCAGATCAACATCGGCGCCCCGGTCATCGAGGAAATCCTGGACTTCGCCCGGGACCGTATGGCGGCGGCCGACCTCGACAAGCTGCATCTGCTGCTCTTCGGCGGTGAACCGCTGCTCAACCGGCAGGGCTGCTACACCCTGCTCGAACGGGCCGCCCGCCACGGCCTCGCCTCGGCCGAGATGATCACCAATGGCACCCTGCTGACGGCCGACACCGCGCGCACCCTCGAAGGTCTTGGGCTCGGCCGGGTGCAGATCACCTTCGACGGCGCCCGGGAGCACCACGACCGGAGCCGGGTGAACCGGATGGGCCGCGGCACGTACGACAAGATCGTGCGGAACGTCTCGCGCAGCGCCGAGGCGACCGGCATCGCGTGGCACTTCCGCATCAACGTCGCCACCCCGTCGATCGACGGCATCGACGCGCTCATCGACGACCTCGCGGCCCACACGCCCACCGAGCGGTGCGCGATCAGCTTCGCCACCGTCGACGACGTGGGTGTCGGCTACGCGTACGCCCCCGCGGCCACCGCCGCACTGGCGCAGCGGCGCAAGGGCTGGAACGCCCGGGCGCTGGCGCACGGTTTCTCCGTCCCGCTCCCCCAGTCCATCAGTCGCTGCCCCTACTGCGCGCTGCGCGGTGGCGCGACCGGCGCGGTCGTCAACGCCGACGGCACCCTTTACAGCTGCTGGGAGTCCGCGGGCAAGGAGGGCTGGGAGGTCGGCGACACCCGCTCCGGCTACCTGCCCGACGAGGTCATCGCCCCCCGCTGGGTCGCCTGCGACTACGACGTGCGGCTCACCCCCGAAGCGGCCCGGGCCGAGGAACGGATCGGCGACGAGGTGGACGCCGCGCTGCTTGATCTGATGTACCTCAGTGGCAGGCTGAGCTCCACGTGAGCGACGTGCCCCTCGCCGCACCGGTGCGGACCGCGAACCGCGACGACATTCCCCCTGCGGCACGCGGTCCGCTGGCACGTCTCGCGCTCGCAACCTGGATCTCGACGGTGGGCGACAGCTTCACCACGGTGGCGCTCGCTCTGGCGGTGGCCGCTCTGCCCGGTTCCGGGGCCGGCGCGGTCGCCGCCGTCACGGCGCCCGTCGTGGCGGGCACGCTCACGAGTGTGCTGGCCGGGGGCGGGCTCTGCGACCGCTGGAGCCCCCGGTCGTTGATGGCCGGCGCGGAACTGACGTGCTGTGCGGTGCAGACCGCCACCTTCGTGCTGCTGATGACGGAGCCGGGTACCGGCATGCTCTGGGCGCTCGGCGCGCTGTCGTACGCCCGAGGTCTGGCGAGCGGGGTCCTGGGACCCGCCGCCCGGGCGGCGCTGCCGCGCGTGGTGCCCGCGCACGCTCTGCGCCGCGCCAACGCCGTGCTGCGCACCGGGATGTCGTTGAGCCTGATCGTCGGCCCGGCACTGGCGGGCTGGTGCGCCGCCGCCCTCGGCACCGCACAGGCGATCGCCGCGGACGCCCTGTCATGCCTTCTCGCGGCGGCTCTGCTGTACCGCCTCCCGGTGCCCGTCGCGGCCCAAGTCGGCACGCCGGCCCGGGGGTTCAGGCGCGAGCTGCGCGAAGGCCTCGCCGAAGTCGTGGGCCGGCGTTGGCTCCTCCTGGTCATCGGCCAGGCCGCCGCGCTGAATCTGGTGGCTCTCGGACCCCTGCAAGTACTGGCTCCCCTCGCGGCCCAGGAGCACTACGCGGGGGCGCGAGGGTACGCCGCGTTCCTCACCAGCGCGGGCATCGGCGCGGTCCTGGGCGGAATGCTCATGCTGCGCTGGGCGCCCGGACACCCGGTCCTGCTGTGCTCGGCCGCGACGGCGGCCTTCTGCCTCCCGCTCCTCGGCCTCGCGGGACACGGCCCGTCGTGGCTGGTGATGGCGGCCTACGCTCTGCTCGGCGTGGCGGAGGCGGTCTTCGCCGTTCTGTGGTCCACCGCGTTGCAGCGCGATGTGCCGCCCGAGGTCCTGGGCCGGGTGAGCGCCTGGGACTTCCTGGGGTCCTTCGCCTCGCTGCCGCTGGGCATGGCTCTGGCCGGACCCGTGACGGCCGCTCTCGGCCTCGACCACACCCTGCTGACCGTGGGGGTGGCGGGTTGCGGTGTCGCCGTGGCACCGCTGCTGTGGCCCCGCGCGCGGAGCGCCCTGCGAGCCGTGTGACACCCGCGCCATGGACGGCACCCGTTCGCCGACGCGTCGCGCACCCGTTCGCCGACGCGCCGCGACCCGTTCGCCGACGCGCCGCGACCCGTTCGTCGACGCGTCACCACCCCCTGCACCCGGCGATGCGACGCGCCCCCTCCCCACGCTTCCGCTTGCCCGAGGAGATGCCATGCCCGCCGCCCAACCGCCGATGTTCTCCTGCGCGCAGACGGTGACGGTCCGGCTGCCCGTACGCCCGCGCGCACTGATCCGGCAGTACGGGGTGCCCGCGGCACCCTGCCTTCTGGACGAGAGCGGGCTGTCCGTGGCACCCGGCACCTCGGACGAGCACGACCAGTTGGCCGACTACCTCACCACGGCCGCCCAGGACGAACTCCTCCTGGAGGCCATCACCCTGTCCAGCCCCTCGCTGCGGCAGCGACTCGACCGTCTGCGCACCGACCCACCCGGCGACCTTCGCCCCTGCCCGGCCGCCCTGCGCAAAGCCGCGCGCGCCGTCGCCGGATACCAGCTGCGGATGGCGTCGCGCCCCACCCCGTTCGGCACCTTCGCGGCCGTTGCGCTCGCCCGCATCGGCGCGCCGGGCGAGAGCGCGCGGGTCACGCTGGGCGAGGCCCACCGACGAGCGGTACGCCCGGACGCGCAGTGGCTGCTCACCCTGGTCTCCCAGTGGGAGCAGCGCCGCGAAGTCGCCGACCGGCTGCGGGTGGTGGTCAACTCGCTCGCCGCGGTGCGCGGCGACCGGCTCGTACTGAGCCATGTGGCGTCCCTCAAAACCGAGCGCCTGGTGCGAGGCACGGCGCAGGACACCTTCTTCGAAGTGGCACTTCCACTCAACGAGTTGACCGCGGCCGTTCTTGAGTCAGCCCAACACCCCGTTATATTGCGGGAGTTGAGGGAGGCGTTGGGCACACACTTCGCACAGGACGCGGTCGACGCGGCCCTGGCCCTCCTGGTACGGCGGGAGTTCCTGCTGACCGAGGCGCGCCCGGCCGCACACGAGCAGGACCCGATCGGCGCCGTACTCGACCGGCTCCATGGCATCCCCGGCATGCCCGAACTCCCGGCTCTGCGGGAGGTACGCGCCTCGCTCGCCCGGTACTCGACCGTCCCACCGGGTGGCGCGCTCCGCGCCCTGGAACGGGCCCGCGAGGCCATGCGCGAGCTGCTGCCCGGCGAACCGACGCCCCTCCAGGTGGACCTGGCCGCAGACGCGGACATCGCGCTGCCCGCCGAGGTGGCGCGCGAGGCGGAGCGGGCCGCGGAGGCCCTGTGGCGACTTTCGCCGCCCGGCCCGCCTCCTCATCTACAGGCCTACTACGAGGAGTTCACGGAGGCCTACGGGACCGATGTGGCAGTTCCGCTCCGCGAGCTCCTCGACCCGGACACGGGCCTCGGCCCGCCGCAGGACTACCGGCACCCACCGACGCTGCGCCGGCGCACGGCGACCCCTCCTCCCCCGGAGACGCCGGAGCGGGCGCGACTCCTCGCCGACCTGGTCTTCCAGGCGGTCCGCACGGGCAGCCAGGAGGTGACGCTCGACGCGGAGTCCTTCCGCCGGCTCGACCGCACCGCCACGGACGACGACGCCACGGGACCACCGCCCTCCACGGACTTCCCCGCCCGCCTCCTGGCCCGAAGCACCGGCGAGCTGGACGCGGGGGACTTCCGGCTGTGGCTGACCACGGGACCGGGTTCGGATCTGGCGGGCGCCGCGTCGACCCGCTTCGCCCACGCCCTGGGGCCGGCCGGGACCGAGTTGCTCGCCGACGTGGCACGGCGCTCGGCCCTGCGGTACTCCCCCGCACTGACCGCCCAACTGGAGTGCCGCCCCACCCCGTTCCGCAGCGAGAACATCGCACGGCTGCCGCGCTGGGCGGACCACCGCCTGCCCGTCGGCCTGTACGCCGACCCCGCCGATCCGCTCACCATCGACCCGTCGGACCTGGCGGTGGTGGCCGACGACCGTCGTCTGCGGCTGATCTCGCTCAGCCGGGGCTGCGAGATCGTGCCGCTCTCCTTCCACATGCTGGAGTTCGAACGGCACGCCCCCAACCTCGCCCGGTTCCTCACCGAGCTTCCGCTGACCGGGGTACGCCCCTGGCGCAGCTGGGACTGGGGCGCCCTGTCGGCGGCCCCCTTCCTGCCGCGCGTCCGGCGCGGCAGAACCGTACTCGCCGCCGCCCGCTGGCGCCTCGATGCCCACCTCTGCTCATCCACTCCGCCCGAACCGCGTTCCTGGGCACGGGAGTTCACAGCTTGGGCGGAGCGGTCCGAGCTGCCGCGCCGCGTGCTCCTCGGGAGCGGCGACCAGCGCGTGGAGATCGACGCGAGCCGCGCGGCCCATGTGGAGCTGATCCGCCGGGAGGCGGCCCGGGGGCTGCCGCTCACGCTGGAGGAGGCGCCCTTCCTGCCCGGCCCGCGGGGCCCCGATCCGGGGGACGGCTGGCTGACCGGTCCGTCCGGCGCCCACAGCAACGAGGTGGTCTTCCCGCTGCTCACCCGTCCACCCGTCGCCACGTCCCGCCCCCCACGGGCACAGCCCGTCCAACCCCCGCACCTCGTGGGCGGCCCCTGGCTCTACGCCAAGCTGTACCTCGCGTACGAACGGCACGACGAGGTGATCGCGACCCATCTGCCCGGTCTGCTCACCGACCTCGGCGACCACGCGGACCGCTGGTTCTTCCTCAGGTACGGCGACCCGGATCCCCATCTGCGGTTTCGGTTCCACGGCAGCCCCGAGCGGCTCGCACGCGAGGCGCTGCCACGCCTGCACGCCTGGGCCGGCCGGCTGCGGGCGGCGGGGCTCCTGCGGCGCATGGTCGTGGACGAGTACCGGCCGGAGACGGCACGCTACGGCGGCCCGCAGGCGCTCGAACTCGCCGAGAGGGTGTTCCAGGCCGACAGCGAACTGGTGTCGGCCCAGCTCGCGGCGCTGCGCGCCGGCACACTCCACGGCGATCCGATCGTGCTGTGCGCGGTCAACCAGCTCGACGCCCTGCGCGCGGTGGCCGGCCCCGAACCCTGGGCACCCTGGCTCCTGGCGCGGTACCCGCGCGTTCCGCACACGGCGTCCTCCCGGAATCGGCAGCGGCTCCTGGACCAACTCCTGGACGAAGCAACCGACTTGCCCGCACCCAGCGCCCCTGCCCCTGCCCCGACGCTGGCACGTCTCACCGGCCCCGGCCCTCTCGCCTCGGCCTCGACGGCCCGCGCCGAAGTGCTCGCCGAGTACGGACGCGCACTGCGGGGTCTCGGCCGGGGCCTCACGGCCGAGGAGGGGCGGGCCACTCCCCTGCCGTCGATCCTGCACCTCCACTACAACCGCGCGGTGTGCATCCCGCCCGCGGCGGAGGACACGGTGCTGGCCCTGGTCCGCAACGCCGTACAGACGCGTCTCGACAGGCGGGCCCGGCAGCCGTGAGGGGAGGACCGGGTCTTGACGCCCGACGGCGGTGCGGCAGCCCGTTCCGTACCCTGGGAGGCATGCGCATGCGTCCCACTCTCAGCTGGACCCCCACCGGGGAGGTCTCGCCCGGCACCACGGATCTGGGGCCGATCACCGACGCGCTGAGCAGCGGGGGCGTGCTGGTGCTCAGCGGAGCGGGCATTTCGACGGAGTCGGGCATCCCGGACTACCGGGGCGAGGGCGGGAGCCTGAGCCGGCACACCCCGATGACCTACCAGGACTTCACCGCGAGCGCCCAGGCCAGGCGCCGGTACTGGGCGCGCAGCCACCTCGGCTGGCGCACCTTCGGCCGGGCCCGCCCGAACAGCGGGCACCGGGCCGTGGCCGCCTTCGAACGGGCCGGTCTGCTAGCCGGCGTGATCACCCAGAACGTCGACGGTCTGCACGAGGCCGCGGGCAGCGAGGAGGTCGTGGCGCTCCACGGCAGCCTCGCCCGGGTCGTCTGCCTCTCCTGCGGCACGATCAGCCCGCGCCGCGAGTTGGCGAAGAGGCTGGAGGAGGCCAACGCGGGGTTCGAGCCGACGGCAGCGGCCATCAACCCGGACGGTGACGCCGACCTCACCGACGAGCAGGTCCGTGACTTCCGTGTGCTGCCCTGCACGGTGTGCGACGGCGTGCTCAAGCCGGACGTGGTGTTCTTCGGCGAGAGCGTGCCGCCGCGGCGGGTCGAACAGTGCCGCGCGATGGTCCGCGAGGCGTCCGCCCTGCTGGTCCTCGGCTCCTCCCTCACGGTGATGTCCGGCCTCCGCTTCGTCCGCCAGGCGGCCGCGGCCGGCCGGCCGGTGCTGATCGTCAACCGGGACCCGACCCGGGGCGACCAGCACGCCGTCACGCGCGTCACCCTCCCCCTGGGCGCGGCCCTCACCGCGGTCGCGGACCAGCTGGGCGTCACGGTCGGCGACTGAGTCCCGATCTCGGACCGGCCGGGCGTCGCTGTGGTCGGCTGAATCCTGCGGTTGCGATACGGTCACAGGTCTGGCCATGGAGCACGGGACGGGGCTGGCCCTGGGACCCGACGGCGAAACGATGTACGTCACCGGTGTCAACTACACCGAGGATCCAGGGGCGTTCCTCCAGATCGTCGCCTCTGACGTGTAGCGAGGGCAGCCTCCGGCCGATGTGGTCGGCCGGCCTGCCCGGCGGCTAGATTGCTGATCATCAGCCGTACTGACCGGAGGTCTTGTGAGCGTCCACCTGGCTGTGGAGTCGACGCCGTCACTGCCTGCCCTGAGGCTGCGCCCGTGGCAGGCCGACGACGTCGATGCCCTCGTGTCCGCCCATCGGGACCCTGAGCTACGCCAATGGTTGATGGGCGTGATCAGCAGCGACGTTGATGCGCAGCACTGGATCGACCGGCAGCGCCAGGGCTGGGCCGCCGGCGATCGATTCAGTTTCGCCGTCGTGGAGGACGGAGGAACAGGCGTCGCTACGGCGCTCGGCCATGTGACCGTGAAGACCGGGAAGGACGGCTCCGCGGAAGTGGGCTACTGGACAGCGGCGGAAGCCCGGGGGCGGGGCCTGGCCTCGCGGGCCCTGGAGTCCGTCGTGCAGTGGGCCTTCAGCGACCGTGCGCCGTTGTCGGTGGCACGCCTGGATCTGCTCCACTCCGTGGGCAACCGTGCCTCATGCCGGGTGGCTGAGAGGTGCGGCTTCGCGCTCCAGACGATCCTGCCCGCCCAGCCGCCCGCGTTTCCGACCGAAGGTCATCTGCACGTCCGCCACAAGCCCTGAGGGCTCCTGTGCGTCGCGATCCAGCGGGTGAGGGTGACAGCCCGCTTCGTCCGCTGCCCGGGGGGGCAGGATGAGGGCGCCCGATGGCGGATCGGCCTGTTCCAGGGCCCGGCCCGGTGCGGCCCGGCTCAGGTCGGGCGGACGACAACGCCGGGTGCCCTGGGGCACCCGGCGTTGTCGGAGGCGAGGAAAGCGAAGGGACTAAGTCGTCGAAGAGTGAGAAGGAAGCCCCTTCATGGCCTCGCCAAGGCCAACGTTAACAGTCACTCCGGGATCAAGTCCCGCAGGTTTTGCGGGGTGATGATCCGGGACTCGGGATGCAGCCCCTCAGGACGTTCCAAGCCGATGTACGTGACGGGGCCCTCCGGCACCTCGGAACCGTCCCACAGCGTGGTGACCGTGGTCCCGCCGCCCATCAGGTCGGTGAGGTGGCGGACCGTGAGGTGCTCGCGTCCGACGATGCCGCGCAGCAGCGCGGCGACCGTCACGCGGTTGCCTTCGACCCGGTTCGCGTTCGGAGCGCCCCTGAGGTACAGGTGGAGCCACTTGGCGTGCCAGCGCCCGTCCTCCGCGCGTACGAATGCCAGAGGCAGCGCCACACGGCCCGGGCCACGCAACTCCGACTTCAGGCGCACGGTGCGCGGCTCGAAGGGGCGGCCCCGCTGTTCGGCGTCGCGCAGCATGAAGCCGAAGAACGACTCCTCGGTCTCCTCGAAGCCCTCGCCCGAGTAGATGTTGACCTGCGGGACGATGAAGGTGCCGCGCGCGGCACCGAGGCGCATGTTGATGAACTCCGTTGCGCCGTCGGGGGCGTTGGTGATGTCGCCGGAGTGCTCGCCTTCGAGTTCGGTGAGGGCGGTGTACGACAGCCAGGCGATGGTCCGGAACCGGGCGTCCAGCATGAGGGCCGACAGGTCGTAGTCGGTGGGGGTGCCGGTCTGCTTCCAGTACACGAAGAACCGCAGCAGTTCGCCGTCGATCAGGGAGAGGGAGCCGCGGGGCAGCACACCGAGGCCGGCCGTCGTCGCTTTGCCGCTCAGCGGGAGCGCGACGTCGAGGATGTCGGGGTCGATGAGCAGGTGCCCGGGTGCCGGCAGCCGCCGGCCGACCTCGGCGTCGATCGCGGTGAGCAGGCGGGCGCGGTCTGCGGCGGCCATCGGGGCGCGGGTGTCGTCGGTGACCCAGGCGCGGCCCAGGCGGTTGACGAACACGCGCTGCTCACCACCGTCGCGCGTCTGCGGGCGATTGTGCAGGTGCTCGCGCACGGAGAGCAGGACCCGCCCGGCCACCTGACCGACCACCTGCTCAGCCGCCGCGATCACCGCCTCCCGTTCCGCGGCGGTGGCGCTGGTGCGCAGCAGCCGGTCCAGGGAGCGGAAGAGTCGGCCCGGCGCGGCGGTGAGCAGCCGTGCGGCTGCGGTGACGTCGCCCACGTCCAGCAACTCCTCGACCCGACTGTCGAAGGACCGGGCCTCCTTCTCGCCCCGCGCGACGGCGAACACATCGGCGGCGTGCGGCCAGCGCGCCCGGTACTCGTGTGCGTGCAGACGCTCGCCGAGCCGCTTGAACGCCTCGCGGTGCGCGGCCACGTCGGCCAGTTTGGCCGGAGAGGCGGCGACGACGGAGTCGAGCACCGCGAGCAGGACGCGGCGCACCCGGCGCGACGGTGAGCGGAACCGGGTCGGCTCCTGGAGTGTCACGTCGCCGTCCGACAGCGCGCACGCCAGCCGGAGCACATCGGTGACGGTGCCCACCAGAAGGTCGGCTCCGGCCTCGATCCGGGCGCGGTTGATGACGGCACGGCTTTCCCGCATCGGGATCACCGCAGGCTGCGGGCCTTCCACACAGTGCCCGGCGAGAGCCGCAAGGTCGCGCAGACCCTCGTCGCCCAGCGGCGTCGCGCTGCCCGCCAGGTCCTGGTAGAGCGCGCTGATCTCGTCCTCCAGAACGCCGCCGAGGTGCAAAACGGTCACGCGGTCGCCCGCTGCGGCGAGCAACTCGTCCTGCGCGGCGAGCAGTTCCGCATACGTGTGCTGATAGCTGCCGTACGAAGGCAGGGTCAGGAGATCCACGACGCCGGTGCTGAGCTGGGCAAGCGTGCCCGGGCGGGACACGTCGTCGGCCAGCGCCTGGACGATGCACTGCTGCCAGAACGTGTCCGTGTCCGGCACGTTGGAAGGGAAGTCGATGAAGTACGCGTTGTGCCGGACGTGGTCGCCGACCATCTCACGAACGGTGTCCAGCGTTCGTACGGCCGTGTCGATGACCGAGTCCTCGGACACCGCCGAGAGGTGCTTCAAGAGGTCTGCCGAAAGCTTGAACCCGACGGACATCAGCACCACGTCGAACTGCCGAGCCACGACATCTCCGCGCCTGGCAGAGCCGGGGGCGGCGGGACTGGGGACGGCGGGGACGCGGTGGGTGTGCCGGGTGACCAGGGACTGGAGGCGGTGGACCATCCGGCCATGCTCCCAGGGCCGCATGAATCAGCGCATTCGGGTTTTTCGGATTACGGGTGGCCCGGCCCGCCGGTGACCGGTCTTGCTCCGCCCTGAAGAGTCGCCCCTCCACGGCCGGGGCGGCGACCACGGGTCGCCGAGGACTGGCTGCGTGCCCCGGATGTCAGGCCATGACGGGTACGCCATAAACTCCGACGGCCGCATATCGGCGTATTCAGCAACGGCGTTCGCGTGCCCGCCGGTTCAGAGTCTGCATGCTTTCCGATTGCTTTGGGGGATATCGAATGTCCAGGTTGATACGGGTACGCGCGGGCTCCGTGCTCGGGGCTGCCGTGCTGCTCCTCACGGGTTGTTCGAGCGGCGCGGACGGCGGCGGGACGCTGAGTGTGGCGCGGATCAAGGAGCGGGCGAAGGCCATGGGCAGCGGCGGCGCTGCGAAGTGCCCGGTGGCGTACGACATCGCCGCGGCAGGCAAGGCCGCGGGCTACGGCGACCGGGCCGGCGCGAGCCCGGAGCGGCCTGCGGCGACGGCAGAGTTCGACGGTTCGCCCGATTCCCCGATCCGCCAGTCCGACGGAGCCCTGATCGACTGCGTCTACCGCGTCGGCGCTCAACCGCTGCACGTCTATACGGTCGGGACTGGCAAGGGATCGGCGCTCAGCCTGATGGCGCCCCTCATCCAGCGCGACGCCAAGATGTCCACGGCGGAGCTGATGCCGTGGATCGACAAAGCGATGAAGAGCGAACGCAGTGTGCCGGTGACGACACCCGGCCAAACCGTGGCGACGGTCCGACTGCCCGTGGACGGCGCCGGGGACGCGGTTCTGGTCGCCAGCCTCGGCCCCACCGGAAGCGCCGATGCCCAACTGGGGCGCCTGGCCAGGAACCTGGCAGAACAGGCGAGATCCTGAGGGATTATTCCTCAACTGCCTTTCGTGGCCTCTGCCCGCCGCGACAGCCTCGGAAAACGGATGCAGCATCACTTGGGCGTCTGGCATCATGGTTTCCATGATCTTTTGTCCAGAAAGCGATGTCGCGTAGACGACCCCGCGCACTGCGCGCTGAACAGCGTGTATCTCGCGGCTGGGGATCGACCCCGCCGTTCCGCATTCACGGCCTTTCCACCAGAGCGAGCCTGGCCGTGCACCGGGTTGAGTACCTGAGCGGCAGTTTCTACATCCATCCAGGCGCGACTGACCGCGCGTTGCGGTGGTACCGCGAGTTTCTGCACCGCCCAGGCAGACGACCTCTGTACCCGCAGGAGTCTTTCTGCTCATGCACCTGGTGCTCCTTCCACGACGTTCGGCACGCACGCGACGTGCTGGAGGAGGTCCTGGAGAGGCTGCCCCAACCAGCCCATGCCGAGCTCGGCCAACTCGTGAAGTCCTGGGACACGGTGTTCTTGCGCCGTACGTTGCCGGACCCCTTCGCGCATCGGCGCCAGTGGCGGACAGAGTTCTGGTGGTATCGCCGCCTGACCGACAAGTCGACGTGGGGGTGACGGCACTCTTGTGGCGGGCCCACCGGGTATACGTCAACTGACTCATGGCGACGGGATGGCACCCGATGACACCTGGGCATCCGCAAAAGCATCAACTAAGGCCGGCTGAGCGTTGTCCCGTGAATGATCTGCGAGGCTGCGAATGCCGCTACCCCATGACCGCGCGAGCCGCATCCAGAAACACCAGCCGGTTGTCCTCCAAGTAGTCGCGCACGCTCTCGCCGTCGGGCAAGCCTTCCCACACCGTCCGGTTGAGGTCGAGGAAATACGCGCGTGCCGCGTCGTGCACCGGCAGGGGGAACTGGATGCGGATGAGCCGCTCCGCGACCCACAGCCTGTTCATGACGTCCCGGGTCGCGAGGAACCAGGCGTCGGTGTCCTCCCACTCGGCAGGTCGACTGAAGGCGGAGCGTTCGGCCTCGGCCCCCACCTCGATGAACCGCTCGAGCAGCGCCAGCCGTTCCCCGCGCCGGGCCTCCGACAAGGCGATCCGCTGCCGTTGTTGTTCAGCGCGTTCCGCCGAGAGTTGCGTCCTGTGCTGGACGAGGTAGGACAACGACCCGCCGAGGACAACGCCGCCCAGCGATATGAGGGACACCCAGACTTGACCTGACATGGCGGTCATCGTGCCATGCCGTCGATCTTCGAAACGATCCCGCTGTGGCTGGTGGCACGCAGCGTCCGGGCCGTCCTCGGGGCCTGCCGTCCTGGGGGCCCATGTACGCCCGCTTGTCGACCCCTCGGGCCGGACGGCTCGCGCTCCAGCCCCGCGAGCGGCTCACCCGGGCACACCGCACCGCGCGGCATGGCACAGGCCCCGCCGATCGCCGGGCGTGGCATCAACGGGGCCTGTATGTAGGGCGGTTCAGATCGCGGGAAGCGGGTCCGCCGTGCCCGGGTACGGGCCGTACGACTCGTCCGTCGAGCTCTCCGACGCGCACAGGATGAGCAGCCAGATGTAACCGATGCCGGGGATCATCCCGACCAGGACCATCCATCCGGAGCGACCGCTGTCGTGGAGGCGGCGCACAGTGACCGCGAGCGTGGGCAGCCACGTCGCCAGGACGTAGAGGTAGACGGGGATCGAACCCAGGTCGAGTGCCGCCTGCGCGATCATGATCGCCACCATGATGACGGCGTCGATCAGCCAGAACCACCAGTATTCGCCGCGAGTGGCGCGGCCACTGAACGTGGCGTACTTCTTCAGGACATCGGTGTAGTAATGCATGGTTGATCCCCCCACGGGACAGTTGGATGTACTTGTCCCGAGCGGGCAAGCCAAGAGGAGGAACGTAAGCCACAGATAAAGACGGGGTCAAACGGCTATTGACGGACTTCCAGCAGCACATGCGCCGGAGCTGTCCCGCGCCGCCCCGGGATCACGCCGCTCGTCCTTGTCGCTCTCGGACGTGATCGGCCGCAGCCCGCCCGCCGTACTAGGTGCGCCCGCCCGTCGCGACAGCCGACCCCGGCGCCCGTACACGGCCGCGCGACTCTCGCAAGTCGCTTGCGTGCAGGCGGGGTTGCTAGTCATCTGGCGGTCAGGTGATCGCGCCGGAGGTGCGCGGTCCGAGAGGCCTTCGGGAGGCGTCATGAGTGGAAGCCGTGGTGATCAGGACGGGCAAGTGGGCGGGGACTGGTCGAGTCCGGGCGACCCCGGGAACCCGATGCCGGCTCCCGAGCCGGAGCCCGACGATGACTGAAGCCCCTCCGGGAGGGCGGTTGGCGAGTCTGGCCGTCGAGCTGCGGGCCGCGTGTGCTGCCGAGATCGACGGCCGGACGGTCGGGCACTTCAACGGCCTGCCCTGGCTGCGCCAGGCCTGACGGCCCCATCTGAGGCCTCCTGGTGACTGCGCCTGGCCCAGCCTGCACAAGGCAGACCCGCGCCACCCACCATGGCCCACCTCACCCAGCCTGCGCGAGGCAGCCCCGCTCCCCTCACCCGCCCGCCCCCGCGGCTCCGCACGACAGAACTGATGCCGACCAGCTCATCCAGTGCCCCCGGCGCAGTCAGGTGCAGGCGCAGGCGGGGCAGCGTCGGCCCGCCCCGCGGCCTAATCAGCGACCCCCTCCCCATCGAACACGCGAAGCAACTCGGCCGCCGCGCTCAGCGCGATCACCGCCGGCTCCTTGCCCGTGATGCCGCTCAGCCCGATCGGGGTCTTGATCCTGGCGATGGTGGCCTCGTCGTGGCCGCCCTCGGTGGCCAGACGGCTGCGGAACCGCGCCCACTTGGCCGCCGAGCCGATCAGCCCGATGGAGCCGAGGTGGGAGGTGCGCAGCGCCGCGTCGCACAAGGCGGCGTCCTCGGCGTGGTCGTGGGTCATGATCAGGACGTGGGTGCCCCGCGGCAACTCCTCCAGCACCTCCTCGGGCAGCAACGGCGTGTGGTGCACATGTACCTGCGCCACCGCGTCCGCCAGCACGCCGAGACGCTGGTCGGTGAGGGTCTCGGCGCGGCTGTCGACGAGGTGCAGGTCGAGGTCCTGGCGGGCCAGGATCCGGGCCAGTTCGAGACCGACGTGGCCGACGCCGAAGATCGCCACCGCGTTCACCACCGGGAGCGGTTCCAGCAGGACCGAGACCGTACCGCCGCAGCACTGCACGCCGTGCTGGTTGGTCACCTTGTCGTTCAGGGCGAAGTCGAGCAGCTCGGGTTCGGGCTTGCCGGCCTCGATCATCTCCCGGGCGCGGTCGGTGGCGACGGCCTCGACGTTGCCCCCGCCGATCGAGCCCCAGGTCCCGTCCCGTCCTACGACGAGTTTCGCGCCGGCGTCGCGCGGGGCGTGGCCGCGTACGGTCGCGACGGTCACGAGCACGCCGGGCTCCCGGCGTGTCCGCAACCGCGCGACCGCGGCGATCCATGTCATGTCAGGCACCGCTGAGCGCTGCCGTGCCGGTGCGGATCCCGCTGTCCGCCTCGGCGGAGGTGCCGCGGTCCGCGTCGGCCGCGCCCCGGCGGGCCGACTGGATCGCCCAGTACACCGCCTCCGGGGTCGCGGGCGAGGCCAGTTCGACGCTGGTCCCGCCCGGCCCGAACGCGGCGGCGGCCTGCCGCAGCGCCTCGCGCACCGAGAACGCGAGCATGAGCGGAGGCTCGCCCACGGCCTTGGAACCGTAGACCGCCCCTTCCTCGGAGGCGTTCTCCAGCAGCGTGACGTTGAACTCCTCGGGCATCTCCGAGAAGCTCGGCAGCTTGTACGTACTGGCCGCCTGGGTGAGGAGCCGGCCGCGCTGAGGACCGTCGTCGGTGTTCCACCGCAGGTCCTCCAGCGTCAGCCAGCCGGCGCCCTGGACGAAGCCGCCCTCGACCTGGCCGATGTCGATCATCGGGGACAGGCTGTCGCCGACGTCGTGCACGATGTCCACGCGCCGGATGCGGTACGCGCCGGTGAAGCCGTCGACCTCCACCTCGGTGGCGGCGGCGCCATGGGCGAAGTACTTGAACGGCGTGCCGCGGAACGCCGTGGCGTCCCAGTGCAGCCCCTCCGTCCGGTAGTAACCGGCCGCCGACAGCTGGACGCGCTGGAAGTACGCGGTGCGCACCAGGTCGTCCCAGGTGAGTTCGCGCTCGGTCCCCAGGGCGCGGGCGACGCCCTCGCAGATGCGTACGTCGCGCGCGTTCACCCCCAGTTGCGTCGCGGCCACCTGGACCAGGCGCTCGCGCAGCTGCTCGCAGGCGTTCTTGACCGCGCCTCCGTTCAGGTCCGCTCCCGAACTCGCCGCGGTCGCCGAGGTGTTGGGCACCTTGTCGGTGCGGGTGGGGGCGAGGCGCACCTTGTGCAGGGGGATGCCGAGGGCGGTCGCGGCCACCTGCATCATCTTGGTGTGCAGGCCCTGGCCCATCTCGGTGCCGCCGTGGTTGATCAGGACGGAGCCGTCCTTGTAGATCAGCACCAGGGCGCCGCCCTGGTTGAAGGCGGTGAGGTTGAACGAGATGCCGAACTTGATGCCGGTGATCGCGAGCGCCCGCTTGGTGTGCGGATGCGCCGCGTTGAAGGCGGCGATCTCCCGCCCGCGATCGGCGACCGCGGCGTTCTCCTTGACCTGCTGCCACACGGTGGAGATCCGCTCGGGCTGGGTGACCGGCTGCCCGTACGGCGTGCACTGGTCCTTCTGGTAGAAGTTCCGCTCCCGCAACTCCATCGGTTCTAGGCCGAGTTGGGGTGCGCACCGGCCCAGGATGTCCTCGATGACCAGCATGCCCTGGGGGCCGCCGAAGCCGCGGAAGGCGGTGTTGGAGACCTTGTTGGTCCTGGCGATGCGGCCGGCGATGCGGGCGTTGGGGATCCAGTACGTGTTGTCGATGTGGCAGAGCGCGCGGGCGAGGACCGGCTCGGACAGGTCCAGGCTCCAGCCCCCGTCGGAGGTCAGCGTCGCGTCCAGCGCCTGGATGCGGCCCTGCGCGTCGAAGCCGATCTTCCACGCGGCGTGGAAGCCGTGCCGCTTGCCGGACATCGTCAGGTCCTGCGTGCGGTTGAGCCGCAGCCGGACGGGCCTGCCGGTCAGCCGGGCGCCGAGTGCGGCGACGGCGGCGAAGCCGTGGGGCTGCATCTCCTTGCCGCCGAACCCGCCGCCCATGCGCAGACACTGCACGGTCACCTCGTGGCTGTGCAGCCCGAGTACGTGCGCGACGATCTCCTGTGTCTCCGACGGGTGCTGGCTGCTGCTCTGGACGAAGACCTGCCCGAACTCGTCGATGTGGGCGAGCGCGCAGTGCGTCTCCAGATAGAAGTGCTCCTGGTCGGAGAACTGGAGCGTGCCGGTGAACACGTGCGCGGAGTCGGCGAAGCCGGCCTCGACGTCGCCGGACAGCATGACGGGCCGGGCGCCGTGGAAGCTTTCGGCCGCGATCGCGTCCTGAAGTGTGATCACGGAGGGCAGCTCTTCGAGGTCCACCTCGACCGCCGCCGCCCCGAGCCGTGCCGCTTCCAGGGTCTCGCCGAGCACCCAGGCGACCGCGTGCCCGTGGAACATGACCTCGTCGGGGAACAGCGGCTCGTCGTGCTTCATCCCCGCGTCGTTGACGCCGGGCACGTCGGCGCCGGTCAGGACGTGGACCACGCCCGGCACCTCCAGCGCGGCTGCGGTGCGGATCGCGGTGATGCGGCCATGGGCCTTCATCACCTGAACCGGGTGGGCATGCAGGACGTCCTTGGTGCGGAACACCAGGTCATCGGTGTAGAGGGCGGCTCCCGTGACGTGCAGGACCGCGCTCTCGTGCGGCAGCGAAGCACCGACGACGGGCTTCTCGGGACGCTCGGACAACTGGCTCATGACGACACCGCCTCGGTGTTCTGCGCGTACAGCTTGAGCAGGCTCTGACCGAGCATCGCGGAGCGGTACTCGGCGCTGGCACGGTGGTCCCCCATCGGCGTGCCCGCGGACCGCAGCACCTGGGCCGCGGCCTCGACGGTCCGCGCCGACCACGGTCGGCCCACCAGGGCCGCCTCGGTCTCCAGGGCGCGGATGGGTGTGGCGGCCACCCCGCCCAGGCCGATACGGGCCTTGCGCACCACACCGTCCTCGATGTCGAGGGCGAAGGCGACCGCGACGCTGGAGATGTCGTCGAACCGCCGCTTGGCGATCTTGTGGAAGGCCACGACCGGTGACAGCGGACGCGGAACGCGTACCGCGCGGATCAGCTCCCCGGGCAGGCGCACGCTCTGCCGGTACCCGGTGAAGTACTCGGCCAGCGGGACCGAACGCTCGCCGTCCTCACCGGCGAGCACCACCGACGCCTCCAGCGCGAGGAGCACGGGCGGGCTGTCACCGATGGGCGAGCCGGTGCCGAGATTGCCTCCGAGGGTCGCACCGTTGCGGATGAGCCGGGAGGCGAACTGCGGGAACAGCTCGGCGAGGAGCGGGACGTCACCGTCGAGGCGCCGCTCGATCTCGGTGAGGGTGAGGGCCGCGCCGATCTCGATGGCATCGGGCGCGACGCGCAGCTCCCGCAGCTCGGGCAGGCGGTCGACGGCCACCACACAACTCGCCCTGCGTGCCCGGATGTTGACCTCGACGCCCCAGTCCGTGGAGCCGGCGACCACTACCGCATCGGGCCGCTCCCGCAGCACCCGGAGCGTCTCGGTCAGCGTGTCCTTGCGCAGGAAGACGCTGTCGCCCTGGACGTATGCGGTGGCGACCGGCGCCGGCGGAGCCTGCTCGCGGCGCCGCGCGAACGGGTCCGCATCAGCCGGTGCGCCGACGGCGAACGCCGCGTCCCGGATCGGGCGGTAGCCCGTGCACCGGCACAGGTTTCCGCTCAGGGCGTGCAGGTCGAAGCCGTTGGGACCCTGTTCGGCGTCCGCGCGGGCCGGACCGGCCGAGGCCACGGAGCCGGCCGAGCCGACGGGGTCGACCGGGCTTTCTGCGGGGTCGGTGGCTGCGTGCGCACACCGGTCTGGCCGGTAGTACTCGGCAGCCATGCTGCAGATGAACCCCGGTGTGCAGTACCCGCATTGCGAACCGCCGCGGACCGCCATCTCCTCCTGCACCGGATGCAGGACGGGAGCCCTGCCCGGGCCGGCGTCGGTCGCAAGACCCTCCGAGGTGACGACCTCCTGGCCGTCGAGCGCCGCGACCGGGACCAGGCAGGCGTTGACCGCCACCCAGTCGGTGGGCCTGTTCACCCCGGGCCGCGCCACCAGCACCGAGCAGGCGCCGCACTCACCTTCGGCGCAGCCTTCCTTGGTGCCGGTGAGTCCGCGCTCGCGCAGGAAGTCCAGCGCCGTGGTGTGGGGCGTGGCGGGCGCGATCGGCAGGACCTTGCCGTTGACGGTCAACTCCGGGGCTACCACGGCCGGTTCGCACTTCGGTGCGGAAGCGGGCGGTTCGTCATGTGAGCCAATGTGGGGCAGCTTTCTGTGGTCGGTCACGTTTTCGTGGTCCGTCACGCCAGGGGTTGCCGCACGCCCGGGTCATGGCAGGCGCGCGGAACGGCACCCTGGACGGGCGTACCGGAAGGTGAAAGGTGACGAGAAGGAGGAACCGGACATGCGCCCGGCGGGACACGCTGGAGCGGCGTGCTCAGCAGCCGTGGGCGATCCGGCCCGGAGCCCAGGCCGCGTGCCGGGCGAGGCGACCGGGGGCGGAGTTCGTGTGCATCCGGGGGTCGCCTCCTTCCACGCTTCAGGCCGATGGTCACCGCAAGCTAGTTGCTGTGCCCCCGCAGGTCAAGGGGGTCGGGCCTCGGGTGCCGGGGGGTTCGGCCGGATCGCAGCCCGAGCACCGCGGTACTCGACGGCCGCCTGCGGGGCGCCCCGGCTGGGCCGCGACCGGTTTCGGTTTGGCGCCGGAGCGGCGGGACGTACCGCTCAACAGGACTACTCGGAGCGGGAGTTCATGGATCCGGTCACCCGCTCGTGCCGCGTGTCCACACCAAGATTTCCGCGGCGCCCCGTCGGACAGCTTCGTCCTGGTCCTGGGCGAGCTGCCCGCAGGCCGTTGCCATGTCCGGCACACCGTCCGGTCCCACTAGCGCGTCCTGCACCCCGGTCCGCAGCCAGTCGGCCTGGTTGCTGTCAGACTCCGCGACCGCGAGAGCGATGAGTCGCACAGCGGTCGGCGTCCCAACTCGGCTCAGCGCCTTGGCCGTTCGCCGGGTCACCATCGTGTCCTCGACGTCCAACAGCAGCCTCACCAGGGCTTCCGCCGCTTCGGGAACGTCCGCGAAGGGGGCGAGGTCGTGGCCGGCACGAGCACGTCGCGCCCAGGAACGGGACGTCGCCTCGCGCAGGGCCGCCGCCAACCCACTCGTCATCTCGGGCACGACCAGACGGTCTCACACCCGGGGAGCCTGTCCGCTCGGTTCCGGGCACGCCCAGGGCCCACACGCGATGAACGACGGGGCTGCCACGTGTTCTCACTCAGTGGCAATCGCCGTGTGTGCGGGTGGGCCCTGGGATGTGGTGCAGGGTCAGCGAATGACGACGAGGTCGCTGCGCTCGCCGCCGACCGCGGTGGCGTCGGCAGTGGCGGTCGCCCAGCCGTGCCCGCTGCTCGCGGTGTGGACGTGCGTGGTGTGGGCGAACTGCATCCAGCGCCCGCCGACGAAGGGCTCGCTGCCGGAGACGACACCGGCGGAGTGTCCACCGGTCGCGACGTCCGCGTACGCGGGTGCGGCGGCGCCACCCAGCGCCAGGACCAGAACGGAGACGGCCAGGGCCTTGTTGAGCGTGCTCTTCATCAGATGCCTCTCTGCGGGGATACCTCGACCAGCAACACGAGCTGATCTGTCCCAGCCCTCCTTCCTGGCCCGAGGAGACGTCACACGCGCCCCGTCCCGGGACACCTCGTCCAGACCAAAAACTCATATCAACAGCAAAGCTCTGCCGAAGATGAGTACGACGACTCAGGCTCCGGCGCCGGGCCACGTCCGATCATGGGAGCCACCATCGTTGCCATCGGGGAGTTCCCATGCTGAGCCGCATCGCCGACACACTGGTACCCATGGTTGGCCGCCTGTCGGTGACCACCGACCCCGATGGGGCTCCCGCGCCGGGCAGCATCATCGCCGCGAACCACACCTCGCTCGCCGACCCCGCCGTCGTCATCGCGGCACTGCGCCGGCTGGGCGCCGACCCGGTCGTCATGGCTACCGCGGGGCTGTGGCGCGTGCCGGTCCTGGGAAGCGCGCTCGTCCGCGAAGGACACATCGCCGTCCATCGCAGGGGCCCCCGCGCCGCAGCCGCCCTGGACGGCGCCGCCGAAGCCCTGGCGCAGGGACGGATGGTGCTCATCTACGCGGAGGGCGGGCTGCCCCGGCGCCGCGATGCCGCGGAAGCTGCCCCCGAGGCGTTCCGCAGCGGGTTGGCGCGGCTCGCCGCTCGCACGGGGGCGCCGGTCGTGCCCGTGGGCCAGGCCGGGGCCCGGCGGTTGTCCTCCGGCAGCGTCACCAAGCAGCTCCTCGGCCTGGCCACCGCCCCCTTGCGCCGACCCGGGCTGCACGTCCACGTGGGGGCGCCGGTGCGGTTGACCGGGGACCACAGCGCACAGAGCGCCCAGGCCAGGGCCGCGGTGACCGCGGCCTGGCAAACGGCGGTGGCCCATTTGGACCGCCCGCACACCATGCGGGGTACTCAACCCTGCGACAGCAGTCACTGCCTCTGCCCAACCCACCTCGCTGCAGGGCGGGTTGTGTCGTGCGGCCGGTAGGGCGTGTATCGGAAGCGGATCATGCGCATAGGGTGTCAGCATGTCACTGAGCCACATAGCCCTCTCGTCCGGTCGCTCGATCGAACTCACCGAGCTGCGGATGTCCACGACCTACGGAGGGATGCTGGAGGGCTATCCGTGCCGGCGCATCAACGACATGAAAGCCAGCGGCCTCCTTCGACAGGCCGAGCGTGAATTCTCCTTCGCGCCGGTTCATCTCGTTCCGCCCACCCGCGAGTACCCGGACCAGACCGGCGGCGCCTTCGGCCCAGTTGAGGTGCTGCCTTCCGTGACTTGCATCGGTGTCTTCGTCTCGACAGCGGTCAACCCCGAACTCGACGCAGTGCTGCACCGCTCCGTTCTCATCGTGGCCTGGTTCCAGGCCACCCCGGAGATTCCGTCGGGCCAGGATGCTGATCCCGCTCTTCGCGGCATTCGCTGGGACGAGCTGGCCCAGGACTATGAGCGCTAAAGGTTGTCCCGTAACTGGTCTTCGACAGCACGGGAGTAGTCTGCCGGGTGCCCTTTGAGGAGACGCTGACCTCGATTGGCCGCTGCGACTGCACGGCGCGACAGCGGGGAGCAACCCCCTCCTGACTACCTGTGCACCCCCTGACCTGCGGAGATGAGCAGGGCCCCTGTTATCGTGCGCCAATGTCAACGATCAAGCAGTTCCAAGTGGCCTTCGACTGCGCGGAGCCTGTACGCCTCGCTGCCTTCTGGTGCGAGGTGCTGGGGTACGTCTTGCCGGCGGTCCCGGAGGGCTTCGCCACATGGGAGGAGTGCTTCCGGTCGCTGCCTCCCGAGGATGCGGTCTATTTCGCGTGCACTGATCCCTCGGGTGTGGCTCCGCGCCTGCTGTTCCAGCGAGTTCCCGAAGGGAAGGCCGTCAAGAACCGGGTGCATCTTGATGTGCGGGTCGGCACAGGGCTCGTGGGTGACGAGCGCCTGGCCACACTCGAGGCCGAATGCGCACGGCTGATGGCGCTCGGCGCGAAACACGTGCTGACGCAGCGTGCCGATGGCGTCAACGAGTCGTGCATCACGATGCAGGACATCGAGGGCAACGAGTTCTGCCTCGCCTGACTTCTACTCCGAGGCTGCTCGGTGGGGAGGCCCTCTCCCGGGAACCCTTCAGGTCCCGCATGCGGTGGGAGTCATCCCGTGAGAGCGAGGTTGTGTAAGCGGGCAACGCCGTGCATCGCATGGCGTCCACCGTCGCCTCTCAGCCGGCAGTCGCGCAGGATCTTCCAGGTCTTCATCCGGGCGAAGGTGTGCTCGACGCGGGCACGGACCCGTTTGTGGTCGTGGTTGTGCTCGACCTGCCAGTCAGTCAGTTCGCCGCCTCTGGGACGGCGGTGCGGGATGACGAGGCCGGTTCCGGGGCAGCCACCGTCGGCGATCGTGGTGTTCGGCCGACGGCAGCCTTGGCCCCGGATTCCTCCCAAGCCCTGCAGTCGTTGCGGTTGCCGGGCAGAGGGCGGCCCACCACCACGACCAGGCGGGTGTCGGCGTCTATGACCACTTGGTGGTTCGTCGAGTAGCGATAGTTCTTCGACTGCTCGGCGGCCTGGTGGTCGCGAGTGGGTACCAGTGTCTTGTCCACGATCAGCACCGCGTCCTTGGCGAATCGCCTCCGCGGGGCAAGCGCGAGCCTGGGGCCGAAGGTAGGCGCGGTTTCCGCGGGAGGCGTGCACCCTGTCCGCGCGGACTCGGTTGGGGCGGACGCGTGGCCGACCCGGCCCAATGCGGGGCACGCGGACCTTCTCCGGCACCGGTTCGAACTGCGGCGAGTCCCCGCGCTGCCCGGCCGACATCACGACCGACATGGGCCGCTGACCTCGCTCGACGGCCAGGTGCAGCTTGGTGGTGAACCCGCCGCGTGAGCGTCCCAGGCCGTGATCTCAGGGCTCGGTGAACACACCGCCCGGCGGTTCTTCCTGCAGATCCCCCTGCTTGCGGGCCCCGGCCGCATGCTGATGAGCGCAGCACACTGTGGAGTCGACGCTCAGGTCCCACGTGATCGCACCCTTCGCGTCCGCCAGAGACTGGAGCCGCGTGAAGATCCTGCGCCAGATGCCGTCCCGCTGCCACCGACGGAACAGGTCATAGATCCGACCCCACGGTCCGTACTCGATGGGCACGTCCCCCCATGGAACACCGGTCCGAACCCGGAACCGTATGCCGTCGATCAGTCCTCGCCGAGGTCGGACGGGCGGCCGCCCCGGCTTCCTCTCCTTCGGCAACAACGGCTCCAGCACCGCCCACTCTTCGTCCGTGAGATCTCCCCGTCCCATGAACCGTGATCATCCAACGCTCAAGATCCACTTTCGGAACACGGTCTAGCGCGGCTCCCGTACCGGCGGCGTGGCTGTTGCCCACGTGGGCAGGGTTGTCCGGTCCGGATTGCCGGGGAGGGCGCGGCCGGGGCGATATGGACGCGTGCCCCGAACCGGGGCGCGGAGGAGGCCGGGTGCCGCGCACGCGACGCGGCGCCCGGCCCACGGCACCCAGCACCCAGCACCCAGCACCCAGCACCCAGCAGCCAGCAGCCGGCACCGGATACCCGGTATACAGCTCCGGCTACGCGCCCGGCGGCTTCAGCAGGAAGCGGTAGGCGTCGTTGGGGAGCGCTTCCTGGAAGGTCACGTCCTTTTCCAGGACGCTCTCGAACGTGCCGTAGAGGGACTGCACGTCCTCGGCCGAGCGGAATTTGTAATTCTTGACGTTCAGGTAGGTCACGATCGCCCAGTCGTCCTCGTCCAGTTTATGGACGGGAACCTTGTCGGACGTGACCGTTGCGGTGATGTCCTTGATGAGCGCGGTCAGTTCGTCCTTGATCTTCTCTGCGCTCGTCGTGATGTTCCACGTCTTTGTTCCGGTGTCTTCGAGGGACGCGAGCTCGGAGAGCTTCACTCCGATTCCCTCAAGGTATCCCGGAATACGCTTGAGGTGGTTCCACCGATCCTCCGGGAACGAGTTCGGGCGCTGCTGTTCCACGCCACTGCTCGGATCGAAGACTCGCCGAGTGCCCGCGGGGCCGACGAACAGGTTGAAGGGGGACCAGAAGAACATGCCGTTGAGCTGGGCGTTCACCGGTGCGGTGCTTCCAGTGCTCACCGGCCATCCGGCGAACCGCTTCAGCGTCCCGTCACTGACGGGCACCTCCTGACCCAGGGCCAGCAGGAGCTGTATGTACTTGCGGCCGAGGATGTGGTGGCGCGACATGTTGGCGCCGACCGCGGCGAACGTGGCGGGTGGGGCGGGGCGGGTGGGCAAGGTGAACTGGAATTCCCAGGGCATGTTTCCTCCTTGGCTCTCCGGGCGCACGGGGCATGAGTGCCCCTCGTTTTCCGTGAGGCAATCACTCCGTCATGCACAAGAGAGCTTGGTGGCACAGGACACCCTGGACAACCGCCATATCCAGCCATTCCTGATATCGACACTTCCGCCCCAGGAACAGCTATTCATATACAGATGGAGAGCACACGCGAAAATCGAAACAGGTTCGCACGCAGGCCCGAGGCCCTACCGCCCCGTCAAGCCGTCCCAGCCGAAACTCGCACCCGGCGGCAGCACCGTTCTCAGCGCAGCCACTGGTCCTGGTCGGCCGGGCGGTAGAGCGTGACCGCTCCGGGGAGCTTGTCGAGTACCAAGTGGCGGTAGGTCGCCTCGGTCACCTCGCCGTCGTACGCGAAGTGCGGGTCGCCCTCCAGGACTTCGAGTTCGAGGCGGCGGACCTGGGCGGTGGTCAGTACGCGGGAGCTGTGCAGTGTGCCGGTCAGCACGGCGAGCAGCAGACGTGTCCTGGCCAGCGGAGTGCCGGCCTCCACCGCGCGGACGTCGAGCAGGCCGTCGTCCAGTTGGGTGCGGTAGGTCGGGGCGAAACCTGCCGGGTGGTAGATGCCGTTGCCGGCGAACAACAGCCAGATGCGGCGCGGCCGGCCGTTGATGACGACCGAGAGCGGGCTGCCGGTGGTCAGGACCTTGACCAGGCCCACCGCCAGCGCGGGCCACTTCCCGATGCGCTTCTCCAACCGCTCACGGGCGTGGACGAGTTCGGAGTACACGCCGATGCTGAACGTGTTGAGGAAGAGCTGCTGGTCGTCGTCCGAGGAGTTCTCGCGCGGCTCCCCCGGTGCGTCCGCCGACCCCCGCGTGCCAGCGCTCCGCGAGCCCGAACTCTGGGTGATCGAGCTCTGTGGCGTGGTCGAACCTTGCAGACCCGAGCTCACGCGTGACGAGGCGCGGCCCACATCGGCGGTCACGGCGTCGCCGGCCCGCAGCGCGCGGACGACGTCCTCCATGGTCTGGTTGCCGAGGTCCGCCGCGAAGTGGTTGAACGTGCCGCCCGGGAACACCGCGAGCGGCACCCCGTGACGGGCGGCCGTGGCGCTGCCGGCGTTCACGGTTCCGTCGCCGCCGCACACGCCCAGCGCCCCGCCGTCCGCCGCGGCCCGCGCCGCAGCCCGGTCGAGCAACGCCAGCAGGTCGTCGCCGGGCTCGAACACGGTGATCGCGGCCTCGGGGAGCAGGGTGCGCAAGGTCTCGGCGGTGTCCTTGGACCAGGCGACGCCGGAGGACGGGTTGACCACCAGCTGGAGCCCCTTGCCCTCCTTGAGCGCGGGGGCCGGCCTGCGCGGCGGCGCTGCGGCCGCGGCGGCCTCCGGCTTCACCGGCCACCAACGGCATGTGAGCAGCGCGGCGCCCACGCCGACGACCGCTCCGGCCGCGGCACGGCGCCGGTGGTTCAACGAACCGCCCGCACGTACGTAGGCGAGTGCCGCGGCGAACGGCAGCGCGGCGAAACCGTACCGGGGCGACTCCAGGACGACGCCCGCGGCGAAGGCCGCGGCCGAGGCCATCGGGCTGGACGGCAGGGACGCGGTGTTCGGACGCGGGGCGAAGCCGGGGAGCGTGTCCAGGACGGGCCGGGAGCTCCGGGCGGCCGGCTTGGCCAGCATGTGGTTGACGGCCGCGACGATCGCCACCGAGCCGACGCCGCGCAGTGCGGCTCGCCGCGCGCTCCTGCCACCGGACAGGCCGAGGGCCGCTGCCGCGCCCAGCCATACCGCGTCGTGCTCGGCCGCCTTGCGCAGCAACGGCATCACCGAACTCCCGCGCTCTGAGGGCGACTTGACGAGAGAGGTCAGTCCGCCGAGCAGTTCCGAGGCTCCGGGCAGCCCTCGCGTCATGTGCGGTCGTCCAGGTCTCTTCATCCGCTCGCCACATCCCTGAACTAGTCAATCCGCCACGTACGGACGATTGCGTCCGCACCGGCGCTCCACCCTACCCGGGGCCACCTCGGCACTGTGCCGTGCGGCGGGCCCGGTGGCCAGAGGGCGGGTATGCGTCCCGAGTGGTATGGGAGGCCGCTCGATTTCAGGACGCCGCCCCGCGTACTGAGGGCACAGGGGGCACCGAGGGCACCGAGGGCAAAGGGGACGGAGGCGCAGCGGCACTGCAGATGTCCGCACCTGTCCGCCCCCCATCATTCGAAAGCCGAACCCACCAAGCGCCCCACCACCCCCAGAGCACCCATCAGAATTCACCACTTGAACTGCAAGAAGCCCCATCGCGCCACCCTCACCCGCCTTCGCATCCTGCAATAGGGCGCAGCACCAGAAACCGCGCCGGGCTGCGCCGCAGCGCGTCACCTCCGCCCGATGCAAGGTCGCGCCGAGCCAACTCACGTTTCCTGCACGCCTATTGACGTGGCCGAAACCGAGGGGCCAGCATCTGCTCGGAGAGCGCTCTCCTACAAGTAGTTAAGGGGGCGCTCCCCATGGGCACGCGTCCGCGTCTTCGGCCCCCTCACTCAGGAGCTTCCCGATGCTCAGACCATCAGCCGCCGCTGCGCCGGCCGCCGCACGAAGGGGTACGCGGTGGCGGCTCGCGTCCGCCGCGCTCACCGTTTCGCTGGCCGCCGGCTTCCTCCTGGCGGCACCACCCGGCTCCGCCCGCGCGGCGGACACCCTGCTGTCCCAGGGCAAGACGGCCACTGCTTCCAGCACCGAGAACTACGGCACCCCGGCGGCCGACGCGGTCGACGGGGACACCGGAACCCGCTGGTCCAGCGCGGCCACCGATCCCCAGTGGCTCCAGGTCGACCTGGGCACCGCGGACAGCGTCAGCCAGGTCGTCCTGAACTGGGAGGCGGCGTACGCGAAGGCGTACAAGATCCAGCTCTCCACCGACGGCACGACCTGGACCGACGCCTACACCACCACCAGCGGCAAGGGCGGCACCGAAACCCTCACCCTCTCCGGCACCGCGCGCTACGTACGCTTCTACGGCACGCAACGCGCCACCGGCTACGGCTACTCGCTCTTCGAGTTCCAAGTGTTCGGAACCCCGGGGGCGGGCGGGGGTGGCGGCACCGGCGGATCGGCCTGCGGCACCGACAACGTCGCGAAGGCGAAGGCCGCCACGGCCTCCAGCACGGAGAACAACGGCACCCCGGCATCCGCCGCGGTGGACGGCGACAACGGCACCCGCTGGTCCAGTGCGGCGGCCGACCCGCAGTGGTTGCAGGTCGACCTGGGTTCGGCGCAGAACGTCTGCCAGGTCGTCCTGAACTGGGAGGCGGCCTACGCGAAGGCGTACAAGATCCAGCTCTCCGCCGACGGCACGACCTGGACCGACGCCTACACCACCACCAGCGGCAAGGGCGGCACCGAGACCCTCGCCGTCTCCGGCACCGCACGCTACATACGGCTCTACGGCACGCAACGCGCCACCGGCTACGGCTACTCGCTGTGGGAGCTCCAGGTCCACACGGGCACCGGCGGCGGAGGCGACGGCTCCGGGCCGATCACCGGCGGCGGGGGCCTCGGCCCGAACGTGCTCGTCTTCGACCCGTCCTCGACCGATCTCCAGGCGAAGGTGGACGCGCTCTTCAAGCAGCAGGAGTCCGCGCAGTTCGGCACCGGGCGCTACCAGATCCTGCTCAAGCCCGGCACGTACAACAACCTCAACGCGCAGATCGGCTTCTACACCTCGATCTCGGGTCTGGGCCAGGACCCGGACGACGTCACGATCAACGGTGACGTGACGGTCGACGCCGGCTGGGCCAACGGGAACGCCACCCTCAATTTCTGGCGCTCCGCCGAGAACATGAAGCTCAACCCGGTGAACGGCACGGACCGTTGGGCCGTCGCGCAGGCGGCTCCGTTCCGGCGCATGGACGTGAACGGCGGTCTCAACCTGGACTCGGCCAGCTACGGCTGGGCCAGCGGTGGCTACATCGCCGACAGCCGGATCTCCGGGACGGTCGGCAACTACGCGCAGCAGCAGTTCTATACGCGGGACAGCTCGATCGGCGGCTGGTCCAACGGCGTGTGGAACCAGGTGTTCTCGGGCGTGCAGGGCGCTCCGGCGCAGAGCTTCCCGGCACCGACGTACACCACCTTGGACACCACACCGGTCTCGGTCGAGAAGCCGTACCTCTACCTCAACGGCCGTGGCGAGTACGAGGTGTTCGTGCCCTCCAAGCGCACCAACGCCCGGGGCGTGTCCTGGGCGGGCGGCCACACGCCCGGCACCTCGATCCCGCTCAGCAGGTTCTACGTGGTGAAGCCGGGAGCGTCGGCGGCGACCATCAACGCCGCGCTCGCTCAGGGCTTGAACCTGCTGTTCACTCCGGGTATCTACCACGTCGACCAGACCATCGACGTGACCCGTCCCGGCACCGTCGTACTCGGCCTCGGCGAGGCCACCCTCACCCCGGACAACGGCGTGGTCCCGATCAAGGTGGCGGACGTCGGCGGTGTGCGGGTGGCCGGACTGCTGCTCGACGCCGGCCCGACCCTGTCCCCGCAGATGATCCAGGTGGGCACGCCCGGCTCCCACACCGACCACTCCGCCGATCCGACCACCGTCCAGGACGTCTACGTCCGCGTCGGCGGCGCGGGCCCGGCGGCGGCCGGCACCGCGATGGAGGTCAACAGCGACGACGTGATCATCGACCACACCTGGCTGTGGCGCGCCGACCACGGCGCCGGAGCCGGCTGGACCACCAACCCCGCCACCTACGGCCTGGTCGTCAACGGCAACGACGTCGAGGCCACGGGTCTGTTCAGCGAGCACTTCAAGAAGTACGACGTCGACTGGTTCGGCAACGGCGGCCGCACGATCTTCTTCCAGAACGAGAAGGCGTACGACGCGCCCGACCAGGCGGCGATCCAGAACGGCAACACCCTGGGATACGCCGCCTACAAGGTGGAGAACTCCGTGACCTCGCACGAGGCGTGGGGTCTGGGCAGCTATTGCAACTACACGGCCGACACCTCCATCCGGCAGGACCACGGCTTCGAGGTCCCGAACACCTCAGGTGTCCGCATGCATGACCTGAGCGTGGTGTCGCTGGCCGGGGACGGCGAGTTCAACCACGTGATCAACGACGTGGGTGCGCCGACCGTCGGCACCTCCACGGTCCCGTCCACGGTCACGGACTATCCGTAACCTATGACGGACCTGGCGGTGTCCCGGTCGTCTCTAGGCGGCCGGGACACCGCCGGGCGTCTCAACCGCGGCGGCGCCCGCACCCGCGGGGACTTCGGCGTCGGAGGTGCGTTCGGCGTTCGCCGTGCCGTCGGCGTGGCACGCGCCGCCCCGGGCAGCCCGCGAAGGTGGTCCGAGTGACCCGAAGTGCCTTGCTGCGCCTACGACTTGGGGCGGAGCCCCTCACGCTCCTTCGGTGACCACGCGGTCATCGGTGGCTACGCGGTCATCGGTGGTCACGGAACCGCCCGTCGGCCGCGCCGCCTTCCTCCTGCGGTACAGGACCGCCCCGCACACGGCGAGGAGCAGGCCCGCCCCAGCCGCGCCCCCGAGGACAGCGTGCCCGGCGAAGAGCCGTCCCAGCAGGGCGAGCGCGCCGAGGCCCGCGGTCGCGTAGATGAGCGCCCAGGCCGCGCCTCCGATGAGGAGCGCGGGGAGGTAGCGGCGCAGCGGCATGCGCAGGCTGCCGGCGAGAAAGTTGACGGCGGTCTGGAAACCGACGGTCAGGAACGAGAGGGCCACCATCGGCGCGCCCCACCGCTGGACCGCCCGCTCGGCCCGCATGAACTTCCCGGAGGAGATACGTGCGCCGAACCGGCTGCGCCGGGCACCGGCTCCGGCGAGCCATCCGACGGCGAACGTGCCCCCGGCGCGGAGCAGCACGATGACGTAGAGGGCGCCGGCCGTGAGCGCGACCTTATTCACCGCACCTCACCGCACTTCACCGCACCCCAGCACCCCGTCATCAGCTCCGGTGCGGCAGCAAGAGCCTCCCGCTCGCGCGCGGCGGTGCCCCGGTGTGCGCTCGCCACCCGCTCGGTCACCGTCTCTCACCCGCATCCCGCATCTGCCCGTCCTGTCCAGTGGCCACTGCCGCTCGGGGCCGGGGAACCAACGACGCCGTCTGTCGCTCACCCACGCTCACCAGACAGCAAAGGCAAGCCTAACCGAACTCGCATGCGGCACGACAGGGTGCCGCTCACCGGAGCCGGTGGCGCATGGCCCTGACCGGGTAGGCAGCGCCGCTGACGACGCCCCGGGCGGGGCGGCCTCCGCGCCCTCAGGGATGAGTGCCGGGGACGCCTGCTGCCGCCGGCCGTCCGGCGTGCGGGGCATCGGGCCGACTCGGGGCGAGCCGTGTCACGGTTCGAGCCACGCCGGGCCGCATGCTGGTGCCCCGTGTGATCGGCGGGCGTCTCGCGTCCCGTCGGCCGCAGCCGACCATCAACTCCCCGCATGCGCGGGAACCATGGAGACGGAATGTCCGTGCCCAGCGCTCCTGAACCCGCCCCCCACGATCCCGGCAGTGCCGGTTCAGGGACTGGCCCCGGCGCCCCCGGCGTGCGTGCCGCCACGCTGGTGCGCCGCCCGCGATTGTGGCTGGTGCCCACGATCCTCACCGGGCTGCTCGCCCTGCTGCTGTCCCTCCTCTACATGGGCGGCGTCGTCCATCCCGGCCAGGATCTGCGTCACCTGCCCATCGCCCTCGTCAACGACGACACGGGCGCGCCGCCGCCCGGCCGGAAGGAGAATCTGGGGGCACAGATCACCGCGGCCATCGGTGCGGACGACGCGGGCGGCAAGGCCCAGTGGCGCCGGCTGACCCGTGCGCAGGCCCAGGACCAACTGGATTCGGGCAAGGTCTACGGGGCCCTCGTCGTCCCGGCCGGGTTCACCGACTCCGTCACCGCCCTCACTACGGCGGGCGCCAGGCGGACGCCGACCATCAATGTGCTCACCAACCCCGGCAAGGGCAGCCTCGGTTCGTCCCTCGCCTCCCAGATCACCACCCAGGCCGCCCGACAGGCCTCTCAGGCCATCGGCAAGCAGCTCACCGCCTCCCTCGGCACCTCGGTGAACCCCACCACGAAGCTGCTGCTCGCGGACCCCGTCAAGATCGCCACCGTCGTGGGGCACCCGATCGGAACCCACAGCGGACTCGGCCTCAGCGCCTTCTACTACACCCTGCTGCTCGTCCTGGCCGGGTTCATGGGCGGCAACGTGATCAGCAATGGCGTCGACACCGCGCTCGGTTACGCGGACAACGAGATCGGTCCTTGGCACACCCGCCGCCCGACCGTTCCGGTCAACCGCACCCAGACACTCCTCGTGAAGATGGTCATGACGGCGGGCATCGCGCTCCTCAGCAGTTCTCTCGTACTGGTGGCCTGTGTCGCCATCCTCGGCATGGACGCCTCCCACATTCCGCTGCTGTGGGTCTACTCGTACTGCGCCTGCCTCGCCGTCGGCCTGGGCGTACAGGCGATCAATGCCGCGTTCGGGGGGCTCGGTCAGCTGGTGTCCATGTTCGTCTTCATCGTGCTCGGCCTCCCGTCATCGGGTGCCACCATCCCGCTCCAGGCGGTCCCCGGGTTCTACCGCTTCCTGGCCCACTTCGAGCCGATGCGCCAGCTCAGCGACGGGACGCGCGCGATCCTGTACTTCGGCGCACGCGGGGACGCGGGGCTCGACCGCGCCTGGCTGATGATCGCGATCGGTACCGTCCTCGCCCTCGTCTTCGGCTTCGCGATGACCGGCTACTACGACCGCAAGGGCCACAAGAGGCTCACACCTCAGCCCGCCTGAGCGCCGGCCGCGCCCGGCGTCCGGCCGGACGCCGGGGGCTCGGGGCGCCCCGGCCCCTCGGCTCTTACCCTGCTCGGCTGCTCGGCTGCTCGGCTGCTCGGCCCGAGCAACCGGCCACGGCCCACCCCGGCTAGAAGGCGATGCGGACCTTCAGCGCCTCGCGTTCGTGCATGGCGCGGTAACCGTCCGGCACACCGTCCAGTCCGACGGTGCTGTCGAAGACGAGGCCCGGCTCGATCGCACCGGACAGGACGTCCGGCAGCAGCTCGGGAATGTACGCGCGGGCGGGAGCGACACCGCCGGCCAGTGTCACGTTCCGGTTGAACATCTGCGAGATGTCGACGCCGGCGCTGCCACCGTGCGGTACGCCGACATAGCCGACGGCGCCGCCGTCCCGGGCGATGGAGATCGCGGTACGCATCGACTCCTCGGTGCCGACGGCCTCCAGGACCGCGTGGGCGCCTTGGCCGCCCGTCAGCTCCCTGACCGCTTCGACCGCTGCCTCGCCACGCTCGGCAACCACGTCGGTGGCACCGAAGGTGCGGGCGATCGCGGTGCGCTGCCCGTGCCGGCCGAGCGCGATGATCCGGCCGGCGCCCAGCCGGTGAGCGGCGAGGACGCCGCACAGGCCGACCGCGCCGTCACCGACCACGGCGACAGTGGCTCCCGGGCGGACGCCGGCGGTCACCGCGGCGTGATGGCCGGTGCTCATCACGTCGCTCAGGGCGAGGAGGCTGGGCAGCAGCTTCTCCTCCCCCGCCGTCTCCTTGGGCAGCTTGACCAGGGTGCCGTCGGCGAACGGGACGCGGACGGCCTCACTCTGGCCGCCGTCCGAGCCGACCTCGCCCCAGAAGCCGCCCTGCGGGCAGGAGGTGTGCAGGCCATCGAGGCAGTAGGCGCAGGTGCCGTCGGACCACACGAACGGAGCCACGACGAAGTCGCCGCGCGCGAATCCCGCGACCTCGGAGCCGACCTCCTCGACGATGCCGAGGAACTCGTGGCCGATGCGCTGACCCGCGACCCTCGCCGCCACTCCGCGGTACGCCCACAGGTCGCTGCCGCAGATGCAGGCGTTGACCACCCGCACCACGGCATCGGTCGCCTCGCGGATCTCCGGGTCGGGGACTTCTTCTATCCGGATGTCATGGGGGCCGTGGATCACGGTGGCGCGCACGGAAGTCTCCTGGGACTGCTGGTCGTCTGCGGGAAGCACCCAGGGTCGCCGCCCAGCGTGCCCGGCGTCCAGCTACATTCCCTTCAGCTCGTCTTTAAGATGAACTTATGCTCGACGTCAGACGACTCGTCCTCCTCCGGGACCTGGCTGCTCATGGCACGGTCACCGCCGTGGCCGACCTCCACAGGGTCACACCCTCGGCCGTCTCCCAGCAGCTGCGGCTCCTGGAGGAAGAGACGGGGCGCAGCCTGGTGGAGCGCACCGGGCGTTCCGTCCACCTCACCGCCGCCGGACGCCAACTGGCCGAGGACACCGAGGACGTGCTCACCGCTCTCGAACGAGCCCGCACGAAACTGCACGCCGACCCCGGAGCGCCGACCGGCCCCCTCCACCTCGCCTGCTTCCCCAGCGCGCTGGCACCGGTGGCGGCCCCGCTCAGCACAATCCTGGAGAAGACCCACGAGGAGCTGCGGCTGCACATCACCGAGGCCGAACCCGAAGGCGCCGTACGGCTGCTGCTCCAGCGACGCGTCGACATCGCCCTGCTCTACCGGTACACCAACCTGGCCACGCCGCCCCACCCGGGCGTCGAAACCCGCACGCTGCGGACCGACCCGCTGCTCGCGGTCCTGCGCGACGACCACCCCGCCGCACGCCCCGGCGCGGCCCGGATCGACCTGCGAGAGCTCGCGGACACTCCATGGATCGTCGCCCCGCAGCACACTGCCTGCGGAGACGCCGTGCTCCACGCGTGCAGGTCGGCGGGCTTCACCCCCGAGGTCCGCCACACCTGTACGGACTTCTCGGCGATGCTGGCCCTCGCGGCGAGCAGTGGCCACAGCGCCCTCATCCCCGAAATGGCCACCACCCACCTCCCGCCCGGCCTGACGGCACGACCCGTCACGGACTCCACGCTCGCCCGCACGATCGAGACCGCCGTCCGGCCCGGCACGGCAGAAGAACCCGCGACGGCCGCAGGCCTCGCCGCGCTCGCCGCCCTCAGCACCGGCTGGACATAAGCCCCGAGCGCCAGGCCCACGAGGGACAGCCCGCGCCCCCGCCCACCTTGACACGAACTAAGTTCACCTGAGAGAACTTAGTTCCCCGAAACGAACTAAGTTCAGTTCGTTCCACTCCCCGGAGGTTGTTGATGCGCGTTTCCATCGTCGGAGCCGGCCTGGGTGGGTTGGCCCTCGCACAGGGGCTGCGCGGCGCCGGGATCGAGGCCGCCGTGTTCGAGCGCGACCCGTCGATCGCCGCGCGCTTCCAGGGCTACCGGCTCGTGCTGAATCCGGCCGGTTTCCAGTCGGTGCGGGACTGCCTACCGCCGCGCTGGCACCCGCTGCTCGACGAGATCGTCATGGACGCCTCCGCCGAGCAGCTCGTCCTCGACCCGCAGCTGAACCAGATCGGCCGGCTCGGCGGGGGCCGGACCGGCATCGTGGTCGACCGGCAGGTGCTGCGACACCTCCTGCTGACGGGACTCGACGTGCACACCGATGCCGCGCTCACCGGCTACGACGTGAAGGCCGACGGCATGGTTCGGGCCCGGTTCGCTCGCCGCGACCCGGTCACCGCCGATCTGCTGGTCGGCGCGGACGGCGTCGCGTCCGCCGTCCGGGGCGTGCTCGCGCCCCGAACCACCCCGGTCGACACCGGAGTCCGCTTCGTGATCGGCCGCACCCCGCTGACCGGCGAATTCGCCGATCTGTCCAAGGCCTACGGTTCGAAGATCACGGGCGACGGTGTCAGCCTGCTGCTCGGCGCGATGCGCTTCCGTACTCCGCCGAAGCAGGCCGCCGAGCGACTCGCGCCGGACGTTAGCCTGCCCGACATCGGCGACTACGTGCGCTGGGCCATGATCCTGCCTCCGAACGGCTCGCTGGAGGACGCGACCGCGCAGGACGCCGTGCTGTCCAGGATGCGAGGGTGGCACCCGCAGCTTCACGCGCTGATCGAGCAGGCCGACCCGGACAACACCACGCTGCTGTCCATCCGGGTGGTGAAGCCCGGTGAGCGCTGGGCGCCCGGCCCGGTGACGCTGCTCGGCGACGCGATCCACGCCACCTCCCCGACCGGTGGCAACGGCGCGAACACCGCGCTGCGCGACGCCGACCTCCTGCGCCGCCATCTGATCGAGGCTGATCAAGGCCGCCGGAACCTGCTCAGCGCGGTCGGCGACTACGAGCGGCAGATGTTCGCGTACGGCACCGAGGCGGTGCGCAGCAGCCTGGAGCAGCTGCCCGCCTTCGCCCCCGAAGCGCAGCTCTCCTGACGCCGCACCCGCCGTGCGCGACCATCGGATCCGCCCCTCCCCCGACGCACTCGCCGGCGTCACCTCGGTGTCGACGATCCGGCTTGTCGGGGGACGGTGGACGGCCTCCACTGTCCCGGGGACGGACCGAGGAGAGCGGTCAGTGGGTGGGCTTCGAGCGGTGGGTGACGACCTGTCGCGCGATCTTGGCGAGGACCGAGGGGTGCATCAGCAGCGACGACGACGCCGTCATGTTCGCGATCTTGACGAAGCGGGTCCAGACGTCGGCGTCGTGCCGGGCCAGTGCGAAGACCTGTCGGTTGTACCAGTGCGCGAAACGGGCGGCCAGGGGTTGGCCGTCCGGGTTCCACATCAGGTCCGAGGTGGTGGACAGGGACCACGGCACCTTGATGATCCCGGCCGCCGCACGCAGGTACTGCCGGCTCAGACCGGTCAGGCCCGCGCCGGTGGAGCGGCGATGCCGGAGGAGCGAGCCGAGCGCGTCGGCCTCGATGGCGGGCACGGTCAGCCCCTGTCCGTAGACCGGGTTGAAGACGCAGAGCGCGTCGCCGATGGCGATCAGTCCCTCCGGCCAGCCGGGATTGCGGTGGTGCAGGCGCCAGGTGCTGCCGGGGTTGGTGTAACGGTGCAGCACGTCGTGGCGGCTGCGGCGGGCGATCTGCTCCGCCAGCTGGGGATTGTCCAGGCTGCGCGCGTAGTCGAGGAAGCCGTCCGGGTCGGTGGGCGGGTGCTGCTCGAAGCCGAACAGCGAGCAGACCCAGCGGCCGTGTTCCACCGCGAGCATGGCACCGCCCCGGCGCACCGAGGGGGCGAACGTCATCTGGTAGGCGATGTCGTAGCCCTTGTCCTCGGGGCTGCGGTCGAAGACCATCGTGGTGTAGGTGATCTTCGCCCTCACCGTGTTCCTCGCCGAGACCGGCAGCCGGGCCTCGGCCAGCCAGTCGTCGATCGAGGTGCTCCGGCCGGAGGCGTCGACCACCAGGTCGGCGGTGACCTCCTGGCCCACGGTTCCCCCGGCCTCTCCCCCGGCGCGTTCGCCAGCCTGCCGGATGCCGTCTTCGTCCGACTCGACTCCGCTGCCGGCCAGTTCGGTCCCGCCTCCGGCCGGCTCGGCCCCACCTCCCGCCGGCTCGGCCCCGCCTCCGGGCGGCCGCGTACGGTCCTCGCTCGCCTCGGACCGATACCGGACCCGATCGATTCGCCCGTCCGGCCCTCGACCAAGCCCCAACACCCGTACCCCGCCCAGCACATGGACCTGTGGCAGGCCGAACACCCGGCCCCGGATGCGACGTTCCAGTTCGTCCCGGGTGAAGGACTGGATCCGTACGCCGGTGGTGGCGCGCACGGCGTACCCGGTGGGCAGAAGGAAGCTGATGCGTTCACCATAGTCATAGACCGGAGCCCCGAGCTGCTCCAACTCCGCACGCAGGCCCGGGAAGAGCCGCTCCAGGAGCTCGGCGCCCTTGGCCAGCATCGCGTGCGCGTGGTAGGCCTGCGGCGCGCTGGGATGGGCGCCCGTCGTGCGGTCGACCGCGTCCCGCTCCAGCACCAGGACCTCGGCGAAGTGGTCGGCCAGCACCCGCGCCGCCAACAGCCCGGCGTACCCTCCGCCGATCACCACGGCCCGCCCCCAGCCCGAGGCGTCCGGAGCCGTCGCCGCCCCCACGTTCACGCTGGGGCTTGGTACCGAGGCGCCTTTGCCCGCGTCCGTCATGCCGCATCCCCGATCGTCGGGCTGACGGAGTCCCGGTCGGACCGCCGTCCGGCACCACCCCATCGCGGGGCCAGGCAGACGATCAAGGGCGGCAATGGGGCGTGCGGGGGTGCAGCAGGGGCGCTGGGCGAGGGACGAGTCGGCCTCCGCGCCCCCGCCGGCGGTTGTTCAGGACATCAAGGGTACCCCTGGACGTACCCATCCTTCGCGCGCACACTGCGGACAAGGCGACCCGGCTGACGAAGGGGAGCAACGTGAGCGCGATCGTCGACCCGGTCGACCCAAGTCAGTGGGCCGCCACGTCACTTGACCATTTCGATCAGCTGGCGCGCGGGACGCTACGGGCAGCACGTGACGCGGCTCGGGTCCTCCGTAACGCGTCGGACGATCAGCACCGGGCTTGGGCCCTCGGCGTACTGGCGGGGCGGATTCAGGCGATGCTCGGCCCTGAGCACCGCGTGACCCCACCGGTCGGACGCGCCGCCGAGGGGGAATTCGTCCGCACCTCGGTACAACTCGCCGTGCACGCACTGGCCCACAGGTGGACGGAGGCCGATCTCGGCCTGGCGGGTAAGGCGGAGTTGCCGCACCTGGGAGAGCGCCAGGCCGCCGACGCCTTCGACGTGCTGGGGCGGCTGATGCTTCCGCACAGCTCTCCCGAAAGCTGGACCGCCACCGTCCTCGCGGACCTGGCTTGCGGTGACGAGACGTGGGAGGCGGTGGTCAAAGTGGGGAAGTACGTTCTGCATCCCACGTTCCTCGGTCTCGCCGACGATCTCACGCGCATGGCGGGTGAAGCCGTGCACCAGCGCAACGTCCTCCGCCTGAGCGTGCTGGCCGACTCGGTACGACGCTTCACCGCCGACCCCGGCCACATGTCGCCCCCGTCAGGATCCGAGCCGACGTCCCGCCTTCGTCATCCAGGGCGCCCGGCGCGGATCGAGCGGCGCCGGAAGGGGCGGACTGGCGTGGCGCCAGAACCTCCGGCCGATCCGGCCGTCCCGTCGTCCGGCCGCCGCCCGCCGGAAAGCGAGAGGCTGATGCTCGACGAGCTCTCGGATCCGGACGAGCTGGCACCAACGCGCTCGGGCGGCGGCGAACTCGGCGACCTGCCCACCGTCGACATCCGCGACCGAGGCGGCCATGACCCTGGGGGCCCTGATCTGGGCGGCATCTGAAGATCTGGTGAAACCGTGACGGACCGGGCAGAATCGCCGCATGTCCTCGGACCAACACCCCCCGCACACTCCTGACGGGCACTTCGTCATCATCAAGGGACGCCGATGGCGGGCGACCGATCCCATGCTCCCCGAGGACACCGCCTCCCGTCTCCGCAAGCACCTCATGGCAGCGCGGCGTGCGGTGCGCGCGGCGCTCTCCGACGGGGACGAAGCGGCGGAGCGGAGCGCGCGCGAGCGCGTGCAGCTCGCGAAGGTCGCGCTCGGGGAGCGAGGCACTCCGTGGTGGGAACAGAGCCACGAAGAGCGACGCCGACGATGGGAGGACGGGCTCACCACGCTCGACGCCGCCGAGCCCGCGTAGGGCGCTGGGCCCCGCGCGCACCGGGGCCGGCCAGGGCCCGGCACACGTACGTCACAGAGCGATGACGCGCGCAATGAAAAAGGCTGCGACGAGCACGGCCCCGGCCGCGATCAGCCACAACCAGAACCGGGGGTGTTCCCAGAGGCCGCCGTCCGGTCGCTCCTCGTGGGCCTCGGCGGTCGAGCCTTCCGCGGGCGGCGTCTCCTCGGGAGGTACGAGCGGATCAGTCATGCCCTCAGGCTCGCGCAGCCCGACCGATCGCGCACCCGCTGGGTCGGCGCCCTCCACCGCGCGGGCCCCCGCAGGCGGCCGCGCAGCAACCGGGGCCACGACCGGCAGCCGTTCGCCGGTCGCGCAGAGCCCGTGGGCGCGCGATGGTGGACGCGTAAGAGCAGCCGAGTCGCCGGGCCGCCTGCCACCGAGTCGCCGGGCCACCGGGCCACCGGGGCACCTGCTGACTTGCCGCCCCGCGTCCGGGGCGCGCAGCGGCGGCGGCACTCACGCACGACGGGAGGGACGTGGACGCCATGGAGACAGTGGACGTCAACCGGCTGCTCGGAGCCGCGACCGCGCTCTACGGCGCGGCCATCATGGCCAGGCCCGCCTGGTTGGCGAATCCGTGCGATCTGCCGTCGGCACCGGGCGGCGGCGTGCCCCGCGATACGGCCCTGCTGATCCGGGCCTTCGGCGCCCGCGACACAGTGATCGGCCTCGCGATGGTTGCCGCCAACGGAGAGGATGCGCGGCGCCTGGTCACCTGGTGCCGGGTCGCCGCGGACACGTCGGACGCCGTGCTCTTCGGAACCCGGCTGGACAGCCGGCGAGCCCGCCTGAAGGCTGCGGGAGCCGCCCTGTCCTGGGCGACCCTCTGCGCGCTGAGTCTGCGGCGCATTGGCCCGTAGCCACCCCGCCTCGCGCGGACCCCGCATGCGACCCGTCCCCACCTCGCGCGGCCCCGCACGCGTCCCGTCCCCACCCCGTGGGGGCCCGCCCACGTCCAGGTCCGTGTCCGTCCTGCCGAGTTCGGTGAGCCCTGTGCCGCCCAACTGCCCATCGCATCAGCACTGTTGACGTGGCGAGCCGCACCTCAGCCCGGAACGGCCGGGCACAGCCGAGCACCCCCTGGACAAATAGTCTGCGCAGAGATAATCTCCCCGTAGACAATCTCGCAGTTTCACCACCCAGGAGCTCACCGATGTGGACATACGAGTACAGCCTTGAGACCAGTGCCACCCCCGAGGCGATCTGGCGGCTGTGGGCCGACGTCGAGAACTGGGGCGCCTGGAACGCCGACATCGCAGACATCCGCATCAACGGCCCGTTCGCGACGGGGGCCGAGATCGTGATGACACCGGCCGGCGAGGACCCCGTGCACCTGGTGGTCGCCGAGGCGGTCACCCACCAGCAGTTCGTGGACGAGGCCCGGTTCGACGGGCTCCTCCTGCGCACCCTCCACCGGCTCAACCCGGCCGAGCAGGGCCGCGTACGGGTGACGTACCGCATGGAGATCACCGGCGGCGGCGCCGACCAACTCGGCCCACAGATCGGCCCGGCCGTCACCGGAGACTGGCCCGAGACCGTGGCCGCCCTCGTCAAGCTCGCGGAAGCCTGATGGCCCTCGCACCCCGGGACAGTCCCGGTTTCCTGCTCTGGCACGCCACCCTGCGCTGGCAGCGCGAGATCGCCGCCGCGCTCGGGCCCCTGAACCTCACCCACGTCCAGTTCGTTCTGCTCGCCTGCACCTGGTGGCTGAACACGCACGGCGAGCACCCCAACCAACAGACGCTGGCCCGCCAGTCCGGCACCGACGTCAAGATGGCCTCCCAAGTCCTGCGCTCTCTCGAGACCAAGGGCCTGATCGAGCGCGAGGTCGATCCCGCCGACACCCGGGCCAAGCGATTGCGCGTCACCGGCGCCGGCGCCGAGCTGGCCCCGCGCGCGATCGCCGCCGTCGAGGAGGTCGACGCGCGCTTCTTCGGGCCGGTGGAGCACGACGACGTCATGACCCTCCTGAGCCGCCTGGCCGAGCCCGAGGCGTAAGACCCCGGGCCGGGTCCGGACGACTCGATCCGCGCACCCACTACCACCCGACCCCACTCCCACCCCTTGCCCGCTCTATCGAGAAACGATAGATTTCCATCGTTGCTCGTTGGAAGGATGCCTCGTGGGAAAACTGACCGTGCGTGCACTGCGCGCCGTGCTCGCCGTGGTGCTCACCGGCACCGCGCTGGTGCAGGTCTTCATGCTGTGGACTCTGATCACCGGTCGCGACCCGGAGGACGGGTCGCTGCCGCTGGCCGCCTTCCGCGTGGTCACGGTGCTCGGCATGGCGGCGGCCCAGGTGGCATTGGTGTGCGTGTGGCGCCTGGTGGCGATGGTGCGTCGCGGCACCGTGTTCTCGGACGCCGCTTTCCGGTACGTGGACGGGATCGCCGGCGCGATCACGGCGATCGCCCTGCTGTGGTTCACGGTCACCGCCATCAATGCGCCGGGCCAGCGCGACGACCCCGGCGTCACCGTCATCATGGCCGGCATCGGTGTGGCCGTCCTCGGGGTCGCGCTCATCGTTCTCGTACTGCGGATGCTGCTCGCCCAGGCCGTTGCCCGCGACGGCGAAGCGACGCGCATGCAGGCCGAGTTGGACGAGGTGATCTGAGCCGGTCGCCGTCGGCATCGAGGGCGCCGGCCCGCCGCCAGGTGTCCCGTGGTGCACCCGCCGACCGGGCGAGGGTCACCCCGGACAACCGGGCTGTCCGTGGCAGATGGCGGAGGGGACTTGTGCGGGCCCGGCCCGGGTCAGCACCCTTGGCTGCATGACCTCACCCGACCCCGCTCCGGTCCGGTCTCATAATGCGGCCGGGCCGTCCGGGCCCCGCCGGGCGCTGCTGGCGGGATCCGTCGGCAACTTCATCGAGTGGTACGAGTTCGGCGTCTACGGCTATCTCGCCACCGTCATCGCGGCGCAATTCTTCACGCCCGAGGGTGGCAGCGAAGCCGAAGGCCTGGTGAAGACGTACGCCTCCTTCGCGCTCGCGTTCTTCTTCCGGCCCGTCGGTGCCGCCCTGTTCGGAAGGCTGGGCGACCGGCTCGGCCGCCGCCCCGTGCTCATCCTGGTCATCTGCCTGATGACCGGCGCGACCACCCTCATCGGCGCGCTGCCGACTTACGCCTCACTCGGCGCCGCCGCGCCTTGGCTGCTCACCGTGCTGCGCATCGTCCAAGGGCTGTCCGCGGGCGGGGAGTTCGGGGGCGCCGTGGCGCTCATGACGGAGTTCGCGCCGCCCGGGCGGCGAGGACGCTACGGGGCGTGGCAGTCCTTCACCGTGGCCGCCGGCCTGCTCGCGGGCTCCGGCGCCACAGCGGTCCTGGCAACGGTGCTGACCACAGCACAGCTCAACGGCTGGGGCTGGCGGCTGCCGTTCCTGCTCACCCTGCCGCTGGGACTCGGCGCCCTGTGGCTGCGGCTCCACCTGGACGAGACACCCGCCTTCAGCGCCGCCGCGCCGACACGGGAGAGCGCGCCCCCGGAGCGTCCTTCCGCCAGGGCGACGGCCGGCGCCATCGCTCTGGGCATCGGGCGGCTGACCGGGTGGTCGGCGGCCGGATACACCTTCCTGGTGGTCCTGCCCTCCTACCTCCAGCGCACCACCGACGCCTCCCTCCAACAGGCGCTGCTGGCCACCGCGTTGGCGAACCTCGGCTTCGCGGCGGCGATCCTGCCCGCCGGCGCACTGAGCGACCGGATCGGGCGACGCCCGGTGATGCTGACCGGGGCGCTGCTGGTCGCCGTGTTCGCGCTGCCCATGCTCAACCTGGTGCAGGACCCCGGTACACCGGCGTACGGGAAAGGGATGCTGCTCGTCGCCGCGGGCGGCGCGGTGGGCCTGATGGCGGGGCCCGGGCCGGCCATGCTCGCGGAGATGTTCCCAACCACCGTGCGCTACACGGGACTTGGGCTCGCGTACGCGCTGTCCAACGCGGTGTTCTCCGGATGCGCCGGACTGATCATCACCGAGGCGATCGAGCGGACCGGCGACGCGGACATCCCCGCCTACTACGCCTCGGCCGCCTGCACGGTCAGCCTCGCCGCCCTGCTCACCCTGCGCAAGGACACCCACCAGGGGAGCCTGCGATGAACGCCGCCGGGCACGACGAGGGGCCCCCGGCCCGGACCGCGAGCCAGGACGAGGGGCTCGCGCCTCCGGCCGTGCGCCCGGCCGAGCCGTGTCCGAGCCGGCCACGGACCCACGCCCTGCGGGTGATCGGCCTGATGTCCGGAACGTCGTGCGACGCCATCGACGCCGCCGCGGCCGATCTGGCCCTGGAAGGCAGCACCCTGGTCCTCACCCCGCTCGGTGCCATCAGCGCTCCCTACGGACCCGGGCTGCGTACGGAACTGGCCAGGTCGCTGCCGCCCGCCCGCACCGACCTGGCCACCGTGTGCCGGCTTGACACCCGCATCGGGCAGGAGTTCGCCGCGCTGGCCGTCCGTGCCGACGCCGAACTGTGCGACGGGCAGGCCGATGTGATCGCCTCGCACGGGCAGACCGTCTTCCACTGGGCCGAGGGCGGGCGGGTGCGCGGGACCCTCCAGATCGGCGAGCCGGCCTGGATCGCCGAGGCGACGGGCCGCCCGGTGGTGTCCGGCTTCCGGACCCGCGACGTGGCCGCCGGGGGCCAGGGCGCGCCCTTGGTGAGCGTCGTGGACGTCCTGTGGCTCGGGGGCCGGCCGGGCGTGCCGGTGGCGCTGAACCTCGGCGGCATCGCGAACGTGACCGTGCTGCCGCAGGGACCGGCCGGTGCGCCCCTCGCCTTCGACACCGGCCCCGCCAACGCGCTCATCGACGCGGCAGCGGGCGAGCTGGCGTGTGCCGACGGCTCGGGCCCCGCCCCGTCCATGGATCCGGACGGCGCGCTCGCCGCGCGGGGCACCGTCCAACAGGCGCTGCTCGAAAGGCTGTTGGACGAGCCGTACTACGCGCTGCCCGCCCCGAAGACGACGGGCAGGGAACTGTTCCACTGGCCCTATCTGCGCACCCGCCTCGCGGCGTGCGGGCCCCTGTCCGCCGAGGACGTCCTCGCCACGGTGACCCGTCTCACCGCACGCACCGTGGCCGACGCCCTGCGCCCCTACGGCCCCACGGAAGTGATCGCTTCGGGCGGCGGGACGCGCAATCCGACGCTGATGCGATGGCTGGCGCAGGAGCTGGCCGGCGTCCGGGGCACCGGCGCCGTCGCGCTGCGCACCTCGGATGAACTCGGGCTGCCGTCCGACGCGAAGGAGGCGTACGCGTTCGCGGTCCTCGGCTGGCTCACCGCCCACGGCCTGCCGGGCACCATCCCCGCCTGCACCGGCGCGCGCCGCGCGAGCGTCCTCGGCTCGATCACCCCCGGCGCTCCGGGCCGCGCACTTCCGCACCCACCGCCCGCCTCAGCCCCCTCCGAGCTGGTCGTCCGCATCTCCCCCACGGGCGCGCCCTGACGTTCCACGGGCGCCCGCCCCTCCAGCGGCACGATCGGCGCCGGTGGTCGCGGGTCGTGATCGAGCCGACGCGAAGGCGGCCTCGTGACTCAAGTAGGCCTACGTCCAACGCTGTTGACCATGGGCCTTGTCCCCGCTCTTCGGGGTGTTAGCGTCCCGTCACGTGAACGACAGCGTGTATGTGGGCAATGCGGGCAACGACGCGGCACTGGACCGGGGCTGGCTCCTCGGGCACTTCAAGGACGCCGATGATCCTCGGCACAGCCAGGACGTGGAGATCAAGTGGGGCGTCCACCCCCGTGGTGACAGGCGATCGCAATGGGTGGAGGGCGAGGCCCGCACCGCCCTCCTGGTTCTCATCGGCGGACGCTTCCGCGTTGAACTCCCCGAGCGCAGCGTCCTGTTGGAGCGACAGGGCGACTACGTGGTGTGGGGGCGCGGGGTCGACCACTCGTGGTGCGCGGAGGAGGAGTCGGTGGTGCTCACCGTTCGGTGGCCGTCCGTACCCGGCTATGCGGTGCCACGGCCCGATGGAGTGGCGTGACAGCTCTGACACCCCGGGGCACGTCGCGTGCAGTCAACCTTTGGCCCCGGACCAGGTCTTAGCCCGGTATCGCGGGGCAGGCACTCCAATGCCGCCCCAGGAAATGCGCGGGACGCATGCGCACCAAACCATGGAAACCACGGGCTGGAAAACCCGTTCCGGCTCGAAGTGAAAGAAACGAAACAATGCGTCTACGCACCTTCCTGGCCGCCACCGTGCTTGCTGCGACCACGCTCCTCGCGGGCGTCGGCAGCGCCGCCGCCCAGAGCGACCCCCAGGACCCGCCGCCGAGCACCAGCAGCCACGGCAACACCGGCATCGGCATCAACCTCCTGTGCGGGCTCGGCCTGCTGGCCCCGGGATCCTGCTCCAACTGACCGCGGCCTGACGAGTACTGCACACGCCTGACGGTCCGAGGCTGATCTCCTTGGACCCGACGGCGCGGCAGGACGTCCACCGCGAACGCGCCGGACCCCGCAGCCGCGGCACTGCGGGGTCCGCGCCGTACCGAACCGGACACCGGACGCGCGAAGCGACTGCGCCCCGGCCGGGCGTACACCCCCAACTGCCGCTCTCGCGCCAGCAGTTCATCGCATACAGCCGAGGTCCCGACGGCGGTGCACTCCTGCCGGAACAAACGATCTCACTTGTGAGGGTTGAGCCGCGCGGAGCGTAGGCGGACAACGCGCGGGTACTCCCAGGCGGCCATGGACCGCGACACGGCGGCGACACGCACCGGTCGTGGTCCTCCTTGCTGGGAAAGGACCCCGATGCGAAGAGGAATGCGCCGCGCCCGTCTCTTGCTGACACTCGCGGCCGCCGTCGGCCTGTGCTGCGCGACCGCCCCGGCGTCGCAGGCCGAGACGACGGACGCCGGCACCGCCCTGCCGATTTCCTACCACTGCGATCTCGCTGTCGACCCGTTCCACCAGCACGTGTTCATTTCGGACTACACATCGGGCAGCGTGCTGGTGGCCGACTATCAGGGCCGTTTGATCCGTACCATCAAGAACTTGCCGGGCGTGTGCGACCTGGAGCTGTCCGCCGACTCCCGCACGCTCTACGCGCCGCTCGCCCTGGGCGACGCGATCAGCGCCATCGACACCGGCTCGGCCCGCGAACGCACCCGCATACCCACGGGGGCCGGCACCGCCCCCCTGCACGCCGCGCTGAACGGGCCGACCCTCTATTTCAGTTACGGAGAGCAGTGGGAGGCGAGCGTCGGCTCCCTCACGCTCAACTCGCCCACTCCGACCGTGCGTCTGGGCCTCGTCCCGCAGGGCGCGTTCGGCGGCGCGCCCCTGCTCGCGACCTCTCCCGCGGCACCCGGCACGCTCGTCGTCGCCGACCAGAACACGTCTCCCGGCACGCTGTCGGTGTACGACACCTCCGGGAGCGGCCCCGTGCTCCGCACCACGGTGTGGCAGCCCGGCGGCAGTTCCAACTTCAGCGATCTGGCGATCACCCCGGACGGCAAGACCCTGCTCACCGCCTCGGGGGCGCCGTACCACCATCCCTCGTTCCGGCTGCCGGACCTCGCCGAGGGGCACACCTACCCGAGCACCAGCTATCCGAACGCGGTCGCCGTCTCCTCGCGCGGTGACGTGGCGGCCGGAGTGAACAGCACCGATCCCGACCCGGACGTGTACCTCTACCGTTCGGGGGCGGACGCCCCCTACCGCACGGTCTCCCTGGCGCCGGCCACCGGGTACGACTCGGGCAACCTGCGGCCCCGCGGCCTCGCCTGGGCACCCGACGGCACCCGCCTGTTCGCGATCAGCGGCCACAACAACGAGAGCACCCTGCGCCTGGTGGTCGTGCGCGCGGCGCAGCAGCCGACCGGCTGAGGCGCGGCGGTGGTCCTGTCGGCGTCATCCACGTGATGCGCGGCAGGGCCGCACCGCCGTGGAAGGGCATGGGCGTCGTGTGCCGGGCGTCCGGGCCGACGGGCGTCGCCCTTCGTCGCAGCTCCAGCGATGAGTTCTGGGCGGCCCCACGGTCTACCTCCCAACGAAAGGGAGGACATCATGCGCAAGGTCGTGGTTTGTACGTTCCTGACGCTCGACGGCGTCATGCAGGCGCCGGGCGGCCCCGACGAGGACACGGGGAGCGGCTTCGAGCACGGAGGCTGGCAGAAGAACGCCTCCGACGACGAGGTCGGCGCCGCCATCGCGGGCTGGTACCAGCACTCCGACGCGATGCTGCTCGGCCGCAAGACGTACGACATCTTCGCGTCGTACTGGCCGAGTGCCGATCCCGGCAACCCGTTCACCGAGCTGATGAACAGCACGCCCAAGTACGTGGCGTCCCGCACGCTGACGTCCCTGGCCTGGCAGAACTCGGCCCTTTTGGAGGGCGACGTCGCCGACGCCGTACGCGCGCTCAAATCGTCGGAGGGCGGCAACATCAACGTCGTCGGCAGCGGCGACCTCGCCCAGACCCTCATGCGGCACGACCTCGTGGACGAGTACCGGCTGACCATCCACCCGGTGATCATCGGCTCCGGCAAGCGGCTCTTCGCGGACGGGGCGATCCCCACCGCACTGGAGCCGGTCAGTGTCTCCACGACGAAGGGTGGCACGGTCCTCGCCGTCTATCGCCCGAACGGAAGGCCCACGTACGGCAGTTACTAGAGGAGGCGGCTCAGCGCGCCCTGCGGTCCGGTGGTCCCTGTGCCCCGGCCGCGCCGTCAGGGGCGCGCGAGACGGGCGGCGAGGTAGGGCGCGGTGGCGCTGCGGCGCGACTTCGCCACCTTGGCCGGCGGCCCCGCCACCACTACGCGTCCACCCGCGTCGCCGCCTCCCGGGCCGAGGTCGACGACCCAGTCTGCGGTGGCGATCGTGTCCAGGTCGTGCTCGACGAGGACGACCGTGTTGCCCGCATCGACGAGCCGGTGCAGTTGGCGCAGCAGCAGCGCGATGTCCGAGGGGTGCAGCCCCGCCGTCGGCTCGTCGAGCAGGTAGAGCGCGTGTCCGCGGCGGGCCCGCTGCAGTTCGGTGGCGAGTTTGATGCGCTGGGCCTCGCCGCCGCTGAGTTCCGTCGCGGGCTGACCGAGACGCAGATAGCCGAGGCCCACGTCACGCAGCGTCTCCAGACTGCGCGAGGCGGCCGGGACGTCGGACAGGAAGGCCGCCGCGGCGTCGACGGACAGCGCCAGCACGTCCGCGACGCTCTTGCCGCGGTAGGTGACGTCCAGGGTTTCGGCGTTGTACCGGGCGCCCCGGCAGGCCGGGCACGGCGCATAGGTGCCGGGCAGGAACAGCAGCTCCACCGCGACGAACCCTTCGCCCTGGCAGGTCTCGCACCGCCCGTCGGGCACGTTGAACGAGAACCGCCCGGCCGAGTAGCCGCGCGCCCTGGCCTCGTCCGTCGCCGCGTACAGCTTGCGCACCGCGTCGAACATGCCCGTGTACGTGGCCAGGTTGGACCGGGGGGTCCGGCCGATGGGCCGCTGGTCGACCCGCACCAGGCGGTCGAACGCCTCCACTCCGGACGCGTCCTGGACCTCGACGTCGAGCTCCGCCTCCGCCGGCTCCTCGGGCCCGATGCCGAGGTGACCGCGGACGACCTCGGCGAGCACCTGCGTGACCAGCGTCGACTTCCCGGAGCCGGACACACCGGTCACCGCCGTCAGGACACGGAGCGGCACGTCGACGGACACGTCGCGCAGATTGTGGCGGGTGACGCCCCGCAGGCGCAGCCAGCCGTGCGGTGTGCGCGCGGGGTGGTCGAGGGGCCGGGTGTGCCGGAACAGGTACGGGGCCGTCACCGATTCCGTGACCTGCTCAAGACCGGCGACGGGGCCGCTGTACAGCACACGTCCGCCGCCCTCGCCCGCGCCGGGACCGATGTCGACGACCCAGTCCGCGCGCCGCACGACGTCCATGTCGTGCTCCACGACGAACAGCGAGTTGCCCGCCTCCTTGAGGCGGGCCAGCACGTCGAGCAGGGGTTCCGCGTCCGCCGGGTGCAGGCCCGCGGAGGGCTCGTCGAGGACGTAGACGACGCCGAACAGGCCCGAGCGCAGCTGGGTGGCGATCCGCAGGCGCTGCGCCTCGCCGGGCGACAGGGTCGTGGAGCGGCGGGCGAGGCTGAGGTATCCCAGGCCCAGGTCGAGCAGGACGTCGATCCGCGCGACCAGGTCTGCGCAGATCCGGACCGCGACCTCGGTCGTCTCCCCCGACCGGGCGGTCGCCGTGGCGGCGTCGGCACGCGAGCGCCGCGCGACGGGGCGCAGCAGCCGCACGGCCTGGCCCAGCGGCAGTGCGTTGAGCTCGGCGATGGAACGTCCGGCGAAGGTCACGGCCAGCGCCTCGGGCCGCAGTCCGCTGCCGTCGCAGTCCGGACAGGGCACACTGCGCACGAAGCGCAGGGCCCGTTCGCGCATCTTCTCGCTCTTGGAGTCGGCGAGGACGTGCATGACGTGTTTGCGGGCGCTCCAGAACGTCCCCTGGTAGCCGTAGTCGATGCGGCCTTCCTCGGGCTCGACGTACACGGAGGGCTGCTCGTCCGTGTACAGGAGCCAGTCGCGGTCCTTCTTCCTGAGCCTGCGCCACGGCCGGTCGATGTCGATGCCGAGGCCGCTCACGACGCTGCGCAGGTTCGCGCCCTGCCAGGCGCCCGGCCAGGCGGCGATCGCCCCTTCGCGGATGCTCAGCGAAGGGTCCGGGACGAGCAGGTCCTCGGTGACGTCATGGATGACGCCGAGGCCGTGGCACTCCGGGCACGCCCCCGCCGCGGTGTTGGGCGAGAACGATTCCGCTTCGAGCCGCTCGGCGCCGCGCGGGTAGGTGCCGGCGCGGGAGTACAGCATGCGCAGCAGGTTGGACAGCGTGGTGAGGGTGCCGACGGTCGAGCGCGAGCTGGGCGACCCGCGCCGCTGCTGGAGGGCCACGGCCGGCGGCAGCCCGGTGATGTCCTGGACATGGGGTGCGCCGACCTGTTGCAGCAGTCTTCGGGCATAGGGCGCCACGGACTCGAAGTAGCGCCGCTGGGCCTCCGCGTACAGCGTGCCGAACGCGAGCGAGGACTTGCCGGAACCGGAGACGCCGGTGAAGGCGACCATCGCGTCCCGCGGAACGTCGACATCGATGTTCCGCAGATTGTTCTCACGCGCGCCTCTGACCCGCACGAAGGCAGCGCCGGCGTCCTTGCTCACCGTTCCTGCCTACCGCATCGCGCGGCGAACCGCGCGGCGGGCGCCGTCCGCGGTGCGCGCCGGGCAGGGGGCGACCGGCGTCAGGCAGGCGGGCGCATCGCCCACCGGATGGCTCGGGTCATCCCGTGGCCCCCCAGCCGTACGAGGGTGTCCTCCACCACCGGGACGTGCGGCAGCATGAGCGCGCGGCGCGCCCAGGGCGGCAGCAGCCCGACCGCGTTCGCCGCGAGCACTCCGTAGGCGGGCCGGACCGCCCAGGGCAGGGGCGGGGTGAGCAGCAGGAAGCGTGCCGCCTCGCGCGCGGCCGGGGTGGTCCGCAACTCGGGGCGGTAGGTGTTCAGGCGGTCGCGCAGCGAGGACACATCGGCCGGTACGTCGTCGGTCCCCAGCGCGCGGGCGACCCGCGCCACGTCGGCGACGTAGCGGTCGCACCCCGCGGCGTCCAGCGGATGGGCGCCGAACCTCTGGTGGGCACCGAGGAAGCAGTACGCCTCGGCGGTGTGCACCCAGGTGAGCAGGTGCGGGTCGTCGGCACGGTAGGCACGTCCGTCGGGGGCGGTGCCCCGGATCCGGGCGTGCACGGCGCGCACCTCGTCCACCGCCTGCTGGGCGTGCTCACCGGTGCCGAAGGTGGTGGTGGCCAGGAAGGTGCTGGTGCGCTGGAGGCGGCCCCAGGGGTCGCCCTTGTAGCCGGAGTGCCCGGCCACGGCGGCCATGGCGAGCGGGTGCAGGGACTGGAGCAGCAGGGCGGCGATGCCGCCTATGAACATGGACGCGTCGCCGTGGACGGTCCGCACGGGTGAATCGGGCGCGAACCAGCGCGGCCCGGGTGTCTCGTGGATGCGGGCCCGGTTGGCGCGCCCGTCCGGCCCCGCCACGCGGGAGAAGAGGGCCGACCCGACTCGCGTACGCACCGTATCGACAAGCATGGGATCAGTATCGCGCGCGGAAAGGGGGCGGCGGGGGCGCTCTGGGGAGCCGGGGCTGTCGAGGCCATCGCGAAAAGGACTCGCGCCCCGCGAAAGCCACCTTGCGTGGGCCCCTCGCCACAGACCGTCAAGGCCGCCACCGCGTCCGCCCCTGTCGTGGCCGGCGTCCGTCCCTACCGTGGCCCGCGGCGCGCGGGCCTCGGCTCCGCACAGCCGGGCGGTCATGCGCGTCCGGGACCCACGGCGACGGTCCGGACGACGAACACCGCCGCCGATGGGGTCAGTCGGCCCGCAGCAGCGGAACCACGGAGTCCGCGTCCTTGTAACGACTCGTGGCGAACTGCCAGTTGTACGTCGCCGCTATCTGATCCGCCAGCGACTCCAGGTAGGCGGCGGCCTGGTCGCAGAGGCTCCGGTCATCGAACACCGGTGGCGCGAGGGCGAGTTCCTCGAACTCGGCCGTCAGTTCGTTGACCTGCCGCACGGCCGCGCCGAACGCCTCCTGCGGCGAGCAGCCCAACGCGCCCTGCAGCACGGGGACGAGGTTGAACAGCTGCCCGTTGCGGACCACCTCCTTCTGGTAGGAGAAGAGGTCGTTCATCAGCCCGCCGATGTGGACCGTGATGTCGCGGGCCCGGTCGAGCACCGGGTGCCGGATCACCTCGTCGGACAGCAGGAACCCCCGGGCGTAGTCGGCCAGTTCGACCTCCACCTTCATCCCGGAGTCGTCGTAGCGAATGCGGGTGTAGCGCTCGGGGTCCGGGGTTCCGTTGACGAGGATGTCCCTGACGGGCCGTCGCATGGCCAGCAAGCACTGCTCGACGGCTGTGGCGAGGCGCTCCCGCAGCAGCGGCGGGGCGCTGCGCGCGAACAGGTCGTGGACCCGGGCGAACCCTCTGCCGATCGCCTCGCCGTCCGGCAGAGCCGTCCGTGCGACGACTCCGTTGCGCAGCGCGTCGATGGCTTTGCCCGTCATGTCGGCCACTTCCGGGGACATCGTGTCGTCGAGGCTGGACCTGTGCGGGCTGTAGCGGTCGTCGACGTAGAAGAGGATGTCGTTGAGCAGGCCCATGGGGACGAGCCGTTCGGCCGGAGTCACCGGGAACAGATACCTCGTCATGCTGGTGTAGGCGGCGTGGTCCGGCTTGGTCAGCCCGACTGCCAGCAACTCCTCGAGGACGACGGCCTCTGCGCGGGCGGCCTCGGGATTGGCCTTCCGCTGCGGGAGGCCGCGCAGGTGCGCGAGATCGAACGCGGGAGCCGGATCACGGGTCATGTCGTCTCCAACTCTGCTCGGCGCAAGGCCAGTTGGACGGTCGCCGAGCGCGAAGACGGACGGACGACGGCGGCGAGGCGAGTCCGGCAGTGTTGCGCCCCTCCGCGACGGCCGCCCCGAGACGTCACCGTACGGAAGTCACCGCCCGGAAGTCACCATGACTCGTCCTCGTCCTGCCGGGCGGGGGGCTGCTGCCAGGTCAGCGTGTCCAGCGGATTCGGCAGCCCGGGGCCGCGGCCGGGTACGGGCTTGGTGACCGCGGAGGCGGAGGCCTCGTCGCTGAAAAGTACGGGCTTGTCCGGGGCCGGAGCGGGCGCGGACACGGGTGCGGGCGCGGCGGCGCGTGAGATGTTCGTGGTGGTCATGGATCCCCCTGATTCATCGCGGGCCTGGCCCGCCTGTCGACCGCGACACGGGCCGACTGCGACAGCGTACCCAGCTGTGGCGACCAGAACGCCCACGCACCGCCCCCGATCGAAGAGTGAGTCCCCCGCGCACCCTCTCGGCGAGTGCGTCGATCGACGACCGCGTCGCCGTGAGCACCGACGGCGGGGCCCGGGAAACTGCGCTCGCGGCGCGACAGGGCCGGGCCGATGTACGCGTCCTGGGCGCCTACGCCGCGGCCTGGCCGACCAGCCCGCGCGGTGCCCTCATCGGCGCCTGCCGGTCTTTCGTGGCCGACGCATGCCATTCGGCGCGAACGACCTTCCCGTCGGGGTGCTCAAGGACCGTGAGCCTGGATGTCAGCCGTTCGGCGATGTGCCATCCCATGCCGCCGCCCTCGGCGAGGTCGGGGGTGCGGGGGGCGGGAGAGGTCGGGCTGCTGTCCCGGATGTCGGCGGTGAGCCGCGCCGCGTCGCCGCGCAGACACAGCTGCCACGCGCCGCGTGCCGTGTGGCGTACGGCGTTGCCCACGAGTTCGCTGATGACGAGGACGACCTCGTCGGGATCCGCCCACGGGCACGCCTGCTGCACATAGCGTGAGGTGGCGAGGCGGGCGTGAGCGACGTTCGCAACACGGGAGTCGATGACTAGCACGGGATATTTCGGCCCTTCTCATCTCGCTGGTCTCGCTGGGCGTGCAACCGCACGGCGGAGGCCCCTGACGGACTGGACACTCTCCATTGGAGCCCGGCCGCCGCCCGGCGGGTATCGGCCATCGGTCGGACACGGTCCCGACCGGGCGGGTCCTTGGTCCCGTACCCGCCAAGGACGCGATCATGGGCGCTCACCCCCTCGCCCGGCGGGAAGCGGGCGGCCCTACAGCGTCGACCGGCTGGAGAAGCAGGGGTGGGTCGTCCGGCGGCCGAACCCGTCCGACCGCCGGTCCTCACTGCTGGCCCTCACCGATGACGGTTCACGACTCGTCGACGCGGCGGCGACGACCTTCGCCGAGGGGCTTGCCGCACTGATCGGGGACACACTGACCGGGTCCTCGGGTTCGGCCGCGATCGAGGCGATCGGCCGGCTCCGCACTGTGCTCGAAGAGCGGCAGATCGGCATGCCCACAGGTTGACGGACGTCGCCCCGGTGGTCGCAGAGCGTGCGGTACGGGTAGGACCGCGCGCTCCGGGCACACGCTCCTCATGCACGGACAACATGCGCGTCCCACGAGCACTCTGTTCGGCCCGGCGCCCGCGGTGAGCACGCCGCCGGCCGGACAGCACTACGTCAGGCACGCCCGCCTGGGCCGGTTCACCGGTCGACTGCGACGCAGGGTCCTCGCGTACCGGGCGGTCGACTTCCTCTCCACCCATGTTCCCGGCATTTCCGGCCCCGACGAGGAGTGCCTGCTCCTCGTCCACATACGCCAGGTCGTCGGCCGGATCCACTATCGCTTCTGCGACTCCTGTGCCCAGGGAGTCATCACGACCGTCGTCATCGACACCCGGTTCCACCACACCGGCCTCGGCACCCGGGCCCTGTCCCACCTGCGCTCACGGCACCCCGGCATCGCCTGGACCAGCGACCAGCAGACCAGCGCTCCGCGCGGCCTGCTGCGCCGCATGCGTGTCCCTTCGGCCCCCGGCCGTTCCCTCTGCGCACATCTCGACGCCTGACGTCGCAGACACTGACCGGGCCTGCGCACCGGCCCGGGTCCGGCGCAGACACTGCCCGGCTTGCGTTCAGGCCCGGCGGGGAGCCGTCCCCGGCCGACCCCGCAGGGCGAGACAGCGGCCGGAAAGACCAGGGGCACCAGGGAAACCAGGGGGATCCGCCGACCTGCCGCAGAGCGGTGACGTACGCCGCCGGACGGCAGCGACGGATATCCCTAGCAGCTCGCGCCATTCAGTGCGATGCGGGCGATCACGCGCTTGCCCACCGGCTCCTCGCACACCCGGAACTCCTGGGCGACGGACATCACGATCTCCAGTCCGTGCTGCCCCACGCGACTCGCGTCGCCGGCCCGTGCCACCGGTCGCCCCGGGTCCGAGTCCCATACGCCGATTTCCACCGACCCACCCCTGATGCGCAGATCCATCACGATCGGACCGGGCGCGTATTTGATGGCGTTGGTGACGAGTTCACTCACGACCAGAGCGGTGAGGTCGACGGCGCGCTGGGACATCACCACACCGATGTCGGCCTGCGCCCGGGTCAAAAAGCCCGCGGCATGATGGCGGGCCTCGGCAATGCAGGGGCCCTCCCCGTCCAAGACCATCGAGGCCGCCATGGACACATCTGCTTGCTCATCGTCCTGTGCCACCGCATTCGCTTCCCGCACAATCACCCCGATCACCCCCCTTCCATCCGTGCCGGTACCCCCACATCGGCGGATCACACCACGTGGTTCGCCGGAACCGGTTCCGCGGCCGGGCAATCTTCGTCATGCCTGACGGGGCTGTGAGCACGGGCCGGGATGTGCCAGGATCCTCGTATGGCTGAGACAGAGACGACGGGCACGGAACACAGCAGACAGCCCGAACAGTTGTCAGTCACGACCACCGACGCCGACGGCGTGCGCGTGGTCACGGTGGCCGGCGAGATAGACCACGACAGCGGCGGGCCGCTTCGCCGTACCCTGACGGTCACCGACGCCAGCAGTCTTCGCACAGTGGTGGACCTGCACCAGGTGACCTTCATGGACTCCAGCGGCATCAACATCCTCATCCACGCCCACACCGAGCTCAGCGCGGCAGGCGGATGGCTGCGGTTGGCAGCGCCGACCACGACCGTGATGCGCACCCTGTCGATCGTCGGCGTGGACACCGTCATCGACTGCCGCACGACGCTCGAACAGGCCCTCGTCGACTGACGCTTCGTCAAGCAGCGTTCCCCTTACGTCAGTTCGGTCGGGGAGCCGGTCGCTCACGCGCGGCGGTCCCGCTCCGGGCCCGGCCCCTCGTGCGAGACGGCGTGCTCGTCGTCGAAGATGTCGCGCTGGTGGTTGCGGGCTTCGTCGAGCGCCGCGATCTCCGGGTAGTGCAGGTCGAAGGCCGGTGATTCGGAGCGTACGCGCGGCAGCGTGACGAAGTTGTGCCGGGGCGGCGGGCAGGAGGTGGCCCATTCCAGGGAGCGTCCGAAGCCCCAGGGGTCGTCGTCCGTGACGCGGGGCGCGTACTTGGCGGTCCGCCACACGTTGTAGAAGAACGGCAGGGTCGAGGCGCCGAGGAGGAAGGCTCCGATGGACGAGATCGTGTTGAGTGCCGTGAACCCGTCCACGGCGAGGTAGTCGGCGTAGCGCCGCGGCATCCCCTCAGCTCCCAGCCAGTGCTGGACGAGGAAGGTGACGTGGAAGCCGACGAACAGCGTCCAGAAGTGGATCTTTCCGAGGCGTTCGTCGAGCATCTTGCCGGTGAACTTGGGCCACCAGAAGTAGAACCCGGCGAAGGTGGCGAACACGACCGTCCCGAAGACCACGTAGTGGAAGTGCGCGACGACGAAGTACGAGTCGGTGACGTGGAAGTCCATCGGTGGCGAGGCCAGGATGATTCCGGTCAGGCCGCCGAACAGGAACGTGACGAGGAAGCCGACCGACCAGAGCATCGGTGTCTCGAAGGACAGGGACCCGCTCCACATCGTGCCGATCCAGTTGAAGAACTTCACCCCGGTGGGCACCGCGATCAGGAACGTCATGAAGGAGAAGAACGGCAGCAACACCGCTCCTGTGGCGAACATGTGGTGCGCCCACACAGTCACCGACAGACCCGCGATCGAGATCGTGGCGCCGATCAGACCCACGTATCCGAAGATCGGCTTGCGGGCGAACACCGGGATGATTTCGGTGATGATGCCGAAGAACGGCAGCGCGATGATGTAGACCTCGGGGTGCCCGAAGAACCAGAACAGGTGCTGCCAGAGCAGCGCTCCCCCGTTCTCCGGGGCGAACACCCGGGCGCCGAAGCGCCGGTCCGCCTCCAGAACCAGCAGCGCCGCCGCCAGGACGGGGAAGGCGAAGAGCACCAGGACGGACGTCAGCAGGATGTTCCAGGTGAAGATCGGCATCCGGAACATGGTCATGCCGGGCATGCGCATGCAGATGATGGTGGTCACGAAGTTGACCGAGCCGAGGATCGTGCCGAAGCCCGACAGCGCCAGGCCCATGATCCACATGTCACCGCCCACGAACGGCGTGTGGGCCCCGCCACTGAGCGGCGTATAGGCGGTCCAGCCGAAGTCCGCCGTGCCCTGGGTCGTCAGCAGACCGCCCACCACGATCAGCCCGCCGAACAGGAACAGCCAGAACGCGAGCATGTTCAGCCGCGGGAACGCCACATCGGGCGCGCCGATCTGCAGCGGCATGATCGCGTTGGCGAAGCCCGCGAACGTCGGGGTCGCGAAGAACAGCAGCATGACCGTGCCGTGCAGTGTGAACACCTGGTTGTACTGCTCGTTGGACAGGATCTGCAGGCCGGGGCGCGCCAGTTCCGCCCGCAGGAGGAGTGCCAGCACCCCGCCGATGATGAAGAACCCGAACGATGCGATCAGGTACAGGTTGCCGATCGTCTTGTGATCCGTGGTGGTCAGCCATGACACCACCACTTTGCCCCGGGACGGTTTCGGCGCGGGGGCGGACGCAACGGGTTCGGTTGCCAGCACCATGAATGAGCCCTTCACACCGAGACATTGGGACGGGCGTGCCGGTACCCGGCGAAGGGGGCCTCACGCCTGGATACAGATGTACTACGCACCGTCGCCGAAGACGAGGCACATACCGGCTGTTGCCCCGGTTGGCGCACACCGCCCGCGCCCGGCCCGGGACACCCGAAGTTCCCGGGGTCCTCGGATCGCTGGATTCCGCTTTTGGTGTGCCGACGCGTCAGGCCACCCGGGCCGGTGCGGCCGCCCCGCCCGCTCCGGCCGATGCGGTCGACGGGTCCGGTTCGGTCAGCGTCTGCTCTCGGATGCGCCGGCACGTCCCGGCGATGAGCCTGCACACCTGCATCTGGGAGATGCCCAGTTCGTCAGCGATCTGCATTTGCGTCATGTCGCCGAAGAAGCGCATGTAGAGGATCTTCGACTCGCGTTCGGGCAGCGCCGCGAGCGCCGGCCTGACCGACTGCCGCTCGACCGCGGTGTCGTAGGCGCGTTCCGTCCTGCCCAGCCGGTCCGCCAGTGACGTCCCCCGCTCGGAGTCGTGACCGGCGCCGCCGGTCTCGGCGTCCAGGGAAAGGCTCCGGAAGGACTCGATGGCTTCGAGGCCGGTGCGGACGTCGTCCTCGGCCAGCCCGCTCCGCGTGGCCAGTTGCCCGATGGACGGCTCCCCCGCCTGGCCCGCTTGGAGATCGTTGCGGGCGATGCGCACCGCGTTGCGCAGTTCCTGCACACGACGAGGGACGTGCACCGACCACAGGGTGTCGCGGAAGAGTCGCTTGATCTCCCCGTTGATGGTCGGGATGGCGTACGCCTCGAACTCCCCGCGGGCCACCTCGTAGCGGTCGACCGCCTTGACGAGGCCCATCGCCGCGACCTGGCAGAGGTCCTCGATGTCGGCGCCGCGGTTGCGGTAGCGGCCGGCCAGGCGTCGGGACATGGGGAGCCACAGGGCCACCAGATCGTCCCGCACGGCGTCCCGCTCCGGGCCCGGGGCGAGCGCGTGGAGGCGGATGAAGGCGGCCCTGGTGTCGGGGGCATCGTCGTGGGTGCGTGTCATGGGGGAGGTGCTGCTGTGCATGGGCCGGGCTCCTGCCCGTCGGGGGGGGGGCGGTCACAGCCGGCTGGTGGCGCCGCTTCGTGAGCGGTCGGCACCGAGGGCGGGCGCCGAGGGCGTCCGCCGGCGGTGCAGAGACCCGGGCGGCAGCACGGCGGCTTCCGCACTGGGCACGCACCTGTCCGTTGCGGGCGGGGTGGGGCGTGAGGCACAGGAAGAAGCGGGACGCTCATGCACGGCTACCACCTCGGGTCGTCCAGAGCCCAGTCCCTCCACGGTCGTTCCGGAGGGAAACGCGCGGTCGTTCGGGGCCGCGCTGTTGAGGAGATCCGGACCCGAGGCGCCCTCACGCAGAGGAGGACGCGGCAGTACGGCGGTCGCCAACGGCTGTTCCTCCACCGTACGCCCCCTCGGCGATGCTGGACGGATACGCAGACGCCGTCTTGCGTCAGCGCTGGTCAGCGGCCTCTCCGGAGCCCGCCCTCATCACCGTTCGGCTTGAGCCGCGGGCAGCGAGGGGCTTGCCTGGGTGCGTCATGCCCAGCTGTACGGCGCCCTGGCTGTCACCGTCGCGGGCATCGAGGCTGGGGGCACCCTCCCGCAACGGCACCCTCACGCAAAGGCATCCTCGCGCAAGGGTTTCCGCCTGACACCCAGAACAGGACACCACCTCGTGCCCCTCTCGGACACCACCAGCCCCCCCGTGCTCGAACGGCTTCTGCGCACGGGCGACGACCCACAACGGCGCATCGTGTTCACCGGGGCCACCATCGTCACCATGGACCCGGCCCTCGGTGTCCTGGACGGCGCGGACCTGCTGGTCCAGGGTCGGACCATCACCGCGATCGGGCACCGCCTGCCCCGGCACGGCGCGGTCGTCATCGACGCCACCGGCACGATCCTGACGCCCGGCTTCGTCGACACGCACCGGCACGCCTGGCAGACCCAGCTGCGCCGGATCATGCCGGACGTGGACGACCTGGGCAGTTACGTGACGTCCACGCTGGCCGGACACGCCACCGCCTACCGGCCCGAGGACATGTACGCCGGCACCAAGCTGGCCGCCCTGACCGCCCTCGACAGCGGCATCACGTGCATGCTCGACTTCTCCCACAACGCCCGCACCCCCGCTCATTCCGACGCCGCGATCCAGGCACTCCTGGACACCGGTATCAGGGGCGTACACGCCTCCATGGCTCCGCATTTCGGCGCCTGGGACAACCAGTGGCCCGGCGACCTGGCACGGCTCAAAGACACGTACTTCGCCGGCACCGACCACCTGCTGACCCTGCGCCTGGCCGCCCTGGCCACCGAGGAGATAGCCGGCCCCCGCCTTGCGTACGGGCCCGAACTGGCATCGGCAGCGCGAGAGTTGGACATCGGCGTGAGCGTGGACGCCGTCTTCGGCGGCTCGTCCTCGGCCGCCGTTCTGCGGTGGGCCGAAGCCGGACTCCTGGGCCCGGACCTGACGCTCATCCACGCCACCGGCCTGACGCCCGAGGCATGGGCGGCGATCGGGCACAGCGGCACGACGGTCGCCCTGGCCCCGACGTCGGAGGCGCAGATCGGGCTGGAGACAGCGGTCCCCGCGATCGACGAGGCCCTGGCGGCGGGGGTGCGCCCCGGCCTGAGCATCGACGTCGAGGTGGCGCTGGCCGGCGACATGTTCACGCAGATGCGCGCCCTGCACGCCATCCAGCGGATGCGTGCGGTCAACTCCGCCTACGGCACGGGCCGCCGGCCGTCCCGGATCACCACGCACGACGTCCTGGACTTCGCCACCCTCCAGGGTGCGCGCACCAACGGGCTCGGAGACGTGACCGGCTCTCTCACGCCGGGCAAGCGGGCCGATCTCCTGGTGATCCAGGCCGACGACCTGAACAACATGCCCCTCAACGACGCGATCGGCACGGTGGTGCTCGGCTGCGACGCCCGCAACATCAGTGCCGTGCTGGTCGACGGGCGGCCCCGCAAGTGGAACCGGCAGGTCCTGGACGTCGACCTCCCCGCCCTGCGCGCCGAGGTCCACGCCTCCCGCGAGCACATTCTGGGACCGGGTGCACCGCGCCGGGGCCGCGTTCGGGGGGCGTCCGACTGACCCGCACCCCGCGGCCGCCGGACGGAACCCCGGGCAACCGCATCCGCTTGCCTTCCGCCGCGTCCGCGCAGGCAGGGGGCCTCCCACCGGGCACGATCACGCCGGTCCGGCCCGCGGGCTTCAGCAGGATTTCATTGGCCGCTGCCACGGTCGTGAAGTGAACTCGGCCGACCGTGCACCGCACCGGGCGGCACACGCGCAAGCCCACTACCCGGGGAGAACCACATGCGAAAAGGAAGGATCGCCGCCGCTCTGGCCGCCCTCCTGCTGACGTCCGGGCTTTCACTGGCCCAGGGACCCACAGCGCAGGCCAAGGCCGCGACGGCTCCGTGTGACGGCACCTACACGATCGTGGTCGGCGGCACGTGGAGCACGTGGGACAACGACCGCTTCGTCGGCAACATCCAGCAGCACGTCGGTTATGCCAGCCAGGTCCCGAGCGGCCCGAGCGTCCGGCAGGGCGTGGGCGAGCTGAACCGGCTCGTCCGCGAGCAGCGTGCCGCGTGTCCGTGGCAGCACGTGAAGATGGGCGGGTACTCGCTGGGTGCCGCCGTGGTGCACGTGTGGATCAGTGAGAACTGGCGGACGTTCGACAACGTCAACGCCATTCTGCTGGCCGACCCCAAGCGGCAGGGCGGCCCCGGCACCAATGGCAGTGCGGCGCCGTTCGGCGGCGTCATCGGTCCCCCGCTCTCGGGCGCCGACCGGGACTTCGGCAATGTGCCGGTGAAGTCGATCTGCTACTGGGACTACATCTGCGACGAGTCCGCCGGCATCTGGACGTACCCGAAGAACCACAACGACAACTACTGGCCGGACTTCGACATGGACCACCACAACGACAACGCCAACGAGCAGTGGTACAACGGCGCTTGGTACCCCTGGTAGGAGGACCGTCCGCGCCTCGGAACAGCTCGTTCCGTCAGCCCCTCGCCGTCGGCGTCGTGACCGTGTTCACGACGCCGACTGCGAGGGGTTCGCGTTGCCCGGGGCCGGGCCCGGCGGCCCTGCCCGGTGCCACGCGCGGCCGGTCAGCTCAACTCCGCCACCGCCGCGCGCAGTTCGTCGAGTGCCGCTCGGCAGAGGGCGGCCAGTTCGCCGGGTTCTTCGGCGTGGCCCGGGTCGGTCCAGCGGGCGTAACCGATCCTGAAGGCGAGGACGCCGAGTTCGGCGGCGATCTGTGCCGGGATCTCGGCGACGCCGCGTTCGCGCAGTGCGCCCGCCATCGCGACGGCCAGACAGACGCTCTTGAGCGCGTTGCGCTCGCGCAGTTCCTCGTTCGCCTCGATCGCCGCGTGCAGCAGCGGCCCGAGTTTCCGGTTGAACGCGGTCATCTCACCGCAGGCGCGCTCGAGACCGGAGGCGATCGCGGTCAGCGGCGTGGCTCCGGCGGGGGCGTCGGCGACGCCCTCGGCGATCAGCCGGCCGAGCGTGGCCTGCCCGGCGGTGAGGATCGCGCCCTTGTCCGTGAAGTGGCGGTGGAAGGTGCTCCGGGTGAGCCCCGCCCGCTCCGCGATCTGCGTGACCGTGGTGGCGTCGAAGCCCTGCTCTACGAAGAGCTGCAGGGCCGCCACGACCAGGCGTTGTGAGGCGTCAGGCTTCCATCTCGGCATGGGGCCATCCTAAGTCATGCGACACCTGTCGCATCGTCCGGTGTACAGTGATGCGACAGGTGTCGCATCACTTCTCAGGAGTCAGCCATGCGCGTCTTCATCACTGGCGGTACGGGCCTGATCGGCTCGGCCGTCGTTCCCGAACTGCTCTCCGCGGGCCACGAGGTCACCGCCCTGGTCCGCTCCGACGCCTCCGCGCAGCGGGTCGCCCGGGCCGGAGCCGATGCCCTGCGCGGATCCCTCACCGACCTCGACGTCCTGCGCGAGGGCGCGGGGCAGGCGGACGGCGTGATCCACCTCGCCTTCGCCAACGACTTCAGCTCGCCCGAAGCGCTGGCCCGCGCGGTCGCGGAGGAGAGTGCCGCGCTCGGTGCGCTGGGCGAAGCCCTCGTCGGTACCGGACGGCCCCTGGTCACCGCTTCGGGCACCCCGCTGGTAGCGGACCGCGCCGCCACCGAGGACGACCCGCTGCCCACCGAAGGGCCCGTCGGCGGTCGCGGCATCGCGGTGGAGCGGGTGCTCGCCCTCGCCTCACGGGGCGTGCGCAGCACGGCCGTTCGCCTGCCGCGGACCGTCCACCGGGACGGCCAGGGCGGCTTCGCGGGCCTGCTCACCGACATCGCCCGCCGCACCGGCACCGTCGGTTACCCGGGCGACGGCACACAGCGCTGGCCCGCCGTCCATGCCCTCGACGCCGCGGTCCTGTTCCGCCTCGCCCTGGAGAAGGCGCCCGCGAACAGCGCCTGGCACGCCGTGGCCGACGAGGGCGACGCGGTACGGGACATCGCGGCGGTCATCGGCCGACGCCTGGGACTGCCGGTCGCCCGGGTGCCCGAGGAGACCTTCGGTCCGATCGGCCCGATCTTCGCCGCCGACCAGCCCGCCTCCAGCGCCCACACCCGCACCGCTCTGGGCTGGCACCCCGTCCACCCCGGCCTGCTCGACGACTTGGAGCACCTGCGGCCCTGACCGCCGGCCTCCCGGCCGTCGGCCATCGACCATCGGCCCGGAACGTCCTCGGGCGGGGCCCCTCAGGCAGGGACGAAGACGTCCCCGTCGGCCCCGTCGAGGATGAAGCCGTTGTCGAAGCGGACCCGCACGCTCACGCCGGGCTCGCGTTCCTGGAAGGCGGTCCAGGCAGGTTTCAGAGAGCGGACCTTGTCTTCGAGCTGCCGCTTGCTCTCCGTCGGCATATCGCCCCCGAAGGCGTCGAGCAGCGACGTGAGCCGCTCGTACTCCCGCACGTCGTCGCTCTCCTCCTGGTGGGCGACCACCTCCTCGACGATTCCCTCGGTGCCCGCCGCCAAGGACAGGAAGCCGACGACGACCCCCGACACCTCGGCCGCATCGGTCAGCCTGGTGTCCGCCGCCAGCAGCACCCGCTGGCCCACCTCGAGCGTCATGCGCCCCCCGTCCTTTCCGTGTCGGCCGGTCCCACCGCGTCCACGCGGCGCAGGAAGGACGCGACGAGGCGGTCGGTGAAGGCCTCGTCCACGGGCTCGGCCGTCATGAGCACGCGATGGTAGACGGGCCCCACGAGTTGGTCGATCTCCGCCGCCATGTCGAGTCCGGCGGCGAGCCGGCCGCGTTCCACCGCCCGTTCCAGCGGGAGCCGGTCGCGCCGACGCTGTTCGTCGAGATACCCGGACCGCAGGGCGGCCGCGAACGCGGGGTCGTGCTGGGCGTGGCCGATGAGCGCCCTGAAGACGGCGCCGGCGTCGGACTCGGTGAGGAACAGCGCCAGTTGGCGCAGGTGGGCGCGCAGGTCCGAGGCCAGGTCACCGAGGTCCGGCGGGGTGAGCGCTTCGGCCGCGTCCTGGAGGAAGGCGTCCAGAAGGACGTCCGTCTTGGTCTTCCACCAGCGGTAGACCGTCTGCTTGGCCACGCCCGCCCGGGCGGCGATGCCCTCGATGGTGACGCCGGCGAAGCCCTTCTCGACCAGGAGGTCGTCGGCCGCCTCCAGCACCGCCTGCCGGGCCCGCTCGCTGCGGCCGTGCCGGTTGCCGTGGTGGCGCGCCGCCGCCTCCGGCCCGGCCGCCGCGGCGGCCGTACTTCCTCGTCCCATGTCTGCCTCCTGGGGTCAGACTAGGCGAGAACCTCTAGACGCTACGCAACGGTGCGTCTAGCCTGGCGTCATGACAACGACCAACACCCTCGAAGACCCCCGCGTCGCCTCCGCCCTCGACCGGATGTTCCGGCACGCCGAGCAGGACGAGGCGACCAGCCGGCGGGTCCGGGACGCACTGCCCCGGGGATCCGCGCCCCTCAGCCCGCAGGAGGAGGCCGACGCCAAGGCGGAGGTCTACATGCCGATTTCGGCGCAGGGGGGCCGCCTCCTCTACAACCTGGTCCGGGCCACCCGCCCCGCCACCGTCGTGGAGTTCGGCACGTCCTTCGGCATCTCGACCCTCCATCTCGCCGCCGCGGTGCGGGACAACGGCAAGGGCCGGGTGATCAGCACGGAACTCAGCGCGGCCAAGGCCGCGACCGCCCGCCGGACGTTCGCCGAGACGGGCCTCGACGACCTGATCACCGTCCTGGAGGGAGACGCGCGCGACACCCTCGCCACGGTCACCGGCTCCGCGGACTTCGTCCTCCTCGACGGCTGGAAGGACCTGTGCCTGCCCGTCCTGCAACTCCTGGAACCACGCCTCGCGCCCGGCACCCTCGTCATCGCCGACGACGTCGTTTTGGACGACCTGGCGCCCTACCTCGACTACGTCCGGGACCCCCGCAACGGCTATCAGAGCGTGACATTTCCGGTGGAGGACGGGATGGAGATCAGCTGTCGCCTCTAGAGGGTTGATCCGGCGCCCCCAGCGGCGAGGGGCGACTTCAGGGGCAGTCGTCCGCGGTCGCCCGGGGCGCGTCAAGGGGCCGGTTCAGGTCGGCCGGTGACCTGCGTGATCCGGCCTGGGCCGGCGCCCCAGCCAGCCCCCTCTGCGTGAACAGTGAATAATGGCCCGGCAACGGTGGAGTCCTTTCCGCTGAAATATCCACCGCCCGGCAAACATTGATCACTTGACGTCGACGTGCTAAGGGGCAAGGCACCCGTGGACAAGGCTGCACTCAAGATCCTGTTGGAGAGGAAACGGGCCGAAATCCGCCCCGAGGATCTGGGCCTCCACCGCTCGCCGGCCCGGCAGGGGCGCCGGGCTCCCGGCTTGACGCAGAGTCAGATAGAACGGATCCTCAACCGGGCCAACGGGGTCTATCAGCGGCTGGAATCCGGCCGCTATTCCAACCCGCCCGCGGACCTGCTCCACGAAGTGGCCCGGCTGCTCGGCATGAACGAGCACGAGTGGGACGCCCTGTGCCGCTACGCCACGGGCAAGGAAGCCCCGTACTCCCTCCACCCCACCTCGGGGCAGACGGTGTCCGACGTGTGGCACAACGTCCTGCCCCACTTCAGCGACATGGCGTACATCAACAACGAGAGCTGGGAAGTCCTCGCCGGCAACGACGTCTGGAAGGACCTCTTCCCCCACCGGGTGCCCCCGCAGAACACCATGCGGTGGATGCTCCTCGACGCGGACGCCCGGCGCATCCTCACGGACTGGGAGACGGCCTGGGCCCCGCTGGTCATTCCCCAGTTGCGAGCGGCCCTGGCCTCGCGTCCCGCCGACCCGATCCTTCAGGCGATCGAGCGGGACGTGCTGGCCGACGCCGTCTGCGGTCCGCTCTACAAGTCGGTGCCCGACCGGTTCGTGACCCTCGACGGCGACGAGCGCCCCCTGCTGCACCCCGCGCACGGACCTTCCTGGGTGACCGTGTGCGCCGCCGAACCCGTGGGCAGTCCGGGGGCGCGGCTGATCATCCTGCGTCTGTCGTCCGAGTCACGACTGGGCCATTCCCTCCCGCCGCCCAGAGAGTCCCGGCCCTGACATGCAGCGATTTCCGTGCGGCACCCCGCGCAAGGCGAACCGACGTTCAGGAATGACATGAAGCCCAGTTACGTATCACGCCCTGCCGTATTCTTCCCCGAGCACAGGATCAGCACCGACGAAATCATCAGCGATATAGCCGCGCATCATCCCGAGCATCCCCGGCTGCGGGCGATTCGCCGCACGATCGAGAACACGAGCGTAAAAAGCAGGCATTTCACCCGCCCGTTGGACTCGGACGTCATCTCGGGCAACGCACCCCTGGAGACAAGGGCCGCCGCGGCCTTCACGGACGCCCTGCGGATGGCCGAACAGGCAGCACGGCAGACGCTGGACGACCACGGGCTCACCCCCGCCGACATCGACGCCGTGGTCACCAGCCACTCCACCTCGTGGGGTGTCCCGCAGCTCGACATCCAGCTCATCGGCGCGCTCGGCATGAAGCCCACCACACGCCACCAGTCGTACACCACGCTCGCCTGCGCCGGGGGCACCCAGTCCTTGATCCGCGCGGTCGAGGCGACGGCGACGCTGCCTCCGGGCGCCAAGGTCCTCGTCGTGGTGTCGGAGGTGATCAGCAGCATCTACAACCACACGGACGACAGCATCGAATCCATGGTCTACAAGGCGCTGTTCGGCGATTCCGCCGCGGCCTGTATCGTCTCGGACGCTCCCCTGGGCCCGGGCCTGCGCGTCGAGGAGTGCTGGCAATACCTGCTGCCCAACAGCACCGACCGCTACAGCGGCCGGATGGACGCCTCCGGGCTGCACTTCGACAGCAGCAAGCAGGCCCCCCAGGCGGCGACGGAGATCATGGGCCCGCTCCGGGACTGGCTCGGCCCGTGGCGCCCCACCGTCCCCGTCATCCACCCGGGCGGCCCCGGCATCATCAACGTCGTGTCCGAGGGCCTCGACCTGGCCCCCGAGGCCGCACGGCACTCCCGCAACAGCCTGGCGGAGAACGGAAACCTGGGCGGCGCAGCCGTCCTCGACATCCTCCGCCGCACCCACGCCGACCCACCGTCCGCCGGGGAGGGAGCCCTGATGCTGGCGTTCGGCCCGGGGTTCTTCGGGGTGGCCTGCCGGGGGACTTGGCAGGGCTGACGGGTGAGGGTTCGGACGGCCGAGGTTGATCGGCACCCCGTCGCGGCGGCTATGTTGCAGCGATGACCGCTTCCTCCCCCGCCCCGGCCCCGGCCGCCCGTCCACTCCTCTTCCTCGACGTGGACGGGCCACTCATCCCCTTCGGCCGCCCTGAGGGATATCCGACCTACGAGGACGACCGCGGCCTACGAGCTCCGTCCACCAACCCGCTCCTCGCCAGATTGAACCCGGCGTACGGGCCCAGGTTCACCGCGCTCGCCCGCGACTGCGATCTGGTGTGGGCGACAACGTGGATGGAGGAGGCGAACGAGTGTGTCGCACCGCGGCTCGGCCTGCCTCAACTACCGGTCGTGCACTGGCCGGACGAGTCGTCCGAGCCGGGCTCGGAATCGGACCTCGCCCGCGCCGACGCACGGCGCGGGCTGCACTGGAAAACCCGCGTCCTCCTCGCCTACGCGGCGGGCCGTCCCTTCGCCTGGCTGGACGACGAGATCCGTGCCGTCGACCGGCACTGGGTCGCCGACCACTCCCCGGCACCCGCCCTGCTGCACCAAGTGAACCCCCGCGAAGGCCTCGTCGAGATGGACTTCGCGGTGGTGGCGGCGTGGTTGCGTGGGGCGGGGCGGTAGGTCGGCAGGGCTCGGATCAATTCGCGTACAGGGCGATGCCGTTGGGGACTCGGCGTTCCAGGCCCTGGTCCAGGGTGTTGCGTACCGTGGTGGCTCCCGTGGTGGGGTCGCGGGTGACCAGGGTGGTGGAGGCTCCGCCGTCGAGGTATGCGGCCTCCTCGCAGCCCAACGACCTTAGTAGCGCGGCGAGTTCGGTCACGGTGAGGCCCGTGGACGTTCCCTCGCGGCCGTCCGTGGCCACCAGGTGCAGGAGCCGGCCGTCCTGGGCGATCCCCGCGCCGGTCCTCGGCTCCTTGGCCGTCGCGTCCAAGCCCGGCACCGGCAGGCCGGACCTGAGCAACGGGTAGGCGCCGAGGGCGAATGCGAATGCGGCGCCCTTGTCGGAGGCCAGGGCGTAGCTCACCTCGGCCGCGGTGCGGGAGGTCAGGGCCCGCAGCGCCCGGGCCCCGGCCTCGCGCCCGAGCAGGACGAGCGAGCCCGCCGGGACCGGACCGCTGCCCGGGGTGTTCGCGGTGTGCTCGACGCGCCCGTTCCGGACGGTGACCTCGTAGACGTCGGTGGTGCAGGGCGCCCCGCGCCGGGAGTCGGTGCCGCATGCCGCGCGGGCCCGGGACACGCTGCCCCACCGCTCCGTGAAGAGCCCGACCGACCCGACGGGCAGGGCGTACTGGTTGAGCCCGCCCAACGGCAGGGTCGCGTGCGGCGTGACGAGACTGCCGCGCAGGGTCAGACGCCCGGTGCGGGCCCGGCCGTCCACTCCGACGCCCAGCACCTCGGTGCCGTCCGCCCCCGGCGGCAGCGCCCAGCCGTACCGCTGGCCGACCGGCACCGCGCCCTTCAGGGCCTGCCCGTCGAGTACGGAGGCGCCCGACGCGGCGCCGGTGGCCTGCACCCCGGGGTGCTGCTCCTCGGTGATGTTGAAGAAGTCCCCGTTGACCGCCGCCACCGCCCCCTGCCGCGCGGCCATCGCGGACACCGGCGACCGTTCGGCGACCGCCCCGGGGTACAGGAGTCCGGCGCGGACCCCGGGGTGCGAGAGGTCCGCCGTCAGCTGATGCACCCGGACACTGCCGTGGGCGGTGGCGAGGGGGAACGTCCGGTACGCGACCCCGGGGGCGATCGACTCGGTAACCGTCCCCGGTACGGGTTCACCGGCCCGTGCGGGCCGGCCGGCGGCGCACAGGAGCAGGGCGAGCAGGAGGACGGCGGCAGCGAGTCGGGCGCGTTTCATCCGCCAACGGTGCGGCTCCCACCGGCCCGTGCCGGAGCGACACGTCCGCACCTCACCACACGACACCCGCTCGGCTCTGGCCAGCCCCTGCACGCGCCGCCGGATGCGCCCCCTTCCGCCCACGCTCGCCACCGCGCCGCGTCCGCCCCGAGGCACGCCCGAAGCGGGCGCTCAGCGTGCGGCCTCGGCCAGCGCGGTCCGCGCCAGCCCGCGCAGCCAGCTGTGTGCGGGGTCGGTGTCGTAGCGCTGGTGCCACGACAAGTACACGGGCGCCGAGGGGAATTGGAACGGCACGGGCAGGAGGGCCAAACCCAGGTCCGCGGCGGTGGATCGGGTGGTCGACTCGGGGGCGGTGGCCAGGAGGTCGGACTCGCGCACGAAGGCCAGCCCCGCCGCTTCGGTCGGCGCGGTCGCCACCACACGGCGCGTGAGCCCGAGCTGCGCCAGCACACCGTCCAGAGCGTTCTCGAACCGTCCGCGCCTGGAGATGGTGAGGTGCTCGGCCTCGGCGTACTGGGCGAGCGTGAGGGTTTGCGCGCGGGCCAGCGGGTGATCGTGCCGTACGACGACGACGTGTCCGGTCTCGGCCACCCGCTCGCCGTGCACGTCGGACCGGTCGGGCGGGCTCGCGTTCGCCTCCAGGTCGACTTCGCCGCGGCGCAACCCAGGTGTGTCGCCGCTCGATTCGGCGAGGAAGCGCAGCCGAACGCCCGGCGCCTGCCTGCGCACTTCCGCGAGGAGCGAGGGCCCGCCGAGGGCGACGAGCGAATCGTGCCAGCGCAGGGTGAACGTCCGCTCCAGCGTGGCGAGGTCGAGTTCACGGCTCGGGGCCAGTACGCCCTGGACCTGCTGGAGGAGCTGGTGGACCTGTTCGCGGATGGCGATGGCGTACGGGGTCGGCGTCATGGTGCGTCCGGTGCGCACCAGGATCTGGTCCCCCGTCGTCCTGCGGATCCGGCCGAGGCTCCGGCTCATCGCGGGGGCCGTCACATGCAGGCGGTCGGCCGCGCCGGCCACGCTCCCTTCGTCGAGCAATGCGTCGAGGGCCGCGAGGAGGTTCAAATCCAGTTGCATGGGAGTCACTCTATGCGTGCCTGACATGCACTTGAGGTTAATGACGCGCCCCCATACCTTCGAGATGTGGGCACGCGGAACAGCGGTTCCGGGCCCGCCCCCAACACCCATTGCCACGACGGGAGTTCCGCCATGTCCACCTTGCTGCCGAACGCAGGAAATGCCGCGACGTCGCCCATCGCCGGGGCGCCGTCCTCCGTCGAAGTGGGCTCCGACGCCGCCCTGTTGGCTCAGACCGCACTGGCCGTCGAGGCGGCGGGCTCAGTGCTCCGCGAACGGTTCGGCGGGGTCGTCCGGCACCGGACGCGCGAGGAGTTGATGGCCGCGCTCGCCGCCAATGACGATGCAGCCCTCGACGTTCTGCGCCCGCGCCTCACCTCGCTCCGTCCCGGCGCCCGTTGGGTGGAGGAGGAACTCGCGGGCGGGGCGCTGCCGCCCGGCGAGTGGTGGGTCGTCGACCCGGCCGAGGGCAACGTCAACCATCTGCACGGTCTGCCGGAGTGGGCGGTCACCGCCACCCTCGTACAGGAGAACCAGCCGGTACTCACCGCCGTGCACCTGCCGCTGACCGGTGAGACCTACACCGCCCTCGCGGGTGGCGGCGCCCACCTCGACGGCCGGCCGCTGCACGTCTCCGAGACCTCGGACCTCGGTCTGGGCCTGGTGGCCACGAGCCAGGCCCGGCCCGACGAGGCCGAAGCCGTCACGCGGCGCATCGGCTCCTCCATCACGGCCATGCTCCTCGACGCGCTCGTGGTGCGGACATCGGTGCCCGCCACCCTGCACCTGCTGAACGTGGCCGCCGGCAGGATCGACGCGTTCTGGCAATTCGCGGGCGCCCGGGCCGACTTGCTGCCCGGCGCACTTCTCGTCCAGGAAGCCGGCGGGCGCGTTTCCGACGCCGCGGGCCGCCCCTGGACGCCCGACAGCGAGAGCATGCTGGCCGCCGCGCCCGGCGTGCACGCAGCCGCAGTCGCCACGCTCTCGCGCTGACCACCCCCCCGGCGGGGGGGGGCGCGGCCGCCGCGGGGGGGGCGGGGGGGGGGGGGGGGGGGGGGGGGGGGGGGGGGGGGGGCGGGGGGGGCGGGGGGGGCGCCCGGGACCCCCGCCCAGGCGGGCCCGCCCCGCCGCCGGGCCCGCCGGCCCCCCCCCCCCCCCCCCCCCGCGCCCCCCCCCCCACCCCCCCCCCCCCCCCCCCCCCCCCCGTCCAGCAGTACCGGAAGGACCACATCAACATGACCACGATCGCCGTACTCGGAAGCGGCCGCGTCGGCGGTGGCCTGGCCGCCGCCCTCACGCGCGCCGGCCACCAGGTGACCGTCGCCGACCGCACCCCGGGAGCGGCCGCCGACGCCGCCCGGGCAGCGCAGGTCGTCATCAACGCCACGCCGGGCGCGGGCTCGCTCGAACGCCTCGGCGCCCTGCGCGAGGAACTCGCAGGCAAGATCCTCGTGGACGTCTCCAACGCCACCGAGGACGGCCCGGACGGTCTGCCCGCCGGCCTGCTCCACCCCGGCTCCAGCCTCGCGGAACTCCTCCAACTGGCCCTCCCCGCAACGCGGGTGGTCAAGACGCTCAACACCATGCTGTACACGGTGATGACCGCACCCACGGCGCTGGCCCAACCGCCCACCGCCTTCCTTTCGGGCCAGGACGTGGAGGCGAAGCGGACGGTCCGCGCGCTGCTCGAAGACCTGGGCTGGCCGCGGGACTGGGTCACGGACCTCGGCGGCATCGAGACCGCGCGGGCCACGGAGGCGGCGGTCCTGTTCGTGCCGCACGTGATCCGCTCCAGCGGGTTCGCCCCCTTCGCCGTCTCGATCGCCCGCTGACCACGTCACGGGGAAGCGGGGCGGGGCTCTCCTACGGGCGCCCGCGCCTCAGCGATCGCACGGACAGAGCGAGCGGTGCGCGTGGGTCAGCGTCAGTGGAGGCTCGTCCCATGTGCAGACTTCGAGCCGTGACAGGTAGCCGTCGGTGACGAACACGAGTACCTCGCCGATCGACTCGCCGCCGGTGCCGAGCAGTTCTACGTCTGCTGCCACACGCGTCCCGCCGGGACCGGGCGCGGGAGCGACGGCGTGCGTCGCAAGACTGAGGTCGACCGAGCCGCAGCCGCACGGGCAGGGTGAATGCGCGCTGAGGTACGGGAGTTGCAGACCCAGCGGCAAGGCGAGAGAGGCCTCCGCCACACTCAGAATCATCTCCAGCACATGGGAGACGTCGGTGGGCAGAGGCGGGGGCATACCGGGACCGTATCAGGCGGGGTATCGCCAGGGGCGGCGGCCCTGCTCGGCCTCGGGGGTCGAACCGACCGGCGCCGCGACCCCCGCACGCAAAGGGCCGACCCGCGCCGCCACAAAGGGCCGACCCGCGCCGCCGCCGCTCAACGGGCGGGGGCGGGCGGCGGACCTTCGAGCGTGAGGTGGTAGCCGTTGGGCGTCCTGAGCTGCACCGTCCAGAACCCCGCCGGATGCGGCTGCGGGCCCTTCAGGACCGGCAGGTCGCGCCGCACCGCGAGATCGTGCACCGCGCGTACGTCGGAGACCTCGATCTGCCAGGCGAGGTCCCACGGCGGGACGCGGTGCTCCAGGCCCTGCGGCTGCTGTACGCCGAACAGCACCGGCCCGCAGCGCAAGGACGTGAAGCCGGAGTAGGTGACCTCGGCCGTGAAGCCCAGCGCGGCGTAGAACGCCACCTCCGCCTCCAGATCAAGCACCGGTAAGACAGGCAGAAGACGCTTGAACACCCGATCCCCCCAACAGCCCGCGATTCCCCGTCCCCAGGGGCAGAAAGCTACCCCATCACGCTGTGCCCGCCCGTGCCCGGCCTGACGTGCACGGCGTGATCGCCGGGCCGGACCGCGGGGCGGTTCAGGCCTCCAGCCGAGCGAGGGCGAGTACGTGCGCGCGGTCGAGGGCGTCGGCGGCGGTGCACGGAACATCCGGCTGTACGCCGACACCTTCCCAGTTCGTCCCGGACACGGGGTTGATGGCCCGGCCCGTCGGAATGCTGGCCTCCAGATGCGGGTGCACCGTCCACCCCTGCCGCGGGTGCGCGCCGCCGCGGGTCGACTCGCCGACGATGTCGGCGCGGCCGAGCTGCTGCAGGTCGTACGCCAACTCCTCGGCGGCGGAGAAGGTTTGGCCGCTGGTCAGCAGGTACAGCGGCTTGCTGCCGCCGAATCGCGCGCCGGGTACGTGCGGTTGGCTCCAGGACTGTTCGCTGCGCTCACCGTCGCGCCAGTACATGGTGTTGAGGTGGGTGCGCTCGTCCAGGAGGTGGCTGCAGACGAAGGCGACCGTGTCCGGGTCGCCGCCCCGGTTGGCGCGCAGGTCGATGATCAGCGCCTGCGCGCGGGAGACCAGACCGAGGGCGGCGCTCAACGCGTCGGCCGTCCAATCCAGGGGAAACAGCATCGGCGCCAGTTCCAGTACGGCGACCCCTCCGCCGAGCAGTTCGACGCGGGGTGCCCCGCCGAGCGAGGTCTCGAAGTCCCGGCGTATGGACTCCAAGGCGGCCTCGCCCTGCTTGGGGGGCACGGGTTCGGCGTGGTACTTGAGGCTCAAGTGCTGGTCGCCGTTGGCCGATTGCAGATCGTCGGTGACCCGGCGGGCGAACTCCGCTGCGTCGTCGGTGTCGTAGGCGCCCTCGGCGAGTCGCCGGTGCAGCAGGTCCGCCAACTGCACGGCCGTGTCCGGAAACGCGTAGTGGTCGGTAAGGAGCCCGGCCGTCTCCTTGATGACACTGGCCGGCACAAACGTCGTATGGGTTGTCATGGCGGTGAGTAGAACACCGTCCCTGCCACAGCGTGCGGCTTTCGCGATTTCGGTGGGTCGGCCGTACGGGACCGGGGCCTGCCGGAGTGGTCCCTTCCGCGGACACCGACGGATCCGTTCCTGACGATCCGTCATCTAAGGCGCGACACCGGCCGCGTCATCGCCCGCCGGCCCGCGCCCGCCGTCGTGGCACCGCACGCGATGAAGGCGGCTCGGGCCGTGAACGCGCCCCGACGGTGTCACGGTCCGCTCTCCACCGACGGATCCAGCCACGCCCCGATGCTCGGCAGCGCCTCGGGGCCGTTGTCCCGCTCCACCGAGGCGGCCAGATCGGCGATCGTGACCCCGCGCAGCGAGGCCCGCCACGCCGCCTCGGCGGCACCCATTACTCGCGCGATCCCGCACGCCTTCGTACACGCCTCGGGCGGAGCCCCGAACGGTCCGCGCTGGCGGATCTCGGTGCAGAGGAACGCGGGATCCGCGCCATCGACGGCCTGCACCACATCGAGAACAGTGATCTCGGAAGCCGGCCTGGTCAGCGCGTACCCGCCCGTCTTGCCCTGGACCGAGGCGACGAGGCCCGCCCGCGACAGGGCCTGCATCTGCTTGGCCAGATAGCTCGGCGAGACGTCGTGCAGCAGCGCCAGACGGGCGGCGGGCACGGGACGGCTCGCCGCCGTCAGCACGACACAGCAGTGCAGCGCCCACTCGACTCCCCCGGACAGTTTCATAGGCCCTCCACTTGCTCCGGCGTGTTCCATTTGACTCGGACACATCGTATCCGAGTAATATCTCAGACAAGAGTTGTCCGAGTTTGAGGTGCGGCAACCGGCCGCTCCGTTCGGCCTCCTCGGAGAAAGGGCACAGTCATGAAGATCACGGTCATCGGCGGTACCGGACTCATCGGTTCCCAGCTCGTCGCCGCGCTCCGCGCCCAGGGCCACGAAGCCACCCCCGCGTCCCTGTCGAGCGGCGTCGATCTGCTCACCGGCGCGGGCCTGGACGAGGCGCTCACCGGCGCGGACACGGTCGTCAACGTGACGAACTCCCCCACGTTCGACGCCGCCTCGCCCGACTTCTTCCGCACCACGATGGACAACCTGCTCGCGGCGGGTGAGCGGGCCGGCGTCGGCCACCAGGTCATCCTGTCCATCGTCGGCGTCGACCAGGTGCCGCAGCTGGACTACTACCGCGCGAAGACCCTCCAGGAGGACCTGCTCAAGCAGGGGCCCACGCCGTACTCGATCGTCCGCGCCACGCAGTTCTTCGAGTTCATGGACGCGGTGCTGTCCTGGACCAGCGACGACCGGACCGTGCGGCTGCCCTCCACGCCCGTGCGGCCGGTGGCCACGGCCGACATTGTCACCACCCTCGCGGAGGTCACCACGGGCGAGCCGCTCAACGGCACGCTCGACCTCGCGGGCCCCGACGTCTTCGCCCTGGACGAGCTCGGCCGTCTCACGCTCGCGGCCCGCCAGGACGGTCGTACGGTCGTCACCGATGAGCAGGCGGGCATGTTCGCGGCCGTCGAAGGCAGCGTCCTGACCGGCGGCCCCGACGTCCGCCTGGCCCCCACCTCGTACCGGGACTGGCTCGCGCAGCACTGAGCCCGCGCGCGGCGGCCCTTCCTCAGCCGATGCCTAGCAACGCGCGGGCGATGGTCGCCTGTTGCGGATCGAGGGTGGCGGCACCGTCCTCGATGTCCCACAGGGCGTTCTGCAGTACGCGTCCCAGGGTCCAGCCGGTGGCCTGCTGTCGGTCCAGGCCGACGACCTCGGTCATCAGCCGGAACCGGTGGCCGACGGCGCGGGCGGCGTTGCCCGTGGCCACGATGTCGTCCCACCGGTTGCGCAGCGCGGGCAGCAGCTCGAACCCGGGGTGTCCGGCCAGCGGTTTCGGGTCGATGGCGAGCCACTGGGTCGGCCCCGCGGATCCGGCGCAGGAGCCCCGCGCGAGGACGTTCTCGTAGTGCAGGTCCCAGTGCAGGAGCCGGTCGCCGGGTTCCGGGAGCACCTCCCGCATCGCGTCCGCGCACGTGGTCAGAAGGGGGCGGTCGGCCGGAACCTCCAGCCGCGACAGCAGGTGGGGCAGGCGGTCCAGCATCGCGGCGGCCGTGTCGGCCAGGGTGGGCAGCCCCGCGGGCGCGGGGAGGGCGACCAGGCGGGCCAGGAGTTCACTGAGGATGCGCAGAGCGACCGTGCCGTCCGCCACGCCCGCCAGCGAGCGGCTCGCGTCGAGCCGTTCGAGCAGCATCGTCCCTGTCGCCGGGTCGCTGTCCAGCAGGCGGACCGCGTCGCGCCCGGCCCATGCGCGCAGGGCGAGCGGCTCGCCGCGGGTCTCCTCGTCCACCGGCTGGAGCTTGAGCACGGCCCGGGAGCCGTCGGGCCGGGCGACGGGCAGGACCAGGGCGACGGTCCCATGGGCTGGCGGGCCGTCCAGTCGCAGGTCCCACCAATCCAGGTAGCTCTCCGCGAGGGCGGGCAGGGCGGCCAGCCATGCGCGGCCGGCCTCGTCGTCGAAGGAGGCGAGCAGCGCGTCGGGCACACGGACGCGATGACGCGGTGCGTCGGCGGTCATGACACTCCTGTTGGGGCGGCACTGGTGACGGCGCCGGTCGCGATATGGGGGTCGGCGGCGTTCGCGGCACCGGTCGCGGCGCCGCGGGATGCGGGCGCACCGAGCACAGTGCCCCGGATCGGGCGCCACGCTCCCTACTGCGGGACGTCCATATGGAGCCGGATGGTCGTGCCCCGCTCCGGCGTGGAGCGGATCTCGACCAGGTCGCACAGCTGGTGGGCCAGCCAGAGGCCCCGGCCGCCCAGCTGGTCCGCCGTGGGGCGGGTGCGGCCGGCCAGCACGTCGGGGATGTGGCCCGCGTCCCGGAACTCGCACAGGAACGTCGTGTCCTGCGTCCAGGTCCGCAAGGTGCCCTGGCCCCCGCCGTGGCGGACGCTGTTCGTGGCGATCTCGGTGACGGCCACGGCCAGTTTGGAACGTCCCTCGGCGGGCACCCCGGCATCCGCGGCGCACTGCGCCACCTTGGACCGGACCGCCGACAGATCGCCGCGCGTATAGACCAGCTCCTGGAACGGATCGCACGCGTCGGCCAGGGGATCGAAGGCGTACTCCTCCACGCCGAGGAATCCGTCGTTGCGCAGGGACCGCCCGTCCTTGCGGATCTCCGGGTGACAGCGAGAGACGGACCGCAGGGCGTCCTCGTCACTGCCCGCGATGTCGTAGGGGCACAGCATCGACCAGGCCGAGCTGTTCGCGAACGCCCGGTTCAGGAGCCACTCGTGATAGCGCAGCTCGGAGAGGTGCGCGGCGCTGCGCGCCTGGCGCCAGGGGGTCTCGCCGATACCGCGGACCGGCCTGCCGCCCTCACCGCGCTCGCTCATCCACGCCGTCCACGCGGCGACGTGGCGTCCCGGGTTGACGCCCGCCGTGGCCGCCTCGACGAACGTGACCTGCGGTTCGTCGGGCAGTTCGTCGCGTAGGAGCGAGGCCCGGTCCGGGGGAACGGCGACGATGATCGCCTCGTCCGCGTCCAGTGCCTCACGAATGAAGCCCAGCGTGCCCTCCAGGTACTGGGCATCGCCCCGGTAGGGGTACAGCTCGTGGCGGAAGGACGCGGCGGGCCCGTCAGGTGCCGTCGAGGACGGGGAGAGGTTCATGCGCTCATCACCACCGGGAGGTCAGCCGCCTCGTAGCCGGCCAGTTCCCAGCACAGGCGCACGGTTTCGTTGGCCCCCTCCACCACGACGCTGCGCTGCGGCAGGCGCCGAGCCGTGTCGATGAGGGCGTGCATCCCGGCAGCGTCGATCATCTCCAGGGCGTCGAACCGCAGCTTTACGGCGGGTGTACGCAGCATCGCCGCGTGCAGCGCCGCGCTGAACGCTCGCGCGCCCTCCGAGTCGATCACTCCGGCCACACTCCATCGGTCGGCACCCGTGCTGAACATCCGGAAGTCAGGGTGCTCAGCGCGTGTGCCCACCTCGTGCGGGTGCACGCATGTCACATGTTCCAGCGTAGTCCTGTCCCACTGGGACGGCCGGAGAGCGCAGATGACGATCGCTCCGCTCTCGGACGCGAACTGGTCGAGCCTCAATTCCTGGTCGAGCAGCTCCTCGACGCCGTCGTGCGCCGTCGTGGGCCTGCGCTCGGTGAGCACGCGCACGGACCGGAAGCCTTCGCGTTCCGCGGTGCGGGCCTCTCGGCGCACCGCGGCCAGGATCGCATCGGTGTCCGCGGTCTCCGACCGCTCCAGGACGACCGACGAGGACACGGCGTCGCGCAGGACACCGAACGCGTCCCTGCTGCCGCCGACGACCACGACCTTGTCGCCGTAGAGGGCGCCGTCGGCGACGACCGCCCGCACGTCGGTCAGGAGCGACGAGCCGTGGCCCATGCGCCAGCAGACGTGATCACCGAGCTCGACCTCGTCCAAGGTCGCCCTCACCCGTGCCGCCCTCACCTGGCTCCTTCCCAGCCCGCGCCCCGCGCCGTGGCGGAGTTTCCGCAGGCCGCTGAGCTTAGCCCAGCCGGAGCCGGCCCGGCGCGGGAAGCCCCTGCGGCGTGGGCGGTGTGCGACCTCATCGGGAGCGGGGCGGCAGCAGGGGCCCGAGCGGGCCGAGATCCAGGTTGAGGTCCTCCAGCGCGTAGCCGTGCTCCGCGCACAGGTCGGCCAGCCGGTCGTGGAGGGCCATCAGGGTGGCGCCGAGCTCCTCCTCCTGTTCGTCCGAGAGACCGCCTTCCTCCACACGGCGCAGCGCCTGGCGCTCAATGAGTTGGCGCAGGAGTTCCACGAGGGTCAGGACGAGTTTGAGGAGGTCTTCCCCCACGGTCTCGTGGTCGGTGCGCAGGCGGTGGGCGGGCGTGGGGGAATCGGGCGCTGGAGATGCCCGCAAGCTCTGAGAGGCATGAGGTGCCTGCCGTGCCTGCGATGCCTGGGACGCCTGGGATGCCTGAGGGTCCTGGGATGCCTGGAGGAGGCGGAACGCGTCGGACATCGCGTCACCGACCTCGCGCAGGCCCGGCTCGCCCCGGCCCGCGGGCGTGTCCGCGCCGCCCGGCAAGACGGATCGTTCCTCACCCATGGTCGGGGCCCTCCTCCGGTTCGAGGGCGGACGTACCGGAGGTGACGGACACGATGAGCGCGCGCAGCGATATGCGGACGAGGTCGATGTCGGCGATGGACAGGACGATGTCGCCGGTGATGACGACGCCGCCGCTGAGGAGCCGGTCGAGCAGGTCCACCAATGCGACCTGCCGGCCGGGCAGCGGCTCGTCGTGCTGCGTGATACTCACGGGCGCCGCCCTTCCGGGCCGAAGGCGTCGTAAGGCTCCTGTTCAGGGGGCGGAGCGGCGAAGGAGTACGGGGCCCACGGGCCGGTGACTTCGACCCGCAGGCCGTCGAAGGCCTCCGCGGCCTGCTCGACGGCGGCCCTGAAGCGCTCCGCGTCCTCGTCCGGTACGAGGTAGGCGTCGTTGAGCACGTTCTCCGCCGGGCCGGTCAGGGCGCCGCTCTGCACGGCGTGCCGCACGCGATGGGTCGCATAGCGGGCGGCGATGGCCTCCAGTTCGCCGGCCGCGCGCCGGGCCTGGCCGTAGCGGGCCTCGACGGCCTGGTGCTCGGCCCTGCGACGGCGCAGGTACGTCTTGCCTGGCGTGGCGGAGGCCGCGCCCTGGCCGCCGGTGTCCTGTCCGCCGGTGTCCTGTCCGGGCGCGGACGGCCCAGCGAGGGGCGCGAGGTAGAGCTTGACGCCGAATTCCTTGTGCGCGTCGAGCTGGGCGAGCCGCGCGGTGAAGGAGGCGTGCTGCTGGAGCAGGGCCTGGCGGGCCCGGTCGTCGTCCTGGTAGAGGGTGGCCATACGCAGCGGCAGGACCGTGGCGCGGGTGGCGAGTGCCTGCACGACGTCGTGGTGGGCCCGCGCGACGGCCTCCAGCCACTGGAGGTCCTCGAAGTGGGCTTTCAGAGCACGCTCGTTGAAGTCAGCGGCCGGCACGCGGCCGGCCACGAAGGCCAGCGGAGGGCCGGTGGCCCCGGGTGCGGTCCCGGGGGCGGCGGTCAGCGTGTGCAGCGGCGCACCGTAGACGCCGTGGAGTTCGGTGAGGGCTTCGCGCAGCGGCTGGGTGAGGAAGGCCGCCGCGTAGACGTAGGTGAGGGTGCTCGCGTCCGGGGGCATCAGCGTCGCCTCCGCCCGGATCCGCCGTCGCGTCCGTCGTCACCGTCCCCGGGCTCCGGGTCCACGGCCGTGCCCGCCGCCGCCTCGTCGGGGGCGTCCGGGGTCGTACGGCGCAGCTGCTCCAATTCGGCGCGCAGGCGGCGGTTCTCGCGTTCGAGGGGGCTGCCGGCGTGCCGGGAGGAGAGGGACGGGTCGTGCTCCCACCAGTCGATGCCCATCTCCTTCGCCTTGTCGACGGAGGCGATGAGGATCCGCAGCTTGATGGTCAGCAGCTCGATGTCGAGGAGATCGATACGGATGTCGCCGGCGATGACGATGCCCTTGTCCAGGACGCGTTCCAGGATGTCGGCGAGGCTCGACGAACTCTGGCCGTAGGCCGGGGGCGCGGCACGGGAGGGGAAGGATCCGAGCCGGCCGGGGAGCGGTTCGTTCACGATGACGGCCTCCGTGTCACACGTTTCGCCGGCGGAACGCGTCGATCTCCGCCAGCCGGTCCAGGAGCTGGTCCTCGCACTGGTCGAAGGTCTCCTCGTCGATGTCGCCGTTGAGCAGGCGCCGCTCCAGATCGGCGAGTTCGCGCCATATGGGCGCCGGGTCGTAGTACTGGTTCTCGGCTTCCTCCGTGACGCGCTGGGCGGCCCAGACCACGGCACGGACCGGTGCGACGGGCAGGGTGACCAAGTACGTCAGGAGGCCCATGGTCGTCGTCCTCCTCTCGGTGGGTGGGGCGGTTGGCGGGACGGCCACTGGACCCAGCTGACGGGACCCAGTCACCGCACCGAACCGGCGTCACTGCACGAAGCTGTAGGGCGGCAGCGGGCCGGTGACGCGCAGGTCGACGCCGTCCGTGAGCTGCTCGGCGAGCCCCTGGTGAGCGGTCAGGAAGTCGTCCTTCCTCTCGTGCGGCACCAGCAGGGACAGGTTGACGAAGTCGGGGTAGGCGGGCGGCCGGACGACGTGCTCGCGCGCATAACCGGTCAGCGCCTCGACGAGCCCCGCGCCGAGCGCCTCCTGGCGTTCCTGGACGTCGCGAGCGACGACTTCGCCCAGCGCGAGGGGCAACTGCGGATCCGGGTCACCGGCGCGGATGCGGTCGTTGAGGTCCCGCGCCTCGGCGGACTCCTCGAGGACGTCCCGCAACAGCTGGTCCTCGTCCTGCTGGGATGCCCGCACGTGGTACTCGGCACAGCCGTCGAGCCGTTCCAGGGCGGCGAGGTAGGCGGCGGTGTTCGCTTCGAGGGCCCGGACCACGTCCTGGTCGTCGGCCGCCACGTAGCCGAACTGCATCGGCAGGACGACGGCGCCCGCCATGAAGTGTTCCTGTACCTCCTGGTGGATCCGGAGGTCGCGCCGCTTGGGCCGGATCTCCTCCGAGATGTCGCTGACCACCGCGGACAGGGGGCCCGCCGTGACGGTGCGGACGGGGGCCGGGTCGGCGCCGACCCCGGTGAGGCCGTCGGGACGGCGCGGGTGGTCCCTGCCCGTGATCGCGTAGACGTACAGGGCCATCGCTCACTCCTTCTCCCGGCGTACCGGCCTGCGGGCGGGACGCCGGCGCCGCGGCGCGGGCTCCTCCTCGGGCTCGTCGTCCCGCTCGTCCGCCTCGTCGGAGCGGCCCGACAAGGAGTCGGTGACGGCTTCGACGGCACCGCTCAGCGCGCCCTTGGACTTGCCGCGCGCGCCGCCCTCCATCAAACCGCCGACGACTTCCGGCAGTTGGGCGGGCGCCTTGCGGCCGGCTTCGAGGTCGAGACGGTTGCAGGCTTCGGCGAAGCGCAGATAGGTGTCGACACTGGCCACGACGATCCGCACGTCGATCTTGATGAGTTCGATGCCCACCAGCGAGATGCGGGCGAAGACGTCGATGACCAGGCCGCGGTCGAGGATGAGTTCCAGTACGTCGTAGAGGTTGCCGCTGCCGCCTCCGCCCCTGGTCGTGCTGCTGCCGCTCTGCGGCACCATGGTCATGGCGCCTCCTCTCCCCGGGCGGCCCTGCTAGGTCGGCCGGTCGATCATGCCTCGGCTGTAGCGGCGGGTCCGCTCGTAGGAGACCAGGGCTCCCTGGGGGTCCAGGACGACCTTGTAGCTGGCCATCACGCTGGTCGTGTCGGGGATGCGTTCCAGTTCCACCACCTCCACCTGCGCCTCCCATCCGTCATCGGTCGGTTTGAGCGAGGTGACGGAGTCGGGTACGCGGCCGAGGAGTTGGGCGAGCTGGCCGGCGGCGGAACGCATCGCGGCGGCGGCGTCGGGGACTCCGGACCGGGACTTCTTCGCAGGCGCGCGGCGCGGCGCGGCCCTGCCCGCGTCGTCGGCGTCCTCGTCCCGGTGCGGACGGGGACGGCGCTGTCGTGCCGGTTCCGCTGCGGCCATCGGTCACTCCACTGGGGGTACACCACTTGCCGATTAGAATGCCTTCATATACGTACATATCTCCCGTTTCGGGCAGCAGCTTTCCCGAGGCTCCTGAGCGGGCGGTCTCCCTGCGTCGGCAGCCCGGCACCAAGGCGGCTCCGGCGTAGCCGCGGACCCCGGACGTTCCCGGGCGGCCCACAGCAGCAGCCCGGGTGAAGGGATTGCAGCTCATGCAGGACACGACCAAAATCGCCCTCGCGGCCGCCGTGGCCGGGGGCTACGTACTGGGACGCACCAAGAAGGGCCGCCTCGCCTTCTCCGTGGCGACCTACCTCGCGGGCCGGCGCTTCGGCCTCGATCCCACCCAGCTCATGACACAGGGTCTGACCAAGCTCAAGGAGACCCCGCAATTCGCCGAACTCGGCGACCAACTGCGCGGCGAAGCCCTCGGCGTGGGCAAGAAGGCGCTGAGCGCAGCCGCCAACCGCAAGCTCTCCGAACTCGCCGACTCGCTCCACCAGCGCACCCTCGCACTCGACGACGCACGGGCGGGCGGCGACGAGGACGAGGCGGAGGAGGACGAGGAGGAGCCGTACGAGGACGAGGACGAGGGCGACGACGGGTACGAGGACTCCTACGAGGACGAGGAACAGCCCGAGGGCGAGGACGAACCCGGGCGTGCCGAGGACGAGGAGTACGAGAGCGAGCACGACGGCGAGGAAGCGGATGACGAGGGCGAGGGCGAGGAGGACGAGGCGCCTCCGGAATCTCCCCCGCCGCGCAGACGCCGCCGCCCCCCGGACTCTCCCCCGGCGCGCAGACAGCGCCGGCCCTCCCCGTCCCCGCGCGGCAGCGCTGCCTCAGAGGCCCCGCAGCGCGGGTCCACGCGGCGCCGGGGCCCCTCCGCGCCCTCGGCTCCCGCGAAGAAGAGCGCGGCGAAGTCGCCCGCCAAGAAGAGCGCTTCTCCGCGCGCCTCCGCCCGCTCGTCCGCCGCCGGCAAGGGCGCACCGTCCCGGACCGCCGGCGGCTCCTCCACGTCCAAGAGGAGCGCGCCTGCCAAGAGAACCGCGCCGGCCAAGAAGGCCGCCGCGAAGAAGGCCTCGAAGCCCCCCGCGAAGAAGGCGAGCGCCTCGAAGGCGGCCTCGAGCGGGCCCGCCCGCAAGACCGCCGCGAAGAAGGCCCCGGCGCGCACACCCGCGCGCAAGACGGCGGCGAAGAAGACGACCGCCAAGAAGACGACCGCCGAGAAGCCGGCCGCGAAGAAGACGGCGGCCAAGAAGACGGCCGCTCGCAAGCCGTCCGCGCGGAGGTAGGTCATGGCACAGTCACAGCGTTCGGAACGACGCAACGACAAGTCCGGGCTCGACCAGCTGGTCGAGGAGGTGACCTCGTTCCTCGGCGCCCAGGCCGGGCAGCTCGCGGACAAGGCGACGGACAAGCTCTGGGACGTCACCGACCAGCTCCAGGACGTCGCCGATGGCAAGGGCAAGCTCTCCGACGTCGCCGGCATCGGTGGCCGGCTCCTTGAGGGCGACTCCCCCGTCAAAGCCCTGGTCGGGCAGAAGCTCGGCAATGTGAAGGACACGGTGACCGACGCCGCCTCCAACCTGTTCGGCAAGGGCAAGAAGGGCCGCAAGAGCGGAGGCAAGGTCACCAACATCATCGAGTTCATCGACGTCGGCCTGCCCCTGCGCACGGTGTACGACCACTGGACGCAGTACGAGGACTTCAGCGGCTTCGCCAAGGGAGTGCGCAGCGTCTCGCGCAACGACGACACCACCAGCGACTGGAAGGTCAAGGTCGGCCCCTCGACGCGCGGGTTCAAGGCCACCGTCCAGGAACAGCTGCCCGACGAGCGGATCGTGTGGACCTCCGAAGGGGCCAAGGGCAGCATCCGCGGATGCGTGAGCTTCCACGAGCTGGCCCCTTCGCTGACCCGCATCATCGTCGTCGTCGAGTACTACCCCTCGGGGCTCTTCGAGAAGACGGGCAACATCTGGCGGGCCCAGGGCCGGCGTCTGCGTCTGGACCTCAAGCACTTCCTGCGGCACGTCTCGCTCACCACGGACGAGGCGGAGGGCTGGCGCGGCGAGATCCGGGACGGGGAAGTCGTGCGCACCCACGAGGAGGCCCTGGAAGAGGAGGACCAGGACGACGAGGACGCCCAGGGGGAGGACGACTACGACGACGAGTACGAAGAGGAGCGCCCCGACCAGGACGAGGACGAGGAGGGAAGCGAGAGCGAGGACGAGGACCAGGACGAGACCGCGGAGCCGTACGCCGACGAGGAGTATGACGAGGAGGACGAGGAGGAGCTTCCGGAGGACGAGGAGGCCGAGGTTCCCGAGGAGGACGACGACGAGACCGAGGAGGAGGCCGCGCCTCCGCGGCGCGGGGGCCGACGGCACAGGCGCTGACCGCCGGGGCCGGGCCCACGGCCCCGCTCAGCGCTCCAGGGCCGGCACAGTGTGCCGGCCCTGGCTCCGCAGCGCATCCGCCCGCCCCCGCGCGCACGCCCGCGGCCACGCTCAGTGCTTCAACGTGTCCTTGCCCTTCTGCACGGCCTGCTTGGCGTCTCCCGCCATCTGCTCGCGAGCACCCTTCGCCTCCAGGCTCTCGTTGCCCACGGCCCGGCCGGTGGTCTCCTTCATCTTGCCCTTGGTCTTCTGGGCCGCGTTCTTGACCTTCTTGCCCGCCGCCATCCTCACCACCTCCGCGCTGCACCGCAGCGTCGTACGAGTCTCTCTACACATACCCACCCGTTTGGCCTATAAGCGGGCAAACTGGGGAAAGATAGATGCAGCGGCGCGCTCGCGGTGGGCCGGCGCGCACAGCGGCAGGTCAGGAGGAGGCCGTATGAGCTGGGAATCGTGGACGACCACCGGCATTTTCGCCGGGCCGGGCGGCGTGCCGACCGGGGAGGGAGGTCCGGTCCTGACCGGGCAGCTTGACGTCCATACCACGTGGACCGAGGCCGAGAAACTCGCCTATGTCACCGTGCAGTACAGCGGCGCCTCCGAGTGGCTCCCCCTGGAGGGAAGCCCCGCCCCCTGCCCCAGCGCGACCGCGAGCCGCGACCTGCACGATGCCGCGGTGGTCGCCGTACGCAAGGGCACCGCCCTGACTCCCCCGGGATCCTTGGAGGCGCCCGCCCGCCACCTGGACAGCAGCGACATGTGACACGCACAACTCCCGCCGCTCATAAGGTGATTGACGTCGGCACGAGTACGGTGTCGACGGGAGGATGCGGTCAACTGCCGCGTCCCACACCCCACAACGCGTCACACCACCCCCCTCGGCACCCATGCACCTGCGGCATGTGGCAAGGTCATCGCAGGGACAGCGAACGGTGGGGAGGACCGTGGTGCCGCAGAACCGAGGTGAGGGCCAGACGCCCCTCGACCTGGGAACCACCATGACCGACAAGGGCCGCTTCCACGACGCGATCGAGCCATTGCTCCGAGCCGCCGCGCTGGACGGCCCCCCGGCTAAGCGCCGGGCGACGGCAATGGCCCTGCTGCGCCTCGGGATCGGGCTCTGCGAGCGGCACGACTTCGCCGGCGCGCTGCGCGTCCACCTTCCGGCGGCGAGAATCTTCGCCGAACTCGGCGACGCCACCCACGAGTTGCAGTGTGGCGCCTTCATCGGCGTCAGCGAGTGGCAGCTCAAAGCTTACGAGAGCGCGATCCAGGTCTTCGAGTCCAACGCCGTGAACGCACGGCGCATGGACGGCGAGACCGCGTTGCAGGCGCAGGCGATGCTGAGCATCTCCTGCATCCTGGTCGACCACCTACGGCAGTACCAGCGGGCGATTTGGTACGCGAGCGAGGCGGCGAGGCTGTTCCGGGCGACGGCCCACCAGGAGCAGGAGGCCCACGCCCTGCGCCACCTCGATGAGGCGCGGCGGGGCGGGCGCGCCTGATGGACCGCTTCGCCCTCTACTACCCGCACATCCACGTCCGCGACGACGACTGGCTCAAGTACGCCGCCCTGTACTGGCCCAAGATGGCCCGGATCCGGCCACCGGGCTACCCGCTCAAGGATTCCCCCGTCGCGCGGGAACTGCACGCCGCACGCTGGCTGTTGGACCTCGAACCCCCTGCCTCGGCCGCCGCCGAAGTCACCGGGCCATTCCTGCAACTCCTCCACGAACACGGCCCGGCCCTGCGGGACCGCTTCGGGCTCGACCGGATCGAGACCTGGGGGCTGCCGCTCGCCGAGGCCGGATTCGGCAACGCGGGCGGTTCTTCGGCGGGTTGGGGTGAGCAGCCCGCGGAGGACGGCCCGACCTGGCTCAACCCGCGCTTCGGATACGTCCACACCAGCCGCATCGGTGAGCACCTCCTCGCATCGGCCGTCGACCAGGGCCTGGCGCTCACCGGCCCGGGCCGGGGCGGGATGTGGGTGGCGATGCACCCCCGGCTCGCCACCGTGTACATGCTCGCGCTGGCCGAGCAGATCGCCGCCGAGAACCACCTGCATCCGGTCACGGACCAGATGCTGCCGCATGCCGCCCAGTCCGGCTGGACCTTCGAACGGCTCGCCTCGGTACTCCTCGACGGCCTCGCGCCGGCGGACTCCGTGGCGCGGCCGGGGCCCGAAGAGGCCTTCGCCCTCCTGGCGTTCGCCACGGTGGTCCCGGCGGACCTGCGGAACGTACCGATCGAGAAGATCCTGGAGGTCCGCGCCGAGTTCGGGCCGGAGCTGGACGCGTTCCGGCAGTTCACGGCCGACCAGGTCCAGCGGCTCGGCGCCATCGAGGACGTCCGGGACGCGGGGCTCTACCAGGAGTACCTGCGCACCGAAGTCGACCGCGAGGTACGCGCGCGGCTCGGCGAGCTGGACGACCGGATGCGTGGCGCGGGCCTCGAAACCGCTCGGGCCCTGGCCAATGTGAAGTCGGTGGCCCTTCCGCCGCTCGCGGCCGTCGCGGCGGACGCCGTCGGCATCGATCCGACGCTGACCGTCCCCGCCGTGATCGCCGGTTGCGTCGTCGGCGCCCCTCTCCAATGGCGGCGCAGGCGTCGTGAGATCGCGCAGGAGTCACCGGTGGGGTACCTGTTCCAGCTCCAACGGGCCCTCGGTCCGGACACGTTGATCGACAGACTGCGAAGGGCGTGGCCCCGGTGACAGACAACGGCGCCTCCTTCCCGGAGGCCTTCGACGAGGCGTTCCGCGGATCGGACGTCAACGAAGCGTTACGCGGATCGGACGTCGTCGGCGGCCCCTCGCTCGTCCCCCAGCGGCCCGCCGCCACTCCGTCGGCCAAGGCCCTCGCCGACCGGCAACTCCTGCGCCTCGTCGAATGCCTCATCGGCGAGGCTCCGTCCGACTGCCGGCAGATCACCGCGGTCTTCGCGTTGACGCTGCGGTCGGGGACCTCACGCGTGCAGCACACGAACCGGGACGGCTCCACCGAGGCGACGGCGAGCGCCGACGCGATGAGACTCGCCCGCGAGCTGCGCCGGACCACCGCCCGGCTGCCGCGCGGGCCGTGGTGGCGCCTCACGCTCGACCTGCCCGTCGATCCCGCCGTCGACCTGCACACCGGCGACGACATCGACGTGACCTTCGACTACGGCGACGAGCCGTTCCCCGAGGAGCACACGTTCGCACCCGGGGACTACCGCGCCGACCTCGAAGCGTTCGGCCGGTCGGCGGAGCGGCTCCCGACCTGGTTGTCCGCCCATGTGAGTCACGACGGTCGGCAGCTGCGAAGCCCCCGGCGGGCCGCCGCCCCGGCCGGGCCGGACAGCAGGGACGCCGCACGGAGCCTCTCGCCGAAGGATCTGCCCGACCTCACCAGGACCTGGGCGCGCTGGGCGGTCGTCGCGGCGGGGTTCGTGGCGATCGGCTCGTCGTGGGGGCCGCGGATGCAGCCTTCACGGGCACGGTTCGAGGGCGCCAAACGCGGCGGCTCGACGCTGTGGCTGCTCGCGGGCGACCGGGCCGTCCTGTCCGGCGGCGTGTGGAACGCGCCCGGGCTCGCCGAGGCCTACCGGGGCGACGCACCGCATCCGGAACTGTTCGCGGGGGCGCCGGCCTGGGTCGCCGATCCCCTGCTCGACGCACGCAACAACGACGGGCTGCTCTCCTTCTGCTACTGGTGGGAGAGCGGCCGTTGGCTGCGCGGCGAGTCACCGAAGACGGATGAGATCGCCACGGCGATCCCCGGGGTGTGGACGACTGATACGGTCGCCGGCATCCTGGCGGATCTGACCCAGGACGGCTCCCCGGACACCGAGGCCGCCGTGCTGCGCCTGGTGACGGCCGCCGAGGAGGGCTTCGCCGAACGCGCCCTGCTGGCCGAGGTGTTCGGCGACGGCCCGGACACCGACCTCGACGGCGCCTACCACCAACTGGTGATGGCGGGCGTCACGCGCCGCACCGACCTGCCGCGGTTGCCCCGCCACCAGGCGATCGCGAGCGTGAGCCGCTACATGCTCGCGCATGGTCTGGACAGCCCCGACTACCGTGCCGCGGACCTCGTGGCCGACCGGGTGGACTGCGGATGGATGGTCTTCGTGCCGGTCCCCGACGGTGAGATCAGGATCGGGCGCGGACTCTTCTTCGTCGCCGACGACGAGGTCCTGGAGCTCACGGACACCCAGAGCGCGAACCCGAGCCGGTACGCCGAACAGTTCGCGCGCCGCTACCGCGACCGCTGGGGGCTGTGAGCGCTGGGGGCCGGGATCGGTCGAAGCCGGGAGCCGGTCAGGGCCGGGGCGCGGCCAGCTCCCAGTCCAGCGTCCATACGCGCACCGATCCGTCGCCGCCGCCCGAGACGGCATACGCGCCGTCGGGCGTCAGGGCGAGTTGGTGGAGCTGCCCGGGCCGGGCCTGCACCGTGCGTGCGCAGGTGCCGGCCCCCAGGTCCCAGAGCCGCATCTCCCCGTCGCCGTCGCTCGACACCAGGAAGCGGCCGTCCGGGGTGAACCGGATGTCCCTCGCGTTGCTCCGGCCGTCGAGCACGGCGACGCAGGTGCCGGTGGTCGTGTCCCACACGCGCACCGACACGTCCTCGTAACCGCCCGCGGAGGCGACGAGTCCGCCGTCCGCGCTCATCGTCACGGCCATCACCTGATGCGTGTGACCGCGCAGCACGGCATAGCAACGGCCGGTGTCCACCTCCCACAGCCGGACCGTCCCATCCGTTGCCCCCGTTGCGGCGATTCGGTCCCCCGGGCCGATCCACACAGCTCGTGGCATGCCCTCATGACCCTCGAACGTACGCAACAGCGCGCCGGTTTCCAGGTCCCAGAGCCGCAACCGCCGGTCCTTTCCGTCACCCCCGACGAGCACGCGGCGTCCATCGCCGGTGAATCGGGCGCCGCCGGGGCTCAGGGCTATGGAGAGCATCTGGCCGAACGGCTCGGGCAGGGCGTCCGCTCCGGTGAGCCGCGCGCCGGACAGAAGGAAGCGTTCCGCACCCGTCGCGGTCCACCAGGCCTTGGCCCACCCGGTGCGATCCCAGGCCATGACGGCGGCGCCGTCGGCACTGAGCTGCACGCCGGCGATGCCCAGGGACGCCGGCGCGCGCCCCTCACCGCTGATGGTCCGCAGGAGCGCCCGGGTGCCGGAGTCCCAGAGCCTGATCTCACTGCCGTCGGTGGTGGCCATGAGGCGTCCGTCCGCGCTGATGTCGAGCGAGCCGACGCCGCGCCCGTGCGCCGCGTAACCGTGGTCGAGCCAGACCGCACGCAGGCCGGTGCGCGTCAAGGACCGGCCGAGGGCGCGCCAGGCCGCCATCACCTCGGGGGCCCGTTCGTGCCCGGGGACGGCGCGGGCCTCACGGAGCGCGGCGAGCGCGCCGACGCGGTCGCCCGCCGAGGACTTCGCCGCCGCGGTGTCGAGCAGCGTCCCGACGCGCTCCTCCAGAACGCTCAGCACGCCGTGCCTGCGCGGCCGGCTCACCTGGTACGGAACGGAGGGCGAGGCAGGCATCCGCCACAGCCGGACGGTGTTGTCGCTCGACGCCGACAGCGCGAACCGGCTGTCCGTTCCCCAGCGGACGCGCTCCACCCCGCTGCCGTGTCCGCCGAAGGTGCGCAGGCACTTGCCGGTCCCCAGGTCCCACAGCCGGACCGCGCCGTCGTGGCCGCCGGTCAGGAGGCGGGCGCCGTCGGAAGCGAGTGCGAGCGACCGGACGGGGCTGCACAGCGTGCGGATGCGTCGCGCGGTCCGCAGGTCCCAGATGTCGACGGTTCCGCGGTGGTCGGTGATCGCCGCGAGGCCCAGGCCGGGGTCGAAGCACAGGGCCCACGGGTTCACGTACGCGCCGGCCAGAGTCTGGGCACACTCCCCCGTACGCGTGTCCCACAGCCGGGCGCCACAGTCCCGGTACCCGGCCACCAGCACCCACCGTCCGTCCGGGCTGAGTTCGGCCCTCGGGAACTGCCCCAGCGCGCCGTGCAGTCGCAGGCGGGCCTCGTGCCGCCGCAGGTCCCACACGACGACATCGACGCCGGGCACACCGTCCCTCGGGGCGGATTCCGTGCCGACGGCGATGCCTTCCGCGGCACTCACCGCCGCCCAGTCGAGGGAGCCCGTCGTCCTGATGGTCCGCAGGCAGCGTCCGTCGGACAGGTCCCAGACGCGCAGGACGTGGTCGTACTCGACGGAGGCGCAGTACCTGCCGTCGGCGGTGATCCGCACCGACCGGATCGCGGCCGTGTGGCCCGTCAGGGTGCGCAGGCACCGGCCCGTGCGCACGTCCCACGCGCGGACGTCGCCGTCGTCGCCTCCCGTCACCGCGGTCCGGCCGTCCGCGGACACATCGAGGTGGAAGCTCGACGGCGATGCGTCGGCGGCCGGCGTGTTCCATCGGATCTCGCTGATCCCGGTACACCCGGCGTCCGGCACAGCCGCCGAGCCGAGGGCGTCGAGCGCCTCGCGCACGTCGCGCTGCCCGGGCCGTTCGCGGTCCACGCGCTCCAGGAGCGGTCGGGCCGCGGCGAGGTCGCCGCGTTCGAGGTGGACGAGGCCGAGCGCGTGCCGTGCGGGCCGGCCGTCGTCGGTGTCGGTGCGGACCGATTCGAGGTCGGCGATCAGCGTTTCATCGGTGATCTCGCCCGCGCGCCAGCGCCACAGCCCCGCGTTCAGCGTCGCTCCGGCGTGCTGCGGATCGGCCGCCAGGGCCGCGGTGAACGCACCCGCACCCTCCTTGCGGCGGTCGAGGTCGAGCAGGGAAAGGGCCCGGTTGTTGAGTTCGTCGGCGCGCAGGCCGGCGGCCTTCGGCTCAAGACGCCTGTACCGTCGCCCCGTCAACTGGCCGTACATCGAAGCCAGTTGCTCGGCCACCGCTCTCATGGAGCCCGGGCGCGCGGCGGGATCCGGGGCGAGGCAGCGCTCCAGGAGGTCCCCGAGTTCCGGCGGCAGCGGGGGCAGGCCAGGTCCGTACGACGCGATGTCGTGCCGCTCCCGGACGGTGTCGTTCGCGAAGGGCCCGCGGCCCCAGCGGGGTCCGCCGGTGAACATCTCCAGGATCGTCACGCCGAGGCTGAAGACGTCCGTCCGCCGTCCGACCGGCCGACGGGACAGCTGCTCCGGCGAAGCGTACGCGGGGGTCCGGCCGCCGGCCGAGACCGGGACGCTGACGCCCAGTTCCCGGCCCCCGTCGTCCTCGGTGACGAGCGGGCGGCCGCGGGCCAGGCCGAAGTCGGTGACCTTGGCGACGAGGTCGCCCGCCTGCACATCGAGCAGCACATTGGCGGGTTTGACGTCCCGGTGCACGAGGCCCGCGGCATGCGCATGGCCCACGCCCCAGGCCATCTGAACCGCGAGGTCGACGATGCGCGCCACGGCCGCCTCCGGGCCGCCCTCGTACAGTCGCCGGTCGGAGATCCAGTCGTGCAGGCTGCCCCCGCCGACGTACTCGGCGAAGACGTACGGCACCCCGCCCAGCACACGGACGTAGTGGCACCCGCAGATGTTCGGGTGCAGTCCCAGCGCGACCCACGCCTCGGCCTCGGCCACGAACCGCTCGCGCTGCTCCACGCTGCCGAACGCCTCGAGCTTCGGCGTCTTGACCGCGAGGTCGAGGCCCCACTGCCGGTGCAGGACCCGAAGCACCCGCCCCATCCCGCCCTCACCCGCGATCCCCTTGACCTCGTAACGATCGTCGAGACCCTCCTCGACGGCCCCATCGCGCATGGCCCACACGCCCCTCGCCGACCGACTCCGCCCCTCGCGCCCATTACAGACCGACCCGGCCGACTCCGCACACGCAACGGCCATTCCGCGCGGGGCACTTCGCCACATCAGCCGACGCCGCGACGAAGCGCCGACCCAACCCGCCCTGACCTACGCCCTGTTGCCTCTCCTCCCCCGCGTTCAGGTCGCGTTCGCCGACGATTCGGTGTCACCGGGGCGTCAACGGGGCCGGATCGTCAGGGAGTTGCCATTCGCCGCCGCGGTCCTCCTTCGACAGGCGTGCGGCGATCTCTGGCACGCGCAGGAAGCTGGCCAGTGCGGTGGCGGTCTGGAAGGCGTCGATGGCGCGCCGGGTCGTGGGCATGCCCAGACGCAGCAGACGGGGGTTGACCCCGCTCTGGATCTCCTCCACGAAGGGCCTCAGCACACGGTCGTAGCGCGCGAGTGCGGTGGGCAGGTCGCCCGGGTTCCGGTTGATCTCCCGGGCCAGGACGTGGGCACCGACCAGGCCGCCCGATATGCCCATGCCGCTGTAGGGGGAGGCGCAGTGCGCGGCGTCACCGGCCAGCACCACACGCCCCTCGGACCAGGTGTCGGTGCGGACCTGGACGACCTCCTGGGAGTAGAAGAACGGGCTGGCCCCCATTCCCTCGATGAAGCGCCCGCTCTGCCACCCCGCGTCGCGGAACCTGTCCGCCCAGAACTCCTGCTGGCGCTCGACGGGCGCGCGGTGGACGGCCGAGGCCTCCTCGGACGCGTCCCGCAGGACGAAGTACGCCTGCGTCTCGGTGGCGTTGTGGCTGCGGCGCATGATCTGACGACCGCCCGGGGCCATGTAGGTGTCCCGGACGTTGCTGTCGGAGGCGATGCGCGGAACCAACCAGTAGGCCATGTGCATGCCGAGGCGCCAGTAGGGATCGACACCCTTCGGCAGGAGCGCGCGCCGGATGCGCGACCCCTGGCCGTCGGCGCCGATCAACAGGTCGAACGTGCCGGACGAACCGTCGGAGAAGCGCGCGACGACCTGGCGCGCGTCCTGCTCGAAGCCGTCCACGCTCGTGCCGAACACGTACTCGGCGTCGTCCCGCGTCGCGTCGTGCAGGATGCGGACCAGGTCCCCGCGCATGATCTCGTACTCGGACGTGAGGGTCTGGCGACCCCGTCCCGAGGTGTTGGCCATGATCGTCGCCCTGGCCCTGCCGCGGGAGTCGATGAACGCCACGCCGGCCTCGTCCACGCGCGCGGCCCGCACGGCGTCGAGCAGCCCCATGCGCCGGACGGCCTCGATGCCCTGCCCCCGCAGATCGACCTGGGCGCCGGCGGCCCGCAGCGCGGGGAAGCGCTCGGCGACGGTCACGCGGTGGCCGCCACGGGTGAGCCAGAAGGCCAGGGCCTGCCCCGCGACGCCACCGCCGGCGATGAGGATCCGCAGGGACTGCTCGACCGGGTTCTTCGGCATGCCCGTCCTCCAAAATCTATCGCTGAAAGGTTCCTCTTCACCGTCGTCTATCACTGATAGATTGTCAACGTGACGAAGATGAACCGTGAGGCCGTGGTCGCCGAGGCGCTCGCCCTGCTGGACGAGGTCGGCCTCGACGCCGTCAGCACGAGGCGGCTCGCGAAACGCCTGAACGTGGAGCAGCCGTCGCTCTACTGGCACTTCCGCACCAAGAAGGACCTGCTCGCCGCGATGGCGGCGGCGGCGATGGAACCTCATGCGACGGCGGCCCTGCCGGCGCCCGGTGATGATTGGCGCGACTGGTTCGTGGAGAACACGCGCAGCTTCCGGCGCACGCTGCTGATGCGGCGGGACGGCGCCCGACTGCATGCCGGCAGCACCCCGACGAACGACCTCGACCGGATCCGCCGCAAGATGGACTTCCTCGTCGGCGCCGGTCTGCCCGAACGGGACGCCCAGATGGCGATGTTGGCCGCGGGCCGCTTCACGGTCGGCAGCGTCCTGGAGGAACAGGCGGAAGCGGCCTCCGAGGACGGCGCGGCACTGCCCGCCGACCTGCCGCCGATCGATCATGACGCGGCGTTCGAGGCGGGCCTCGCGCTCCTGGTGGACGGGCTGGTGCGGCGGGCCGCAGGTGCGCTCCCGGAGAACGCGCGAGTGCGGCGGACCGAGAGTGACGACTGACCGGCTTCGACCGTACGGCCGCCGGGGCGACCTCGCCTTCAGGCGTCAACTCGCTCTCTGGGAACGCCAGTTGGGGACGTCGGCAGGTACCACACCAGGTTGCTGCCGGGTCTTGAGGCACCGGGGTGCCGACGGCCCTTGAAGAGCGACGGACCTTCGCTACGAGGCGGACGGCCGTTCCGGGGAGCGGAGCACGAGGAGGGTGATCTCGCTCGGGGCGAAGACGCGGAACGGCGGGCCCCAGAAGCCGGTGCCGCGGCTCGTGTAGAGGAGAGTGCGGTCGCCGTGGCGACTCAGGCCGGCGAGGGCGGGTTGGTCGAGCCGGACGAGATGGTGGAAGGGCCAGATCTGGCCGCCGTGGGTGTGGCCGGACAGCTGAAGGTCGACGCCGTGGCCCGCCGCGCGGTCGATGAACTTGGGCTGGTGGGCCAGGAGGAGGACGGGGTGGTCGGGGTCCGCTCCGTCCAGGGCTCCGGCGAGGTCGGCGCGGTGGCCGGGGAGGCCGGAGGAACCGGCGGTCACGTCGTCCACGCCGGCGACCACCAGGGTGTCGCCACCGCGTTCGAGCAGCAGATGGCGGTTGCGCAGCGGCTCCCAGCCCAGCTCGTCCATCAGGTCGACCCAGCCCTGGGCCTCGGTGTAATACTCATGGTTGCCGGTGACGTAGACCAGGGCCCTGGTGGCCCGCACGGTACCGAGCGGGGCGGCCTGGGCCCGGCGGCGTTCGGCCGTCCCGTCCGCGATGTCGCCGGTGTGGCAGACCAGGTCGGCCCGCAGATCGTTCACCGTCGCGCAGACCCGCTCCGACCAGCGGGCGCGGTCGAGCGGGCCGTAGTGGGTGTCGGTGATGAGGACGACCCGCGTCCCGTCCAACCCGGGCCCCAGGCGCGGCAGTTGGACGTCCAGGCGGCGCACCCGCGGTACGCGGCGGGCCTCGGCGTACCCCCAGGCGAGCAGCGCGGCGGCGGTGCCGAGGGTCGCCCAGGTGACGATCCGGGCCCGGTCCTGGCCGTCGCCGACACCGGCCACCGTCAGCGCGAGGCGCAGCAGCGCGCCGAGCAGGACGGACCACGTGAACAGGACCCAGGCGGCGCCCAGCAGGGTGTCCCCGAGGATGGCCGCACCGTCCTGCTGTCTGCGGCCATGGCCCCGCATCATCGCGAGCGGCATGCCGATCAGGCCGAGCAGGAACAGGAGGGTCGCCGCGAGCGTGACCGGGAGCGGCCAGTGCTGGCCGGCGTACAGCAGCAGCCAGCACGGCACGGTCCACAGCAGGACGGGGGCGATCACGGGGAGGTGGCGCATCAGGCGGCGCAGCCCGCCCGGCCGCGTCGACCGCGCCGCGCTGTCACTGGCCCGGGTCTCACTGGTGTCGGCCATGCTGCCCCTCCGTCATCAGCCGCGGCTGCCTTCGCGCGCACTGTATCCGGGCCCCGTTCGCCCGTCGGCGGCGGGCCGCCCGGGGGCGGGGCCACTCTGGGCGGGGCCGCCCGGTGCGGGGCATGCGCGGTGGGCCGGTCCTGGGCAGAGGCATGAACCCATCGATCAGGAAGCGGACTTGCCTGCTACACCCGTGTGTGATCGCGTACACGTCATACAGGTCTCGCGGATTCCGTGCTTACCTGCGCGGCGCGGGATCCGCCGCACCACCTCACAGAAGGTCGACCGACAGCGACACCGGAACAAGCGCGGCCGACCATCTCAATCGCCCGTGCAACGTACCGCCGACGCCGCAGCGAACCACCCGGCCCACAGCGAAACCGCCTCGACACCGCCACCCCGCCTGGCTAGGGTCACGCGCGTGATGATCAGCTTGAACGACGCCGCCCGCAGACTCCTCGACGATGTGAACCCCGCGGTCCTCGCCACCCTGAACCCCGACGGCAGCCCCCAGACCTCGGTGGTCTGGGTCGGCCGGGACGGCGACGACCTGTTGCTCTCCTCGGCGGCCGGGCGCCGCAAGATAACCAACATGGAGCGCGACCCCCGGGTCAGCCTGACGGTCTACGACCGGGTCGACCCGCAGCGCTACCTGGAGGTGCGCGGCACAGCGGTCGTGGCCGAGGACCAGGGCCGGAAGGTCGCCGTCGCACTGGCCGAGAAGTACGAGGGGCCCGCCGCGGGCGACGAGTATCTGCAACTGCCGCCGGAGGTGGTCCGGGTGGTCGTCCGCATCACCCCGCAGCGCCTGGTCGGCACGTTCGCGAACTGACGGACGAGCCGGGGCGGGGCTCGGGGGGCCCGTCGTCGCCCCATGAGCCCTGCCTCTGCTCGCACCTCCAACTGCCGCATTTGCTCTAGCAGTTGAGGGCGCCTGCATGCGGAGCCCCCCGAACGCGACGCCGGGGCCCGGGACCCCTGACCCGCTCCGGACCCAGCGTTGTCGAGCAGACCGGCACCTCGGCCGCCCCGGAGGCGAGCGCGCCGGTTGGACCCAGCGCGCCGAGGGGCGGAACCTCTGAGCGGATCCGGGGTTGCGCAGCCCCAGGGGCTCAGCCCGTACGTCCCCGGCACCCCGGCCCGCCCCGAAGGCCACGGCAGTCCACCCAATCGGGTCTACCTCGCCCGCCACCCCGCATCAGGACCCTTCGGTCGCTGTTCACTTGGGTAGGAGACGGCTGCCGAGAGCCCCGGGCCCCGGGCTCCCGGCTGCCACCCCGGCGAGGCCGGGGCCCCCACCCCTCACCCGTCGCACACCGCAAGGAGACCCCCCATGACCGTGTCCGACCGCTACCGCACTTCCTGGGACGGATTCTGGGAGCAGAGTTCCGGTGAGTCGGGTGAGCCCTTCTGGGACGCGGATCCGGCGCTGACCGCTCAGCGCGATCTGGACCACCTCACCCCGTACGCCGACCCCGCGCTCCCGGTGGCCGACCTCGGATGCGGCAACGGTACCCAGACGCGTTTCCTCGCCACTCGGTTCGCCCGCGCCGTCGGGGTCGACCTCTCCGCCGCCGCCGTCGCCCACGCCCGCCGTGCCGACCCGGACGGCGCCGCCACCTACGAACAGCTCAACCTCGCCGACCCGGTGCAGGCCGGCGCCCTGCACGAACGGATCGGCGACACGAACGTCTACATGCGGGCCGTCCTGCACCAGAGCGACCCCGAGGACCGCCCCGCGGTGGCCGCCACCGTTGCCCGGCTGGTCGGCACCCACGGACGCGCCCTCGTCCTGGAACCCACCGGCGAGGCCAAGGACGTCATCGCCGCCCTCGCGGCACAGCCCGGCGGCCCCTCGCTGAAGCTGCGCCGCGTCAAGGAGCACGACCTGCGTCCCGGCGAGGTGGCCGAGGGGGAGGTCGCCGCCCTGTTGAGCGCGGCCGGCCTCACCGTCCTCGCCGAAGGCGCGACCGCGCTCACGATGAGCGAGACCCACGCCGACGGCACCCCGGTGGAACTCCCGGCCCGCTGGTTCGTCGGGGGTCGCCCCTAGCGCGTCCGATCGCCGCAGGGCAGTGAGAAGCCGTCGCCGGTCGGCACCTGGTAACGGATCCGGGGTGGTGGACCCTGTCTCCGGAACCGGGCGCCGAGAGATCGGCAGGGCAGCCGACCCCGGGCCCAAACCGAGGGGATTTCGCCCTGCATTAGAGTCCATTCATGGCCACCTCGACCCCCGCCCCCTTCGGCAACTTCGACACCGTTCAAGCCGCGCTCGACGTACGCGACGACCTGGCCGCCCCGGTGGCCGACGCTCTCAAGAACTGGGACGCCCGGGATGCGGCCGAAGCCGTCCTCTACGTCGACACCGATCCCGAAAAGGCCGACACGGCCGTCTTCGCGGAGGCGTACGACGTGCCGCTCGACGCCTCCGCGAACTGTGTCGTGGTCGCCGCCAAGCGAGGTGGCGAGACCACGCTCGCCGCGTGCCTGGTCCTCGCCGGCGGCCGGGTCGACGTGAATAGCACCGTCCGCAAGCATCTCGGCGCACGCAAGGCCTCGTTCGCGCCGATGGACGTCGCCGTCACCGAGAGCGGCATGGAGTACGGCGGGATCACCCCCGTGGGTCTGCCCACGTCGTGGCCGCTGCTCATCGACGCGGCGGTGGTCGACACCCCGTACGTCCTCATCGGCAGCGGCAGGCGACGCGGCAAGCTGATCGTGCCGGGCCGGGCACTGGCCCAACTCCCGGGAGCGGAAGTCCTCCAGGGCCTGGCGGGCTGAAGCGGCAAGCAGGGCGCGGGCGGAGGGGGGCGCCCCCTCAGTCCCCTGATCGAGTCCCTCGCGGAACCCGGACGAAGCGCCCCACGGCACGGGCGCCCCGACCGTGGCGACGAGAGTGGGCGCGGAGGGCGGATGGGCGGCTCGGAATACGGCCGCCTAACGCTCGGTGCAGGGCCGATTCAATCGCCACACCACGTCGATGCCGGAGTCCGAGGGGGCAGCGGGCGGCGTCACCTGCTCACGACGTACTTCGGCGAAGCCGAGGCGGCGCGGTACGGCGCCGCTGGAGGCATTCGCCGCATCGTGCGCGATCTCCAGGTATGCCACGTCCGGCAGGGTGAATGCCTCGGACACCATGGCCGCCGTCGCTCGCGTGGCTATTCCCTGACCGGTGGCGGCGGGATGCAGCCAATACCCCAGGTACCAGCCCGGGGGCCGGCCCCGCGATAGGCCGGCATATCCCGACGAGCGTGGCCCTCCTGACGGGCCCGCAGGGCACCGCGTCGAGCCCGTACAGGACGAGGCAGGGTCCGCGGCCGGGCCGGCTGCCGTCTCCGTACGCGTCCGTACGCGGTGAGGGCAGCCGCGTCCGTACGCAGTCGGGGCTGCCGTCCGTACGTGGTGATCGTCTTCGGCGAACGAAAAAGATCGAGGGTCGTTGTCGATACGGCGGTGCCCCGTTCGACGTCCTGGTGTGAGGCATCCCGCCGCACGAGGACCCGGCACCACGACGTGAGCCGACGCAACCCGATGAGGACCCCATGGAACAACTGCTGAGAGTCATGAACTTCAACGTCTCCAGTGACGGCATCGCCGCCGGTGAGCACCAGACGCTCCAGATGCCGTTCGGCGTCGAACATCCCGAGCGGCTCTTCTCGTGGGCCGGCGCCACGGCCAGCTGGCCCAACCGCACGGCTCCCGGCGGAACCCGGGGTCTCGACGACTACTTCACCCGGGACTTCGCACGCAACATCGGCGCCGAGATCATGGGCCGCAACAAGTTCGGCCCCCAGCGCGGCCCCTGGGACGACGAGACGTGGCAGGGCTGGTGGGGCGAGGAGCCGCCGTTCCGCACGCCGGTCTTCGTACTGACCCACCACAAGCGGCCGTCGTTCACCCTCTCCGACACGACGTTCCACTTCGTCGACGGGGACCCGGCCTCGGTCCTGGAGCAGGCCCGCGAGGCGGCCCAGGGCAAGGACGTGCGGCTCGGCGGCGGGGTCTCCACCGTCCGCCAGTTCCTCGACGCCGACCTCGTCGACACCCTGCACGTGGCCGTCGCGCCCGTGGAGCTCGGCTCGGGCCTGCGCCTGTGGGACTCCCCCGACGAGCTCACCGACCGGTTCCACCATGAGGCCGTGCCCAGCCCGAGCGGGGTGACGCACCACCTGTTCTGGCGACGGTGACCCAGGCAGGCCACAACTCGCTTCCACAGCAAGCACGTTGCACCATGGGGGCCGCCCCACACAGGCACCCTCCAATCTCAGCGCCCCCGGACGGACGGACCCGATGACGACCAACCAACACAACTCCGCACCCGCATCCGCATCCGCATCCGCTTCGCCCGTACCCGCTTCGCCTGAAGGCCGGTACGCGCAGGTCAACGGCCTCACCATGTACTACGAGAGCCACGGCGAAGGCCGTCCGCTGGTGCTGCTGCACGGCGGCGTACTCACCATCGAGCTGTCCTTCGGCGCCCTCCTGCCCGCGCTGGCGGCGACGCACCGCGTGATCGCCGTCGAGTTGCAGGGCCACGGGCACACCGCGGACACCGACCGCGAGATGACGGTGCCGAACCTCGCCGAGGACGTCGTGGCGCTGCTCGACACGCTCGGTATCGAACGCGCCGACCTCTTCGGGTTCAGCCTCGGCGGCATGACCGCGCTGGAGATGGCCGTGCGGCACCCGGAGCGCGTGGGCCGGGTGGTCCTGGCATCCGTCCCGTTCCGTCAGGACGGCTATCTGGCGGAGATCCGTGATCCGGCACTGCATGCCGGGTCACGGCGCCTCCCGTCGCAGGCCGACTTCCAGGCGATGGCGGACGCGTACACGGCCGTCGCCCCCGACCCCGGGCACTTCCGGGCCTTCCTGGCGAAGTGCACGGCCGCGGCCGGCTACGAGGGCTGGTCGGAGGACGAGCTGCGCGGGCTCTCCGCGCCGGCGCTGCTGATCGCGGGCGACACGGACTTCGTGAGCGTCGAGCACATGGCGACGATGCACCGCCTCGTTCCGGACGCGCGGCTCGCGATCCTTCCCGACTGCCTGCACATGGACGTCCTGCGCCGCACGGAACTCGTCCTCCCCATGGTGGAGTCCTTCCTCGCCTCGTAAGCGGTCGAGCCCGCCCGGTACCGGCCGGTACCGGGCGGGCACCAGGCCCCGCCACCGCGTCCGCGTCCGGTCCGCGACCAGATTCACAACCGGACAGAACCCAAACATCCCGCAAAAGCACCAACCCGCGAAGCAACAAACATTGACGAAACCAAACAGCGGGTCTACGTTGCGCCTCAATCGCACTGCTTGCAACTCGCGTCCCACGCACACCTGTTGAGGCCGCACCCGACCCCAGGAGCACAGCATGCGCAGCGCATCACACCCCCGTCCGTCGGCTCGTGCCCGCGCGTTACGCCATGGCCCGGGCGCCCGTGCGCGCCGGGCCGCGCTCTCCGTCCTGGCCGTCCTGGCCGCCGTGCTCGGCACCCTGCTGGCGCTGCCGGGCCCGTCCCAGGCCGCCACGTCGCTGCCCTGTGACATCTACGGCAGCGCGGGCACTCCATGCGTCGCCGCGCACAGCACGACCCGCGCCCTGCTCTCCGGCTACAACGGTCCGCTGTACCAGGTGCGGCGGGTCTCCGACGGCGGGGCCAAGGACATCGGACCGCTGGCGCCCGGCGGGTACGCCAACGCCGCCGCACAGGACGTGTTCTGCCAGAACACCACGTGCTCGATCAGCAAGGTCTACGACCAGACGGCTCGGCACAACGACCTCCTGCCCGGCCCGGCCGGCACCGCCGGCATGGGCGCCGACCGGGGCGCGGACGCCGCCGAGATCGCGGTGACGGCGGGCGGCCACAAGGTGTACGGCATCTGGATCTCGCCCGGCGTCGGCTACCGCTCCGTGGGCCAAGCCTCGGGCACGGAGGTCGACGGCCAGGCAGAGGGGGCCTACATGGTCGCGAGCGGCACCCATGTGGGGTCCGCCTGCTGCTTCGACTACGGCAACGCCGAGCGGACGCCCGCCGACACCGGCAACGGCCACATGGACGCCGTCTCCATCGCCACCACCTGCTACTTCGCTCCCTGCACGGGCGCGGGACCCTGGGTGGAGGCCGACCTGGAGAACGGCATGTTCCAGGGCGCCGACGGCTCCAACACCGCCAATCGCGGCAACGCCACCCCGTACGTCACCGCCATGCTCAAGAACAACGGGCAGACCAGGTACGCCCTCAAGGGCGGGGACGCGCAGTCGGGCGGCCTGTCGACCTGGTGGGACGGGGCGCTGCCCAACCGCGGCGGCTACCGGCCGATGCAGCAGGAGGGCGGCATCATCCTGGGGACCGGCGGCGACAACAGCAATTGGAACCGCGGCACGTTCTTCGAGGGCGTGATGGTCGCCGGATACCCGACGGACGCCGCCGAGAACGCGGTGCAGGCCGACATCACCTCCGTCGGCTACACCGGCCAGACCGACGAACCCAACGGCGACCAGCGGAAGTTCACCGGGCCCGGCGGCACGTGCGTCGACGTGGCGGCCGACGACACAGGGGTGAACGGAGCGGCCGTGCAACTGTGGGGCTGCCAGAAGTACGCCGAGGACCAGCACTGGGCCCGCCTGGCCGACGGGACGCTCCGCACGCTCGGGCGCTGCCTGGACATCAACGGCAACGGCACGGCGGACGGTACCAAGGTCGAGCTCTGGGACTGCAACGGTGTGGGCGGCCAGAAGTGGGTGGCGCAGCCGAACGGTTCGCTGCTCAACCCCCAGTCCGGCAGGTGCCTCGACTCCCCCAGTGGCGCCACCGCCAACGGAACCCGCCTCCAGATCTGGGACTGCAACGGCAGCCCCGCCCAACAGTTCCAACTGCACTGACCCGAGCCGCTCCGGTCCGTGCCCCGGCCCCGGGGCACGGACCGGACGGCCCGACCGCGCCCGCCCCGATACGCTGCGCGGCATGATCGACTCACCCGAGAACGACGACGATGCCGCGGTCGCGACGGCAGCCGCACGAGCGGGCGCCGACGTGGTCCGCGGCACGTACGGCCAACGGCTCGACCGGATCGACAAAGGCGCCGGGGACTTCGCCACCACCGCCGACGTGGAGGCGGAGAGCGCGATCCTCGGCGTCATCCGGGCCGCACGGGCCGACGACGCGGTGCTCGGCGAGGAGGGCGGCCGGCAGGGGGCGGCCACCGCTCGGCGGCAATGGCTGGTGGATCCCCTCTGCGGCACCCTGAACCATGCGGTGGGCAGCATGCTGGTGGCCGTCAATGTGGCCCTGTCCGACGGAGCGGCGGCGATAGCCGACCCTTTCAGCGGCGAGGTCTTCGTCACCGACGGAGAGAGCGCCTGGGTGCATCAGGACGGCTCCCCCGCTACACCCCTCAGCCCTACCCCCGACAGTCGGCTGGTGGACGTCAACCTCGACCCGCCCTTCCCAAGTGCGCCGGAGCTGCGCGCAGTTGGCCTCCTGTCCCACCCGCGCTTCATCGAGCTCTTCCGGCCTCGTGTCGTCTCCACGACGTTGGCGCTGGCATGGGTGGCCGCAGGGAAGCGTGCCGCGTACGTCACCGACGGAGGCGATCTGCGCCAGAGCGTGCACTTCGCAGCGGGCATCGCCCTGTGCCGAGCCGCCGGCTGCGTCGTCACCGGCATCGACGGCGCTCCACTTGGCGAGTCGGGGCGCGGGCTGCTGGTTGCCGCCGACGGCGAGACCCATCGGCTGCTGTTGTCCATGATGCTCGACCAGCGTGCCCAGTGACCCCCTCCGCCGGTCCCGGCGGTGCACGGACTGGCCGCGGCCTCCTCGCCAGGCACGGGCACCTCAGTACACATCCCGCACATACCGCTTCTCCGCCGACAACCGCCGCACATGTGCCGCGGCCTCGTCCTCATCCATCTTGCCGTGGGTGGCCACCACCTCCCTGAGCGCCTGGTCGACGTCCTTCGCCATGCGTCCCCGGTCCCCGCAGACGTAGAAGTGGGCGCCGTCGCGGAGCCAGCCCCACAGGCGGGCCCCGTTCTCCCGCATGCGGTCCTGGACGTAGACCTTGTTGCGCTGGTCGCGGGAGAACGCGAGGTCGAGACGGTCGAGGTGGCCGGAGGCACGGTGGGCCTCCAGGTCCTGGCGGTAGTAGAAGTCGGTGGCCGCGCGCTGTTCGCCGAAGAAGAGCCAGTTGGGGCCGCCGTGGCCGCGAGCCTCGCGCTCCTCGAGGAAGCCGACGAAGGGGGCCACCCCGGTCCCCGGCCCCACCATGATCATGGGGGTGCCCGGATCCGCCGGCGGCCGGAAGTGCGGAGAGCGCTGGACGAAGACCTGGACGGGACCGTCGTCGGCGCAGTCGGCGAGGTAGCTGGAGCAGACCCCGTTGCGCGTGCGGCCGAGCTCGTTGGTGTACCGCACGACGGACACGGTGAGCCGCACCTCGTCGGGGTGCGCCAGCGGGCTGGAGGATATGGAGTACAGGCGGGGCTGGAGGCGCTTGAGGACGGCGGTCCATTCGGCGGCCGAGGCCCGTACGGGGTACGCCGCCAAGGCGTCGGCGGCCTGGCGGCCCCAGCTCCACCTGGCCAGGGCGTCCTTGTTGTCGGGGCGCAGCAGCCTCTTGAGCTCCTGGCTGCCCGTGCGGTCCCGCAGGAACCGGAGCAGGTCGGTGGTGACGCGGGAGATGTCCAGCCGGCTGCGGAGCGCCTCGCGGAGCGGCAGGGGCGTGCCGTCGCCCAGGTCGACGGGCTCGTCGGGGTCCAGGCCGGTGAGGGCGAGCCACTCCGCGACCAGGGGGGCGCCGTTGGCCGGCCACACGCCCAGGGCGTCGCCCGCCTCGTAGGCGAGTTCACCGGACCGGGTGTCGAAGGCGAACTGGCGGACTTCCTTGCCGGAACCGGGAAGACTGAGCAGCCGGTTGCCGACCAGGAGGGTCGGGAACGGCGACGCCTTGCCGTAACCCGCCGGCGCCTTGGGGGCGGGTGCGGGAGCGGCGCCGGGCGGCAGAGGGCCGGGTAAAGGTACGGCGGTGCTGGACTCGGTCTCGCCAACTGCCGTGCCGGGGCGGCTGGTTGACGCGTTCGGTAGGTCCTCCGTGCGCGGCCCCGTCTCATCGGTGAGCCGCCCCGGGCCCTGGCCCTGCGCCGTCCCGAGCGCGGCGGCGACACGCTCAAGCCACTCCTCGGCTGCCTCCTCGAAGTCGGGTTCGCAGTCGGTGCGCCGCGTGAGCCGGACGGCGCCGAGGGCGTCGAGGCGTTCGTCGAGCCGGCGGCCGTGGCCACAGAAGTCGTCGTAGGTGGAGTCCCCGAAGGCGAGCACCGCGTAGCGGAGTCCCTGCGCAAGTGTGGCGTCGGGGGCGCTGAGGGCGTGCCAGAAGTCCGTACCGTTGTCGGGTGCGTCGCCGTCGCCGAACGTGCTGGTGAGCATCAAGAGGTCGGTGTCGGGGCGGAGTTGGGAGGGATCCACCTCCATCATGGGCAAGAGGTCCACCGGGCGGCCCAGCCCTGTCAGACGGCCCACCGCGGAGCGGGCGAACTCCTCGGCGTTGCCGGTCTGCGAGGCCCACAGGATCACCAGGGGGCGAACGCGGCTGACGGGCACGGCGGTTGATCCTGCGGCGGGGTCGGCGGCGCGCGGCGCGGGTACCGCGCCAGGCGCTGTCACTGCCGCCACCGCCACGGGCCGACGCGAGAACATGCCCGCGAGTACGCCGTCCACCCACAGCGTGGAGTCGGGCGTGAGGGGCGCGTCCAGAGGCAGTACGGGAACGCATCCGTCGAGCGGGGCCGCGGCCAGACCGGCGAGGAAGCCCCAGAGGTATCGGCGCTCGGTCTCGGCGAGCGGTGCGCGGGGCGGGGCGGGTACGGAGGCTTCGAGCCCCAGCACCGCGGCGAGTGCGGGTACGGGGCCGGTGGACGGCTCCAGCTGTGCGGCCGGCGGGGGTGACGCCCGGATCGGGGTCGTGGTGGACCGCGGCGCCGTGGGAGCCACCGTCCTGCTGAGGCTGACGGCGCAGGCCTTGTACCCGGGCTGGAACGAGAGGGGGTCGACGGCGTCGTGGGTGACGGCATTGACGCTGACGTACTCGCCGAACAGGTCGTTCCAGTGGAACGGCGCGAAGCAGGTGCCGGGGCGCACTCGGTCGGTGACGACCGCCGGCAGCACCGCGCGGCCTCGGCGGGACGCGACGTCGAGGTACTGCCCCTCGCGGACACCCAGGGCAGCGGCGTCCTCCGGGTGCACCTCGACGAACGGGGCCGGGTTGAGCTTGGTCAGTTTGGAGACCTTGCCGGTCTTCGTCATGGTGTGCCACTGGTGCTGCAGGCGGCCGGTGTTGAGGACGAACGGGTAGTCGTCGTCGGGGAGTTCAGCGGGCGGCAGGTGAGGGCGGGCGAAGAAGCGGGCACGGCCGCCGGCGGTGGGGAAGGCGAGGCGGGGGCGGGTGCCGTCCTCACGGGTGAGCAGGGTCTGGCTGACGCCGTCGTTGAGGTAGCGGATCGGATTGCGGTGGGGACCCTCGGCGTCCGGCGCCGGCCACTGCACCGGTGTGGCGCGCATCCGCTCGTAGCTCACACCGCGCAGGTCCCATCCCGTCTGCGGGTTCCAGGCCCGCTTCAGCTCTTCGAAGACCTCTTCGGCGCAGGTGTAGGTGAACGCGTCGGCGAAGCCCATCGCACACCCGACGCGGGCGATCAACTGCCAGTCGGGAAGGGCCTGTTCGGGTGGGTCGAGGACGCCTTGGACGAGCGTGAGGGTGCGCTCCGAGTTGATCATCGTTCCGTCGGACTCGGCCCACAGCGTGGCAGGCAGGACGACATCGGCGTACGCGTTGGTCTCGGTCTCGGCGAACACGTCCTGGGTGATGACGAGTTCGGCGGCCTCCAGCGCGGAGATGACGGTCTTGCGGTTGGCGACGGAGGCGACCGGATTGGTGCAGATGATCCAGCAGGCCTTGATGTCCCCCGCGGCCATCCGCTCGAACATCTCGACCGTGCCGCGCCCGGCCTCGGTACGCAGGGAACCCTCGGGGACGTTCCACAGGTCTTCGACGAAGGCGCGGTCGGCGTCCACGAGGACCGAGCGCTGTCCGGGCAGGCCCGGCCCCATGTAGCCCATCTCGCGTCCGCCCATGGCGTTGGGCTGACCGGTGAGGGAGAACGGTCCGGAGCCGGGACGGCACAGTGCGCCGGTGGCCAGGTGCAGGTTGACCAGGGCGTTGGTGTTCCACGTACCGTGCGTCGACTGGTTGAGGCCCATGGTCCAGCAGCTCATCCACTCACGGGCCTCGCCGATCCAGCGCGCGGCCCGCCGGATGTCGTCCTCGGCGAGGCCGGTGATCGCGGCGACGCGGTCGGGCGGATAGTCGGCGAGGAAGGCCGGCATCTCGTCCCAGCCCTCGGTGGACTCGGCGATGAACCTCTCGTCGGTGTGGCCCGCGGCGTGCAGGAGGTGCAGCAGTCCGTTGAGGAGGGCCAGGTCGGTGCCGGGCCTGACCTGGAGGAACAGGTCGGCCTTGTCGGCGGTGGCACTGCGCCGCGGGTCGACCACGATCAGTTTGGCGCCGGCCTTGACGCGGTCCATCATCCGCAGGAACAGGATCGGATGGCAGTCGGCCATGTTCGAGCCGATCACGAAGAACACGTCCGCGTGGTCGAAGTCCTCGTAGGAGCCGGGCGGTCCGTCGGCGCCGAGTGACAGTTTGTAGCCCGAGCCCGCCGAGGCCATGCACAGACGGGAGTTGGACTCGATGTGCTGGGTGCGGATGAACCCCTTGGCGAGCTTGTTCGCCAAGTACTGTGCTTCCAGCGACATTTGGCCGGACACGTAGAGGGAGATCGCGTCCGGTCCGTGCTCGTCGAGCAGGGCGCGCAGCCGGGCGGCCACCTTCGCGATCGCCTCGTCCACGTCGGCCATGTCCGGTGCGGCGCCCCGGTCGGCGCGTATGAGCGCTCGGTCCAGTCGTCCCGGCGCGGCCATCATGTCCGCGCTCGTGGCCCCTTTGGTGCACAGCCGACCGGAGTTGGCGGGATGCTCCTTGTCCCCGGAGACCTTCGCGGCACGACGCCGGCCGTCGGCGTCCCGGACCACGTCAAGCACGATCCCGCAGCCGACGCCACAGTACGAACAGACCGTGCGGACCCTGCCGTCCTTCGAGCCCGATGCCACCGATACACCCCTAGGTTCGTCATCGCGTCCGGATCCGGCCGGTCCCACGCGGGGCGGGCGGCCACTCCTACGGACAGGACCGTAGGAAGATCGAATTACGGTCCGAGATACCCCAGGGACATCAGGGGTTACACCCGTCGCACATGCTCAACTCGGATCGTGTGAGCGGACGGCGCGCCGGGAACCCAGCACTTCGCAGGCTCCCGCTGGACCCGTCCCGGAACGACCGGCGGCCGCTCACGCCGTTCAGGGCGGTGGTGCGGTCGGCGATCGGCCATGGAGCGGGCGTTGGCGTGGCCCATGAGGAGGGTGTGGGTCAGGCGGCCGAGAGGGAGACCTCGGTCGCTTTGATCAGTGCGACGACGGAGGAGCCGGCGGCGAGGCCGAGTTCCCGCGCGGCGTCGGCGGTGATCGCGGCGGTGAGACCGCCGCCGTTGACATCGACCTTCACCGACGCCATGGCGGGACCCGCCACGACGTCGACCACCGTGCCGGGGATCTGGTTGCGAATGGACACGCCCTCCACGACGCGGTTGGCGAGGGAGACCTCGGTCGCCTTGACGAGGGCCGTGACGGCGGAGCCCTCGGTCAGGCCCAACTCCTTGGCGGCGTCCGTGGTGATCGCCGCGACGATGTCCTGGCCGCCCTCCAGGCGGACCCGCACCGACGTCATGGCCTCACCGGCAGTGACCGAGGTGACGGTGCCGGCGATCTGGTTACGGATGGACAGGGTCATGAGAACCACGCCTCCCTGCGGAAGAAGTACGGGGGGACGAAATGCACGGATCGGCCGCGATCTCGGTCGCGGCCGACCTTACAGGTGCGGGAAAGCGTCCTGCGGGAATGCCTTCGCCTGTGCGAGCCGGATGCGGCTCCGCGTCCCGCCGAGCGGGATCGCGCTCACCCCAGACGCGCGGCCACCGGGCGGACGGCACGGTCGCGGTCGGCACGCGCGCGGCGGATGCTCCATACGGCCAGGGCGATCATGACGGCGGGGATGAGGACGTCGTCGGCGAGGATGCCACCCGTGTTTCCGGCGGCGTGGTCGCCGTGCGCGAACCACTGGTGGACGTGGCCGATCGTGGCGCCCCACAGGAACGCGGCGGCGCCGAGCCCGATGGTGAGACGTTCGCGCGGGGAGGCGGACGCGCCGCGGAAGCCCATCAGCGCGAACCCGAGATTGGCGAAGGCGATCTCGAACTGGAACGGCGAGTGGGCGAACCCGATGGCGTCGGCCATGGCGTCCGGAAACGCCAGGAAGGAGAACGTGATCCACAGGCTGCCGCAGCCGAGGGCGCCCACCGACCACCAGCGAGCCCAGATCTCAAGGGCGGGCCTGTCGGGGTTGCGGCGACAGCTCAGCAGCGCGCCCAGGGCGGGAACCAGCAGGAACAGCAGCGGGAACGCGGTCCGAACCGCGTAGGGGAGAGTGTCCATGCATCGAGTGTTGCATGGTTAATATTAACCGCGCAACAGTCAGGTAGAGTGGCCCCATGGACGAAGGACTGGCAGAGCTCCTGTATCGCGTGGTCATGCTGATGGGTGAGGCGGCCCGGCGCCGCTCCGGCCCCGAACAGCGCCTCTCTCCAAGCCAGTTGAGGCTGTTGGGCACGCTTGAGGAGATCCAGCCCGCCACCCAGCACCGGCTCGCCGAGGCCCTGAACCTGTCCGACCCCGCCATCAGCCGCGCCCTGCGCCCACTGGAGGCCGACGGGTACGTGACGATCACCGTCGACCCCGCGCACCGGCGCCGGCGCCTCGTCTCCCTCACACCGACGGGACAGGCCACCTTCCTGGCCGAGGGCAAACCCCTGGAGGAAGAACTGCGCACCGCCCTGCTGGAAGCCGGCTTCCCCTACGAGCGCTACCTCGCGGACACCCACCGGCTCGCCGCCCTGCTGCTGCCGAGGGAGCCGGAACGCGGGGCGGCCTCCACCCGCCCCTGATGACCGGCGGCGGTTCGGCGTGAAGGCCTCTGGACCGGGCGGCCCCGGCTCCGGGACCATCGCCGGGCGATGTGTCACGAGAGGGGGCGGCATGGTCTGGCGCTTTCACTTCACGGTTCAGGATCTCGCCCGCACCCGGCTCGCCGAGGCGCCCATGCCGCTGGTGGAGCTGGTCGCCGCCATGCGCGCCCTGCAGGACCGGCACGCCCAGCCGGTGCGCCTCGGCGCCTGGCGACAGAACACCCTGGCCGCGCTGCCACCCGATGCGCGCCGCGTCCTGGCCCTGGCTCCACCCCTCGGCATGTCGCCCAGCTTCCTCGCCCCGCTGCGGGCAGGGGCACCCAGCCGCTTGCTGGAGCACCTCCTCACCGCCACCCCCGAGGCCCTGGACGCCGACCTGCGGAGCATCGCCGATTCGGGTCAGCACGTTCCGTCCTGGGCCCGCGACCTCGCGGACGACATCGATCTGCGCCGGGAGTTCCACCATCGCGTGGGGCACCTCTTCGACCGTTTGGTGGGTCCGTACTGGGAGCGGCTGGCCGCACACTTCGAGGCCGACCGTGCGGTGCGCGTGCGGCAGCTGCTCGACGGTGGCGTCGAGCAGCTGCTCTCCCTGGCGAATCCGCTGTGGCTGTGCTGGAAGCCCCCGGTTCTGGAGATGCGCACGGTTCGGCAGGGTGCCGACGTCGACGTGCATCTCGGCGGCACGGGGCTCCTCCTCGTCCCCTCGACGTTCCACGCGCGCCCCGCCTTCCACACGGGCGAACCCCAGCCCGTACTCACCTACGTCGCGGGCATCGACCAGCCGCTGAGCCATCTGACCGCTCTCGCGCCCAAGGCCCCCGCCGCCACGACGACGGCCGCCCTGACCGCACTCCTGGGCCGCACGCGGGCCGCCGTACTGAACACCATCGCCACCCGGCCCGGCTCCACCACCAAGGATCTCGCCGCGCTCGTGGGGATCTCACCGGCCAACGCCAGCGAGCACGCGACCGTGCTGCGTGAAGCCGGGTTGATCCAGACCGTCAGGCACCGCAACACCGCGCTCCACAGCCCCACCCGCCTGGGCGTCTCCCTCCTCGACACCCCGTCGCCCCCTGCCCCGGGCGCGCCGCCCGGCGCGACCGGCCCCGGAACGCAATGACAATCGGCGCGGTGACCGCACGCGGGCGCCGCTCACACGTCACCGGGCGAGAACGACGAGGAGCACGAGCACTCCCCCGGTGCACAGGGCATGGTCCGACCGCGACCGTACGCCCCGCACGAAGAGCGACAGTCCGAGCGCCAGCGGCACGCCGCAGACCCCCTGCACGCACTGCTCAAGGACCACCTCGACCAACCGACACCAGATCATCCCTGGATCCCCCTTTCCGCAAGGAGGTCCAGCGTCCGCTGCCGGCAGGCAGGGTCTCGAACTCGTTCGCCCCGGACCGAACAACGGCCTTACGGGAGGAATCGGACGGTTCGATGTCGTCGTCGCGCGGCAGCGCTCCCGGCCGGCGCCGGTCTGGGCCTGACGATGCGTCAGACCGCAGCGGTCGGGCAGTCAGGACCGGCGCCCCCACGAGGTGATCATGCCGGGAGAGAGGGCGGCGAGCGAGGGTGAGGCCAACTCGGCCAAGGCGTCGTCGAGTTCGCCCGGTCTCAGGAACGGGCCGGCCTCCAGAGCGTCCCGCATGCCCGACCACGTGTGCTTCCAGAAGGCCGTAATGGGGGCGTCGACGGTCAGCGGCGGCACCACGATCTCCGCACCGACGTGCAGCAACCCCAGGTCGTGCAACAGCTGCGGGTAGCGCGGCACCCAGCTGATGTCCGTACCGATCCGCTCCCGCAGCGCCAGCCACATGGCCGTCATCACCCGCTGGTAGGCGCTGCTCGGCGACTGGGCCGTGGTCAGATCGATGGCGTCGCCGACGACGAGCCAGCCGCCGGGCACCACCCACTCGGCCAGGCGCTGCAACACCTGCGCGTGCTCCGGCAGATGCATGAGGACGAAGCGGCAGTGCACGAGGTCGAACCGGCCCGGTGCCAGGGTCGCGTCCGTGATGTCCGCGGTCATCGTACGGACGCGTCCACCGGGATCGGCGCGCACGAACCGGGGGTCGCGGTCCAGCGCCAGGACCTCGTCGACCCCGGCCTCGTCGGCCAGCCAGCGGCTGATCGTTCCGGTGCCGGCGCCCACGTCGAGACAGCGCCACCCGGGCCCGGCGCCGAGCGCGGCCAGACGGGCCCGCGTCACCGCGTCATAGGCGAGGGCGCCGTAGTCGATGCGCTCGTCCTCGCCCGTGGCATCGGGTGTGAACAGGCCCGTGCCGTAGCGCCCGCCGTCCGGCGCGGGGTCCGGCTCGCCCGCGGCTCGCGGATCCGATGCTCCGTCCACGGCGTCTCCTTCCGACGCGGGCCCACTTCCAGCTTCCCGCCGTCCGCGCCCCCGCGCATGTCCTGCGCTGCCGGGCCCCGGTGCCGTTCGCTCCCGGTCGTACGCGCCCGCCGGGGGTCACCGCGGACGTCGCGCCGCGCGGGCGCCGCGCAGCACAGCGACGCGGTGCTCGGCTGTATCGCCGTGTTCGGTCGGAACGCCGTGTTCGGTCGTAACACGGCTCTCGGCCGCCACGTGGTGCTCGCCGTTACGCCCGCCGAGCGTCACACAGCGCTGGGTCCGGCGGACGCCGCCTGCTCACCGCACTGCTCGTCGATCCAGCCGTCCACCCGCGCCCACTGATCGGTCAGCCACGACTCCCGCGCCGGCCGGCCGGGCGGTATCGCCTGGTGCGGCACCCGCCACCAGGTGGCCCGCACCGGCGCCCGCAGGGGGAGGCCCCGCCACAGGCTGCCGGGCGAGTCGATGTGGTCAAGTCCGGTGTGCGCGACGAAGACGACCTCCGCCCCGGCGTCCCCCGCGCCGTCGAGGGCCGCCAGGGACCCCTCCATCCGGGGCGGCAGGACGTGGTGCTGCCGGCGTGCCCGGGCGGCCCGCCGCAGGCGGCCGGTGCGCGTGAGCCAGCCGATGGCCCGGCGTCGGCGGCGCTCGGTGAAATTGCCGCCCTCGGGGAACACCAGCAGCGCCTCCCCCGCGTGCAGGCCCGCGGCCAGCGCCGCTATCGCGTCGGCCGTCCGGCCGTCGGTACGGCGCGGCACGAAGCAGTGGGGCAGGCGGCTGAGCACCAGGTCGAGACAGGGGTCCCAGCGCAGGAACTCCTTGAGCACGACCTGGGGACGCAGGCCCGCGCCGCAGAGCAGACCGTGGACCATCAGGATCGAGTCCCCCGGGCCCGCGTGGCGGGCGAAGACGACGATGCCCTCCGGCGTCGGGGCCGCCCGCGGCGGGATCGGCGGATCGACCTCCGTACGCAGGGCGAAGATCCGCCGGGAACACCTCACCAGGAACCTCAACAGGCCGTCCAGGACCCGGTAGTTGAGCGCCACGAGCAGCTCCTCGCGACGCCTGCCCGCGCTCAGGCACCGCAACCGTACGACACACGCGGCGAGCACGCCCGCCAGGTCGGCCACCAGATACACCAGCGCGTAGAGAGCCAGCCGTTGCGGCTGCCAGCCGCGTGCGGAGCGTCCGGCGAGCAGCGACAGCGGGGCCAGCACCAGGGTCGTGAGGAACACGGTCAGCGCCAGGGGTATCAGGGCGACCAGCGCGGGCAGCGTCACACACCGTCTGGCCGCGTCCCGTGCGAGCGCCGTGCCGCTCATGGGGCGCTGCCCCTACGGGACTTGTGTGCGGCCTCCAGGTAGGCGGCCGACGCCTCGTAGGCCCGCTCGATGCGCTGTCGGGAGAGGCCGAAGTCGCGGTGGCGCAGCTTGCGGGCGGCGATGTCCTCGCCCTTGCCCGAGGTCGCGCCCGAGCCCGCGCCCGTGGGCAGCAGGTGCACCTCGACCCCGGCCGGGAGGTCCGCCATGTCACGGGTGAAGCGGTGGCGGCGCGCGATCTCGAACGCCACGGACGCCACCTCCCAGGGTGCACGGGGCGCGCGCAACGGCCGTTCCACGCGGCCGACTTGAAGGACGTAGACCGTACGGGCCCCGGCCGCCACGGCCCGGCCCACGGGGATGCTGTTGATCAGGCCGCCGTCGAAGAAGTGCTCACCGCCCGCCTCGACCGGGGGCAGGAGTCCGGGCACGGCGCAGGACGCCATCACGGCCGGGACCAGGGGGCCCTCGGTGAACCAGTGCTCGGCGGCCCGCTCGATGCTCGCCGCGACGCACTGGAAGGGCACCGCGAGGTCCTCGATCCGCTTGCCGGGCAGCCGGGTCGACAGCAGTTCGTACAGCGGTTGCGAGGAGTACACGTGGGTCCGGTTGCGGGCGGCGCGCCGGATGCGGTGGAGCACCGAGCCCGAGAAGACACCGGAGCGGCCGAGGCTCCCCCACAGATCGGCCAGTTCCCGCACGGCCCGCTCGGTCGGCTCGGCCGCGATCGCCGCGCCGTTGATCGCGCCCACCGACGTCCCGACGACCAGATCCGGCCGGATCCCGGCCTCGATCAACGCCCTGAGCATGCCGACCTCGTAGGCACCGAGGGCCCCGCCACCGCCCAGAACGAAAGCACAGCGGTAGGCCGGGCCGGGCCCCTGGGACCCCGGTATCGCGACGTCGTCACCCATACTCGGCCGCCTGCCCCGTACGGGCCGCCGCCATCCTCGCGTGGCGCTCCCTCCCGCGCGTGCACGGGGGCGAAACGGTAGGGCGTGCGGACGAATCGCCCGGCAACAGGGACCTCTTTAACGAGACTTGACCGTCTTCCGAGGGGTGGACCGGTATGACCGTCCCGGGCCGTGGTGTGGCACTGTGAACCGGGCCCGCACGCCCTGGAACCCACGTCGGAAGGGACATGACCGTGACCGACCCCAAGGACCGTCTGGACGCTCTGCGGACGGACATCGAGCGCCGCAACCCCGGACAGCCCGAGTTCCACCAGGCCGTGCGAGAGGTCCTGGACACCCTGGGCCCCGTCCTCGCGACCCGCCCCGAGTACGCCGGACACGGGCTCCTCGAGCGGCTTCTCGAGCCCGAGCGGCAGATCATCTTCCGGGTGCCGTGGACCGACGACCACGGCCGCGTCCACGTCAACCGCGGCTACCGGGTGGAGTTCAACAGCGCGCTCGGCCCGTACAAGGGAGGGCTGCGCTTCCACCCTTCGGTGGACGTCGGCGTCGTGAAGTTCCTCGGCTTCGAGCAGATCTTCAAGAACGCCCTGACCGGCCTCGGCATCGGCGGCGGCAAGGGCGGCAGCGACTTCGACCCGCGCGGCAGGTCCGACGCCGAGGTCATGCGGTTCTGCCAGTCGTTCATGACCGAGCTGTCCCGCCACATCGGTGAGCACACCGACGTCCCGGCCGGTGACATCGGCGTCGGCGGGCGCGAGATCGGCTATCTGTTCGGCCAGTACCGCCGCATCACCAACCGCTGGGAGGCTGGTGTCCTGACCGGCAAGGGCCAGGGCTGGGGCGGTTCGGCGATCCGCCCGGAGGCGACCGGCTACGGCTCCGTGCTGTTCGCCGCCGAGATGCTGAAGGTGCGCGGCGAGTCCCTCGACGGGCTCAGCGCGGTCGTCTCCGGCTCCGGCAACGTGGCCCTGTACACCATCGAGAAGCTGCAGGCGTTGGGCGCCAACCCGCTCACGGCCTCGGACTCCTCCGGCTACGTGGTCGACGACAAGGGGATCGACCTGGCGCTCCTCAAGCAGATCAAGGAGGTCGAGCGCGCCCGCATCAGCGAGTACGCCACCCGGCGCGGCCCCTCGGCCCGCTTCGTGCCCGGTGGGCGGGTGTGGGAGGTGCCCGCGGACGTGGCCTTCCCGTCGGCCACGCAGAACGAGCTGGGCGCCGACGACGCGCGCACGCTCATCGCGAGCGGCGTCAAGGCGGTCTCCGAGGGCGCGAACATGCCCACCACTCCCGAGGCGGTGCACCTCTTCCAGGACGCGGGCGTCGCCTTCGGTCCCGGCAAGGCCGCCAACGCGGGCGGTGTCGCCGTCAGCGCGCTGGAGATGGCCCAGAACGCGGGCCGCGTCGCCTGGAGCCGCGAGCGGGTGGAGGACGAACTCGCCGGCATCATGCGGTCCATCCACGCGGTCGCCCACGAGACGGCCGAGCGCTACGGCGCCCGGGGCGACTATGTGACGGGCGCCAACATCGCCGGCTTCGAGCGCGTCGCCGACGCGATGCTCGCCCAGGGCGTCATCTAGGGCGCCGCGGCCCGCCCGCGCCGTCCTGTCCGATCCGGCCTTAAGCGCCGGATCGGACAGGACGGGCCGGCCGGCGCACCCCGTGACCCTCGCCCGTACCATCAGGTGATCACCGTCCCCCGCAGATCGGGCAGCCATGCACCGCCGTACGCTCCTCGCCGCTTCGGGGGCCGCGGCCGTGGCCGGGCTGGTACGTCCCGCCCGTGCCGTGGCCGCCCCGCGCATCACCCTGTCACTGACCGCGCGCGACCCGCAGGCGTCACTGAACGCCCGTGCCGTGTATGACCACTTGGTGGCCCTGGAGAACAACGCACGCGCCGGGACCAACCCCGTGACCGTCATCGGCGGCCACACGGAAGCCCAGAACGAGCTGTACAACCCCGCCTACGGCGACGCCGGCGGCCGCACCCACACCGGGTACTACTACGACAAGATCCGGGCCATCACGGGCAGGCTGCCCGGCTTCGTCGAGATCGACCTGGGTCCCGGGTACGGCAGCACCAACGGCTGGGGCACGTTCGCGTCCCGGTCCTACAACCGGGGCCTCGGCCTGCCCGACCAGCAGCCGCAGTGGCAGTACGTGGACGACGCCGTCGACCTCGCCACCGGCGTGTGGAAGGGCCTTCCGCGCCCCGCGGACGGCACGTACAACCCGGGCGGCGTCATGGTCGCGCTCGACGGCACCCGGACGGCCGTCGTCAACGGCGGGGCCGCGTCCGGCATCGTCGGCGTCAGCTTCCACCAGCCGTACCCGGGTTCGGCGCTCAAGGACTTCAGCCAGGTCCTCACCCAGGTCCAGGGCAAGCGGCCCGCAGGCGTGGCCTCCTACCCCGTCGCGGGCCTCACCACCGACCAGCAGTGGTTCGACCGCCTCGTCGACCGGGAGTCCAACACCCCTGAGTACCAGGCCCTGTTGGCGGATCTCGATCTGCTCGCCGCCACCCTGTCCTACTTCGCGCTGTACGACATCCCCGTCCTGCTGCGCCCTTATCACGAGATGAACGGCGGCTGGTTCTGGTGGGGCGGCAAGACCCCGGCAAGTTATCAGAAGCTGTGGCGGATCACCTACGACCATCTCGTGCAGACCAGGGGCCTGCACAACCTGATCTTCGTGTGGTGCCCCAACGCGTGGCAACCGCAGGGCGGCGACGTTCCGTGGGACTACTACCCGGGCGCGGACCGCGTCGACATCGTCGCCGTCGACGACTACAACCCCCGGTACGGCTCCGGCGCGGCCACTCCCGAGAACCGCGACTTCACCAACATCTACCACCGGGGCCTCGCCGACTACGCCAAGCCCCGGATGCTGGCCGAGACCTTCGACATGCCCGTCACCGCGGACGGCGGCAATGCGCTGACCGCAAGCCCCTGGGTCATCTGGAGCGTCTGGGGCGACGGGGCGACCCGAACCGCCGTCAACTCGAACGCGGACGTGAAGGCCACGTACTACGCGACCCGGCAGGTGCGCACCGGCGGCTCGGGGAGCGGCTTCGGGCAGAACTTCGACTGGGGCTCGCTCCACGCCCATTGACGGTGGTGGCGGGTACCGGACGTCCGCATCCCGGGGCGCGGGGCGCTGGGGACGCACGGGCGGGGGCGGCGGCTCATATCCAGCCCCGTCTCGCGGCGATCACTCCCGCCTGGAAGCGGTTCGCGGCGTTCAGCTCCTCGTGGAGGCGGCTGATGCGGCGGCGCATCGTCCGTACCGACCAGCCCAACTGGCGTGCGATCGCCTCGTCCTTGAGCCCGGCGACCAGCAGGGTGAGCATCTGGCGGTCCTCCTCGCCGAGCGGGTCGTCGGCCGGGGCGTCCAGCGGGGTGGCCGTGCGCCAGCACAGTTCCCAGTAGTCGATCAGGGCGTCCAGGAGGGCGCAGGGGCGGATGACGGCGGCCCGTACCTCCGTGGTGAAGTCGAGGGTGAGCGGCATCAGGGCCAGGCGCCGGTCGGCGATGGCCAGTTTGACGCGCAGGCCCGGCAGGACGCGGGCCTGTTCGCCGTGGGACACCAACTCGCGGATGTCACCGAGGACTCCGGGCCACTCCAGGGCCTCCGGGGCGTACACCGCGCGGTAGCGGACGCCTCTGGTGAGGGCGGTCGACTCGACCGGGTTGGAGGTGGTGAGGGCGTAGGGCGGCCGGTCGAGCGTGATGACCTCCTCGTGGGCCTCCTGCTGGAGCTGGACGAACCAGCGGCCCAACGCCTCGCCCCCGGTGATGACTTCGATCTGGTCGGCGCCGCCCCGCTGGGCCGTGGTGAACAGCAGGGAGAGTTCACCCGCTGCCGCCCGGACGGCGTCGAGGTCGGCGGCGCGCGAGCGCACCAGGGATTCCAGGGCCGCGGCCGGCTCGATGGCCGCGTAGCGGCGCCGCGTTCCGGAGAGGCGGCCCACCAGGCCGTTCTCGCGCAACCTGTCGAGGGCGCGGGCGACCCGCTCGGGAGAGCAGGACAGGTCCTCGGCCAGTTCGGCGGGCGAGGCGGTGTGGCGGACGAGGATCGCCCGGTAGACGCTCTCGTCGAACGGTTCGATTCCGGCGGCGGTCAGCTCGGGCATGGAATGGATCTTGGCCCCTCTGTGCCAGGGGCAGCAATAGGCCAGGCGAAAACGTTGTCTGGACCACTGGATTCCGATTACTTGGTCCAGCATGACCCCTCGAAGAACCCTTACCGCCGCGCTGTCGGCCGTCGTCCTCGGCGGCCTGCTGTCCGCGGCGCCCCAGTCCGCCACCGCGGACCCCCGACCGGATCCGGAACAGCGCGTCATCGTCACGCTGACCGGGGAGGCCGCCGCCGCGAACAGGGGAACCCTGAGCGCCGCGGACGCCCACCGCATCACCGCGGACCGCACGGCCGTCGCCGCCCGCCAGCAGACGTTCCTCGACCGGGCCAAGGGCGCCGGGCTGCACGCCGTGTCTCCGCGCCGGCTGAACCTGCTGCTCAACGCGGTGGCGCTCACCGTGAAGACGTCCGAGGTCGCCGCGCTCAAGCAGCTGCCAGGTGTCACCTCCGTGGTTCCCGACGCCAAGGTGCACGCCCTCACCGACACCAGCGTGCCGCTGGTCAACGCCCCGCAGGTGTGGCGGCGCAAGGACGCGGCGGGCAACGGCGCCGACGGCAGGGGCACCACCGTCGCCATCCTGGACAGCGGGGTCGACTACACCCACCCCGACCTCGGCGGCGGTTTCGGCGAGGGCCACAAGGTGGTCGGCGGCTACGACTTCGCCAACGGCGACGGCGACCCGATGGACGACAACGGGCACGGCACCCACGTCGCCGGCATCATCGCGGGCCGGGCCGCCGAGAAGGGCGGCGTCACGGGCATGGCGCCGGGCGCGAGCATCCTCGCGTACAAGGTGATGGACGACGCCGGCTCGGGCTACACCTCGGACATCGTGGCCGGTATCGAGGCCGCGATCGACCCGGCCAATCCCCACCGCGCCGATGTCATCAACATGAGCCTCGGCGGCCAGGGCGACGGCACGGATCCGCTGGGCGCCGCCGCGACGGCCGCCGTGCGCGCGGGAGTCGTGGTCGTGGCCTCCGCCGGGAACGAGGGGCCCGGCAGCGGCACCATCAGCACCCCGGCGGCCGCCGACGGCGTCATCGCGGTCGGCGCCTCCATCAGCGGTCTGCGCATACCCGGCGCCGCCTACCAGGGCGGCGGGAAGATCCAGACCTACCGCGGCCTCGTCTCCGCCAACCCGCCCGCCAAACCCCTCACCACCGCCCTCGTGGACGTGGGCCGGGGCACCGCGGAGGACTGGGCCGGGGCCGGTGACGTCAAGGGCAAGGCCGTCCGCGTGGACATGCTGGTGGCCCAGTCCTCGCTCGACCTGTACCAGAACGAGATCGACATGGCCCGCGAGGCCGAACGGCGCGGCGCCGTCGCCCTGTTCGGCGGGCCGTCCGGCAGCAGCGGCCCCGTGCTCGCCGCGCCGCGGTCCGCGGAGCAGGAGCCGTCCCTGTCCCCCGCTCCCGAGGGGGGCTCCGTCCCGCTGGCGCCGCAGACCTCCCTCAAGGACTCCGGCGACTCGCTGCGCATGGACCACATCGTCATGTTCGGCATGGACTCCACGCAGTACGCCGAGCTCGGCCGCCGTCTGGCCGCGGGCCCGGTGCGGGTGACGATCACCGGCACGGACGTCACCGACAAGATCGCCTCCTTCTCCTCACGCGGCCCCGATCAGCGCTGGAACCTGAAGCCGGACCTGGTCGCGCCGGGGTACGACATCCGCTCCACCATCCCCAAGTCCCTTTACGCGCCCGGCTATTACCGCATGTCGGGCACGTCGATGGCGGCCCCGCACGTGGCGGGAGCGGCGGCCCTGCTGCGCCAGCTGCACCCGGGCGAGGCCCCCGCGAAGGTCACCTCCGAGCTGGTGGGCTCCGCCCAGCAGCTCAAGGACAACGGCGTGAGCACCGTCGGCTCCGGGCGGCTGGACGCCGCCTCCGCGGCCGACGCGGCGGACGCCGGCATCACCACCTCCCCGGCGACCCTCTCCTACGGCCTCGCCGATCTGGCCGCGCGCACCGTGGGCGGCAGCAGGAAGCTCACCGTCACCAACTCCGCCGGCAAGGCCCGTACCGTCCGGCTGAAGGTGAGCGGCCAGGCGCGGGTCAGTCCGGACACCCTGCGCGTCCCGGCCGGCGGCAGCGCCACGGCGACCGTGACCCTGCGGGCCGACCGTCCGGCGGGTGAGGCGGAGATCGCCGGCACGGTCACCGTCAGCCCCGACCACGGCAGCGCGCTGCGCGTCCCGTACCTCCTGGTCGTACGGCAGCTGTTCCTGCAGGCGGGCCCCGACCCGAGCGACGGCACCTCCAGCGCCGTCGTCCTCACCCCGGCCCCGCTCGCCAAGCCGCCCGTGCTGACCGTCACCCCGCCGCACGGCCGGCCGTACACCGTCGCCACCACGCTGCGCTCCGGCAACGTCTACGAGGCGCAGATCACCGGGCGCGGCACCGGCGCGCATCTGGTCTCCGCGTCCGGCCGCACCACCGACGGCAAGACGCTGACCGCCAACCAGGACGGCTTCGAGGTCACCCCCGAGGACAGCCGGCGCTCGCGCTGGCAGCCCGTCGGGCCCAACTCGCAGAGCGGCGACATCACCACGGCGCCGAGCGCTCCCGGCACGGCCGTCCTCACCCAGTACGACAAGCTCGGCCCGTGGTCGACCGCGGACAACGGCGCCACCTGGCAGCAGCACACCCGGCTGCCGATGGGCGACGTGGGCGGGCGGGCCTTCACCGCCATCGACCCGAAGAACGCCAAGCGCTGGTGGTACGCCGCCAACAGCAGGTCGGGCATCCCCCGCAAGGGTTCGATCCTGCGTACCGATGACGGCGGCCGCACCTGGCGGACCCTGGACACCCCCGACGCCCGCCTCACCGACTTCCTCACCGACGAGTCCGGCAAGACCCTCGTGGCGGTCACCGCCACCGACCTGCTGATCAGCAAGAACGGCGGCGACACCTGGACCACCGAGCCGCTCGGCATCCCGGTCGACGCGGTGTACGACGTCGCGATCGGCGGTGACAGCCTCTACTTCTCGGCCGGCAAGTCGGTGTGGCGGCGCGACGGCCTGTCATTGGGCTCCCTCGGCAAGGCGACGAAGGTGTACGACGCGCCCAGCGGCGGGATCTCCGTCAACGTCGTCGCGGACAGCCAGGTCGTGGCGATCTACGAGATCGGCTCGGGCATCGTCGGCTCCTTCGACGGCGGCGGGAGCTGGGCCACCCTGGACAACCACGGCTACGGCGCCACCGGCCTGACGCTGACCGGCGGCGACCTGTACGTCGGCTACGGCAAGGACATCAGGGTCGGCCGCGACCACGGCCGGCACTGGAGCACCATTCCGTCCGCGAACAAGGCCTCCACCACCTCCGACTTCGACCGCTGGCCGGACGGTTCGCTGACCGTGTCGGCCGACGCCGCGGGCGTCTACCGGGCCACCCCGGACGGCAAGGACTACCGCCGTCTCGGCGTCCAGGGCAGTACCGTCAACTCCCTTGCCGTCAGCGGCGGTCAGCTGCTCGCGGCCGGCCCGCAGGGAACACACCGCACCCCCCTTCCGGCCAACGGCGCGGAGTGGGGGACCACGGGCGGCGAAGGCATGATCGGCGCCGAGACGCGGCTCCTCCAGACATCCGCGAAGGACTCGCGGATCGTGTGGCGGGTGCGCTACGGCGCCTGGGGCGACTTCCACCTCCAGCGCAGCGGTGACGCCGGCGCGACCTGGCAGGAGAAGGGCGAGAGCAACGGAACGGTGTACGCCCTGGCCGTGCACCCCGCCGACCCCGACCGCGTCTACGTCTCGTACGCGAACCTGCTCGGCAAGGGCCTGTTCTCCACCGAGGACGGCGGCGCCACCTGGAAGAACCTGCTCGACGACCGGACTCGTTTCACCGCCGTCGCGGGCGACCCGAAGAACCCCGACCGGCTGTGGCTGGGCGCCCCCGACGGTCTCTACCGCTCGGACAACGGCGGTGACGACATCACCAAGGTCGCCGACGGCCGCGTCGACACCATCGAGTTCACCGGCTCGAAGATGCTGACCGGTGGTGACGCGATCAAGGTCTCCACGAACGGGGGCCGCACCTTCGCCACCGCCGACACCGGTCGACTGCCGTTGCGGGTGAGCGACTTGCTCCAGGTGGGCGGCACGCTGTACGCGGCCACCACCAGTTCCTGGGACACGGCCCTGCCCCGGGGCGGGCGGGGGGTGCTGCGCTCCACGGACGGCGGGCGCAGCTGGCAGAACGTCTCGAACGGCCTGCAGAACCTCAACGCCACGAGCCTGGCGAGCGCCGGCGGCCTGCTGTACGTCGGCACGGTGCAGGGAGGTGTGCACCGCATGAAGCTGTGATCCGCGCGCGTACGCCGGTGTGCCCCCGCCCTGCAACACAGGGCGGGGGCACACCGGCTTTCGGCTCGGTCAGCAGCTCAGGTTGTTGCCCGCCGGGACCCCGAGGATCGAGACGAAGCTCTGGTACGCGTTGATCCGGCTCTGCACCTGGGCGGGGTTGCCGCCGTTGCACTCGATGCTGCCGTTGATGCTGCGGATGGTCTCACCGAATCCGGCGCCGTTGACCATGGCGTTGTGCGGGGTCATGGTGCCGGGCCCGTTCTGCGTGTTCCAGTACCACAGACCGGTCTTCCAGGCGACGGCCGAGTCGCTCTGCACGAGGTTGGGGTTGTTCAGCAGGTCGATGCCGAGGGCGTCCCCGGCGGTCTTGTAGTTGAAGTTCCAGCTCAGCTGGATCGGGCCGCGGCCGTAGTACGCGGACTGTCCGGCCGGGCAGCCGTAGGGCTTGGTCGCGTCGCAGTAGTGCGAGTAGTTGGCAGTGTTCTGCTCGACGATGTAGACGAGGCCGCCGGTCTCGTGGCTGACGTTGGCGAGGAACGCCGCCGCCTCCTGCTTCTTGACCGTGTCGCTGCCGGTGTTCGCGAAGCCCGGGTACGCGCTGAGCGCGGCGGTCAGACCGCTGTAGGTGTAGAACCCGTTCCGGTTCGGGAACATCCGGTTGAACTGGGCCTCGCTGACCACGAAGGACCCGCTGGACGGCGGATCCGTCGGCCCCCCGCCACCGTTGCAGCTGTACGGGTCCCAGAACCAGGTGCTGATGACCGGGTCGTAGCCCGGGTTGTCGTGCTCGGCGACGTAGTAGTTGCCGTCGGTGTACTTGACGATGTCGCCGGCCACATAGGCGTGACCGGCTGCCCAGGCAGGGTAGTTGCAGGTCCCGCCGGTGCCGCCCGAACCTCCGCCGCAGGCGCCCTGGTCGGCCCAGACGGCGGCTGCGCCGGGCGTCTCGCCCTGGGTCCACCACTTGGCCTGCCAGTTGTGGCTGTTGTACGAGGCGGACGTGCCGCCGGTGTAGACCGAGGAGGCATTCCAGGCGCCGGCGCAGGTGGCGGCGGCGGAGGCGGTGGATGCCAGCGGCACGAGGATGGTGAGTCCGAGCGCGACCGCGAGCGCGGTGAGAAGAGCGATGAGCCGTTGTCTCGACACGCGACCACTCCTTCTGGGAGTCGAGGGGGATCCCGGCTGACTCAAGCGGAATGGTCTGAACCTGTCAAGGTCCAGACCAATCCCGGTGCCTCTCAACTCGGTTTCGGTGCGGCCGCGTTGTGCGTGGGGGCGATCAGTTCGCCACCGGCTCCGGCGGGGACTCCTCGCCGAAGACCCAGGGCGCGAGCACGACCAGCCAGCCGTCCGGGTCCGCGAAGAGCACCGCTCCGCGCGCCGGCCAGTACGGGTTGGCGGAGGCGACCGGGCTGTGCCCGTGGGCGGTGAGCCGCCGCGCGGCAGCGGCGACGGCCTCGGGGCCGCGCAGGTAGAGCACCAACTGGTTCTCCGGGTGCGGCTCGGGGATGCGGGGCGGATCGCCGTGCTGCAGGAGTTCCATGTGCACCGGCGTCCCCGGCAGGCCGAGCACCATGCCGTCGTAGCCGTCGTGGTCGCGCCAGGCGGCGAGGACGGGCAGGCCGAGGACGTCACGGTAGAAGACCATCACGTCGTCGAACCGGGCGGTGGGGCGGACGAAGCGGACCGCGCCCACCTCGAGATGGCTGGGCCAGGAGTGCGACATGAGGTGATGCTCGCACGCCCCCGGCACGGGCCGGATCGGGCGCGCGACCTACGCCTGGAGACCGGCGCCCTGTCGCCCGGATGCCTAGGAGCCCCGGCGCCGCGGAGCACCGACGCCCCGCGCCCCGGTGCCCCTCGGCGTCAGACGAGTTCTTCGACGGCGGGCTGCTCCTCCACCGCGTGGGAGTTGGTGAGGCTCAGCGCGCCGCCGACGCCGATCAGGCCCACCACCACGGCGAGGAGGGCGTAGGTGATGCGCTCCCCGTGGAAGAACGAGCCGACCAGGCCGCTGCTCCACGTACCCGCGGGCAGCTGGGTGGTGACGAGCGCGGCGATCAGGGTGCCGACCACCGCGGTGCCGATGCTGGAACCGACTTCCTGCGCCGTGTCGTTGAGGGCCGCGCCGATGGACGTGCGGTTGCTCGGCATCGCGTCGACGAGGGCGACCGCGCAGATCGTCATCACCGTGCGCAGCCCCACGGTCATGAGCACCATGCACACCGCGATGACGGCGTAGCCGTGGTAGACGCCCCAGGAGAGCCCGGCCAGGGCGCCGGCCAGGCAGGCCGCGCCCACGACGCAGGCGATGCGGTGACCGAAGCGGCGCGCGAGCCACTCGGACAGCGGGGTGGCCACGAGCATCGTCACGATGATCGGCAGGTTGGCAAGACCGGCCCGCACGGGGCTCCAGCCGTAGGCGTACTGGAAGTGCAGGATCAGCCCGAACATCACGCTGGCCATCGCGATGGACGTGCCGATCTGCGCGATGGCGGCGCCGCGGACGGTGCCGTTGGAGAAGAGCCGCAGGTCCAGCATGGGCGCGGCGCTGCGCCGCTCGTGCAGCACGAACGCGATCCCGGCCACGAGCGCGCCCACGACCGAGACGAGGGTGGCGGCGGAGAGCCAGCCGTGGTCGACACCGCTGGTCAGCGAGTAGCAGGCGAGGCCGATGGTGGCGACGCTCAGGACGGCGCCGGGCAGGTCGAGCGCGTCCTTCGTCAGGTCCTGCGGCCGGTCGGCCGGGACACCGAGGCGGACGCCGATGCAGGCGATCACGGCGATCGGGGCGTTGACCACGAGCAGCCACTCCCAGCGCACATGGGCGAGCGCGGTGCCGCCGAGCAGCGGTCCGAGGACGAAGCCGGACATGCCGACGATGATCATCACGGTCATGGCGCGCATCCGCAGCGCCTTGTCGTCGAAGAGACGGAAGACCAGGGAGTTGGTGATGGGGGCCATCGCGGCGGCGGCTATGCCGAGCAGGGCGCGCAACGTGATGAGCTCGCCGGCCGAGGTGACGAACACGACGCACAAACTGAGCGAGCCGAAGACGGCGAGCCCGATCAGGAGCACTCTGCGCCGGCCGAGCCGGTCGGCCATCGAACCGGCGGTGAGCAGCAGACCGCCGAAGGTGAGGGAGTACGCACCGGTGACCCACTGCAGCGCCGTGGTGCCGCTGCCGAGGTCGCGGCCGATGGTCGGCAGGGCGATCGAGAGCAGCGTGTTGTCGACCATTTCGACGAAGAAGGCCAGGCAGAGCGCGGCCAGGGGCATCCACGCAGCGCGCAGCGAAGGGTAGGCGCGCGACGGCGTCGGGGGCGGGGCGGTGGTCATGTGCGGACCCTCTCATCGAACAGCGTTCCAGTATCGAACAGCGTACGATGAAGTACGATAGAACATCGTTCGGTACGACGCAACGAGGGGTGGATCATGACTCTCCAGCAGGACCGTGCGCGCGGCGGGCGGCGACGGGCTTCGCACTCGATGGAGGCCGTCCTCGCCGAGGCGGTCGCCCTGCTCGACGCGGCGGGGCCCTCGGCGCTGACGTTCCGGGCGCTGGCCCAGCGCCTCGGCGGCGGCGTCGCCAGCATCTACTGGTACGTGGCGAGCAAGGAGGAGCTCCTCGACCGCGCCACCGACCATGTGATCGGGGCGGCACTGGCCGACATCGAGGCGCTCCCCTCCCACGACGACCCGCTCGACCACCTGCGCGCGATGGCGATCAGCCTCTTCGACGCGATCATGGAGAGGCCCTGGCTCGGCGCCTACTTCATGCGCAACACCACCGTCCAGGGCAATTCCCTGCGCCTCTACGAGACGCTCGGCCGGCCGACCCTGCGTCTGAACCTCACCGCGCGCCAGCGCTTCCACGCCGTGTCCGCGGTCGTGGGGGTCGTCATCGGCTCGGCGATCGACTTGGGGCAGGAGCCGCCCCAGGAGGTTCTCGACGGCGCTCTCGGCCGCGACGCCTTCCTCGGCCGCTACGCCCAGGAATGGCGCGAGCTCGACCGCGCGGACTTCCCGTTCGTGCACGAGATCGTCGACGAGTTCGAGGGCCACGACGACATCGAGCAGTTCCGCTCGGCCCTGGACCTGACCCTGGCGGGCCTGCGCCTCCAAGCGGGAGCCTGAACGGCGAAACCGGCCGCGCCGCCCGCGGCACGGGCCCCGCTAGCCGCGGCCGTCCCGTCCGTCCTCGGCGCCCGTGCGGCGGAAAGCGGCCCGGTAGGCGTTCGGGCGGTGGCCGGTGTGGCGGGCGAAGAGGGCGGCGAACGTGCCCGGGTCCTGGTAGCCGACCGCGGCGGCGACAGCGGCCACCGTGCGGTCGGTGGACTCCAGGAGATGGCGGGCACGGCGGACGCGTGAGGCCTGGAGGTGGGCCAGCGGGCTGTGTCCGGTCTCTTCCGCGAAGCGGCGCAGCAGCGTGCGCGAGCTGACCCGGAACGCGTCCGCGAGCGCCGCGAGGTCGTACCGTTCGGTGAGGTTCTGATCGAGCCGGCGCATGACGCGCTGGGAGAACTCCCGCCCGGCCTGTGGCAGCAACCGGGCATCCACGTACGGTGTTTGAGAGCTCCGGGCGTCGTCGACCAGGGCCAGCCGCGCGGTGGAACGCGCCACCGCGGTCCCGCTGTGCCGCCGGATCAGGTCCAGCGCGAAGTCGTACATGGCGCTGAACGCGGCGGTGGTCGTCACCCCGGTGTCGGTGACGACGAGATGCTCGGGCCGCACCTCGGCCCTCGGACAGCGCGCGGCCAGTTCGTCGGCGTACAGCCACGAGGTGGTGGCCCGGCGCCCGTCGAGCAGCCCGGCCTCGGCCAGCAGGAACGCGCCCACGCAGAGCGATACGACGGCCCCGCCCGCCGCCGCCTGCGCCCGGATCGCCGCGACCTCGGGCCCGAAGCCGGCCAGGCGGGCGGTGAGGTTCGCCCCGGGCACTTCGAAGCCGGGCACCACCAGAACGTCGACCTCGCGCAGCGGACGCACGTCCAGGCGCACGCCACCCGAGGCGAGGACCCGGCTGCGGGGCGAGAGGACCGACACCTGGTAGCCCGGCACGTCCGGCCCCGCGACATGTCCCGCCATCGTCAGGAGGTCGGGCACACCGAAGATCTCGGAGGCGAAACAGCCGGGATAGGCCAGCACCCCGACGCGCAGCTCACCGGACCGGGGGCCGGGGCGCGCGGCGTCCATCACCTGGCGCTCTGACTCCGACACGGCGGAAACCCCCTGGCTGACCCCGGTGTTCGTAGGGCCGACCCTATCGTCCGGCCCGTCTCGGTGGCACCCGGCGAGACGGCCCCACATGGGGTCGGAGGGGTTCCGCCGCAAGTCGGGGGGAGGTCATTCGGGGCGGCTGAAGCGTCTGGCGGCCCAGAGCAGGGCCACGGCGCCCAGGCCCAGCAGGATCGCGCCCTCCAGGAGCAGGGGCGGCTGCCACCCGGCCCACTCGACGCCGTTCGCGGCCCCGCCCCGTGGCGCTCGCAGGGCGATGCAGCGGCGGAGCAGGTCCACCCCGTACGCCAGCGGGTTGACATCGACCAGCGCGTGGGTCCAGCCCGGCAGGTTCTGGACCGGGAAGAAGCCGCCGGAGAGCAGCAGCAACGGCATCATCACCAGGCCGAGCAGCATGTTGAACACCTCGGGCCGGTCCAGGCCCACGGCCAGCGTCAGGGCGAGCGCGGTGAGGGTGAACGACGTCAGGATCATGCCCGCGAGGAGCAGCGCGAGCAGCAGCGGGTCGTAGGGCAGGCCGATCGCTCCGACCAGGACGAGCAGCACGGCGCCCTGCACCGTGGCGACGATCGTTCCGCCCGCGCAGCTGCCGAGGAGCAGGGTGGGACGGCTGACCGGCGCCATCAGGAGTTCGCGCACGTAGCCGCTCTGCCGGTCGGTGATCAGCCGGATGCCGACCATGATGGCCGGCGTCTGCACCGTCATCATCAGCACGCCCGGGAAGAGGAAGGTCTGATAGCCGCCCCCCAGTGAGGAGTTGGGGATGAGCGCGGCCAGACCGCCGCCCAGGATGAAGAGGTAGAGCACCGGCTGGACCAGCATCAGCGCGGTGTGGACGGGCTGGGACGCCAGGCGCAGCAGATCGCGGTGGACGAGGGCGTGGACGGCGCGCAGCTCGTGGCGGAGCCGGGGCACGCGTTCACCGCCGGCGGCGACGTCGAGCCCGGCCTCGCGGCAGGACGCGGCCGGGGTCGCGGCGGCCCCGCCGCCCCGGCCGCCGTCACCGCCCTCGTCCGAGGCCGGAAGCGCGGGTGCCGTCATGGGGTCTCCTCGGGTTCCGCCGGGGCCGCACCCGCCGGCGCGCCCGGCGAAGTCCCGTGCGGTTCGGGTGCGTTGATGCTGCGGCCGGTGTGGTGGAAGAACACGTCGTCGAGGGTCGGCGGTGTCGCGGACGCGGCGTGGACGGCGATGGCGTGGGATGCGAGTGCCGCGCACAGGCGGGGGATCCAGGTGCTGCCGTCCGGGATCCGCAGCGTCACGCCCTCGGGGTCCCGCGTGACGACCGCGTCCGGGGTCACGAGCCGGCGCACGACCTGCCGGGCTGTGGCGTCGTCGCTGGTGCGCAGTGCCACCCGGTCGTCTCCGATCGCGGCCCTCAGCGCCGACGGCGTGCCCTGGGCGACGAGGCGGCCCTGGTCGATGATCCCCAGGCGATCACAGTTCTCGGCCTCCTCCAGATAGTGGGTGGTGACGAAGAGGGTGCTCCCGTGCTGGTCGCGCAGCACCCGCAAGTACTGCCAGATCTGCGCGCGGGCGTGCGGGTCGAGCCCGGTGGTCGGCTCGTCGAGGAACAGGATCCGCGGGGTGTGCAGCAGACCCCGGGCCAGTTCGAGCCGGCGCCGCATGCCGCCGGACAGGGTGCGCACCCGGGCCCGGCGTCGGTCGGCGAGTCCGACTCCGTCCAGGGTTTCGAGGGCGCGCAGGCGGGCGCGGCGGCGGCTCAGTCCGTACAGCCGGGCATGGATGTGCAGGTTCTGTTCGGCCGTGAGGTCCGGGTCGAGGGCGCTGTGCTGGAAGAGCATCCCGACCCTCCTGCGCACCTCGTCCGGCCGCTCGCTCACGTCGACGCCGGCCACGGTCGCCCGCCCGGCCGTGGGGCGGGCCAGGGCGCACAGCAGGGAGATGGTGGTCGACTTGCCCGCTCCGTTGGGACCGAGGAAGGCGAAGGTCTCACCCTTCAGAACGTCCAGGTCGAGTCCGTGGACGGCGTGGACGGTGGCGCCGCCCGGGCCCGGATAGCTCTTGACCAGACCGCGTGTGCTGATCGCGTACGGCGGCTGCCCGGCCGGTGCGACGCGGTCCGGGTCCGCGACGGGATCGGGCGGGAGCGCCGCTGGGGCGGGGGCCTGCGCGTCGGCGTCTGGCCGCATGGTCGGCTCCTCGTCCGCAGGGGGGGGTCGGTGTGAGCACGTGCCGCCCGGCTCCGGCCGGTGGCTGCGTGGTGCAGCCACCGGCCGGAGGTCTGGGAACTAGGAACAACTGACGCCCACGCAGACGGTGTTGAGCAGGGTCAGCAGACCGGTGCACGCGCAGGTCCCGCCGAACTGGGCTTCGTCGGCGCCGACCGGGTCGGTCTCCGGAAGGGCGTGCAGGTGGGCCAGAACCTCAAGGTCTTGGTTTTCCATGACATTCTCCTTCTCTGTGAGGTGTTCGGTGCAGTGGCGACAGTGACGATGGATTCGCTGTCGCTCAGCCCGGCTGCCGGATCATCCAGTGCCGGGGGCCTGTGTGGCGGGTCCGGACCAGGAAGGCCAGGATTCCCGCGGATCCGTCGCTCCAGCTCGTGGAGACGTTCCCGTGCTCGTTGGGGAAGACGATGTGGTGGCCGCGGTGGGCGCGTTCGGCGGCGATGAGGCGGACGAGGTCCTCGGACATCGCCAAGTAGCGCTGTTCCCCGGTGAGTTCGGCCATGTCGAGGAGGAAGTCGCCGTTGCCCGCGAGACCGTGGCACTGGGTGAGGGCGGCGCGTGAGGCGCGCTCCACGACGGCCCGTGCGGCCTGGTGGGCGAGGTCGGCGAAGCGCTTGTCGCCGGTCGCCTGCCAGAGGCGGCCCAGGAACGCGCCGATGCCCGCCGAGCCGTGGCACCAGTACGGAGCCGTCGGCACGTCCGCGTCCTGCGCCGGCCACTGCGCTGCCGGTCCGACCGTCACGGCGGTGGCCGCCAGGGACTCGCCGGCCGCCAGCGCCAACTGCAGGTGCTCGGGCCGGTCGGTGACGGCCGCGGCGGCCAGGAGGAAGCTGCCGATGCCGGCGGTTCCGTGCGCGAACCCGAGGTAGCGCTTGCCGGCTTCCTGGGACACCGCCTCCGCGGGAACGGGCCAGCTCACTCCGTGCGGCTCCGTCCGCGCCGCCGCGGCCAGCCGGTCGGCGTCCGCCATGACCGCTTCGGCCAGGCGGGGGTCGCGGGTTCGGTGCCACAGATGGACGGCGGCCAGTCCGCTGCCCGCGGAGCCGTGGGTGATGTCGTAGCTCGGCGTCGACTCCAGCGGGGCCAGGGCCAGAGCCAGGGCATGGTCCGTCAGCTCGTGGTCACCGATCGCCCGCCCGGCGTCGTACAGCGACCAGGCGATCCCGCGCCCGCCGAAGTGCAGGCCCGGACGGATGGAGCGGAGGTCGGTGCGCCGGGCGATCCAGTGCCCCGCGGTGGAGAGGGCCTCCGGCAGGCGCGGGTCCCCCGTCGCCTCGAAATACCGCGTCAGGACGGCCAGTACGCCGGCCGCGCCCTGCTGCACGGTGCAGGGGTCGGTCTCCCCCGCCTGGGTGGACACAGGCCACAGCCGTGGTTCGCCGGCCGGGGTCATGGAATCGAGGAGGTGGTTCACCATTCCGGTGATCGCGAGCTGCGTCACATCCCCCAACGGCGTTTCCTGGACGGCTGGTTGAGGCCGCCCCGTCAACGCTCCCGCGTCTTCGTGGCGGGGCGCGCCGGTTTCCTGGCGGCCACTGCGGGACGGGTCCGCGCTGCGCAGGGCCTCGCGCGCCGCGGCCGGGTCCCACCGCGCGCCGGGGTCGTCACGCATCAGCCCGCGGAGCATGTCGGTCAGGCCGGCCGGTAGGTGGAGCAGGCGGTCGCAGGCCGCCAGCCATTGCGCGAAGCGCTCCTCGGCGGGCCTGGTGGACGGTTCCTCGGCCAGCAGGTTCGCCACCTTTCCCGCGAGGACGAAGCACACCGTGGCGCCGAGGCTGTAGTAGTCGGCCGTCCGCGCCACGGGGGCGCCCTCCAGGCGTTCGGGGGCGCTGAAGCAAGGGGTCCCCACCGTGGTCGGGGGCATGCGGTCGGCCTCGCGGACGGCGAGTTCCAGGTCGATCAGGCGCAGTTCACCGTCGGGGCGGACCATGACGTTGCCGGGCGTGAAGTCCCGCAGGATCCAGCCGTGTTCGTGGGCGGCGGCGACCAGGTCGATCAGGCGTCCGGCCTGGGCGAGCGCTTCGGCCCGGTAGCGCTCGCTCCCCCCGTCGCGGAAGCGCTCGGCGACCCAGGCGTGCAGGGGGATGCCCGGGACCTCCTCCTGGGCGAGGAACAGGTGCCCGCCCGTCTCGAACATGGCCAGCGGCTCGGGGGCGAGGCCGGTGCCCCTGAGCTGCTCCAGCGTCCTGGCCTCGGCGCGCAGCCAGTCCCGTACGTCGGACCCCGAGGAGTCGGCCTCGACGTGCGGCCGGGCTTCCTTGATCACGGCCGGCCTGCCCGTGGTCACGTCGGTGGCCCGGTACACACCGCCCTTGTTGGTGTGCCGGATCGCTTCGCGTACGGAGAACCGGCCGCCGAGCAGCACGGGGCTCTTCGCCGCCTGCTCCTGCTGCGGGGGCAGCGGCACCGAGGCGGGGAAGGGGCTGACCGCCCAGGGCGGCGGCGCGTACTGGCCGGTGCGTTTGTCCTCGACGGGGTTGCCGTCGGGGTCCTCGATGAACCACACCAGCAGCCCGTGCTCCGACAGTCTGCGGCGGGCGACGAAGGCTCCGTAGCGGTAGTGCACCAGGCTCTGCGGGGCGTAGGGCTGGTCGGAGAGGATGCGGGGGCCGGCGAGCCCGGCGGTGGCCTCGTGCAGGGCCGACGCCAGACGTGCGGCGTCCTCGTCCGACGGGGGGTACACGGTGATGAACTTGCCGGAGCTCCCCCGGGGCGTGGCACGGGAGTTGAGCGCGCCGACCTGTTCGAGCGACCGGGCGAACTTGAAGGTCACGTCCTCGTGCAGCAGTACGCCGAGCGCCTTCGTCAGGACGTCGGGCGCCGACGCGGCGGTGGCGGACACGTGCAGCTTCCAGCCCTGCTGGAGGCGGACACCGGGTGGTCGGGTGAGCCGGCACCACATCTCGTCCACGTCGACCGTCCAGCGCCCGCTCGTGCCGGTCTCCCGCAGGATCCGGTTCAGCAGAACGTCGAGGTCGACCTCGGTTGCGTGACTCGTCATGCGTGTCCCTCTCAACGGCGAGAACCGCTGGTGGAATATGCCTTCGGTAATGAGAAAGGTAGAGCGCGGATCCGGCGCAGGGTACGGGGTTCGACTGGCGCACAGGGGTACTGGAGTTACAGCTGGCGCAGTCCGGCGCGAGGCGGGCGCGAACTCATGTCAAGGCGCCTGAATAACCCACCTGTTCGATGAAGTATTCGCAGCCATTCGCCTCTCCACCTACCCGCATCGGAATCTTTGCGCAGGGGTCGCGGGGCCGCAGGGTGCATCGGCAGGAGTGGCACATGTCCCCCTTCAAGCCCGGTTTCCGACGCGAATGAAGCACGAATCGATCAATGCCGGGAGCCGCGACTCCGGCAGGTGCCACGCCTCGGACCGACGCCCCACAGCCTCACGCCCGGCCGGTATCCAGTAAAGGGCGCATTCCCGCCACGCTTTCGACCGGTCTCGGGAGACACGATCCAGGCCACGCCCGAAATCATGATCGGTAGCCTGAATTGTTCCACCGGCCAAGAAATTGAACCATCAACCCCCTCGGCACCCCGGCCATTTCTCTGCGGAGGAATGCGTAGGCTCTGACGCACAAAGATGCCGGTGAGGTCGCTGTGGCGTCAGGAACGGTCCGCCGGGAGTGACCGTCGGCTCCGGCGGCCGGGCCGGAGCCGGGGCGCCGCTTTCACGCGCCCCCGGTAAGCGTCGCACGCCGGGCGCCACCCCCTTCTTCCCCAGGATCCTTTCGCCCGGGATGACGCCGCCCCGAACGGTCGCGAACTGCTCTTGCGGACCGTCCGGTTGGCGGCCGCCGGGCAGCGGTCCGGATCGGGGGACGGCAGGGGCAGGCGACGTCGTCATCTATGCTTCAGGACGGTCTTGAGGGGGCGGCCTCCCGGCGGCCGCCTCTCGGGGTGGCGGCTTCGGCGTCCGGTGGGACGGACCGGCCGGTTCGCGTCGCCTCGTGGACGCCGACCCGGTGGCCCGGCCGTCGCCAGGGAGCCGGTACCGCTGCGCGAACACGCGTCTCGGGGATGCGGCGCTCCTGCGCCACGAGGCCGCGCACGAGGCCGCCCACGAGCAGAAGGTCTGCCGGGGAGAAGTGAGGAATGTCAGTGATCTGCGTCGGAGGCATGATCGGCGTCGGCAAGACGAGCGTGGCCGAGGCTCTCGCCAAGGAGCTGGGCAGCACCGTCTTCTACGAGAGCGTGGACGACAATCCGATCCTGCCGCTCTTCTACTCGGCCGACCCCGAGGAGATCCAGGCGAAGCGCTATCCCTTCCTCCTCCAGCTCTATTTCCTGCAGACGCGATTCGCCTCGATCAAGGAGGCGTACAAGCGGAGCGACAACGTTCTGGACCGGTCCATCTATGAGGACTGGTACTTCGCCAGGGTCAATCACGACCTCGGCCGGATCAGCTCGCTCGAAATGCAGGTGTACGAGGGGCTGCTCAACGAAATGATGCGCGAGATCGACGGCCTGCCGTACCGCAAGGCACCCGATCTCATGGTCTATCTCAAGGCGTCCTTCGAGACGGTGCTGCACCGTATCGGACTGCGCGGCCGTGACTTCGAGCAGGACGAGAGTCTTGTCGAGTACTACCGGACGCTGTGGTCCGGCTATGACGACTGGGTGCACAAGCACTACTCGGCCAGCGAAGTCCTCGTGGTCGACATGGACCAGACGGACGTCGTGAACAATCCCCAGGACGCGGCGCGTGTGGCGCGTGAGGTCAGGGCCGCATTGGCGGCAGCGGGGCGCCGCGACTGAATCCGACCGCGCCGCTCCACCAGGGGCGACGCGTGCGGACATCCCGCCGGTCCGGTCGTTCCGTATGCCATCCGGCGTGGCCGATTACCGGCATCGGGGCCCACCCATTGCCGTGCATTTTGCGAAGCCGAACCGTTCTCTTGACGACGCTCGCCCCCTCCGCACGAGACGCTGGGCACGAGCTCCGGGCCCCGTCCCGAGTTCGTTCCGCCGCGAGGCCTGCCTGCGGATGGACACCGATCGTCACGTTCCGGGGGGAATATGAGATTCGGCTTACTGGGGCCGCTGCACGTCCAGGTCACCGGAGGTGAGATCCGGTTCGGCGGGCCGCGGCAGACCAAGATGCTGGCCGCGCTCCTGCTCGACGCCAATGCCGTGGTCTCCCTGGAGCGGCTCGTCGCCGTGATGTGGGACGGGACGCCACCCGCCACCGCGGTCCGCCAAGTGCAGGACGCGGTGTCCGGGCTGCGCCGCGGTCTGGCTGTCGGCGGATGCCCCCGTTCCCTGATCAGTACGCGCCGCGGCGGCTACGAGATCCATGTCGAGCGCGATCAGCTCGACCTGCTGCAGTTCGAGGACGCACGCCTCCTCGCCGCGCGGCACACCGAACTCCGCGAACAGGCCGCCGCATTGCGGGTGGCGCTGGGCCACTGGCGCGGGCGGGCCCTGTCCGACGTAGCCAGCCAGGTACTGGACATCGACGCGGCGCGGCTGAACGAGAAGCGCGCCGCCACGCACAAACAGTGCCTCGCCGCCGAACTCGGCCTCGGGCGTCATCGGGACGTCGTCGACGAGCTCTCCGCCGCGCTGCGCGCCCACCCCTTCGACGAGGAGGTCGCGGAACACCTCATGGTCGCCCTCTACCGTTGCCGCCGGCAGGGCGAGGCACTGCGGGTGTACGAGGGGGTGCGCCGGACGCTGGCCGGCGAACTGGGTGTCGATCCCGCCCCGGCGCTCCAGACGCTGCACCGGCGCATCCTGCGCGCGGACCCGGCTCTCGCGGCCCCGGCTGTCACGACCCCGCTTCCCGTACCGGCGCCCGGCACCCCGGTTCCGCTCACGCCGACGCTCGCACCGCCGTCCGCGCCCGACGCCGGTACGCGGGACGGAGCGGGGCCGTTCATGAACCTACCGGTACGCCAACTCCCTCTCGACGTACCGGACTTCGTGGGCCGGGCGGAGGTGCTGGCCGAGATCTCGGCGCTGCTCGGCGCCCCGTCCGCGCACCGGTCCCCGGTCGCGGTCGTCGTGGGCGGCCCGGGCGTCGGCAAGTCCTGCCTGGTCACGCATGCCGCACGCCGGGCGAGCGCACACTTCCCCGACGGACAGCTCTACCTCGACCTCGCGTCCACGTCGAACGAGCCCCGCGACGCCGGCCTGATGCTGGCCGAGGCGCTGCGCGCGCTGTCGGTCACCGGCGGCGCGATCCCCGAGGGCCTGGCCGAACGGGCCGCGCTGTACCGGTCGTTGCTCGTGGACCGCCGCATGCTGGTGGTCCTGGACGATGCCGGCCGGGCCGACCAGGTGCTGCCCCTGCTGCCCGGGGCCGACGGGTGCGCCGTGCTGATCACCAGCCGCACCCTGCTGACACAGCTGCCCGGCGCCCACCACATCGACCTGGACGTGCTGAGCCCGGCGGAGGCACGGGAACTGTTCACCACGATCGTGGGTGAGCGCCGGGTCGCCCAGGAGCCGGCCGAGGCCGACGCCATCCTCGACTGCTGCGGCAACCTGCCACTGGCCATCCGCATCGCCAGCGGCAGGCTCGCGGGCCGCCCGGCCTGGCCGCTACGGGTCCTGCGGGAACGGATCGAGGACGAGTCGCGGCGGCTGGCCGAGCTGCGGATCGGGGACCTCAGCGTGCGGGCCAGCGTCGAGCTGAGCCTGCGGCTGCTGCCGGAGGAGGCCGTGCGCGCGCTCGGTCTGCTGGGCCTGCTCGGCGCCTACACCCTGCCCGGCTGGGTCCTCGGCCCGCTGCTGGACCGGGCGGACGCCGACGATGTGCTGGACGTCCTGGTCGACGCGAGCCTCGTACGCCTCGTCGCCACCGACGCACTCGGCGAACCCCGCTACCGTCTGCACGACCTGATCAGAACCTGCGCGGTCGAGACCACCGCCACCTCGCCGGAGCGCGAGAGACGGGAGGCGATCACCCGGGTCCTCGCCACCTGGCTCGAACTGACCGCGGACGCCGCGTCGCGACTGCCTCCCGGGCTCCTGTGCCCGGCGCCGGGGCACGCACCGCGCCGGCCGCTGCCCCGGGCGACCACCGACCGGCTGCTCGCCGACCCGTTCTGCTGGTTCGACACCGAGCGCGACAACCTCCTGGGCGCGGTCAAACTGGCCGTGGACTGGGGTCTGGACGAGCCGGCCTGGGAACTCGCGGCAGCCACCGCGACCTATTACGACCACCGCTGCCTGTACCAGGACTGGCAGCACGGCCACCGGCTCGCGCTCGGCGCCACCGAGGCAGCGGGCAACACACACGGCACCTCCGTACTGCTGCGCGGACTGGGCCAACTGCACATCTACGGCGACCAGTACGACGAGGCGACCAGCACGCTGGAGACGGCCGTCGAGCTCTGCCGGGTGGACGGCGACAAGCGGGGCGAGGCACTGTCGGTGGCGATGCTCGGCACGGTCAGCCGGGTGCAGGGTCGTGACGCCGAGGCCCTCGACCGCATCGACCAGGCCCTGGCCATCGCGACGGGTCAGGGCGACCAGCACATCGAAGCCCAACTGTCCTGCTCCCTGGGCGTCATGAAACTCATGCACCACCAACTCGCCGACGCACAGGGCTGGTTCGAGCACGCCCTGCACCTGTCCCGGACGCTGGGTGACGACCACCGCGAGGCGGTCGTCCTGCGCCGCTACAGCCGACTGCACGACCAGCGGAACGACCCGGCCGAGGCCCTGCGCTGCCTCCGACAGGCGCTGAGCACCTTCGAGAGGCTCGCCGACGAGCGGTGCGCGGCGTACACCCTCCTGGAGACCGGCCGCGTCCACGCCGGCCGCCACGACCGCGACCGGGCCGTCCCGGCACTGGAACGCGCGGCGGGCCTGTTCCACCGCCACGGCGACCGCCAGGACGAAGCGGCGTGCCGCCAGCTCATCGGCGACCTGGCGGCGGCCGCCGGCCTCCAGACCGAGGCCGACCACCACCGGGCGCGGGCCTCTCGCCTGTGGGAGACGATCGGCGACATGAACCAGCAGAACCCGCTGATCCGTCCGTCCTCGCCCTGACGGCAATCCCCCTGACGTCCGACTTCTCGTGCCACAGGGCCCGGCCGCGCCCACCTCCGTCAGAAACCGCACCCGCGCAGCGACGTACCGACGGCCCTGTCCATGTGTCCGAAGCTCAGTCGTGGCCGAGCGAGACGGAGTCGAGGTAGATGGTCGACTGCTCGCCCTGCGGGTCGACCAGGACGAGAAAGACGGCTCCGGTCGGAGTGGTGAAATCGTTGTAGAGGTCGTAGCGCTTTTCGGGGTTCAACGTCAGCCCGAAGTCCTTCATACGCCCGGGCGCGAAAGGTGGATCCGTCGGCGTTACCTGGCGGCCTTCGAACGTCCCGGATTCCCCAGTCGGCCAGTGCAGTGGATGATCCCGGCTCACACCGTGATCACTCAGATACTGGTCCACGCAGGCTTTCGGTGCCGTGAATCGGAGCGACATGTGCTGCGACGGCCAACCGGCGTCGCCCTTGTACCACATATCCGTGGTACGACAGCCGGGAAGATCGAGATCGAATATCTTGAGCAGATCTTCCCGGCTTGCAGCGCATGACGCCGAAGACAGAACCGCGAGAGCGGTGAACGCCCAGACGAGCCCCATTCGACTGGTCAGCCCCCTGGTCACCCAGCGCACACCACCCATCGCACACCACCTTCGTATCGCATCAGACCTGAATATTCACTGCACTCAGTGGTTCACTACTTCATCCACGTGGACCGTGCGGCTTCCGTGGACCTCGTAGTCTCGACCCAGCCCGTACTTGGGAGAGTCTGCCAGCGGATCCAACGGGATGACCTTCAAGACCTTCTTCCCGTAGTCAAAGTTGTAGGCCTTATTGAAGTCCACTCGAATGTCTCCGACTACTCTGACTTTTCCGTTGTCCAGCAACTGCACCGTCAGATTGCCACTTTCCCGGTACGAAAAGTGCCCAATGGCGTTTGCCAGTTCACCGTCGTCCGTGAAGTTGTCAGTGAGCCACTTGGAATCGATTCGCACGGGACAGGTGGCACCGGGACTCCCGAGGCAACTGCCAGCTGCCGCCGTCAGCAACTGACTCTTCGCTCGGTCTCGAGCTGTTCCCCATCCAGCATCAGCAAGAAGCCTGTCCATTTGCCCCGCACCAAGGTTGTACGGCGCATCGGGGTTGGAGGACCAATAGCCGTACAGCTCGCAGGCGAGATCTCCCTCATAGCAGGCATAGAGCCCCGCACCGAAGTAGTAGGCAACGAGGTAGCCCGGAGCAGTGGCAACGTCCCACCACGAGGCTGATCCGAATTCCGGGTGATTGCCTGAGGCTTCGTCCGAATAGGGAGCGTCGGCGCCCGTACCAGTGACAACCGAGCCTCGCGTCTGAGCCTTGTACTCCGCCAGCGCACGCGCCACGGCAATGTCACGTGCCTCTACAGCGGCCTTGGCCGCTCCTACTGCGTCCTGCCCGGCCGCGTAGGCCGACGTACGGGCAGCATCCGCCGAGTTGAACGCGTCAGCAGCATAGGAAGCCGCCTTGGAGGCTGAATAGCGAGCTGAAGACGCCGACGCGTCAGCTTGACGCGCCGCGCCATCCGCCTGATGTGCTGCGTCACGGGCAAGTTTGGCAGACGCGGCAGCCTCCTGGGCCGATTTGTCGGCAGCATTGGCCGATACCTGAGCGTCGTGAGCGTATCCGTCCGCCTTCTTCTGCGAAGCGATCGCAGCGTTCTGAGCCTTGATCGCCTCATCGGCAGCGCCCTTGGCCCTCCACCAAGCCTCTACAGCCAGTTGGGCGTTCTGGTTGGCTGTCGCCGCGGACTGTGCCGCGCTAGCTATCAGACTCTTGATGTTGGCAGCATGCGATGCGGCATCCTGGTCAAGCCTGGACGCCTGATAGCGGCCGACGGTCACGAACTCGTGCAGTGACCGAGCAGGACCCTCAAGGGCGACGAAGGCTGCCGCCTTGACCTGCGGACCCCCACTGCTGCTCAGTTGAAGCGCCGTGGCTCGGTCATCGGCAGTCTGTGCGTCGTACCATCCGCTCTCCAGGAACGTGCGTAGCGCATCGGTGGTGTGGGCATCAATGGCAGCCGTGGCCGCCTCTTTTACCTGAGGCCCCCCGGTAGCCGAGAGCTGGAGTGCCCTCTCCCGGTACTCCGTGAACTGCGCGTCGTACTGACCTGTCTTCAGAAAAACGGTGACATCCGAGTACGAGCCTTTCAGGGCGCCACTCGCGGCAGACCGCAGTGCTGGGGAACCGTCTTCCGCCATGCCGCTAACTCGAGCCCAGTCGTCCTGCTCCTCGGCCTGCTTGCGAGAGGCATGCAGCCATTCCTGGACATCAGCATCGCGGCCCGTCAGCGCAGCCTCGGCAGCCTGCTGCGTCCACGGGCCGCCAGTGCTCACCAGCCGCAAAGCTGCCGTCCGGCCCATCGCGACGGCGTCCGATGGCGTGACCCCATCAGCGGTTGCATCTGCCAGGAGTTTGCTGGTCTGCGCATCGCGACGAGTGGCCTCGGACCGATTGTCAGCAGCTTTTGCCTGCTGTTCTTGCTCCTGCTGCTTGGCCTCTGCGGCAGCACGGGCACGTTCACCCTTCTGCGCCTCAAGCTGCGCCGCCTCGACCGCGCGGGCGGTCTCGTAAACCTTCTCCGCCTGAGTTACAGCATCGGACGCGGTCTTCGCCGCGGCGACAGCGGCATCGGCGTGCTGCTTGGACTTGTTGGCGTAATCAACCGCCTTGCCTGCTTGCGCCACCGCCTCGTCGGCCGCAGCCGCAGCTGCCCTTGCATGAGTGGCCGCCTCACTGGCCGCATTGCGTGCTCCGCGTGCTGCATCCGCCGCGGTGGCCGCCAAGCGCTCCGCCGCGTCCGCTGCGCTGTTCGCCGTTGCAGCTGCGTTCCGGGCCTTGGCGGCAGCTTCTGTGGCTCGGCGTGCGTCCTCAGCTGCCAGGCCCTTCTTAGCACTTGCCTGCGCAGCCGACGTCGCAGCGTCCGCGGCGTTCTGGCCCGCTCTGGCGGCACTCCGCGCGGCACTGAGCGCACCTTCCACCGCCTCCACGGCCCGAAGGGCAGACGCGGCGGCGTTGTCCGCCCCGTTGGCCGCATCGCGCGCCTGCTGCGCTGCCTGTCGTGCTGCCTTTGCTTGGCCGGCGTCCTTGGATGCAGCCGTTGCCGAAGCGTAGGCCCGAGCCGCCGCCTCCCCCGCGCCTGCGGCGGCTGATGCAGCCGAGGAGGCCGCGCTTGCCGCCGTCCGGGCTGCAGCGATGGCTGTGTTGGACGCTCGGATGGCGGTTCGTGCCGCCTCGGCCGCGCCACTCGCGGCTTCCGCCGCCTCGCGCGCCCATGCCCCTGCCTCTTCAGATGCCTCTTTTGCATCTGTCGTTTCCCTGGCTGCCGTTGCTGCAGCTGCTTTGGCTTTCTCAGCAGCCTTTTCAGCCTTGGCCGCTGCCTCCGTGGCGGCCTTGGTCTCTGCCTCGGCGGTCGCACTCGCCTTGCTTGCCAGGGTGGCGAGCTGTGCGACGGTCAAGGTCTCCTGGTCCCGGTTACGCGCGATGTATTGCCCCTTCAAAAGAAAGTCGCGCATCTCGGCCGGTGAACCGTCCAGAGCGGCTTGGGCGGCCTTCTTCAACTCGGGCCCCGCCGATGCCAACATCTGCAGAATTTCCATGCGATCGTCGGCCGCCTGCGCTGCAGGCTGATCCTTCAACAGGAAGTCCATGAGCGCCTCGGACGTTCCCTTATCGATCGCCTTGGTGCCCTCTTCGCGAACTTGGTCACCTGCACCGGCCATCACTTGCATGACAGTCATGCGCTGGTCAGCCACCAGCGCGTCCCGCCAACCGGATTTGAGGTACGCGGCAAGCTCCGAAGGAGTACCGCTGATCGCTTTGTCCAGACCCTCCCGGACTGCAGGGCCACTCTCGTTGATCAAACGGAGAGCCTTCATCTTGTCGTCCACGTGGACAACTTCTGGGGCCTTGTTCACCAAGAAGTCATGCACTGCCTCATCGGACCCTGTCAGGACCTTCTCAGCGGCACTCTTGGTCTCATCACCGCCGGACCGCCAGAGCGCAAACACCTGCGCACGCTCGTTCGGCGGCGCTTCAGCAGCCACAGCTGGCTCGGCGCCAAGAAGACCGGCCCCCATCGCGAAGCACAGCATCCCTGCCACCGCAAGTTGTAGAGCCGCTCGCCGCCGGCGCGGCTCCGGTCTCATTCGCAGACGTCCCACTGCTTCCAACACGTCCTCCCCCACATGGTGAAAAGTCTTGACTGGCCGGATCCCCCTTACCAGCACCGGCCTTTACAAAGCTGGCGGCGCCCATCATGACATCCCAACGCCACAAGTCGATCACGAAAAATCCGCTCCCCGACCAACAGGGCACGCCAGCCCCGCGTGCGCGTCTTGCAGCTCAACTGCGCTCCCCCCAGCGCCCGTCGACCGAGGGGCGCACCCCTCCCTGACGCGACGTCACCGCTGACCGATACGAGCCTTGTTAGCTTCGTCACAGACAATCGGCTATGTATCGACCGGTTCAAGTGATAGTAATTCCATCGCCGCCTGGACCACTGCTCAACAGGTCTGGCTGGCAGAGGCGACTGGGGGGAGCGACGGGGGTCCTGGTTCATCGCCGGGCGGTTCACCGACAGGTAGCAAGCCTGTCGCCCTGTCACCATCTCTGAAAGAGAAGCCTCATGAAGTTTTTGCCTGCCGCGCTGATAGCAACCTCTCTAGTCGGAGTCGTCACCATGGCAGCCGGTGTGGCCGTTGCGATGGACGCCAAGGACGGGCGGCCCGTCGCCCTGGAAGGTTCTGCTGACGCCCCTCCGAGTACGGTAGAGAGTTTCAACTACCCGAAGACCGAGGCAGACGCAGTCTTCAAGGCGCGGGGCATCAAGCTGCTGGGTGGCGACGGACACATCAGGTACATCGACTGCAGTACACCGATCGAGCCCGGCCGCATTGTGATCTCGAGCAACCTCGACAATCGCAACGACTTCTGCTTCAGCGTCACGGGCGCCAGCGGAAAGCTCACCCTCGAGCTTCCGCGCGTCTACGGAGTACGAGCGTACGACTACAAGCTGCACCTCGAGCTGACCGTCGACAACACCCGAGTGTCCGCAGACGCGCCCAAGAACGAGTGGACCGGCGTCGGCAAGAACACTGACCCTCAGAAGCGCGATCACACGCTTGTGGAACTCGCGGCCAGCAAGTAACCAAGCCCTTCGGACCCGGCCGATCGCACGGCCCCGGCTCCAAGTGCGGCGGGGGCCTGGGAGTCGCACGAACTGCGTTTCGGTCCTTTCGCCAGGTTCTGGCGATTGCCCGTTGGACGTCGTGACTCGACGACCGGGAATGCCGCCTGCACATATGTGAGGTCTGACCGGCCGAGCCACCTGCGGCGCTTGTGTTGCCGCAGGTGGCACCGTCAGAACCGATAGCCCCCGGGGAAGGGCTGAACGCGGACAACTGCCCAGCCGACCTAGCCAACCTCCGCTTCGGAGCAATACCCCCACCCCCCTCAGAGGTTCTGCTGAACCCACCAGAAGAACAACCCGGCCACGCCCGTGCCGATTCCATAACAGGCGCCGCGTACCGTGCTGGCCACCATCAGGCGTCGGCGGCGGATCCAGTGGCGGACGGGGTGCGTTGGTCCCGCGCTCGTTGCCGAGGTGGGGCGGTCGATGCTCGTCACGAGGATGCTCCGTTCGTCAGGGTGTCGCGTGCGGGAGGCGGCCGGGGCCGTGCGGAGCGGGACCCGGCCGGGTCCGTCCGTTCAGTGCTGGGCCGCCAAGTCGTGGATGTGGTCGGCGAGTCGGCTGTCGGGGCGGCCCACCAGGCCTTCGTCGTCGTCCCGGCCGGCGAGCCGGTCGACCTCCTCCTCCAGGCGGCGGGTCGCCATCGCCCGGCGGCCGCCGATGCGCATGGCGTACCCGGTGAGGTTCTCCAGGTTGTCGAACAGTTCGCCGGTGCCCTTGAAGAGGGCGGCTGCCTGGCGCTTCCAGAACGCGGCATCGCGTATCTCGCCGTTGCCGAGATGGTGCAGGTGGAGGCAGTACGCGGCGCCGCTGTGCCCCGCGCCGGCGGCGAGCTGCCACCAGAACACGGCGCTCTCCGGGTGGCGCGCCAGGTAGAGCGTGCAGGCGAAGACGTGGACGCCGTGGATGTCGACGTCATCGGTCCAGCCGTCGAAGCCGGCCGGCGCCGGGGCGCCCTCGGCGTCGTCGCCGATGACGGCGGTCAGCTCCTCCACATGGGCGGCCGCACCGGCCTGTGTCACCACCAGGCGGGCGACGACATCGAGGCGGTGGCGCGCGAGCGATCCCCGCGGCTCCTCGACGGCGGGCGGTATGTATCCGGCGTCCTCCGCCAGGCGGCGCAGGCCGGCGGCCACGTCGAACGGCCGGCGCGCCTCGCGTACGGAGATGTCCGCGTCGGCCAGCCGCTTCTCCCAAAGGCTGCTGCTCACTTCGTGTCCTCCTTGTCTGTCCTGTGTGTGCGGCGATAGACCGGCGCGAGCCGCTCCCTGGCCTTGCGGCAGTGGTAGTCGACGGTGCTGGGCGTGATCCCCAGGTACCAACTGATGCGCTTGGTGTCGTACTTGAGGATGTAGCGCAGCGTGATCACGTCGAACTGGCGCTGCGGCAGCTTGCCCAGTGCCGGGTACAGACCGATGCCGCTGTCCATGGCGAGGAGCTGTTCCCGCGCGTCGCCAAGGACTTCGTCGATGACGACGCGGCGCAGGATGGCCCAGGTCTGCTGCTGCAGGTCGCTCTCCCCCAAAAGAGCGTCCCAGTGCCGCAGGATCTCCAGGAACACACGGTGCACCGCCTGCTCCGCACGGTCGTTGGTACGCAGGAACCACAGCGCGTACTCATGCCACGCCTGCTGGTTCATGAGGTAGTGCGCTTCGAACTCCAGCGGAAGCCGCAGCGGGGCCTCCACAGGGCTGTGGCCCTCGTCCCTACGGACGTCTTCGTACATGAGTCCTCTTCGTTGAGGGGGCTACGGGGAACCGGACGTACGCGCCGGTGTGCGTTCACTCAACCGGCTGACGTTGCCGAACACGCATGCGCACCCGCACGAATGTCACCGTGCGACTTCTCCGCATGGCTCGCAGTGATCGTTTGCGACAGGGAAATGGGCGGTGACCTGCGGCAGCGCGGGAACACCCGCGAGGACGCGGCGATACGGAGTGACGGACGTCACAGCTCTGGCTTGCGGTCCCGTACGCCTCAGTGAGCACGTAAGGGTGGACTTCCCTCAACTCGCTGCACAGGGCGCCAGAATGAGCTTCCCTTGCGTGTCCGCAGCGCGGAGGGCAGCGCCCCCCATCTCCCGCGCCGGTACACCCCGGGCGCCGCATCCCGCCCCGCCGGCCACGTCGGCAGCAGGCCGGCCCAGCACGGACAACTGACAGAGAACCACGTTGCACAAGCACTTTTCAGGAATCCGACGCCCTTCGCCCCTCCCCCGTGGGCGCCGACCCGGGAGGGGATGTCGCGCGGGCCGCCCCACCGGCCGGCCGGACCGAACCGGTGTCGACCGACGGCAGATAGCGGCTATGTCCAGCGGATGCGTCAACTACGCCGCCGTGTAAGGAACTTGGGCCGTTACCCGATTGAGACGGCGTTCGAGCCGAAGGGCTGGAAACGATCCACGGAACGACCATGACCCTGCCGATACTCGCTCCATGGAAGCATCCGAAGTGACGACCTGGGTCATGGCGCTGCTGACCCAGGCATCGAACGGGGCCGCGGGTGCCATCGGCGGGGCTGCCGGGGCCGAGGCGGCGCGGCTGATGAGGGAGCGTCTGGCGGCGTCCCCGGAAGGACGGCCGGCCCTCGATCCGGCCGGTGCGAGCACCGACGAGACGGAGCGCCAAGTCGCCGCCACACTCGCCGCGGACCCCGAACTCGCCCGACGCATAGGCGAGTTGTACGAGTCGACGCGACCCGGCTCCTCGGCGATGCACGCCGGACGGGACATCTACAACGCCCGCATCGGCGACAACTCCAAGCACAACACCATCTCGTTCGGCCCCCTGACCCTGCACAAGGAGAACCTCACACCGATGACGGTGGCGGTGCTGCTGCTCATCGTGGCGCTGGTCATGGGGTTGGGAGCCTATGGGGTCACCAGGGTGGTGGGTGGTGACGACGGTGACGCGGGTAAGCCCTCGCTGGGCGCGGGTGAGGACCGCGAAGGCTCGGGGGTGCCGGCGGCGGGCGGCGGCGATGAGGGGGGCGGCGGGGGCGGCGCCGCGAAGGGACGGAAGGCAGCCGCCATCAAGGATCTTGAACTCCTCAAGAGCGTCCTGCCCGACGTACAGAGCATGCCGTCCGGCTGGTCATTGGCCGAGCCGGCGGACGTTCAGGCCGCGACCTCGGACAGCACCTGTCGGCAGGGTGGCTGCGCGGGGCTGGGGAGCAACGCCGGGGTCGCCTTCGCGGATCCGGGCTCGGCCAACAAGGCGTACTTCGCGATCGAGGCGTTCGACAGCGCCGAGACGGCGGCGGCCGGGTACCAGAGGTGGAGTGACGGGATCGCGAAGGAAGGCAAGGACTCGCCCGTGTCGCCCGGATCCGCCGGTGCGATCGGTGATCAGAGCGTGTTCTACTCCGGACAGGAACCCACGGAGTCGGCGACCAGGTATCACCTGCAGACGGTCGCCCGCGCAGGCACGATCATGATCACCATCGTCTACGGCGGGGGCATCCGCCCCCTCGATCCGGCGGTCCTGCCGCGACTTACCCGCATGGTGGTCGAGCGTGCCCGCCAGGCCCAGAACGAGGAGCGCCCGTCGGCCACCGTCGCCGACGTGCGCTAGCGAGGGCCGTGCGTGGCGGCGGTGGTTAGGATCGGGGCGTGATCGACCACGGAATCGCCTGTCCGGCCTACCGACTGCACGTAGTGCCGGCCGTCCTCGCCCTCGCCACTCCGTCGTGGCAGCGCGAAGTATGGCTGAACCAGGGAGAGTTCGAAGATCTCGACCATGTGGTCCATGTCCTCTTCGACGACTTCTGCGACGCGGACGACCCCCTGCCGTGGCTCGGCAAAAGCTTGCGCACCGAGGGCGAAGTCGCTCTCATGCGGCAGTTGGGCGAGGCCTACTCGGCCGTGGAGTCCGTGGTGGGCCGGGACGCTCGTGACGAGGACCATCTCGAAGCTCCGGCGTGGGCCGACGTGGTCTCCGTCGCGGCCCGGCTCGCCCAGATGATGGTCACCAACGATCTCAATGCCGCTGCTCTGCTCGCGGAGTCACGGGACTGAGCAGCGGCTCGCGGTGACTCGTGTGCGCGTCGGAGAGAGTGTCGGCCCCCTGGCGCCGCCCGCGTCCGGCCTCATGGAGTGGACCCTCTAGGCTGGCGCGGTGACTGATGAGCAGGCCCGGGTGCAGCCGTCTGGAGTGTGGGCCACGGCGGTGGGTGTGGCCAAGGTGCGGGCGTTGGAGAGTCAACGGGAGAACGCGCTGTTCCGCGACCCCTTGGCGCAGGCCTTCGCCGCCGCCGGGGGCCGGTGGGGGGAATCGTCGCCGTCGCTGCCCGATGACGAGGGCGCACGGCGGCGGCGTCTGGCCGTGGCGTTCTCCATCGTCATCAGGACGAAGTTCCTGGACGACCTGCTGATGGAGGCCTCCACGGCCGGTGTACGCCAGGTCGTACTGCTGGGTGCCGGCATGGACAGCCGGGCCTTTCGGATGGACTGGCCCGAGGGCACGCGGCTCTTCGAGGTCGACACGGCCGCCCCGCTGGACTTCAAGGCGTCGGTGCTGCGCCAGGAGGATGCCACCGCCCGCTGCGAGCGGGTCACGGTCACCGTGGATCTGCGGGAGGACTGGCCGGCCGCGCTGGCCGCTGCCGGGCACGACCCCGCGGAGCCGACCGCGTGGATCGCCGAGGGCCTGCTGATCTACTTGCCCGAGGACGCGGTGGAGCTGTTGCTGGCGCGGATCGGCGCGCTGTCGGCGCCGGGCAGCCGGATGGGTCTGACGCTGGGCGCGCGCGGCGTCATCGAGCGCTTCGGCGCGGACGCGGCACCCGGGTCGGCGGCTTCGCTGTGGGTCTCGGAAATGCCGGAGGACCCGGTGGCCTGGCTGGCCGGGCACGGCTGGGATGCCGCGAGTCACACCCTGCGCGAACGCGCCGCCGCCTACGGGCGTCCGATCAGCACACCGCCGCAGCACGACGAAGGGCCCGGCGGACTGATCTCGGCGGTACGCCGGTAGAGCGGTACCCCTCGGTGGCGGTAACAGCGCGCCCACCGGACCCGTTCCTCGGCGGACCGACCGGGTTCACTCCCACCAGAACGACCAGCACTTCTCCAGGACGAGTTCCTCTGCATAGTCGGTCAGGCTCTCGGTTCCCCGGAAGACGTTGCCGGGGCAGAACGCGACGTGCTCGGCGGCTACCGGCAGGGCCGAGTCAACGTCGTCGAGCTTCGTGGTCGAGCTCAACCGCACGCCGTCCAGGCCGACTTCGACCAGGCGGGCGCCGTACCGGTCCTCCCAGTCGCGCAGCACCGCGGTGATGGCGCCGATGTCCGCGTGGTTGGCCGCGCCCGTCCAGCCGCAGGCGGCCAGGGCCTCGGCGCCGCTCGCCGCACGTACGAGACCGATCCGCAGCCCGGGGTTGCTCTTCACCAGCCAGCGGGCCACATCGGCCGCGGCGGCAGCCGGGTCGTCCTCCCCGGCCGCCTCCTCCAGGGCGGGGGCCGGCCCGGGCCACTCGGCACCGTACGGCTCCAGCATCTGCAACCGGTCCGCCGCGTCCTGCGGATCGTCGGGACGGGCAACGGCGGACGATTCCCACCATCCGCGCAGTACGGCCCGGGGGTCGGGGGAACCGGCCGGGTGCGCGGCGTCCGGACGGAGTTCTCCGGTCGCCCAGGGGCGGAAGTGCGGGTCGTTGGCCGGGTGCGTCAGCAGCAGGGGCCACAGCCCCGATCGGGAGTGCTCGCGCTGCAGCTCCTCCCAGAGCGCGGCCGGCGCCGGGCCGTCACTGAGCCACATGACGGGGGCTCCGCGATCGGCTCCAGCCGGGACGATCAGCCTGCCCGGCGGGAGTGCGGTGGACAGGGATGCCTGCTCCACACCCCCGCCGGGGAACAGGGGGTGGAGGACTGAGGGCAGCGGCGCTCGATCGGTCATGCCCAAACCGTAGGACAGGGCCGGAGCGGGCGAGCACGGCGGGGCGGGCAAGCATGGCGGGGCGGCGAGGACCAGGGCCCCCTCCCCTTTCCCCGCTTTCCCCCGGCAGGGGCTCAGAACGAGCCCAGTTCTAGTACCTCAACTACACGTGTGGAGAAGGGAGTTGACGCTCTGCCCACGGCACCCGGCCCACGGCACCCACCAATCACCGCCCGGCACCCGGCACCCGGCGCCCGGCGGGTCAACGAGTCGGGTCCGGGCCGTGCCAGTCCAGTATGACGACCGTGGCGTCGTCCCTGAGGTTGCCCCGGCAGGCCTCCAGTACCGCTGCCGTCAGGATGCGTACGGCCTCCCGGGGGTGGTCGGGGCGGGTGTCGCGCACGAGGGAGGCCAGGTCGACGGCCGAGGCGCCGCGTTCCAGCATGCCGTCGGTGAGCAGGACGAGCCGGTCGCCCGCGTGCAGTTGGATCTTCTGCAGCTGGTAGGACGTGGGCGCGGCGACGCCGAAGGGCAGGTTGACAGCGAGTGCGACCTCTTCGGCCTCGGTCGCTCCGGCCCGTAGGCGCAGCGGCCAGGGGTGGCCGGCGTTGACGAGTTCACAGAGGCCCGTTTCCAGGCGGACGCAGAGCAGTTGCCCGGTGGCGAGGCCGCGCCCGTTGGCCAACAGGGCCTCGTGTGCGCTGCGGGCCTGATGGAGGGCGTCGCACCCGGTGCGGCGTGACCCGCGCAGCGCGGCCGTTACCAGGGTGGCCAGCAGGGCCGAATCGGTGTCGTGCCCCATGGCGTCGGTGATCGACAGATGCAGGGTGTCCCGGTCCAGGGTGTAGTCGTATGTGTCGCCGCCGATGTCGTCCGCCGGGACCAGCCCGGCGGCGAGGGTGAATTGCGGGGCCTCGCAGCACGAGGCCGAGGGCAGCAGTTGGTGCTGGATCTCGGCGGCGAGACTGGTCCGGGTCGTGCGTCGGCCGACGTGGTAGAGGTCGGTGAACCGGCGGTCGGTCACGATGATGTACGCCAAGGCGTGAGCGGCCTCGCTGATCTGCCGGAACACGGACTGGTCGGCGCACTGCAGCGTCACCTCCAGTAGGCCGATGCAGTCGCCCCGGTTGGTGACGGGCGAGATCACCCGCTGTCCGCCCTGGCCGTCCGGCTGTACGTGCTGGCGTTGGCTGCGCAGGACCTCCTCGTAGATGCTGCCCTGCAGATCGAGCCGTTCCGCTGCGTCCGCCCACCATCCGTCCTCGGCAGGAGCGCTCAGGCGCAGCAGCCGCTGTCCCACGAGGTCGGCGAAGAGGAACGACACGGACTCCGCTCCGAAACGCTTGCGCAGATCGTGAGCGATGACGCCGACGGACTCTCCGGGCGGCGCGGACTCCGCGGCTGCCAGAAGCTCGCCCAGTTCCAGATCTCTCCCACTCATGGCACCCTCCCATTGCTTGAGGCCACTTATTCCCCGGGATTCGCCGACCTCACCCGGTGAACCTGCGGCGCCCAGCTCGGACCGACGCACGACGGCCTCCTCCAAACGGCGCTGACCTGCGGAAATTCCCGAAGCGCCACATCTGGCCCTTTCACTTTTGAACGAATTGCCGCGAACTGTTCTGAATCACTCCGGACTGTTCCCCATTGCCCCGGATGTGCTCGATGAATGATCGAAACGGCCCCACCACTGCTCGTCATTGCGAGGCTCGTCGGACCGTCCCGTACGGCGCGCACGGGCACGGCCACGCCGAGCGAGCCGGCCGACATCCCGTGTCCCGGCGAGAGCCGCAGGCCGACGCCGCCCGCGCCCGTGACCAGCCCGAGTTCCACCGTGGCGCCGACGGACCACTACGCCGAGAACCACGGTTTCAGGGTTCCGATCGCGCTCCATGGACAGAGCCGCTGTGACGGGCTCGCCCTTGTCGGCCGCGTCAAGAACACGCTCGAACCCCTGCGCCGCCACGGCGACTTCGCCCCGGCGAATGTCCGCACCGCGCTTACGCGTCTCGGCTTCGCACCCGGCAAGGTGCAGACGTACGGGAACGGGACCAGCGGGGTCGGCTTCCTCATCGACATCGGCGCCTCCCCCTGGTGCGTGGAGGGCACGATGGGCTCGGACACCACGAAGGCGGATGCTTTCGCCGGCTACCCCGACGGCACCGGCTGCGAGCCGCCGAGGGGTGGCCACTGACGGGGGGGCACCCCTCGGCCGGTCTACTGACAGACCGTCAACAACTGGCCAGCAGCACCGAGATGACCGTGCACGACGCCGATGCCGTGTCGTTGGCGGGGTTCGGGTCGGTGGGGGTGGACATGGTGCGCGTCGCTGTGGTGGTGACTCGGCCCAGGCTCAGCAGCGACAGCGGCGTTCGGAAGGTGGCCGTCGCGGAACCGCCCTTGGCGATGGGACCGAAGGTGCAGGTCACGGTGCGCCCCGCGGTCACGCATCCGGGTGAGACGTGGGTGGCGGTGGCGCCGGCGGGCAGCGTGGCGGTGACGGTTGCCGCGCCGACCGCGCCGGGGCCGGTGTTGCCGGCCGTCAGCGTGTAGCCGATCGAAGCGGGGAGCAGCAGGTTCGCGTGGGCGGTCAGGTCGACGTCGATGTCGGCCGCCGCCGGGCGCACCCTCGCCGCCGTCGCGGCGAGCAGATAGCCGCCGATACCGACATTGCCGACCACCGTGTTGGTGGCGGTGTCGACGATGGCGACGCCGCCCCCGCCGCTGCTGGTGACGTACACGTGCCCGCCGTCCTCGGCCACCGCCGTCTCCCAGGGATAGCTGCCGACGGGGATCGTCGCGGTCACCGTGCCAGTGGCCGTGTCGATCACCGACATGGTGTGGTCCGCGTAGTTGGCGACGTACGCGTGGGCGCCGTCCGGGGCGACCGTCACTCCGTGCGGGTCGTAGCCGACGGCGATCGTCGCCGTCACGGTGTTGGTGGCGGTGTCGATCACCGACATGCTGTCGCTGCTCGCGTTGCTGACGTACGCACGGCTGCCGTCGGGCGTCATCGCCACCGCGATCGGGCTGTTGCCCACGTGAACCGTGGCCACCACGGCGTTGGTAGCGGTGTCGATCACCGACACCTGGTATTCCCCGGAAGTGACGTAGACCCGGCTTCCGTCGGGCGTGATCGCCATTCCGCGAGTCTGGCCCGCGCTGATGGGGACCGTGGCGGTCACCGCGTTGGTGGCCGTGTCGATCACGGAGACGCTGCTGTCGTTGCTGTTGGCGACGTAGGCGTGGGTGCCGTCCGGGGCCACGACCACCATCTCCGGCAGGTGCCCGACGGCGATGGTGGCGGTCACGGCGTCGGTGGCGGTGTCGATCACCGTCACGTTGCCGCTCTGGTAGTTGGTCACGTAGGCGCGGGTTCCGTCCGGCGCCACGGCTATCGCGCGGGGGCCGGTGCCGGCGGCGATCGTGGCCGTCACGGTGTTGGTGGTGGTGTCCACCACGGACACGTTTCCGGCGCCGATGTTGCTGACGAAGACGTAGCTGCCCGGGGGTACCGCACCGGCCGGCCCCGCCGGCGCCGCGATCACCGTGAGGGCCGCCAGCGTCGGCGCCGCCACCACCACTCCGGCGCGGCGTCTCCATCGGCGTAGGGCGGCTGCCGCTCCCCACCCGCCTCCGCACACGTCTTTGAACCCGCCTCTGACGTGTCCGGCTCGCCCCTCAGCGGTGGTGGTGCGTCCTTGTTCGCGGTCCGGGTTCTGATGCGTCGTCATCGATCCTCCGTCCGTCGTCGTCCGAGGTTCTCGTGCTGGGACCCGGGCGCCCGGGTTTTGCCCCGGGGTCTGGGCCCGAGCCGGGACCCAGGACCAGAGCTGGTTCGGACGGCCCGGGCTCGATGGCTCCGGCACGGCGGGCAGGTCGACGTCGATGTCCTGCGGCACGGGTCCTCGCGCAAGACGTGCCACTCCCCCTGCACACCCTCCCCCGAAGGGGCGGATCCGGCCAGGGGGCGCGGCGACCCTCCCGACGCATCGGACGACGCCTCACACGCCAACGAGCGCTCCTTCACGCGCCGTTGTGCTGCTGCGGCGTCGTGTGGTGCGGCCCTTGCGGCGCGGTGGCGGTGCTCAGCCGGCGGCCATGTCGGGGCCGGGACGCAGGGTTTCGTCCAGGTGATGGCCGAGCTCCTGGAGTCCTCGGGCGATGGCCACCGCCCGGCGGTGGAGTTCCGCGCGTTCCGGGGACGGTTCGGTCTTCTCCGCCGGGCCCGCCTCGGGGTCGGGCGGCGGCGGGGTGGCTTCCTGGACCGCGTCCCACGCCTCCCGGGCCACACACTCCGCCACGCGGTCGTCGATCCGGTCCCCCGCCGTGGGCTGCCCGTCCGCTCCGGACCCGGCGCCGGCACCGCGCCGGCGCGGGTCTCCCGACGTACGGCTCAGGTACTCCTCGATCGCGCGGCGGGCCTCGCGTACGTTGGCCGATTCGTCCGGTCCGTGCTCTGTCTCTGCCGTCATGGGACGCAACGTAACTCGCCGTTACGGCCCTGGCCCGGCGCCACGCGCGCCCCGGCCGCTCCGGAGCTGCCGTCCGGCAAGCGCCGCGCGGAACCCTCCCGGAGGCCGCCGCGCCCGGCCCTGACCTGTGACGAGCGGGGTGACCCGTGTCACATCGGGGTCTGCGGGTACTCGGCCGCCCGAGGGGGCGCCGCGGGTGCGCTCCGTGGTCGGAGGGGGACGAAATGACCGCTCGGGAAACGGACTTGACGCACCAGCGGCGCTGGATCGACCAGTGGTGGGCCGTGGGTCTGGCGGCGCTCGTCGTCGGGGCCGGAATACGGCTGCTCTTCAACGGTCTCGACAACTGGGTGTCCATCGTGATCGGTGCGGGGTTCTACGCGGCCCTGTTCACGGCGATGAGCCGCAAGCGGCAGCGGGCGGACGCACATGCGTCCGGTGTCGCGACCGACGACGTTCCGGTCCTGGAGCGACGCGTCCGCCGCGAGGACATTCCCGACGACCCGGCGCTGCGGCAGGCGATGCTCGAACTGGTGCGGCGGCGCCTGAGGTTGATGCACGGCAAGGCGTTGTGGTTCTTCCCCGTGCTGCTGGTGATGTTCGCGGGCCTGGGTGTGTGGCTGATCGTGAGCGGACATCTGGCGGCCGGGATCGGCTGGTTGGCGTTCGCCTTCGTCTTCATGGGGGGCCTGGCGTGGATGCGGCGCGTCAACCTCGGCCGTATGCGGCGCGTCGAGCGCCGGCTCACCGAGCGCCCCGCTCCCGGGAACGCCGATCGGCACGGCGGGGAACAGGCCGCCTGAGGGGGCACCGGCCCGGCGGGGACGCGCCCGGCGACAGGCGCAGGCACCGCGCAACCTCCAAACGCACAGCAGCACATGCTCGGGTTTTTGGCGAATGAGCCAAGCATGTGCGCATCTTCTATGCGTGACACGCTCGCACATGCAAGATGGTGGATGTCGTCCGGGACGCGGGGGCCACCCTCCCGGTCCAGGCCCACGAGGCGAGGTCCCTATGGTCATGTGCACCCACGAAGGAAGCGCCGGCGATGTCGGTCACGGCGCGACGGCGGACGTCGGCATCGGCGCACCTGCCCGCCGTTCCTACCGGCGCCCCGACGAGCGCATCGCGCGCGTCATCGCCCAGGCGCTCGGTGATGCCCGCACCGTGCTGAACGTCGGCGCGGGCACCGGCTCGTACGAGAGCGAGGGCCGGGCGACCACCGCCGTGGAGCCGTCCCTGGCGATGCGGGTCCGGCGTCCCGCCCGGCTCGCCACCGCCATCGACGCCGTCGCCGAGGACCTCCCGTTCGCCGACGGGGAGTTCGACGCCGCGATGACGCTCTTCAGCGTCCACCAGTGGTCCGAGGCCGCGGCCGGACTGCGCGAGATGCGGCGGGTCACGCGCGGCCCCGTCGTCGTCCTCACCTGCGACCCCGCGCGCGTCTGCGACTTCTGGCTGTACGAGTACGCGCCGGACGTCCTGGAGACCGAGGCCCGGCGCCATCCCCCGCTCGACCATGTCACCGCCGCGCTCGGCGGCACCGTCACGGTGGAGCCCGTTCCCATCCCGCTGGACTGCACGGACGGGTTCAACGAGGCGTACTACGGCCGCCCCGAGATGTTGCTCGATCCCGCCGCGCGCCAGGCGTGCTCGGCCTGGAGCTTCATCGACGACACCGCACGCCAGGCGTTCGACGCTTCTCTGCGCCGGGCTCTGGGTTCGGGCACCTGGGACGAGGCCTTCGGCCATCTGCGCCACCGCCCGACCTATGAGGGGTCCCTCGTCCTCGTACGCGCCCTGCCGTAGCGGCATTTTTCGCGCGGCCGACCGCTCTGCCCGAGCGCTCTGCCCGAGCGCTGCGCGGTCGAGCGCCGCCCAGTAGGTGCGCCGGACCGTGCGGCTGGCCCTAAGCGCGGGCTGCCGCGAGGAATGCCCTGATCAACTCGCCTGATTTCACGCCCCGTTGACTCTCCACGCCGCTGGAGACGTCCACCCCCCAGGCGCCGGTGGCCTCGGCGGCGCGGCGGACGTTGCCGGGGTGCAGGCCACCGGCGAGGATCCAGCGGCCGTCGGGACGGGCGAAGTCGGGGGACGCCCAGTTCCACGGCTTGCCCGAGCCGGGGTCGGGGGCGTCGAGCAGCAGCAGGTCTTCGCCCAACTCGCCCGGCCGGAGGGGGATTTCGGTCGCGGTCGTGGCGCGGATCAAGGTGCGGCCCGCGGCGGCGAGTGCCTCGTAGTATTCGGGACCCTCGTCGCCGTGCAGCTGTACGGCGCCGATGCCGCTGTCCTGGGTGAGCCGCCGCACTTCGTCCAGGGGCTGGCCTCGGAAGACGCCCACGGTGAGGACGTGCTCCGGCACCCTGGCGGCGAGCCGCCGTGCCGTGGCGGCGTCGACCGTCCGGGCACCGGCCGCGAAGACGAACCCGATCGCGTCGGCGCCCGACTCGACACAGGTGTCCACGTCCTGCGCGGTCCGCAGCCCGCAGATCTTGACGAAGAGATCGCTCATGGCCCGAGTCAATCAAACCCGCGGCCCGCCCGTCCCGGCCGGTCCCTGTAAGCCGCGGCCTGCCCGCCCCCGACGGCCCCTGCCAAACCCTCGGCCCGCCCTCCCCACCGGTCCGTATCAGGCCCCCGCCGAGCCCGCCAGCGGGCGGGGGCCGGTGCGCCGACGGGGCCGGTGTACGGATGGACCCCGCCCTCCGGCCGTTTGACACAGGGCCGCAAGGGTTAACCGGATCCCATGCGATTCCTGTCAGCGAAGACGGCGCCGTCCGGGGTGGGCTCTCCGGGACGAGACGATGCGCCTGGACGTGGTGCCCCTTCCCGGGCCCTGGTGAAGGCCCTGGACGCGCTCGGCGAGGCGAAGCAGCTGGACAAGGTCGTCGGTCCGTTGCAGAAGGCGGTTCGTGCGGTGCCCCTGGGGCCCTGGCGCGCCGTCCTCCAGGGGCGGCCGATCGGGCATCCGCTGCATCCGGTGCTGGTGCAGGTGCCGATCGGTTCGTGGTCGTCCGCCGCGGTGCTCGACCTGGTGCCGGGTGCCGGGCGTCAGGCGCGTCTCCTGGTGGGCCTCGGTGTCGTCTCGGCCGTGCCGGCGGCGTGGGCGGGCTGGGTGGACTGGGCGGAGCAGCCCGAGCGGCAGCTGCGGACCGGGGTGGTGCACGCGCTGTCCAACGGCGTGGCCATCGGTCTGTACACGGGCTCCTGGGTGGTGCGCGGCCGGGGCAGGCCGGTGCTCGGCAGGGTGCTCGGGTTCGCGGGTCTCACCGCGGCGAGCGTCGGCGGGATGATCGGCGGCCACCTCGCCTTCCGGCAGGCGGTCGGCTCCAACAAGACCGAGCCGGTGGACCACTTGGTGGCGCCGGGATGGCATGCGCTGGGCAGTGCCACGGAGTTCGCCGAGGGCAGCCCCGAGCGCCGGATGCTGGGCGAGGTGGCGCTGCTCGTGGTGCGCGGGGCGGACGGGTTCCACGTACTGGTCGACCGGTGCAGTCACATGGCCGGTCCGCTGTCCGAGGGCACGGTGGCCGACGGATGTGTCGAGTGCCCCTGGCACGGGAGCGTGTTCCGTCTGGCGGACGGCGAGAACGTGGGCGGCCCGGCCACCGCGCCCCAGCCCGTGTTCGAGACCCGGCTGACGGACCATGGCGTGCTGGAGGTCAGGCTTCCGGGCGCGGTATGACGCCGGGCGCGGTGTGACGCCAGGCGCGATGTGATGCCCGCCCGGCCTGACAGTGCGCGCGGCCTGACGCTGCGTCAACTGTGAGGGCGCGCGCGTCCGGGCCGTACGGCCGGGGCGTGGAGTGGCCGACGCCAGCCCGGCGGTGGTGACGTCCGGGCGGGCGAGCGGTGCTGCGGCGGGGCGGGGTCAGGAGAGCGGCTTGACCTTCTCCGGTGCGAGCGAGTTGCCCGCCGGGATGCGGCCACAGTCGGAGGGCGCCGTTTTGCCCGCGAAGCGGTCGTTGAGCCAGCCCAGCGCGACGGGTGCCCAGGGCACGATCGCGCCGACATGGCTGAGCACGCCGTACTGCTGGTACTTGATCGACTTGTTGCCGGTGGCGCAGTACTGGCGGGCCAGGGACCGCACGTCACCGGCGACCATGACCCCGTCGCCGGTGCCGATGCCCGGAAGGTTGCTGAAGGTGCCTTCCAGGACGCCGCCGTTGCCCTGCCCGATGAATCCGGGCACGGTCGGGGTGGCGGCCGAGCCGAGGTTGAGGCGGTTGACGGCCTCGACGAACTCGGGCACCGAGTTCGGGTCCGCGTACTGCGGCTTCGCCAGCTTCTTCCACGTCAGGCCCGGGTACTGGCCGAGGGCGTTGACGATGGAGCCGTTCTCCAGCTTCTTGTACACCTCCAGGCCGTAGCTGCTCATGTACGGCTTGAGGTCGATGCCGAAGGAGCGCGAGGCGCCGATCAGCGCCATGGGGATGACGCCCGCCCACACGACGCTGCCGTCCACGTACCTGAGGTTGTGGGCGGGGTCGACGAGGAGCCCTCCCTCGGCGAAGCCCACCAGGTTGCGGTTGATGTCCGGTGCGTAACTCGGGGCGAGCGTGGCCGCCCACTGGGTGGCGATGGCCCCGCCCGAGTAGCCGATCAGGCCGAAGCGGGTGTCGGTGCTCATGCCGGTCTCGGGGGCCCGGGAGACGGCCCGGAGCGAGTCGAGGGTGGTGGCGCCGTATTCGGGGCCGGCCGCGAAGTCGGCGGTCTGTCCTTCGGTGTCGGGCACGACGACGTCGTAGCCCTGGAGCAGGAACGGGACCAGGACGAGCGATTCGGCGGTGGGGAGCAGACCGCCGAGGCTGACGTCGCCGGCGATGGCCCGGGAGGGGCTGTCGGCGGGGTTCAGGGAGTCGTACGCCGACTGGTACGACACGGCCTTGCGGCCGTCGCCGCCGGGGCTGCGCACGACCGAGGTCACGCCGACGGAGGGGCGGCCCTGGGCGTCGGTGGTGCGGAAGAGCAGCTGGATCGCCTTGACCGGGGTGGGGATGCCGAGCAGGTGGTATTGCAGGGTGCGCGTCTTGAGGACGGCGCCGGGTGCGAACGACGACAGCGGCTCGCTCCCGTCGTAGGCGTAGAACGCGTCGGTGCCCGCGGCTTTCGTCACTGCGGACGGGGCCGACGGAGTGGGGGACGACGGGGCGGCCGCAGCGGTTGCCGCCGGGGCGGCGGTCACGGTCAGGACCGTGAGGACTGCGATGGCCAGGTGCCGTACGGCGGTTGTACGCATGGCTGGCTCCTTCGGCTCACTGGAGGGAGGGCAGGGGTGGGGGTAGCGGAGTTACTGGAGGTAACGGCGCTGCAAGTTACCAAGAGGTAAGTACCGTTGCCCAGAGCTGTGACAGAACTCGTGCCGCACCCGGAGCAGGAGGTGTCCCGGGTCGCATCACCCTTTGAGGAGTCGCGGGGCCGGTCGGAACCGCCTTGTCCGGGACCGCGTGCGGCCGGTGCCGGCGTGGCCGGCCCCGGCGCGATGGCCCGTCGTCAGGCCGGGTGCCACTCGGTCAGGAGGATCGTCGCGTCGTCGTTGAGGCGGTGGTCCTTGTGGCTGCGCAGTCGCTGAATGAGGCGGCGCAGGGCTTCGGGGGCGGTGTCGCCGGCGGCCATGGTGCGGATGATCGTGTCCGCCAGGCGCTGTTCGCCGAACTGCTCCCCCGCGGTGGAACGCGCCTCGGTGACGCCGTCGCTGTAGAACAGGACGCGGTCGCGCGGCTGGAGCCGGGCGTGGTGTTCGGCGGGCGGGCTCTCCGCGTGGAAGCCGAAGCCGAGCGGAAGGTCCGCGGGGCGTTGCAGCGCGCTCGGCAGGACGTGCTTGTCGCGGATGAGCAGCGGTGGCGGATGGCCGCAGTTGACCCAGCTGAGCACGCCGCGGGCGGGGTCGAAGCGGACCAGGACGGCGGTCATGAGCCGCCCCGGGATCCAGCGGCTGAGGGTGCGGTCGATGGTGACGGCGATGTCGCCGAGGCTGCCGCCCGCGCGCCGGGTGGCGCGGTAGGCGGCGAGGGCCGCCGCGCTGGCGCCGCCCGACGCCAGGTCGTGGCCCATGGCGTCGAGGAGCGCCTGGTGCAGCACCCCGTCGCCGAAGTTGTGGTCGAAGGCGTCGCCGCCGATGGCATAGGCGGGTTCGAGTACGGCGGCGGAGGTCACGTCCCGGGTGCCGATGGTGCGGGGCGGCAGGAACGCCCAGAGCAGCTCGGCCTGGATGGTCATGGGCCGGGTGCGCTCCTGACGGACGATCACGTCGTCGTGGGCCGCCTTCGTGAGGACGATCAGGGTGGCGAGCGACGCCAGCGCCGTGGCCCGTTCCAGCAGCGGCGGGGTCAACACGGGGGCCGTGACCTTCATGACCCCGATCCGCTCGATCCCGTCGATCATCGGCACCCATGCGACGGCGCCGTCGCGCGCCCGCTGGACCTGCTGGGTCCGGTAGGCGAGGCCGCCGAGCGAGGACTCGATGTCGACGGGGTCGTCCGGTGACGCGTCGGGCGCGAGCAGGGGGACGAGGGTGATCTGCTGGAGGTCGGCGAGGTACATCACGGCCCGCGTCAGGCCGAGACGACGCGCCCCGTCCTCGATCAGGCCGGGCAGCTCCGCGGCCGAGGCGCGGTGGGCGCCGTCCAGTACGTGGGCAAGCGCCGCTTCGTCGTGCGTCACGGGGACGCTCCTTCCACCTGCGTCCGGCCCCCGGCGTCTGTGCCGCGCCGGGACCGGTCACGGTCGGTGCGCGCCGGGGGCTCCTTCCGGCTCCACGACCATCCTCCTCACCGCGGGCCGATTCGCCGCGTCGACACGGCACGCGACGTAGCACCCGGCAACCGGTCGGGCCCGGCCGGTCAGGCGCGGGTGCTGCGGCGCAGCTTGTGGGTGACGGCGCGCTGCGACAGCGGGCCGAGGCCTTCGAGGGCCTGGACGAGGACGGCGAGCTGTTCGAGGGAGTCCAGGGCGCGGGTGGCCCCCTCCGGGTCGATGCCCTCGTACAGCTCGATGCCGACGAAGGAGGCGGCCGTGGCGCGCGCGAGGCCGGCCGGGTCGACGAAGGCGGCCACGGGGGTGGCGGCGAGCAGCCGGGTCAGGACGGTCTCCAGCTCCTCGACCCACAGCGCGAGCCCGGCGGAGGTGGCCGCCGCCAGCGCGGGCGAGGTCTGTCCGGCGGCCAACAGCTGCCCCAGGACGGCCACTTGACCGGCCTCCCGCTCCTCGGCGTGCATCACCCGGGCGAACGCCAGGAGCTCCGTCAGGGAGCCGAGCGCGGCGAGCCTCTCGCGGTAGCGGGAGACGCGCTGTTCGGCGCCGTGCACACAGGCCGCGGCGAGGAGCTCGTCGACCGAGCCGAAGTGGTAGAAGACCAGGGCCTGGTTGACCCCGGCGGTCGTCGCGATCGAGCGGGCCGACGTCTTGGCGATGCCCTGTTCGACCACGGTCCGCAGGGCCCCGTCCAGCAGCTTGAGGCGCGTGGCCCCGCTGGACGCGCTCACGCGCGGGCCTCTTCACGCACGGGCCGCAGACGCGAGGGGGTGCCGTGGGTGCCGGCGTCCAGATAGGTGGCGGTGAAGGAGCCCTGGTAGCCGAAGAGGAAACCGAAGCGCCGGTTGGTGACCCGGACGCGGATCCGGAAGCGCCCGGTGCTGTCGTCGAACGACTCCCGGACCTCGGCGTCGCCTGCGATCAGGGACGGGACGCGGACGTCCACCGGGCCCTCGCGGAAGCGGTGCGCGCCCGAACGGATGAGGAGCGAGCCGTCGGGCTCGGCGCTCAAGTGCAGGTCGCTGGCGAGGTGTTGATGGGTGCCGAGATAGTCGAGTATGCAATCGCGCTCGGGGCTCAGCACCATCGTCGCGTCGAAACGGTGTGGGCCGCCGGGCAGGTGGAAGGTCCGCACGAAGGTGACGGTCTCCCGGCCGAAGGAGTCCGTGTAGGGGAAGTTCTCGATGGCGAAGGGGACCTGGCGCCCCTCGCGCGGGACGAGGATGTTGCGTGTTCCGCCGAGCCGCAGGAACGGCTTGACGAAGGGGGCACCGTGGCGGATGTACTCCATCGTGCCGCGCCCGACACATGCCTCGCCGCTGTCGAGCCCGACGGAGAAGCGGCGCCGGATCTCGGGGTGCAGCCGACCGAAGTCGGCCCCCATGTGCTGGTGGAAGATCGAGGTCACGACGTCTCCAAGGTGGCGAGCAGGCGGGGAGTACGGGTGCGCCCGGAAGGGGTGCGCCGACAGCGGCGCGCGGCGGGCGTGCCGGGCAGGGGTGGCAGCAGGGCGGCGAGGAGCGCGGCCGCGCAGGCGAGGGCGAGTGGGGCGACGGGAGCGGCGAACAGCACGGCGAGCACCAGGGCCGTCCGTACCGCGCACTCCCCCAGCGCCCGGGCCAGGGCCGCGCGCGGTGAGGTTCCGCGTTCGCACCACAGGCGCAGCCGGTCGAAGGACCAGGCCGTGGCCCAGCCCATCAGCGGGCGGAACACCGCCCGGTCGGCCAGGGCGCCGAAGCGGCCCCAGCGCGGACGGTAGTCGTACCCGGTCAGGAAGCGGACGCCTGCCGGGCCGGGGACGTAGCGCCAGTAGCCGCTGCCCTCCGCGAGCAGGGAGAGCGGATGACCGGAGGCGAAGCGCAGCGCCGACAGACGTGTGCCGTCGGGCCGCTGCCGCTCCCCCGCGCTGACTCCGGTGCCCGCGACCCACAGGAAGGGCAGCAGCCGGGTCGCGTACCGGAAGCGCTGGGGCTCCCCGTCGGCGCGGGGCAGATAGGAGATCGAGGTGAACCGCAGATCCCAGGACTGGTGGTGCGCGGGGTTCTGGGTGCGCTCCCACAGAACGTCCAGATCGGCGTCGATCAGCGATTCCACGTACAGGCCCGTGGCCATGTCCCACCCCAGTTCCCCCATTTGAGCGGTCGCTCAAACCGCAAACTAGCACCAGTTTGAGCGACCGCTCAAGAGGGGGCGGGAGGGCGCGCGTGGGAGACGGCGGCGCCGCTTGCCCGCTCGCTCCGCGGGTCGCGCGCGGCGCCCGGTCGCGCGGCTGGGTGGGTCACTTCGGGTTGCGGGGCGTTTCGGTCGGAGGGCGGCAGGTGATGCATGGCCTACCGACGGGTGACGCAGGGCGGCCGGGCGAAGGGCCGTCCCGTCCCCGTGCCGCCTTCCGGAGGGTCACCGTGTCACTGCGCTCCCGTCGTTCGTCGCCGCTCCGTCATCGCGGGCGCGCGGCCGCCGTCCTGCTCGTCGCCTCCCTGATGCCGGTCGCGCCGGCCCGGGCGGTGTCCCGACACGACGGGGACCAGGCACTGCGGGGCCGTCTGCAGCGGCTGGTCGACCGTCCGGACGGGCCGCCCGGTGCCATCGCGGTGCTGCGTGACGGCGACCGGGTACGGGTGGTGCGGGCCGGGGTGGCCGAACTCGGAACGGACCGTGCTCCGAGCGCCACCGACCACATGCGCATCGCCAGCGCCGCCAAGGCGTTCAGTGGCGCGGTCGCCCTCAGCCTGGTCGACCGCGGGAAGCTCCGCCTGGACGACACCATCGGCCGCCGGCTGCCCGAACTGCCGCGCGCCTGGGCCGAGGTGACGCTGCGCCAGCTGCTCCAGCACACCAGTGGACTGCCGGACTACAGCGCGTCCCCCGCCTTCGTCGACGTGATCCGGGCCGATCCGCACCACGTCTTCGACTCACGGCACCTGCTCGACTTCGTCGCCGACGAGGACGTGGAGTTCGCCCCCGGCTCGCGCTACCAGTACTCGAACTCGGACAACATCGCCGTCGCCCTGATGGCCGAGGCCGCCACCGGGCAGCGCTACGAGGACCTGCTCGCCTCGAAGGCCTACCGGCCGCTCGGCCTGCGCGGCACCAGTCTCCCCGTCGGCTATCAGCTGCCCAGGCCCTATCTGCACGGATACGACGTCGCACCCGACGGCCCGCCCGAGGACGTGTCCACCCTGTTCGGCGCCTCCGGTTCCTGGGCGTCGGGCGGTGTGGTCTCCACCCCGGCGGACTTCAACACCTTCATGGCCGGCTATACGGGCGGTGCGCTGTTCGGCGAGGCGACGCGGCGACAGCAGCGCACCTTCGTCGAAGGCGCCTCCGAGCCGGCCGGACCGGGAGCCAACCGGGCGGGGCTCGGGATCTTCAAGTACACGACCCGGTGCGGCGTCGTCCTCGGGCACACCGGCAACACGGCGGGCTACACCCAGTTCGGCGCGGGCACGCCGGACGGCCGCCGCAGCATCACGGTCAGCGTCACGACCCAGGTGAACCGGAACAACCCGGAACTGCTCGCCCAGCTGCGCGCCGTCGAGGAGGACTTCGTCTGCGCCCTGCTGCGCCACTGATCCGATCCGTGCCGCGTCCAGGGGCGTCAACCCGCGCCCAGGACTTGCCACTTGAGCCCCCGCCCCCGCCCTGTGACAACATCGCGGACGGCGGAGGATCACGCACGGCAGGGGAAGGGACGGCGATGAGCCCGCAGCGCAACAGGGTGACGCCCACCGGAGACATCATCACCACGGCGCTGCGCGGTGCCTGGACCGGCAACCGCGGCGTGCTGCACGAGGGGCACGACATCGTGCGGTTCCACGCCGGTGACCTGTGGATCACCTGCGCGCTGGAGTTCCGCGGCCGGTGGCGCGAGCAGTGGCTGCCGCGGCGCTGGACGCATCTGTACTTCCACGACGAGGCGGTCTCCTTCGCGGCCGGCCACCGGCCGTGCGGGGAGTGCCGCCACGGCGCGTACCAGACGTACCGGCAGGCCTGGGCCGAGGGCCTGGGATGCGCGCCGCCGTTCGCGCGGGAGATGAACCGGCAGCTGCACGGCGAGCGGATCGTCCGCGGCACCCATCTGCGGCGCCATCACGCCATGCCCTGGCGGGAGTTGCCCGTCGGCACGTTCGTCCTCGGCGCGGACGGGGTGCCGGCTCTGGTCACCGAGGAGCACCTGACGTGCTGGTCGCCCTCGGGCTACGCGGCGCGCCTGCCGCTCCCCCGGACGGGAACCGCCACCGTGCTCACCCCGCCGTCGTCCGTGGCGGTGCTGCGGGCGGGCTATCCGGTGCAGATCGACGCCGCGGCCCGCTGAGGCAGGGCCGGGCCGGCCCCCGGGCGCAAGGACGCACCGCCCCCGCTACGGACGCACCTCGGCGCCGCCCCTGCTCCGCGAGGCCGGGCCGAGCCCGCCCGTGCGGGGCCAACTACCCTCCCCCACCTACGGTTTCCGCACTCACCCCGGATTCCGGCCATCGCGTGAGACACTCGGCGTCATCCGTTCAACCGTATGACATGTACCGGCCATATCCGCATCCCCGGGATGCGCACCACGATGGGGGACGACGCCATGAACCGAACCGAACTGCGGGGTGTGCGCCGGGCCGGCCTCGGCCTCGGCGCGGCCCTCGCGTCGGCCCTGCTGTGCGCCACGTCGAGTGCGGCGGCGCCCATGAGCCCGGGCGTCCCGTCGGACACCCACGCACCCTTGGAGCGCACCACCGCCCAACAGGCCTGCCCCGTCGTGTACTTCGACCTCGGCGAGACCCTGGTGCACACGGCCGAGGACGGCAGCACCGGATACCTGCCCGGCGCCGCCGCGTATCTGCGGGCCCTGCGCGAACGGCACATCAAGGTCGGCCTGATCACCAATGTGCCGCCCTCCTGGGGCACCACCGACGCCGAACGGGCGGCCCGCCTCAAGCAGGAGGTCGACGCCACCTGGCAGGGCGCCGTGCCCTTCGCCTGGCAGGACTTCGGCGACCGCGTCCTCACCCCGCGCACCGACGCGGAGCGCAAGCCGGCGCCCGCCCTGTGGGAGCGCGCCGCGGCCCGGTCGGGGCGGTGCACCCTCGTCTACCAGGCGGAGACCACGCAGGAGGTCCAGGTCGCGCGTTCGCTCGGCTTCGTGGCGTACCAGGTCGACCAGCCGCACCGGCCGGCCTTCCTGCCGGTGTGGCTGGTCGACCTTCTAAGTCACCTGCCGCGCTGACCCACCTCCGCGTCGGTCTCCGCCGTCGCGCGGACGCCGTCGCGGCCCGGTCCACCGGCGGCCGCGGCGGCGCGTTCCTGGCTCACCACCCCGCTGCGGAGCAGCAGTTGGACCGCTCCGAGCAGGACGGCGGTCAGGAGCGCGCTGTGCCAAAGCAGGGCGTCGAGGTGCCCTGCCGACACATAGGCGCCCACCGCGATGGCGGCCAGGGCGCACACCGCGCGGTCCACGATGCTCTCGACCGAGAGCAGCGTGGCGCGCGGGGCTCCGGCGGGCACCGCGTCGTTGACCAGCTTGCGCTGGACCGGATAGACGAAGCCGGTCGCGGCGGCGAACAGACAGAGCAGCGCGACCACGGCCCACGGACCGCCGAGCGTCATGGCCGCGAGGGCGCCCGCGAGCACGAGGCTGAGCAGGGACACCCAGGCGACCGGCGGCAGGCGGCGGCTCAGCCACTGGGGCCGGGCCGATGCCACCGCCTCCGCCACCGTCATCGCGGCCAGTACACCGCCGTGCGAGGCCTCCGCGATGCCGTGGTCGAGCAGGATCGGCTGGAAGAGGTTGACCTGGCAGATGCGCGAGAGCGTGAAGACCGCCACGCCCTGCACCATGACGAGGGCGAGCCAGCGCGATCCCGCGACGCAGCGCAGCGCGGTGCCCGCGTCCCGCAGGAACGCACGGCCCCGGCGCCCGCCGCCCTCCTGCACCTTGGCCGCCCCACCCGCCCGGCCATCGGCCCCGGGCCCGGTCCCCGCGAGACGTGGCAGTGCCACGGCGCAGGCGAGGGATCCGGCGGCGCTGGCGGCGCTGAGCACGTACGGGGCCGAGTGGAAGACGGCCATCAGGGGGCCGACCAGCGGCCAGCACACGACCTTGGCCGCGAGCCCCCAGGCGCGCGCCGCCCCCTCCGCGCTCAGGTAGCGGTCGTCGCACTTCTCGGCCCGCAGCCCGTCGTACAGGTAGGCGCTCGCCGCCCCCGAGGTGAGCGAGCGGCCCACGGCGATGGCGAGGAAGTGCAGCAGGAAGCCGCTGTACGAGGCGCTGAACACGGGGGCCAGGTTGGCCGCCGTCATCACGACCGCGCCGGCCCGCAGGCAGTTGCGGGCGCCGATGCGGTCGGCGATGAGCCCGGTGGGGATCTCGAACAGGCAGAACGCCACGTAGTAGATGCTCTGGATGCCGAAGATCTGCTCGTCGGAGAGCCCGGCCTGTTTCTGGTAGGCGTAGAAGACCGGCATCCACCACAGCAGGTTGAACAGCAGCTGGAAGCCGTAGTTGAGCCGGATGATCCGGCGGGCGGTGTGCGTGAGCGTGCCCGTGGCCCCCTTGCGGGGGCGTGACACGAGGCGCGGGCTCACAGGGCGTAGGGGCGGATCTGGACCAGCCGGAAGTCGCCCTGCTCGGTCATCAGCCACTCGATGTCGAGCGGCACGTCCACATCGGGCTCGCTGAAGTGGGACTGCAGGAGCCGGCCGGTCAGGGACAGGTCGGCGAGCCGGGCGCGGGTGGCGGCGGGCAGCCCCTTGCCCCAGGAGCCGAGCGCGACGGTCCGCCCGCCGCCCTCGACGACGTTGTACAGGTACTGCTGCGGCAGGACCGAGCCGTCGACGACCTGTTCCGGGGAGCCGGGCGTGCAGTTGAGGTAGACGTTGCGGAAGTCGCCGCGCCGGGTCGGGTTGCAGGTCACCAGGACACCGCCGAAGGAGGCGGGCACGTACTCCTGGATGATCACGCCCATGTAGGTGTCGTCCAGGGAGATCCCGACCTGGTGGCGCAGCCGGACGCTGCGCGGCGACACCAGCGAGGCCCACACCTGCCGTACGGCGTCGAGGAGTTGGTCGGTGCCGTGGACGGTGGTGACCGAGTCGTACACGCCGGCGGCGGAGAAGCCGGGCAGGTCCTCGGCGTTGGAGGAGGAGCGCACCACCAGGCGCCGGTCCGGGGTCGGCGCCGTGGGGAAGGCCTGCCCGATCTGGCGGACGATCGCCTCGGGCACCGGCGTCTGGCGGATCAGCTGCTGCAGTTGCAGGCAGAGCGAGTCCAGGACGTCGACGGCGTCGAGTTCGAGCGCCATCTTGAGCTTGCCGATGCCCTGCTGGATGGCGGGCGACGAGGCGAGGAAGTGCTGCTGCAGGACGAAGGGCAGGGCGACGCCTTCGGGTGCGCCCACGGTGGCGGCCACGAAGTCGGCGGCGCGGGAACGGAGTTCGGCCGCGGAGGGCCCGGTGAGGCCGAGCCGGGTGGCGAGGTGGCCGTAGAGGTCCTCGCGCGGGGGGCGGGGCCGTCCGTAGAACGCGGTCAGGTCGGCGGTGCGGCTGTCGAGTACGTGGTGCAGCTCGCCGAGGTTGGCCGCCTTGGTGCCGTAGCGGTCGCGGTCGGCGGCGCGCAGCCGGTGCAGGGAGAGCACGGGCGCGTCCTCGACCTTGGGCGGCTCCAGGCGGATGCGCTGCTGGTGCCAGGCCGGGGCGCGCAGCTCCGGCTCCTGCTCCAGGCGGTCGAGGGTGATCTCCTCCTCGCTCACCCGGTAGCGCACCCACGCGCCGTTCAGGTCGTCCTTCTCGACGAGCTGGTCCAGGTCGCGCACGATCGCGTTGGGTATGCCCCAGCCGGAAGCCAGGACGTTGGTGTGCGAAAGGGGCGTGATCGGGGCGGTGTTGACGAAGCCGGCCGCCCTGGGCACGTCGTCGGGCAGGCAGGGCATGGCCACGATGTCGGCCCAGCCGAGCTGCGCCGCGGCGGCGGTGTACTCCTCGCTCGTGCGGAAGTACCGCAGCCGCCCGGTGGCCTCGCCGACGTTGAGGGCCGTGCGGACGCGGGAGCCGAAGAGTTCGTGGCTCAGGATGCGCGGGACGCGCAGTTCGCTGATCGCCGCCAGTTCCTCCTCCTGCCCGTGGTTGGCGGGCTTGAGCAGCACGGGGAGCCTGCCGTCGACGCGCACCCGGACGAACTCGTAGAAGTACTCCAGGAGTTCGCCGTTCATGGTGTCGGCCTCGGTCGTCTCCAGGACGAGGAAGGTGCGCTCTCGCCCCTCGGCGTCCTCGTCGGTGTGCAGGGACAGCACACCGAGCAGGAACCGGCGCTCGGGGTCCATGTAGACGGAGGCGTTGAAGGCGTCCAGCTCGGCGTCGAGTTCGGCGAGTTCCATGCCGAGGACGCGGGTGGCTATGTAGTTCACGTGGAAGGGGTGCGCCTGCGTGTCCAGCAGGTGCCAGGTGTTCTCGGCGCGGTCGACGACGACCTTGAGGTACGGGTGTCCCGCCAGGACGCCGGAGAGGGTGCGGAACAGCGGCAGGGAGAGGTACTCGCCGATCACCGTGCGGTCGGTGGCGGGCTCGGGGGCGCCGGTGCACAGGGTGGCCGTCATGCGGAGACCTCCTCGGGGCGCGTCGCGGGCAGGACCTGGGGCAGGGCGTCCACCAGCGTCTCGAAGTCGTGCAGCACGGTGCGTGCGTCGGCGGCGGAGAGCAGGCACAGGGCCGCCATGGTGTTGGCACCGCCCGCCGGGTCGTAGACCGGCACCACGTCGCCGTCGGGCAGGGAACTCTCGGCGACCACCGACAGCTCGCTGCCCGGGCTCAGCGGCACCTCCTTGGCGACGGACGGGAAGTCCCAGATCTTGCGCTCCCGCCATGCCTCGCCCCGGCCGTCGACGGCGAGCACGACGAGGGAGCCGGCGGCGCCGTGCGCCTCGGCCGGGCCGAGGGCCTGTGCGGGCCACTGGACCGGCCGGCCCACGAGGTGGTCCACGAGCATGCCGACGAGGTCGAGCCCGAAGACGTCCTCGATCTGCGGCACGGTCATCGCGCCGCCGAACCGGGCGGCGGTCTCGATCAGCCACATGCCGCCGTCGGCGCCGAGCTTGATCTCGGTGTGGGTGCCGCAGTCGCGCAGACCGAGCGCGTCCACGGCCTCGCGGGCGAGCGCCACCACACGGTCCTGGGCGTCCGGGGACAGCAGGGCGGGGGTGATGCCGGCGCGCTCGGTGAACGGTTCGACCGTCGGCATCCGGCCACTGAGGCACACCGGGTGGAAAGTGCCGTCCGCGACGACGCCCTCGACGCTGACGTAGTCGCCCCAGCCGGGCTCCTCGAACCAGTCGGACGCGGTGCCGGTGACGATCTGCTCGACCACGAAGTGCCCCTGGGCCTCGGCGACGTGCAGTTCCGCATAGCCCAACTGAGCGGATTCGGCCATCACTTCGCGGGAGCGGTGCCAGGCGTCGGACAGCTCGTGCGGGGAGCGGATGATCTGGTGGGCCGTGGAGCCCGCGCTCCAGGCCGCCTTGAGGAGCAGCGGGAAGGGCAGGACGTCGGCCGCCGCGTGCAGGTCGGCCTCCGTACCGACGGCGCGGAACTGCGGCTGTGCGAGGCCGTGTTCGTGCCAGGTGCGGCGCATCAGGCGCTTGTCCCGGGCGAGCTCGGAGGCCTTGCCCGCCCCCTTGAGCCCGAGCACCTCGCACGCCTCGGCGACGGCCACGACCGCGTATTCGGAGAAGGTCAGCACCGCGTCCGCGCCCACGGCCTCGGCCCGCGAAACGATGAGGGAGACCAGGTCGGAGCGTTCCGCGTCGGCGGGTGTCTCGACCGAGGCGCACAGCGTCCGGGCGCAGTCCGTCACGCTGGGAGGAAGAGCGCTGAGCGCCAGCAGGTGCACTTCCGCCCTCGCCGCCGTCCGGTTCAGGACGTGACCGAGCGGCGGACCACCCTTGGCATGCACTAACAGCACCTTGCTCACTGAAGTTCGTCTCCATTCGTCCAGATCGGGGTCACTGTCGGTACGGGGCCGCTCGCGGCGTGGGGGCCGTGGGGGTCGCCGGCCACGTCATGCGTGTCGTCGTACCGATCGGTGATGCGCGTCGAGCGCGGGGGACATGTCCCCGGGTTCGTGTCGGAGCGTATTCACCCGCACACTCAAGGGGACCACGGCAACCGGCGTCCGCATCGCCGCGGGGGGCGTCTTCCATTCAGGCAAATGCCTGAATAGCAGGCCGTGTTGGGGCATCGGGGGGTGCCACAGGGCTCATGGACCGGCCGTCATTCGGCCGAGAACCGAGCATGCGCGGGATCGGGACGGGATACCCATCGCGATGTGACAGTGCGTCAGCCGGTTGCCTACAGGCCGCATACGGACGGAGAGACCACTGTGGACGACTCAAGCCTCAAGGCGCTGCTCGAACACCATCCGGTGTTCTGGCGGGAGGTCGACGAGCCCCGGCAGGGCCGCTTCGACGGCCGCTCCTTCGACGCGGGCCGGCCCGCGGACGAGAACGACGTCCACGGCCGGACGCCCGACCTGGCCGCGCGGGCCGGGGCGGGCCCCGACGCGCCGCGTCAGTACGCGGCGTTCGCGGACCTGGTGAACCTGGCTCCGGCCGCGGCCTTCATCCGCGACAGCGACGGCCGCTATCTGTGGGCCAACCATGCCTACGCGCACGTCTACGGCACGGTTCCGGCCGACCTCGTCGGCAAGTACATCGAGGACTTCGACCCGCCCGCCGAGGCCGCCCACTTCCGCGCCCTCGACCAGGAGATCCTCACCCGGGGCACCCCGGTGCGCCACACCTTGCGCTACCGGCGGCGCGACGGCAGCGCGGGCCACGCGGTGGGGCACCGCTTCCCCGTGCGGGAGAGCGCGCGGACGTGTGTCGCGGGCATATACGTCGATGTGACCGAGCACCTGCGGGCCACGGTGCGGCGCCAGGAGGCCGAGGACGACCTGAGCGCGCTGCGCGACCACAGCGGGCTGCCCTGTGCGCTGCTCTCCCCCAACGGGCGTGTGGTGACGGCGAGTTCGGCGGCGGCCGAGCTGTTCGGCCTGCGCGTACCGGAACTCGTGGGGCGGCGCGCCCACACCCTGCTGGCCGCGGATCCGGGCCTCGACCGGCTGGGGCACGGGTGGCAGGGTCTGATATCCCGGCGCACCAGACGGATGGAGACATCAGCGGTGCTGGTGGACAGCCAGGGGCGCCAGCGCCGCGCGCAGCTGCATCTGACGACGGTCGGGCACTCGGTGTCGCGGGCCCGGCACGTGTGGGCGGTCGTCACCCATCTGAGTCTGGCGCACGGCGCGCACCCCTCGTTGACGCCCGCGCAGATCCGGATCCTGTCCCTGCTGGCCGCCGGCAGCAGCAACGGCGACATCGCCACGTCCCTGAACCTGTCGCGGCAGACGGTCGACTACCACCTGAGTCGCCTGCGGGAACTCCTGGACGCCGAGACCCGTCCCGCGCTGGTCGCGCGGGCCTATGTGCTGGGCATCCTCGCCCCGGGCACCTGGCCGCCGCGCTCGGCGACGGCGGCGCATCCGCTCAGTACGGTCTGAGGGCCGGGACGGGCCCGCGCGGCGTCCGCACGCCTCGCCGGGAGCCGCGACGGCGCTCGGCGGGGCGGCGGGGCGGCGACCGGTCGTCGGGCACTGCGGTCGCCGTGGCGCCCGCGGGGTCGGCGGTGGCGCGGCTCAGGCGCTGCCGTCCGGTCCGGTGGGGCGGGCCGGTATGGCTTCCTCCGTGTCCGCCCGGGGCTCGCCCGGGCCGGAGGTCTCGCGCACGGCGCCGGCGGGGCTCGCCGTGAGGTGGTCCAGGGTGTCCGTGAGCGTCAGGAGCCGGTCGAGCGGTGCGGTGCGGTCCTCCAGGTGCAGGAGCACTCCGGCCGCGTCCGTGCGGCGGCGGATCATCAGCAGGGTGGCAAGTCCTGTGGAGTCGATCGCCCCGAGTCCGGCGCAGCCCAGGGTCAGGTCGCGCAGTCCGGGCTGGGCGGCCAGCTTGTCGGTGACCGCGTCCAGGAGGACGTCGCCGTTGTCGTAGTCGAGGTCCCCGTCCAGCTCTATGCGGACCGCGGTCGCCGTGTCGACGGCCGTCAGACGCAGGTGACTTGAGGGCTGGTTGCTCACGGGTGGTTCCTGGCGGGTGCGGGAGGTGCGGGCGGGGTGGCGAGTCTGTCGACGCCGAGTCGCAGAAAGCGGGTGGCACGGGGGAAGTCCTTCAGCTCTCCCGCCAGCAGGTGCAGGGCGGGCGGCAGGCTCTGCGCCGGAACGCCGCGCGCGACCAGGACGGACGCGGTCCAGCCGAGGAATCCGGTGAACAGATCGGCGTCGTCCAGGTAGAGGGCGGTGCCGAGGAAGTCCACGATGTGCGCCAGATCTTCGGCGGTGCGTTCGCGCTGGACCTCGCTGTACCGCCGGACGGCCGGGAACGCCTCGTCGAGGCCGCGCATCACGGTGCGCACGAGGGCGGTCCTCGTGCGCGTGACCATCGTGTACTCCTGGTCGTCCAGGTGCGGCAGGTCGTCGATCGGCTGGTGGCCGGTCTCGGGCCGGGCCGGCGGGCTCTGCTCGATGCGGTCGGCGGCCGAGCGGGCGTCCGGCGCCCATGCGTCCGCGCCGAGCAGGCGGGCATAGCGTCCACCCGGCCCGAAGGCGGCCCCGCCCACCACGACCGGCACGCCCACGGCCTGGCAGGCCGTGATGGTGGCGTGCGCGGTGGGCAGCCGGGTGGCGATGGAGCTGGAGAGCGCGACCAGGCCGGGGCCGGTGCGGTGGAGGTGGGCGATGAGGTGCGGGACGGGAACCTGGGCGCCCAGGTAGTCCACGTGCCAGCCCCGCAGTTTGAGCACCTCGGCGAGGAGCCGGGCGGGCAGCGCGTGCCACTCCCCGTCCACGCAGGCCACGGTGATCCGCCCGCGGTGGGGCGTGGTGCGGGCGGCCGGGTGCAGGGAAAGTGCCGCCACGGCACGTTCGTTGATGGCGGTCGCCGCGTGCTCGTGCGCGACGCTGATCCGGTTGGCCGCCCACTCTTCGCCGACCTTGAACTGGACGGGCGCGATCACGTCGAGCAGCACGCCCTCCGGATCGTGGCCGTCGTCCAGGGCGCCGTGCACGAAGGCGGTCGCCGCGTACTCGTCGCCGGCGAGGACGGCCTCCCACAGCCCGGTCACCAACGACGCCGTGTCCGGTGGCGCCGTACGAAGTTCGGTACTCATGCGGTGAACCTGCCCCGTGTGTGGCCGTTCACCGCGCTCAGGTGGTGGTTGCGGGGCGCGGAGACGACCACCAGGGCCATGTCGTCGTGCCGTCCCCTGCCGACCCACTGCGAGGCGACCATCTGGACGCGTTCCACGATGCTCTCGGCGGGCATGCCCGCGCATTCCGCCAGCACGCGTCGCAGCCGCTCCTCGCCGAACATGACGTCGCCCATCGGGCCGCCCCTGGCCTCGGTGAAACCGTCCGTGTACAGGACACAGGTCTCGCCGGGGGCCAGGAACACCTCGTCGGTGGCCGCGCGCACCTCGGGGATCGCACCGATCAGGGTGCCCCGCGTGCGGGCCTCCTCGACCTTTCCGGTGGCGCGCACGATCAGCGGCGCGGGATGGCCCGCGCTGGTCACCCTCATCCGCACCGAGCCGCCCTCGCGTACCGCCGAGGCGAGCACGAGGGTGGCGAACCGGGTGTGGTGGGAGTTCAGGAGCGCCATGTTCAGCAGGCTCAGCATGCGCTGGTGGTCGTCGGCGAGCGGCAGCAGGGCGTGCAGGGTGTTGCGGATCTTGCCCGTGAGCACGGCGGCCTCCAGGCCCTTGCCGCACACGTCACCGAGCACGACCAGGGAGGGCGCGCCCGCCTCTGCCGCGTGGTGCACGTCGTAGAAGTCGCCGCCGATCCGCTCGTGGTCCTCGGAGGGACGGTAGCCGCCCGCGAAGTCCACGCCGGAGACCTGGTGGAGGGTGGGCGGCAGCAGTTCGCGCATCAGGACGTCGGTGATGGCCGACTGGTCCGCGTACAGGCGGGCCGCCGACATCGCGGCTCCCGCGCGGGCCGCGAACAGCCGGGCGAAGACCTCTTCCTCGGCGGTGAACCCGGCACTGCTCGCGCGCCGCAGCAGGATCAGTGCTCCGGCCGGTACGCCGTGCCCGGGCAGCGGGGTGACCACTATCGAGCCGGCCGGCCCGAAGCCGTCGGGCAGTACCCAGTCGGGGACCGCGGACGGGTCGACCCACCGGGTGGGCACGGGGGGAAAGCCCTGGAGCGCTTCGGCGAGGCCGGGTACGGATTCCGGCTCGACGCTCGGGGCCGAGGGCACCGGACTGCCGCCGCGCTCGCACGTCACGATCGGCATCCGGTGTCCGCGCACGGGGGCGACGACCACCGCGGCGTCGGCGAGGTGCCCGGCGGCCATCTGTGCGGTGACGTGGGTGCAGCGCTCCAGGTTCAGCGAGGAGAGCAGCAGATTGGACGCCCTGCCGAGGAACTCGGTACGGCTGCGCTCCCGGCGCAGAGCCTCCTGGGCGATCCGGTGGTCGGTGGCGTCGACGAGCCACCACAGCACGGTGCCGCCGTCCTCGGTGGTGGGATGTGCCTCGAAGATCCGCTCGGCCACGGGGCCCGATGCGATGGCGGCCCCGTCGCCCTCGTCCCCGTCGGCGGCGTTCAGCCCGGCATGGGCCGCCGCCAGCCAGTCCGGTACGGCGTCCGCCATCGGCGTCCCGGGCCGCGCCCGCGGCAGCAGCACCGTGGCGGGCTCGTTGGCCAGGACGATCGCGCCCTGCCGATCAGCTATCAGGACGGGATAGGGGGCTTTGCTCCACAGGGAGGCCCCCTGAGTGGGACCGTCGGTTGCCGCGTTGGTGGTAGTCACCAAATCTCGAGGATCCGCTGGGCGAACCCCTCACCTCACAGGCTCGTAGGGAATGTTGTCGTTCGGCAACCATCCCGCACCCTCCAGCTTCTGGCAACCATCCTCCGATGCCGACAATGTGCACCATTCTGGGCCGAAGTAGACATAATGCCCAGCCATGGGCGCCACCAGAAACGGCCGCCCAACCGCCTGCCGGACCTGGGCAGATGGCCATATACGCCACCATCGTGCGGCGCTGCGTCCACTCGCGGGCCGGCGCCTCAGGCCGTGGCGCGCCGCACGGGGTAGTTCCAACGTGTGAGTGACCGCACGACGGTCTCGGACCCGATCGGGTTGGCGCTGTGCACGTAGACCATGCCGATCCGGAAGGGGCGCCCGTGGAAAGCGGCCTCCTCCAGGAGGGTCACCACGGGCAGGATGCTGTCGTCGCCGCCCAGGTCGTGGTCGAGCCAGAGTTCGTCGACGAACCGGTCCCGGTGTTCCTCCAGGAGCGCGATGCCTTCCCGGCTGGTACGGGCGATGCGGGTGGCGCGGGGCAGGGGGCGCAGGTCGTCGATGCCCAGGATGATGGCGGGCGCCGCGGTTGCTGGATGTTGTGACACGTGATGATTGTCGCAGGGCCCGCGACGCGCCTGGCCTGCGGGTATCCCCCGGTTCACGCCGCTTCGCCTCTCCGCGGCTCCGCGGTCGCCCTGCTCTGTGAGCGTTGTCTCAATCGGCCAGGAACTTGCTCAGCACGCCGGTCAGTTCGCGGGGCGCGTCCAGTGCGATGAGGTGGGCGGAGGAGGCGAATTCGGTCAGGGTGGCGCGGGGGATGTCGGTGGCGTAGCGCCGGGCTATCGCCCGGAAGTCGGGGGTGTCGAGCGCGCCGACTCCCACCAGGGTGGGGACCCGGACGGCGGACACCGCACCCTTGCCCGGGCCCTGGGAGAGCGCGCCGACCGCGTCCTGGTTCTGCAGCGAGGTCCGCAGCGGGCCCGACAGCCGGTCCGCGAGGCCGGCCGGGACGTCGTCCCAGCCGCGGGACGGGCCGCGCAGCCACATGTCCAGGTTGACGCGCACCGCGGCGTCGAGGTCCCCCGCCGTCAGCGCCGCCGTCTCCTCCTCGTCGTACGCGATCATGTCCGCGGACCAGTCGTATCCGGGCCACGGCGGCGCGAGCAGCGTGAGGGAGTGCACCCGCTCCGGGTGGACGAGGGTGAAGTCCAGGGCCACCCGTCCGCCCCACGACGCGCCGACGAGCCGTACGCGGTCGTGCCCGAGGTGGTCCAGAAGGCGGCGCAGATCGTCGGCCTCGCTGAACGGGCCTTCGGGCAGGGCGGATTGGCCGAAGCCGCGCAGGTCGTAGCGGATGACGGTGTGTGCCTCTGTCAGACCGGGCACGACCTCGTCCCACATGCGGTGGTCCGCGACCCCGGCATGGAGCAGAACGACGGGTGAGCCGTCGCCCGCGACGACGAACGAGAGGTGGCCGAGATCATCGGTGAGCGTGAGCATCCGCAGATGCTGGCAGAACGGCCGCGTCCCGGCCAGCCAATAACGATCGACCGGACGACAGGGCACCGGCCCGGGTCACCAGCCGCTCACGCGGGTCCAGAAGTCCTGGATCTCGGGGGGACCGGCGGCCGGCCGGGAACCGTCGACGACGTGGTAGCCCCGGTGCTGGGCGCCGGTGGCGCAGGCGTGGTTCGGCAGGACGCGCAGTCGGGTGCCGATCGGCAGGTCGGGGAGCGGAGCGCCGTCGCGGGCGGTGAGGGTGCCGTGTTCCTGACTGGCGGCGGTCATGACCAGCCCCGGGACCGCGTTGCCCGCCAGGTCGGTGACCAGACCGTACCCCTGGTCCTGCGCCTGCGCGGAGGTCCCGCGGTCGCGGGACATGGCCATCCAGCCGCCGTCGGTGACGATCCAGCCGTACTCGGGGCGGTGGCCGATGACGGTGACGACGACGGACAGCGCGAGGTCCTCGACGCGGCACACGCCGAGGCCGGCCATGACGAGGTCGAAGAACACGTAGTTGCCGGCGCGCAGTTCGGTGACCCCGGTGAGGTCCTCGGCGAAGTGCGCGGTCGGTGTCGAGCCGACGCTGACCGTGGCGACCGGCAGCCCCGCCGAGCGCAGCCGTTCCGCCGCGGTGACGGCGGTATCGCGCTCGTTGTCCGACGCCCGGCGCTGCTCCTCGGCCGTGAAGGCGAAATAGGACTCCCCCGCGTGCGCCAGCACGCCGTCCAGACAGCCGGCGTCGTGCAGGACGCGGCCGATCTCGATGAGCTCGGGCGCCTCGGGTTTGACGCCGCCGCGGTGTCCGTCGCAGTCGATCTCGATCTGGGCGGGGACGGGGATCCGCGCCTCGCGCGAGGCCCGGGCGACGAACTCCGCCTGCTCGCGGCTGTCCAGCAGGACGCGCAGCGCAATGCCGCGCCCCAACAGCGCGAGCACGCGCGGGAGTTTGTGCGGATCGATGCCGACGGCATACGTGATGTCGCGGTAGCCGCCGTCCGCGAACGCTTCGGCCTCGGCGAGGGTGGAGACGGTGATGGGGCCGGGGGCGCCGTCGTGCAGGAGTGCCGCGACATCGAGGCTCTTGGCCGTCTTCACATGGGGGCGCAGGTCAACTCCCATGCGGGCGGCCCGCGTTGACAAGCGCTCGATGTTGCGCCGCACCTTGTGGACGTCCACGACGGCGAACGGGGTGTCGGGATCGGCCAGGGTGCGCCCGACGTGGGCGTGGGGATCTGCCAGGGTGCGCCCGACGTGGGCGTCGGGATCGGCCGGGTGGGAGGGGGTGGTCACAGGCGGTGTCCGTCTTCTTCGGGAGCGGTTGGTGCCCTGGAAGGGCGGGGCGCTAGCGGGGAGGGGTGAGGAGGCCCGGTCAACTGGGCTTTTGGCGCGCGTAGTTGTAGACGGTCGCACGGGACACGCCGAGCAGGTCGGCGATGGTCCGGGCAGCATCGCGCGAGTCGAAGTACCCCTCCTGGTGAAGCCGTCGTACGAGCGCCTTCTTGTCTTCGCGACCCAGTGACCGCGGCGTGGCCCCGCGCTCGGCGGCCAGCTCCTCCACCGCCCGGCGCAGCTCGCGCGCGTTGCGGTCCCGCAGGGCTTCCAGGGGCCGCTCGCCGTGCTCGGCGTCCGTGGCCACCAGGTTCGCCAGGGCGAGCGCCACCGGGGACAGCACCGATACGTCGAGGTTCAGGCAGAGGGCGGCGACGTACTGGCCGGAGGCGTTCTTGATCCCGATGGACGTGCTCTTGGCCGGGCGGCCGTCGGGGAACTGGTTGGGGTAATTCTGGATCACACCGGGGTAGTCCGGATCCTCGATGCGTGCGAGCCCCAACTCCGTCGCGGAGTCGCCCACTTGACGTCCCGACAGGTTGTTCTCGATGGCCCGGATCGCGTGCCGCGGGTCACGCAGGTCGTGCAGCACGACCTCGCACAGCCCGGGGAACATGCGGCCGAGCGCGAGGGCGATCTTCTCGGCCTCGCGAATGAGGTGCTCGTCCCCGTCGACCGGGCCGGGCGCGTCCCCGGTACCGGGGCCCGCATCAGCTCCCCTCGCACCGCGCGTCACACACACTCCCGAGTTTTGGACGAGCCGAGCAGGTTTGGACAATGAGTCTAAACGATGGGGTGCTCATGTCCATCCCTCGTCCAACACCGCCCACCCAATAGCCCGCCCGCAGCCCGAATGTGATGAATTGGTGAAGGCGCTTTCACGGGCGCAACGCGGGCCGCCGGCCGGCCATCTGACGGGGCGCGGCGAGGCCCGCCCCGCACCCCGGCGACCGGACGTCATCACACCCCTTATGGGGGCCCGCCGTGGCTCCGGCGCCGGACACACCTCATGAAGGAGCGACCTCCTTGAGCACACACTTACGCCGTGGCACCCGCCGCCGGGCGCTGTCGGCCCTGATCGCCGCCCTGTGCGCGTTCGTCGGCGCCACCGCGCTGGCCGCGACTCCGGCCGCGGCGGCCGATCAGCGGCACGCGATCTACGCCATCGCCCACCGCGTCGACACCCTGGACGGAGTGGACGCCGCGCTCAAGCACGGCGCCAACGGCATCGAGATCGACGTCTGCGCCTGGTGGAACCCGGACGAATGGCGCGCCTGGCACGACTGTTCCTCGGCCGGCGACACCCGGCGCGGACCGAGCTTCGACAGCCTGATCGACCGCATCCTGTCCAACGCCAGGGCGGGCCGCCGTCTGTCCCTGATCTGGCTGGACATCAAGGACCCCAACTACTGCGGAGAGGCGCCCAACCGCACGTGCAGCGTCGCCGGGCTGCGCGACAAGGCGCAGCGTCTGACGGCCGCCGGGATCCAGGTGATGTACGGCTTCTTCGAATACCACGGCGGCAGCACCCCCGACGTCGGCGGCCGGGGCTGGCAGAGCCTGGAGGGCAGACTCGGCCCGCTGGAGGGCATCACCACGACGGGCAGCCGTGACAAGGTCGTGGCCGCCTTCGACCGGTCGGGTTCCGGATTCCCGCACGGCCGCAGGGTGATGGACTACGGCGACACGGACATCACCAACGGGTTCGGCAACTGCACCGAGGCCACCTGGAACACCTGCGCGGAACTGAAGAAGGGCGCGGCCGACCGGTCCGCGGGACGCCTCGCGGCGACGATGTCCTGGACGACCACCTACAACGACCCCTGGTACGTCGACAAGCTCCTGGGCGACGCCGGCGTGGACGGCATCATCGCGGGATACGGCGCCTTCACCGGGGTGCGCGAGTACGACGACAGCTGGCAGTGCGCCAACGCCATCAACCTCGTACGTGACTGGGTGAACCGTCACGGCTCCACCCACCGCATGGCCACCAGCTCCGACCGCCTCTTCAGGTGACCGTCGCGCGAGCGTGAGAGGCCGTCGGCCGCGGGTTTCGGCCGACGGCCTCTCGTCGTGGCAAGCCGTCTCGGCGCGGCCGTCGTAGCCTCCGCGTCGTGGCCCGTTCGTCGCTGCGCGTTCCTCACGCCGTGGCGGCGCGTTCCTCAAGTTGTGGCGGTGTGTTCCCAACTTGTGGCGGCAAGGCGGGAATCGGCTGGTCGGCGCGTCTGCGGTGGTGCGCCGGGGGTAGCCTCGCGGGTACCGGTGGTGGGACGCCATGTCCGACCGCCGCGGGGAACAGGGAAAGCGTGGAGAGGGAAAGCGTGCAGGATCTGCCCGATTCGGCTACCGAGCCCGACGGCTCCGTCATCGTCCGCGTACTCAGTTACAACATCCGCTCGATGCGGGACGACGTGCCCGCCCTGGCCCGGGTCATCAGCGCCTGCCGGCCCGACATCGTGTGCGTCCAGGAAGCGCCGCGGTTCTTCCGCTGGCGCAAGGCCGCCGCCCGCCTCGCCCGCACCTCCGGGCTCATGTACGTCTCGGGCGGCGCGACGGCGTCCGGACCCATGATCCTCTGCTCGCTGCGCGCCCATGTGGAGCGCACCGAGGACGTCCTGCTCCCCCGCACCCCCGGTCTGCACCAGCGCGGCTTCGCCACCGCGGTGCTGCGGTTCGGCCGGGCCCGACTCGGCGTGCTGAGCTGCCACTTGAGCGTCAGCGACACGGAGCGTCTCGGGCAGGGCCGGCTGCTGCTCGACCAGCTGTCCGCCCTCGGCACACCCCACGCGGTCGCCGCCGGTGACCTCAACGACCGGCCCGACGGCCGCACCTTCGGCCTGCTCGCGCAGTCCCTCCAGGACGGCTGGGCGACGAAGCCCTGGGGACGGGAGCACACCACACGGCTCGGTGATCCGCTGCAACGGATCGACGTGGTGTTCGCGACCCCCGGGGTGGAGGTCCTGGGATGCGGGGTGCCGATGGGCCTGCCCGGCATCTCCGAGGCGGACCTGCGCGCGGCCACCGACCACCTGCCGGTCCTCGCGGCGCTGCGCGTCCCCGTCTCCTAGCGCTCGGGCCCGCACGGCTGACGCCCGGGTCCGCACCCCGTGACGCCCCGGTCCGCACCGCGCGCCCCAGTGGCTGAGGCCGGCCGCCGGCCTATCGCCGGTGTATCGAAAACCGCATACGCCCTCGCAACGGCCCGCCGACTGCACTGGGAGCATGACCCACCCCACCTCTTCGCCGTCACCGCTGCGCCGCGCGGGCCGGGCCGGACTCGTCGTCCTGGCGCTGCTCGCTCTCGCCGGCGTCCTGAACTTCCTGCGCCGGCCGCTCATGATGTCCGCTCCCCGGTGCATGGCCGGGCAGTGGCACGGCTGTTACGACACCTTCAACGGCGTGGTGCTCATGACGCTGGTCACGATCCCCCTGGCCGTCCTCGTGGCGTGGGCGCTGACCGTCCGCCGCCGCGCGGCCGGGGTGCCGCTCGCCCGGCGGACGTCGCTCGCCGAGGTGGGCATGGTGCACGGAACGGTGCCGTTCCTGTGGCTGACCCTGATGCCGGGCGGCGGAGCCGGAGTGGTCCCGGAGCGGGTGAGCCTGGTGCCGCTGCGGGACCTGGTCACCATGGGCACGCTCGGCATCGTCGGCAACCTCCTGGTCTTCGCGGCGCTCGGCTTCTTCGCCCCCGTGCGCTTCGCGGCCCTCGCGTCCCTGCCGCGGATCCTGGCCCTCGGGGCCGGCTGCTCCGCGCTGGTCGAGACCGCGCAGTACGTGCTGAGGCTCGACCGGGTGACCTCGGTGGACGATGTGCTGGTCAACGCCGTCGGCGCCGTCCTTGCCGGGCTCGCCTCACGCCGCTGGTGGCGTCGGCCCGCGGCGGTCGCGGCCGTGGACGCGCCCCGCCCCCTCCTGTCGTCCGCGCCCTGAGCGGCGCCGCGGGCGCGCCCGCCCCGTGGATACGTCGGCGATACGCGGTGCTGCTTAGGCTTCGGACATGCGCGTACTGATCGTGGAGGACGAGCCCTATCTGGCCGAAGCCGTACGGGACGGTCTGCGGCTCGAAGCGATCGCCGCGGACATCGCGGGCGACGGCGACACCGCCCTGGAACTGCTCGACGTCAACACCTACGACCTGGCGGTCCTTGACCGCGACATCCCGGGCCCGTCCGGGGACGACGTGGCCCGGCGCATCGTGGCGTCCGGCAGCGGCATCCCGATCCTCATGCTGACGGCCGCCGACCGCATCGACGACAAGGCGTCCGGCTTCGCGCTCGGCGCGGACGACTACCTCACCAAGCCGTTCGAACTGCGGGAGCTGGTGCTGCGGCTGAGGGCGCTCGACCGCAGGCGCGCCCATGCCCGGCCGCCGGTCCGGGAGATCGCGGGCCTGCGGCTCGACCCGTTCCGCCGGGAGGTCTTCCGGGACGGGCGCCATGTACCGCTCACCCGCAAGCAGTTCGCCGTCCTGGAGGTCCTGGTCGGTGCGGAAGGCGGCGTGGTGAGCGCCGAGGAACTCCTTGAGCGGGCGTGGGACGAGAACGCCGATCCGCTCACCAACGCGGTGCGCATCACCGTCTCCGCCCTGCGCAAACGGCTCGGTGAACCCTGGGTCATCGCCACGGTGCCCGGCGTCGGCTACCGGATCGACGCCCCGCCGCGCGACCGGGGCGAGAACGGCTCTGGGGCCGATGGCCGTGGATAGGGCGCCGGGGCCAGTGGCGGTGAACAGGGCGCCCGGGCCGGTGGCCGGGGGCAGGGCGCCGGGTCCGAGCGTCCGGCTCAAGCTCACCCTCAGCTATGCCGGGTTCCTCGTGCTCGCGAGCGGCCTGCTGCTCGCGGCGGTGTGGGTGTTCCTGCTGCGGTACGTCCCCGAGCGCGCCCTGCTCGTCTCCGCCGACACCACCGGGCACGGTGTCTTTCCGGTCCGGTCCAACCTGTTGCGCGTGTTCGCCCCGAGGGCGGCGGCGGTGATGGCGTTCGTGCTGCTGCTCGGCCTCGTGGGGGGCTGGCTCCTGGCCGGGCGGATGCTCGCGCCGCTGACGCAGATCACGGACGCGGCGCGCAGGGTGGGCCGAGGCACGCTGACTCACCGCATTCGCATGACGGGGCGTCAGGACGAATTCCGGGAGCTGTCCGACACGTTCGACGCCATGCTGGGGGAGCTGGAGTCCCACATGGACGAGCAGCGCCGGTTCGCCGCGAACGCCTCCCACGAGCTGCGCACCCCGCTCGCCATCACCCGCTCGCTGCTCGATGTGGCCCGCCGGGATCCGGCACGGGACCACCGGGAGATCATCGACCGCCTCCACGCGGTCAACGCGCGGGCCATCGATCTCACCGAGGCCCTTCTGCTGCTCAGCCGGGGCGACAGCGGAAGCTTCACCCGCGAGCGGGTCGACCTCTCCCTCCTCGCCGAGGAGGCCGCCGAGTCCCTGCTGGCCCTCGCCGAGCAGCGCGGGACCGCCCTCGACGTCACGGGCGGTGCCGCCCACACCGACGGATCGGCGGAGCTGCTGCTGCGGATGGTCACGAACCTGGTCCAGAACGCGGTGGTGCACAACGTCCCGAGCGGCGGCACCGTGACGGTGCACACCACGGCGGACGGCGACAGCAGCGTGCTGCGGGTCGAGAACAGCGGCCCACGCCTCTCCCCCGACCTGGTGGCGACGCTCGCCGAGCCCTTCCAGCGCGGAACGGCACGCGTCCGCACCGGCGAACACGTCGGAGCGGGCCTCGGCCTCGCCATCGTGGCCAGTGTCGTACGGGCCCACGACGGCCGCCTGGACCTTCGGCCCCGCTCCGCGGGAGGCCTTGTCGTGACGGTCCGCCTGCCGAACACGCCGTAGCCGACGACAGCCGCCGTCGCCAGGGCGGCCGGAGGCAGGGGGCGGCGTCAGCCGGCCGCGCGCTCCCCCTGCACATACGGATCCGAGTCGACGTCGTACGTACCGGCGTGGAGGGACAGTTGCTCCACGATGCGTTCCCACTCCGCGAGTTCGGCCACGCGGCGCCCTCCGTCCGGCGTGTCGGACGGGTCGTCCAGCTCGTCCACCTCGTCCTCCGACGGACTGTCCGGTGCGGCGGCGAGCCGGCGGAAGGCGCGGGCCGCCTCGTGGTGGCCCATGCCCTGGGCCTGACGACGGACCGCCTCGCGCCCGGCACGCTCCGCCGCGGTGGGGCCCTCGGCCTCGGCGTCCGGCTCGGACAGTGGCTGCTCGTACGTCATCGGCGGTACCGCTCTCTGCTGGGTCGTGACGCCGTGGCCGGGCGCGGTGCCCGGTGGCTCTGCGGTCAACGTACCCAATCGGGCGAACAGTTGACGGCCGGGGGCCCGGCGTCCGGCGACCGCGGCTGGCGTCCGGCGACCATACGGCCGCTACGGCACGGGGGCGGCGCCCGGCCGGCCGGACTCTTGGCCTACGCGGCGGAGAAGAGGGTGCGGGTGTGCGTGAGGGCAAGGAGCTGGGCGACGCAGGGGGCCGCCGCACTCAGGGTCAGGGTCTTGCCCTGGACGAGCGCGCCGTGCCGTGCCCTGAGCAGGGCGCCGAGCCCGCTGCAGTCGCAGAAGGGGACGCGGCCGAGATCGAGGTCCACCCCGCACCGGGAGCGGGCCAGGGCCGCGCCGACCGCGTTGTACAGCTGGGGCGCGGTGTCGACGTCGAGCTCTCCGCGGACCGTCACGGTCACCCGGTCGCCCGACGAGTGCGAGGCGATCCGCAGTTCGGGCCACTCAAGACGGTCAGGTCCCGCAGGCGGCTGGACGGCCCGCGACCGCTCCGTCAGCGGCCGGCAGCCAAGGGATCTCTGCTCGGGCACGACATGACTCCCCTGGTTGCAGCGCTTCCGGTCCTCGATACCTCAGGATGCGGCCCGCTTTCACTCGCGTCAAGAATTACCTGAATTTTGTTTCGTGTATCACCGTGCGGGAGGCCCGCGCGAGCGCGCCTGCCCGAGCACCGGACGCCGCCCGGTGGTCGGCGGGCCCCGGCCGTGTAGGAATGGGAGCAGGGGAAACCAGGACAGGGAACATCGGAAACCGGTCCACCTCTTGCCTCACCGGGAGCAGCGCGATGACCTCACGCCCGAACCGCTTCGCAGGCCGTACCGCCCTGGTCACCGGGTCGTCCCGCGGTCTCGGTCTGCTCATCGCCCGCGAGCTCGCCGGGCGGGGCTGCCGGGTCATGCTCTGCGCACGCGGCGCCGAAGGGCTCGCCGCGGCGGAGGGCAAGCTGCGCGCGCAGGGCGCCGACGTCGCCGCGCACGCCTGTGACATCTCCGATCCCGAGGCTCCCCGGCAGCTGCTCGACGCGGTGCACGACCGTTTCGGCCGGCTGGACATCCTGGTCAACAACGCGGGCATCATCCAGGTCGGCCCCGTGGACACGTTCGAGGAGGAGGACTTCCGTCAGGCGATGGAGACCATGTTCTTCTCTCCCCTGCGCCTGGCCTTCGCCGCGCTGGCGGACCTCAGGGCCAGTGAGGCGGGCACGCTGGTGAGCATCTCCTCGATCGGCGGCCGGATCGCCGCGCCGCACCTACTGCCGTACGTCACGGCGAAGTTCGCCCACGCCGGGTTCTCGGAGGGCCTGCGGGCGGAACTCTCCGGTTCGGGCGTGAGCGTGACGACCGTCTACCCGGGCCTGATGCGGACGGGCTCCCACACGGCGGCACGGTTCAACGGCCGTCCCGGCGCCGAGTACGGCTGGTTCGCCACGGCGGCCACGCTGCCGCTGCTGTCCATGGACGCGCGGCGGGCGTCGAGGGCCATCGTCCGCGCGGCGGAGCGGCGCCGTCCCGAACTCGTCCTCACCCCGGCCGCCAAGGTGGCCGTACGCATGCAGGGCCTCGCACCCACCACCACGGCGCGCCTGCTGGGCGCGACGGCCCGTGCGCTGCCGGGTCCGGGCCCGCACCCCCGTCACCACGTGCGGGGCGACGAGGCGGCGCGGCACTCCCGGCTGCCCGGCTGGGTCACCGCTCTGGGCGACCGCGCCGGGCGCCGGCTGGGCGAGCCCCGGCCGGAGCACCGCTGACCTCGACGCCCGAGAACTCCGGCCATCCGGGCCCCCCGCGTTCTGCGGGGTCCAGTCCGCGCAGCGTCCAGAGTCCGTAAAGGGCGAGCACGGGTTTGGCGAGGATCCACTCACCGGGCCGGTAGTCCCCCGCACGCACCAGCCTCCGGGCGAGATCGGGGCGCCGACGGCGGAGATACGCCCGGGCCTTGAGCGCGTGGGCCGGCTGGGAGACGATCTTGATGCGGTCGGCGTCCTCGATCAGGGGCACGATGTTCGCGATGTTCTCCCAAGTCGTCGTGGACCGGTCCTCGAGGACCACCGGGCCCGCGAAGCGGAGCACGGTCCGCGCATGGTCGGCCATCAGGCGTGCCTCGGCGGCGCCGCCGCCGACCGCGCCACCGCTGAAAACGACACGTGTGGTCCCCGCGCGCCCGGCGGAGACGGAACGGATCCCCGCGCGTACCCGCCACCGGTTGATCAGGTTCGCCGTCGGCTGCGGGTTGCGGTACCCGAGCACGACCACCACCTCGCAAGGCCCTTGGCCGCGCCCGAGCAGGGAGCGCGACCAGCGCCAGTTGAGCCACTCTCCCCAGCCGAGCACCCCAACTGCCGCCACCACCAAGCCTGTTCCGCGTCGCATGCGGTGACCCTAGGGCATCCGGGTCGCCGGCCGGCACAACTTGCCTGCTGCCCTTGTGTCGTGACGAGCCGTCAGAACCAGTGCAGGCAGTACGGGGCGCGCTCCGGACGGAACAGGGCGTCGGCGAGGCGGGAAGCCTCCGCGTGGTGGGCCCGGACGTGTCCGGCGCGGACGAGCGTGCTCGGGGTGGTGCCACCCAGGTAGAGCGCGCCGAGGTCGCGTATGTCGAGGGACAGGTCGGGCTCGCGGCCCGTCGGGACGCACTCGGCCTTGCCGTCGCGCACGGTCAGCAGGTGGCGGCCGTGTTCCCCGAGGAACGGATCGTGGACGTCGAGGACGAGCGCGCCGTCCTCGAACCAGCCGCGCGCGGTCAGCGCCCTCGGCACGTCCAGAAGCCGTACCCACAGCCAGTCCGTGTCGCCGCTCACCTCACCGGCACGGAAGTCCGCGAGCCGCCAGCGCAGCGGGTGGTCGGCCGGCAGGTGCTTGAACACCACCTGGGAGACCAGGTCGTGGCCGAGGACGTACTGGGCGAGCGCCGTGAACGCGGTGTCGTCGGCGGCGATCGTCTCGTCGACCGTGAGGGTCCGGTCGTCCCCGAGCGAGTAGCTCGCGTATCCGTCCGGGACGCCGTGGCCGTCACGGTGCAGTGCGATGTAGCGCGGCGCGGGCGAGATCGGCGGCTGGCCCGCGCGCAGTTCCCACCAGCGGTGCGGCCGGGACAGGGCGCCGGGCTGGGCCCTGCGGTAGCGGTCGTAGACCGCCTCCAGGATGTCGCCGCACTCGGCGCTGCGCAGCAGCTCGACCGAGCCGTGGCCTTCGTCGTCGCCCCTACGCGTCCCGCCCGCGTGCCCGGCCCTGGGCACGGCGAGGCCGGCCGCGTGCCGAGCGACCGTGAGGCGCGCCGTGTAGGTCGCGGGGCCGTAGCCGAACCGGCCGTAGATCGGCGCCTGGGAGGCGAGCAGCACGGACAGGAACTCGCCGCGGGCCCGCAGTTCGGCGAGCTGATGCCGCATCATCGCGCTCAGCACGCCTTGCCGGCGGTGCGAGGGCAGCACCCCGACGGAGGTCACCCCGGCGGCCGGGGCGAGGGCCCCGCCGGGCAGCGTCAGCTCGAAGGAGTACGCACCCGCGGTGCCGATCGGCGTGCCCTGCTCGGTGAGGGCCAGCACGTTGCGGTCCATCTCGGTCGCCGACCACCAGAGCCCGCCGCCGTCGGCCGGGGTCTCGGGGAAGCGGCCGAAGGCGGCATGGAGCGTGTCGATGAAGACGTCCCGGTCCTCGTCGGTCGTGGTGCGTATCTGCATGACTGGCGCCGCCTCCTGAGGATGCCGGACCGACCCGTTGTGCGGCCCCGCCCCAGTGCAGCGCGGCTCAACCGGTCAGGGCAAGCGCATATCGACTCCGACGGGGCGGGCCCCCGACCGCGTGGCAGGGCGGTGAGGCGGCCGGTGCGGCCAGGCGGGTCAGTGCAGCGTGGGGCGGTAGATGAATTCCTGGGTCCGGCCGTCCAGCGTCCGGGTCTCGACCAGCTCCAGATCGAAGTCGGCGCAGTCCTCGAAGATCGGGCGCACCCCCGTCCGGCCGGTGATGACGGGGAAGAGCGTCACCTGGACGAAGTCGACGAGACCCGCGGCCAGGAGCGCCCGGTTCATGGACAGGCTGCCGTGCGAGCGCAGCGGTACGTCGGACTCCTTCTTGAGCCGGGCGACGACATCGACGGCGTCCGCGCTCACCAGGGTCGCGTCCGGCCAGTCGAGGGGGCCGTCGAGGGTGGTCGACACCACGGTGGCCGGCAGCTGCCGCATGCGGGTGACCCACGCGTCGCGCACGTCCTGCGCGTCGGAGGCCAGCATCTCGACGAAGTCCCGGTAGGTGCGGGCGCCGAACACCATGCGCTGCTCCGGGCCGTACACGGCGAGGCGGCGCTCAAGCAGCTCGGGCCCCTGCTTGCCCCAGTAGCCGGACCAGTTCGCGCTGGCGCTGCCGAAGCCGTCGAGACTGGAGAACACGTCGAAGGTATAGGTGGCGGTCACGGTGTGCTCCTTGAACGCGTCGGTCGGAGTAGGGAGGGCGGGCGGTCTTGTCCCGGGTGGGTCCTGGCCACCGTCACACACGTAGACCGGGCGCGCCCCCGAAACTCATCGCCGCTCCCGCCGGACGCGGGCGGCTCCTTCCCGCCGCTCCGCGCGCCGGAGCGCCCTGGGCCGTGTCGGCGGTCGAGTGACACAGGTTTCGCCACGGGCGGGCTCCGGGGACTGATCACGGTGTTTCCAACCCCCCAGACAGGAGCAATCATGCGTATCCGTACGACCCTTGCCGCCGGCGCGCTGGCCGTCGCCGCGATCCTCGGCAGCGCCGGCACGGCCCTGGCCCACGACGGCGACGACCACCACTCCGGCGGCAAGCTGGGCGCCTGTGGCACGTTCGCGGCGGCCGGCGGGGGCCACGCCTCCTACGGCAGCGGTTGCCTGCACTCGGAGTGGGACAGCATGTTCGGTCACCGCGGCTTCGGCGGATTCTGATCGCGCCTGCCCCACCCGCGTCACACGACGGCGTGCTCCTGCCCCGGTCCTCCACGACCGGGGCGGGGGCGCGCCGTCCGCGCCGTACGGAGAACAAGGGCGAGAGGCCTGTGGTCAACCCGCTTGTCCGGGCGGGTAGTTGACGTGCGACACCCGGCCCGAACCTGACGGCCGAGGGCGATTCCCACCACAAAGGGACCGCAGCGGGACGCCGAGGGATATTGGGCCCATACATGGGCAGTGTTCGCTCGTGCTCTCCAACGTTCTCGCGTGGTGCCGCGACCGTCTGCGTCGACCGCGCTCCGGCGTCCTGTCCTCCTCCGCCGACTCCGCCGACGGCCCCGTGGTGTTCACCGCCGACTTCGCCTCTCCCACGCAGTGGGTGGCGGGACGTTCGTCGGCGTATCCGGACGGCGGCCCGGTCAACCCGGGCGACAACAAGCTGGACCACCTGGTCGACGACCCCCAGTACAGCCGTGGCGGGGTGTTCCGGGCCACGCCGAACCCGGACGGCACGTGGAAGACCGGTCTGCTGACGACGGAAGGCAGCGCCGAGGGGTTCCTGGTGCGCACGGGCGACGTGCTGGAGGCACGGGTGCGGCTGCCCACCGCGGTGGGGGCCTGGCCCGCCATCTGGACCTGGCGGGACGGCAACCAGGAGGTCGACGTCTTCGAGTACCACCCGGACAACCCGGACCTCCTGGAACTCACCAACCACGTCCGGGGCGGCCAGTCCTACTACCGGGGCAACGCGGTCGCGCCCGGCGCGCAGCTCGATCTGCGCGTCCGCTTCGGTTCACGGTCGGTCACCTGGTGGGTGAACGGCGAGCGCGTCTTCCGGGACCGCAGGGGGGTGGGTCGCGACTGGCAGGCGTACCTCATCGTGAACCTGTCCATCTGCGCGGGTCGCTACCATCCCCAGCCGCCGCCGAACGTGACGGAGCTGTCCTTCGAGGTGTCGTCGCTGCGCGTGCACCGCCGCTGATCGCCGCCTGCGCAAGGCCGCAGGCCCGACCGGCCGAGCGGCCGAGCGGCCGAGCGTTCAGGCTCGAACGTCCAGGCCCGAACGTCCGGCCCGAGCTGCCGGGCACAGGCGCGCCGGGCACAGGCGCGTCGGGCACAGGCGCGTCGGGGCTCCCGTACGACTTCCCGCCGCACGATCGGGTCCCGGCGACGACCCGCCGCGCCGGGGGACGCAGCAGGATCGGGGGCGTCGTCGTCGAGCCCGGAAGGCCGAGCCCCGTGTGCCCTACCGCCTCTCCCCCGCCGGGACCCCGCACCGTTCCGGACAGCCCCCATTCGGGCAACCCCCATTCCGGCAACCCCCATTCCGGCAACCCCCATTCCGGCAACCGCGTTCCCGGACGCCCCGTCCAAGGGCACCTCGTCCAAGGACACCCCGTTCGAGGGCGCGGAGCCCGCCCGTGACCGAGCGCCTCCGCAGACCCGCGCTCGGCATCCTCGGCGGGATGGGCCCGCTGGCCACCGCCGACTTCTACCGCCGCTTCGTGGAACGCACGCCCGCCGCCTGCGACCAGGGGCACGTCCCCGTGGTCATGTGGGCCGACCCGGCGGTGCCGGACCGAACTGCGGCCCTTCTGGGCGGCGGCCCGTCGCCGGTGCCGGCGCTGGTCGAGGGCGCGCGCTGGCTGCAACGCGCGGGCGTCACCTGCATGGCCGTGCCGTGCAACACCGCGCACGCCTATGTCGAGCAGCTGTCCCGGGCCACCGGCGTGGAGGTCATCGACATGATCGAGGCGGCTCTGACGGCGGCGTCGGGCAGGCTGCCCGGGGGGCGGGTGGGGGTGCTGGCGACCCGGGGCACCCGGCGGGCCCGGCTCTACGAACGCGCGGGCGCCGCTCTCGGCGTGGAGGTCGTCCAGGTGCCGGAGCAGGCGCAGCGGGTGTACGTGGACGCCGCCATCGGCGCCGTCAAGAGCGGCGCGGACCGCGCGGCGCCGGAGGCATGGATCGCGCTGGCCACCGAGGCGCTGCGCGAGGCGGGAGCCCAGGTCGTGGTGGCCGCCTGTACGGAGATCCCGCTGGTCAGCGGAGCCGCGTCGAGGATCCTTCCGCTCATCGACTCGACCGACGCCCTGGTGGACGCGGCACTGGAACGGCTGGCGTGGCCCGGCCGCGCCGCGCCGGATCAGCGCGCGGAGGCCTCGGGCGCAGTCGTCGGCGGGAACGAAACGAGTGGCCTAGGCTCGTTCTGAGGTACCAACGGGCACGACCGCGCCCGCCCTAATCTGCGGAGATGATCAGGCACATGTCGACGCATCCCGCCAGAAGCCTGGGCCGGGTCCTGGAGGACTTCGGCTCCACGCTCCTCGACCTGGTCCACGGCGCCGCGGACGTCGGGGAGATCGGCGGCGTCGGCATCCACGATCCGCACGACGAGCAGCACTATCCCCCGCACGCCATCGTGCTGGGCGTGGGCGTACAGGGAGCGGAGCCCACGGCCGCGCTGCTGCGCCGCCTCGCCCCGTACCGCGTGGCGGCGCTCGTGGTGCGGGGGCCGGTGGACGGTGTCGAGGAGCTCGAACCCGTGGTGGCGGAGACGGGGATCGCCCTCCTCGCGCTGACCCGCGGTGCCTCCTGGTCGCAGCTGGCGGCCATGCTGCGGACCCTGCTGGCGGAGGGCGACATCGGCGAGGCCGCCGGGCCCACCCTCGGCGGAGTGCCCTCGGGCGATCTGTTCGCGCTGGCCAACGCCATCGCCACCCTGCTCGACGCACCGGTCACCATCGAGGACCGCCGTTCGCGCATCCTGGCCTTCTCCGGCCGCCAGGACGAGGCCGACCCGCCGCGCGTCGCCAGCATCCTGGCCCGCCAGGTGCCCGAACGCTATCTGCGCATCCACGAGGAACACGGCGTGTTCAAGGAGCTGTACCGCAGCGAGGGGCCCATCTACATTCCGCCGCCCACCCTCGACGACGAGGTGGCGCTGCCCCGGATGGCGATCGCGGTCCGCGCCGGGGACGAGATCCTCGGTTCGGTGTGGGCCGCGCTGCGCAAGCCCCTCACTCCCGAGCGGGAACAGGCGTTCCGCGAGGCGGCCAAGCTGGTTGCGCTGCACATGCTCCGGTTCCGGGCCGGCACCGACGCCGAGCACCGGCTGCGCGCCGACCTCGTCACGACCGCCCTGGAGGGCGGCGCCGGCGCGGTGGACGCGCTGGCGCGCCTGGGTCTGGTCAACGAGCCCACCCTGGTCATGGCCCTCGGCGTCGAGCCCGGCCCTGACGAGGACCACGCCCATCTGACCGCCGAGCGCCAGCGCCTGGCGGGCGCGCTCGCGGTGCACCTCACCGCCGTGCAGCCGCGTTCGGCGGTGGCGCTGCTGGGGGACGTGGCGTACGCGCTGTTCCCCGCGGCCGGTGACGCGGCGCACGCCCGGGAGCGCGCCCTCGACGTGGCCGCCAACTTCCTGCGCCGGACGGGCGATCGGGCCGGCGTGGTCGTCGGCATCGGTTCCGTCGCCCAGGAGCCCGCGGCGCTCGTACGGTCACGGGCGAACGCGGACCGGGTGCTGCGGGTCCTGTTCAGCGGCGGCACCGCGCGGCGGGTCGCCTCCATCGCGGACGTGTACGTGGACGCGCTGCTGATCGAGTTGGGCGACCTGGCGCTCGCGCACCGCGACGAACTCGCCGGTCCGCTCGCCCGGTTGACGGCCTACGACGCCAAGCACAACGCCCATCTGGTGGAGACGCTGCGGGCGTGGCTCGACGCGTTCGGGGATGTGATCACCGCCTCGGCGAGCGTGTTCGTCCACCCCAACACCTTCCGCTACCGCATCCGGCGCGTCGCCGAGGTCGGCCAACTGGACCTCCAGGATCCGTCGGCCCGGTTCGCCGCCATGCTCCAACTGCGCCTGATGAGCCTGACGGGCCGTGGCGGCGAGACCTCCGGAGCGGGCGGCCCCACCGCCGAGGCGAACGGCTGACGCCGTTCGGCCGCCGGGTGGTCACGGGCGTACCCGGGGTGGGTCACAGGCGTACGCCGGGCGGCAGGGGCAGGTCCGCGTGGGTGTCGTGGAAGGTGTCGGCCGCCTGGATGGTGCGCATCCAGTCGTAGAACAGCTCCTTGGTGGAGAGCATCTCGATGCCCCGCTGCCCGAGGCGTCGCAGCCCCCGTTCGTGTGCCGGGCCGGGTGAATAGGTGGCGTCGTCGATCACCACGACGCGCTTGCCCGCGTGGTGCAGCTGGATCGCGGAGTGGGCGACGCAGATGTCCGTCTCGATGCCGACCAGGACGAGGGTGGTGCGGCCCGTCGCCTCGATCGCGGCGGCTATGTCGGGGTTGTCCCACACCGCGAAGGCGTTCTTCGGCAGGGTCACGGCCTTGGCCGGCAGCGCATCGGCGATCGGCACCACGGTGTGCCCGCTGTGGTCGGGATCCTCCTCGGTGACCACGACGGGCACATCGAGGCGGTCGGCCACGGCGGTGATCCAGGCGATCTGCCGCACCATCTCGTCGAACCGCAGCCGGTCCACGTCGAGCCGCCGTGCCGGGTAGAAGTCGCTCTGCACATCGATGACGACCACGGCGCAGTCGTCTCGGTCGATCAGCGGCATTTCTTCGTCTCCTCGGTGATCCGGGCGCCGGGTGATCCGGGTAGCGGCCACCCTAGGAACCGCGGGGGGACACGGAGTCGTCGGCCGGACCAAGGCCCGGGGCCGCTCTTCGTCCACCGGCACCAACCGGCGGGCGACCGCCGGCCCTAGCCTTTCGGCCAGTTCAGCGCGGCTGCCGGGAGGAACCTTGTGAAGGCTGACATCGACCAGTGGGCCGGGCGTCTGGCGGCGCTCGCCGAGGCGCACGGTGTGCCCGGCGCGAGCCTGGCGTTCTGGCACGGCGGCGAGGTGCACACCTGCGCGGCCGGGGTCCTGAACGCCGGGACCGGGGCGCCGGTGCGCACCGGATCCCTCTTCCAGATCGGATCGATCACCAAGGTCTGGACGGCCACCCAGATCATGCTCCTGGTGGAGCGCGGCCGCGTCGCTCTGGACACCCCCGTCGTGGACGTGCTCCCCGGCTTCCGGGTCGCCGACGCCCGGGCCACGTCCACCATCACCCTGCGCCATCTGCTCACCCACACCTCGGGCATCGACGGCGATCTGTTCCTGGACACCGGCCGCGGTGACGACTGCCTGGAGCGCTATGTCCACGCGTGCGCGGAGCTGGAGCAGACCTTCCCGGTCGGTGACTCGCACTCGTACTGCAACTCCGGGTTCGTCATCGCCGGCCGGGTGGTCGAGCAGCTCACCGGCGAGGTCTGGGACCGGGCGCTGCGCCGCCAGATCTGCGAGCCGCTCGGCCTGGCCGACACCTGCACCCTCCCGGAGGACGTGCTGCGCTTCGGCGCCGCGATGGGCCACGACGACGAGGGAGAGGTCGCGGCCGCCTGGGGCCTGCCGCGCTCGATCGGCCCCGCGGGGCTCATCTGCGCGTCCGCCGCCGATGTCGTCGCCTTCGGCCGCGCCCATCTCACCCCCGGCGCGCTCCTGAAGGACCCCGGCGTGATGCGGCAGGCGCACATCGATCTGCCGAACCCCTATGACGGCGGCCGGCAGTGGGGCATCGGCTGGTGCCTGGACGAGTGGGACGGCCACCAGGTCGCCTCGCACACCGGCGACACCATCGGCCAGCACGCCGCCCTGTGGGTACTGCCCGAACTCGCCACCGTGGTCGCGGTGTTGACCAACGGGGGCCGCAGCGCCGAGTTCCAGCACCGCCTCATCGGCGGACTCCTCGACGAGCTGCACGGCATCCGGGTCCCGGCGCCCCTCGCGCCGCCCGCCGTCGCCCACGCCGCCGACCTGGAGGCGTTCACCGGTCTCTACGAGCGCGCCGGAAGCCGTATCCGAGTGACCGCGCACGAGGGGCGGCTGCGCATGCGGACCGAACCCACGGGCCTGCTGGCGGGTCTCGCCCGCTCTCGCGCCCTCGACCTCACGGCCGTGGACGCCACCACGTTCGTCGGCGTCGACGACAGCGGGCCGACGGGGGACGCGGTGGTGTTCGAGACCCGCCCCGACGGCACCGCCTACCTCCACCACAGCGGCCGGGCCACGCCCAAGGTCCGCCGGACCAGCCACGATCGGAACCGTTGATGCCCGCCACCCACAGCGCCGGGGCCGAAGCCGCCCTGCGGTCGATCTTCGACGAGGCCGGAGTCGAGGGGTTCCTGCACGCCCGCGACATCGACGGCGACCGCGAGGTCGGCCTGCGGCCCGACGCTCCCGTCATCGTCGCCTCCCTCCGCAAGATCCCCATCGCCCTCGCCTACGCCCGCCAGGTGGCCCTCGGCGAACTCGACCCGGCCGGGCGGCACACCGTCGGCGCCGAGAACCGCGAGGGCGGCGGGGCGGGATGCGACAGCTTCCTCCACGACGCCACCCTCAGCGCCCGCGACCTGGCGTTCTTCATGCTCTCCATGAGCGACAACGCCGCCACCGACAAGCTCATGGAGCTGCTCGGGGTGGCGCGGGTGCGCGCGCTCGCGGTGGAACTCGGCTGCCCCCGCATCCCGGTCGGCCGCTACCGCGACCTGTGGGACCCGGTGTGGGCGGAACTCGGCATCGACCCGGACGGCGACATCGACGCACAGCTGGCGGAGGTGTCCGAGGAGCGGCTCAGGGGCCTGGCGATGCTCGACCCGGCCCGCTCCGCCGCCACCACCCCGCGCGAGATCACCTCGCTGCTCACCGCGATCTGGCGCGACCGGGCCGGGCCCCCCGAAGCCTGCGCCGAGGTACGGGACTTGATGGGCCGTCAGCTCTCTCAGCACCGGCTCGTCGCCGGCTTCGAGGACGGGGTGAAGGTCGCGGCCAAGAACGGCGCCCTGTGGGGGATCCTCAATGAGGCCGGCGTCCTCGAATACCCCGACGGCGGGCGCTACGCCGTGGCCGTGTTCCTGCGCACCCCCGCCCTGTCCGGGCGCAACCCCGCCGCCGACGAGGCGATCGGCCGCGCCGCCCGCACCGCGGTCGACCATCTGCGCGCGCTGCCCGCCCCCACCCCGTAGGAGACACCATGTCCGCACGCCAGACCGCCACCGGCCCGCTCGACACCCTGCTCTCAGAACTGTTCGCCCGGGCCGGCGTCGACGGCTTCCTCCACGTCCGCGACATCGACACCGGTGAGGAGTTCGGGTACCGGGCCGACGCGCGGGTCGTCCTGGCGTCCGTCTTCAAGATCCCCATCGCGCTCACCTACGCCCGCCGGGCCGCCGCGGGCGAGCTGGACCGCGCGGAGCGGCACACCGTGACGGCCCGCTACCGGGCCGGGGGCAGCGGCACCGACGGCTGCCTGCACGACGTCGGCATCAGCGTCCGTGATCTGGCGTTCCTGATGATGACGATCAGCGACAACGCCGCCACCGATCTGCTGCTCGACATCGTCGGCGCCGACCGGGTCCGCACGACCCTCGACGCCCTCGGCCTAGACGGGTTCGGTTTCGCGTCGTGCGCCTCCCTGGACGACGACATCCGCCGCGAGCTCGGCCTCGACGCGGACCGCTCGATCGACGACCAGCTCGCCGGCGTCCCCGCCGAGCGGCTGCTCGCGCTGGGGGCCAACGACCCCGCCCGCAGCCCGTCGAGCACCCCGCGCGAGGTGACCGCGCTGCTCACCGCGCTGTGGCGGGACGAGGCCGGACCCGCGCCCGCGTGCGCGGAGGTGCGCGCGCTCATGGGCCAACAGGTGTGGCAGCACCGGCTGGTGTCCGGCTTTCCCGAGTCCGGCATCCGCATCAGCGGCAAGACGGGCACCGAGTTCGCCGTCCGCAACGAGGCGGGGGTCGTCGAATACCCCGACGGCAAGCGGTACGCGATCGGCGTGTTCCTGCACACCCACACGGCGGCCACCCGGCAGCCGTCGGCCGACCGCGCGATCGGGCAGGCCGCCCGAGCGGCCGTCGACCACTTGCGGGCCGGCCTCTGACCCCGTACCGCCCTGCGCCCTCCGCCCCGCCCGCCCCGCGCCGCTCAACCGGCCCGGGGCGGGCTTTCGCGTACGGCCGCCGACGGTCCGCCCGCGGCCCCGACCCGGCACTGATCTCCGAGGTTGGGTCCCGGGCCCCAACCGGGACGGCCGTCTTTGTCGTCCCGGCTGAATCAATTCAGGCCAGCACTCGCGAATGTAGGGCAACCTTCCGCCCCAAGGAGCCCCCCATGAAGAGAGCCAAAGCGGTCGCCGCCTGTCTCGCGGCATCGCTGCTGGCGGCCGGCTGCGGCACCGGTCGAGCCGGGTCGGCCGGCGGTGACGCCTTCAGCTTCGCCATCAAGAGCGACCCCGGTCTGCTCGACCCCGCCCAGGTGCAGAACACCACCACGTACACAGCTCTCTCGCTGGCCTACGACACTCTGGTGAACATCGCGCCCGACGGGACGGTGGTCTCCGGGCTCGCCGACACGTGGCGGGTCGGGCCCTCGTCCGTCACCTTCTCGCTGCGCCGGGGCGTCACCTGCGCCGACGGCAGCCCGGTCACCGCGCGGACCGTCGCCGACAACGTGGCCCATCTGACCGATCCGGCCACCAAGTCACCCGCGTACGGCGTGGTCGTGCCCGAGGGCCTGACCGCCAGGGCGGACGAGCGCGCCGGCACCGTGACGCTGTCGACGCCCAAGCCCTTCGCGTTCCTGCTGCAGAGCACCCGGTACCTGTTCGTGGTCTGCGGGGCCGGTCTCAAGAACCGCGCCCTGCTGCGGCAGGGCACCTCCGGCTCCGGTCCCTTCCAGCTCACCTCCGCCTCCCCCGGCCAGAGCTACACCTTCACCCGCCGCACCGGATACAGCTGGGGCCCCGGCGGTGCGACCGCGTCGGATCCGGCCATGCCGGACTCGGTCGTCCTCAAGGTCGTCGGCAGCGAGTCCACCGCGGCCAACCTGCTGCTCTCCCACGCCCTGAACGGAGCCCAGTTCGCCGGGCCCGACCGGGCCCGCGTCACCCACGTCCCCGGCATCACCACCACGTCCGCGGCCAACGGCACCCAGGAGTTCTTCTTCCACGAGGGCGCCGGCCACCCCGGGAGCGACCCGGCCGTGCGCAAAGCCCTGCTCAAGGCCGTCGACCTGACGGATCTCGGCGCCATCGCCACCGGCGGCACCGGCCGCAGGCCCACCGGCCTGGTGATGCAGCCGCGTCCCTGTCCCGGCGACACCGTCACCGGGCACCTCCCCGCGTTCGACGCGTCGGCTGCGGACGCGGATCTCGACGCGGCGGGCTGGTCGCGCGGCTCCGACGGCGTCCGCCGCAAGAACGGGAAGAAGCTCACCATCCGCATGATCTACGGCACCTCCGCCGGCGAGACCATGAGCGCCGCCGCCGAGTACCTCGCCGACGCGTGGCAGAAGGCCGGCGCGGACGTGCGGCTGCGCGCCGTGTCCGACGCCGCCTACGGGGAGGTCGAGGCGGTCACCCAGGACTGGGACGTCGACTGGGCGCCGCTCGGTGTCACGCTGCCCAGCCAGCTGATCGGCTCGCTCTCCGGTCCCTTCACCCCGGACGGCGGCAACTTCGCCCACCTCACCAACCACCGCTACGAGGCCCTCACGGCGGCGGCGAGCAAGCAGCCGGGCACCTCGGGGTGCGCCGCGTGGAACGAGTCGGAAGCCGCTCTGCTGACCAACGGCGACCTGGTCCCCGTGGTCGACAAGACCCTGACCAGCGCCGCACACGACGCCACGTACCGCATCACGGCGGGCCTCTTCGACCCGACGTCGATCCGCATGACGGGAGCCGCCAAGTGACCGACACCGCCCCCGTGACCGACGCCGATCCCACCAGCGACGCCGCCCAAGTACCGCACCGCGCACGCCGGTTGACGCCCGCGTCCCTGGCACGCCATCTGCTGCGCCTGATCGTCTCGCTCGCGGTGCTCGTCATCGCCTCGTTCGCGATGATCCATCTGATCCCCGGCGACCCGCTGCGCCAGATGCTCGGCCCGACCGCCCCCAAGGCCCTGGTCGACCAGCGCCGCGCGGCCCTCGGCCTCGACGACCCGCTGCCCACCCAGTTCCTCCACTACGTGCAGCACCTGGCGAGCGGCGACCTGGGCACCTCGTTCTTCTCCTCCCAGCCGGTCGCCTCCCTCATCGGCCAGGGCCTGCCCAACACCGTGGCGCTCGCCGTCGCGGCCACCTTCGTGGCCCTCGCCGTGGCGGTCCCCCTCGGCATGTGGGGCGCCGTGCGCACGCACCAGGGCCGCGGCCGGCGGACCGAGGCCGCCTTCACCACGCTGACCGGCGCCGCGGTCGCCATTCCCGAGTACCTCTACGGTCTGGCCCTGCTGCTCGTCTTCGCCCTGGGGCTCGGTCTGCTCCCACCGGCCGGGCTCACCGGCCCGGCCTCCTACGTGCTGCCCGTCACCGCGCTCGCCATAGCGCCCGCCGCGATGATCGCCCGGCTGGCCCGGGTCGAGACCCTGCGCGAGCTCGGCACCGACTACATGCGGCTTGCGCACGCCAAGCGGCTGCCCGCCTGGCGCCTGTACGCGGTCCACCTGCTGCCCAACACGCTCACCGCGACCCTGACCATGGGCGGGTTGCTCCTGGGCGGGCTGATCACCGGGAGCGTGCTCGTGGAGAACGTCTTCGCGTGGCCGGGGCTGGGACAGCGCACCGTCGAGGCCATCACGCAGAAGGACTATCCCGTCGCGCAGGCCATGATCCTCGTCTACGGCGCCCTGGTCCTGCTCATCAACTTCCTCGTCGACGTGCTCCTGGGCGTCCTCGACCCCCAGTCCTCCCTCTCCGGCTCCCCTTCCAAGGAGGCCTGATGCGCCGCCTGTTGAGACATCCCGCGGGTCTGTTCGGTGCGGTCCTGATCGCGCTCCTGGTGCTGCTCGCCCTGGTCGGGCCGCCGGTGTGGGGCGACGCGGCCGGCCGGATCGACGCACAGCGGATCAGCCAGGGAGCGAGCGCCTCGCATCTGCTGGGCACCGACGCGCTGGGCCGCGACCTGCTCGCCAGGACACTGGTCGCCACCCGCCTGACGCTGGGCCTCTCGGTCCTCGCCACCCTGATCGGGACCCTGGCCGGTGTCCTGCTCGGCACGCTGCCCTCGCTCCTGCCGCGCGCGGCGGGACGGCTGGTGGTGGCCGCCGTCGACATCCTCGTCGCCTTCCCGGCACTGCTCCTCGCGATGTTCACCGCCGTGGTCACCGGGCTGGGGGCCAAGGGCGCGGTGCTCGGCATCGGAGCGGCCCTCGCGCCCACCTTCGCGCGGCTCACCCACACCCTGACCGCGTCGATCGCCCGCGCCGACTACATCGCCGCGGCCCGCATGCTGCGCGTACCGAGGCGCCGCGTCCTCACCCGGCACATCCTCCCCAACATCGCCGAGCCCCTCATCCTCAACACCGCCCAGGCGATGGGCTCCGCGCTGCTCGGCCTGTCCGCCATGTCGTTCCTCGGCATGGGCGTGCAGGCGCCGGGCTACGACTGGGGCCGGCTCCTCAACGAGGCCTTCGGGCACGTCTATGTCACGCCGTCCGTCGTCATCGCCCCGGCGGTCGCGGTCGCCCTCGCCGGCCTCGGCTTCATGCTGCTCGGCGATACGTTCGCCAAGGCCGCGGCCGGTCCCGAAGGGCCGTCGGGCCCCGCCGTCGTGCCCCGTCCGCCCGCGTCGGAGGCCGCCCCGGAGACGGGCGCGGTCCTCGAAGTGCGCGATCTCACCGTGGCGTTCCCCGGTGGCATCACCCCGGTGCGCCAGGTGTCCCTCACCGTCCGCGAGGGCGAGATCCTCGGCCTGGTCGGGGAGTCGGGCAGCGGCAAGAGCATGACCGCGGCGGCCATCGGACGCATCGTGCCCCACCCCGGGGTGGTCGCCGCCGCCCGTACGCTGCTGTGCGGCACCGACCTGGACGGCCTCACGGCGGCGCAGCGGCACAAGCTGCTGGGCTCGTCGCTGGCCATGGTCTTCCAGGACCCCACGTCCTCGCTCAACCCCGCGCTGCGCGTGGGCGGCCAGCTCACCGAGGTGGCCACCCTGCACGACGGCGCCACCACGGCGCAGGCGCGCGCCCGTGCCGTCGAGCGGCTCGACCGCGTCCACATCCGGCGGCCCGCCCAGGTCGTCCGGCAGTACCCGCACGAACTGTCCGGCGGCATGCGCCAGCGCGCCGTCATCGCCATGGGGCTGATGGGCACCCCGCGTCTGATCATCGCGGACGAGCCGACCACCGCCCTGGACGTGACGGTGCAGCGCGAAGTCCTGAAGGTGTTGCGGGAGGTGGTGGACGACACCCGGGCCGGCGCCCTGTTCATCTCCCACGACATCGCCGTCGTCGGTGAGCTGTGCGACCGCGTCGCCGTCATGTACGCGGGCCGGGTGGTCGAGGAACTCCCCGCCGCCGCGCTGCGCCACGCGCGCCACCCCTACACCCGCGCGCTCATCGCGTCCCTGCCCGACATGGACACCGACCGGGCTCTGCCCCTGGCGACCATCCCCGGCCGTCAGCCCTCCCCCGGCGACGTGGGGTCCGGCTGCGCCTTCGCCGACCGGTGTGCCCTGGCGACGCGCTCGTGCTCGCTACGACCCGAACTCACCGCACGCGGCGCCGGTCACGCGGTCGCCTGCTGGGAGGCCTGATGCGCATCCGTGAACTCAGCGTCCACTACGGCCGGTTCACCGCCGTCGACGCGGTCAGCCTGGACGTACCGCACGGCACCGTGACCGGTCTGGTGGGTGAGTCCGGTTCGGGCAAGTCCACTCTGGCGCGTGCGGTGGCCGGCCTGACGGCCCGTCAGGGCACGGTCCACGACGTCCAGCCGGGCCGGATCCAGATGGTCTTCCAGGACCCGTACTCCTCGCTCGACCCGCGCATGCGCGTCGGCGACGCCATCGCCGAGGGCTCGCGCAAGCCCGCCACCGGGAGGCGCGCCGAGGTGGCCCGTCTCCTCGAACTCGTGGCCCTGCCCGCCTCGTACGCCGCCAAGTATCCGCGCGAGCTGTCCGGCGGCCAGTGCCAACGCGTCGCCGTGGCACGGGCGTTGGCCGCAGAGCCCGATGTGCTCATCGCGGACGAGATCACCTCGGCGCTGGACGTCTCGGTGCAGGGGGCGGTGCTCAACCTCATCCGTGAGCTGCGCACCGAGCTGGGTCTGACGATGCTGTTCATCTCGCACAACCTGGCCGTCGTGCGCTACGTCTGCGACGACATCGCGGTGATGCGGCACGGCCGGCTCGTGGAGCACGGGCCGGTCGAGGACGTGCTCGGCGACCCGCGCCACGCCTACACCCGCGCCCTCCTGAACGCGGTCCCGCAACTCGCCCGCGCCTGACCCCTGTTCGGCGCCGTCCCGAAGGGCGCCGCGCCCCGTTCCGTCCCGTGAAAGGCCCCCCATGTCCACCGAACTCCACCGCCGCGCCGTCGTCGCGGACGCCCACAACGATCTGCTCATGGCGGTGTCCGCCCGTCCTCCCAGGCGCTGGGGCGCCTTCTTCCGCGAGCGCTGGCTGCCGCAGCTGCGCGCGGGCGGCATCGACATCCAGGTCCTGCCCGTCTTCATCGACGACCAGTACCGCCCCGAGGGCGCACTGCGCCAGACCCTGCGGATGATCGAGTGCGCCCATGTCCTGGCCGAGGCCAACGCCGATCAGGTGGCGCTCTGTCTCGACGGCGCGGACATCGACGCGGCCCTCGCCGAGGGCAAGGTCGCGCTGGTGCTCGCCCTGGAGAGCGCGCCGGGCATCGACGCGTCCGTCGAGCTCGTTCCCACCCTGTTCCGCCTCGGCGTACGGATCGCGTCGATCGCGCACTGGGGGCGCACCCCGCTGGCCGACGGCAGCAGGGAGGACGCCACCGGCAGCCGCCTGACCGCCCCCGGTGTCGAGGCGCTGGCGGAGATGGAACGCCTGGGCATGCTCTTCGACATCTCCCACCTGAGCGCGTCCGGTGTCGCCCACGTCCTGGAGCTGGCCACCCGCCCGCTGATCGCCACCCACTCCTGTGCCCGCGCCCTGCGCGACCACCACCGCAACCTCACCGACGAGCAGATCCGGGGCGTGGCCGCCACCGGCGGAGTCGTCTGCGTCAACTTCGTGCCCGACTTCCTCACCGACACCCAGGACAAGGTGGGTGTCGAGCGGATCGTCGACCACATCGAGCACATCGTGTCCGTCGCGGGGATCGACCACGTGGGCCTCGGTTCGGACTTCGTACGCGAGGTGATGAACGACGTCACGCCGCCGTGCTGCGAGGCTCCGGACGACGAGGACCCGATGTTCGACTTCCCGGGCCTTGAAGGGCCGGCCGGAATGCCGTCGGTGACCCGGGCGCTCGTGGACGCCGGGTTCACCGAGGCGGACGTCCTGAAGGTGCTCGGCGGCAACACCCGGCGCCTGATGGCCGAGTGGATGGGGTGAGCCGGTGACCGGTACCGACAGCTCCCCGCAGGAGGGCGTCCGGCACTGAGGCGATTGGGATCCCGGTACGAATCCGGCGCCCACGCTCTGCCGCCGCCACCAACCCGGCCCGTCCGGCGCTGCCTAGCGTGACGGACGGACACCCCACCCAGGAGGACTCACCCGTGCCCGTAGACCACGACATCACCCGCGCGCCCGAGGGCCCGCCGGCGGACCTCGACGCCATGCTGGGCGACCTGGAGGAACTCGTCACCTGCGAGTCCTACTCCGCCGACCACGCGGCCGTGGCCCGCAGCGCCCGGGTCGTCGCCGCGCAGGGCGACCGGCTGCTCGGCGCCAGGGCCACGACGCTCGTCATCGACGGGGTCAGCCACGTGCGGTGGACGTTCGGCACCCCGCGCGTGCTGCTGCTCGGCCATCACGACACGGTGTGGCCGATCGGGAGCCTGCGGACCCGTCCCTGGTCGGTGGAGGCGGGCGTCGCCCGCGGCCCGGGCGTCTTCGACATGAAGGCCGGGCTGGTGCAGATGTTCCACGCACTGGCCTCGCTGCCCACGCTGGACGGCCTCTGCGTCCTGGTGACCGGCGACGAGGAGGTGGGGTCGGACACCTCACGCCCCCTCATCGAGGACCTCGCGCGACAGTGCCGGGCGACCTTCGTCCTGGAGGCCTCGGCCGGTGGCGGCGCACTCAAGACGGCCCGCAAGGGTGTCTCCCACTACGACATCACCGTCCACGGCCGGGCCGCCCACGCCGGGCTCGAACCGGAGAAGGGCGTCAACGCCGCCGTCGAACTCGCCCACCAGATAGGCGCGTTGGACCGCGTCGCGGCGGCCGTCGCGGCGGAGACCGGTCCGGGTACGACCATCACCCCCACACTGCTCTCGGCGGGCACGGCCGGCAACACCGTCCCGGCCCGGGCCGACCTGAGCGTCGACGTACGGGTCCCCACCGCCGCGGCGCAGGACGCGGTCGACCGCCACATCAGGACCCTGCTCCCGCAGCACACCGGCGCCCGCATCGAGGTGAGCGGCGGCCCCAACCGCCCGCCCCTGGAGGCCGCCGCCTCCCGCGAGCTGTTCACCCGGGCGGCCGACATCGCCGCGCGGCTCGGACTCGAACCGCTGAGCCAGGTGGCGGTCGGTGGCGCGTCCGACGGCAACTACACCGCGGGAGCGGGCTGCCCGACGCTCGACGGCCTCGGCGCGGTCGGGGACGGCGCCCACGCGGACCACGAGCACGTGATCACCGCCGAGATGCCCGTCCGCGCCCGGCTCCTGGCCCACCTCGTGGAGGCCGTGCGATGAGCGACGCCGGCCCGCTCGACATCAGAGAACTGCACGCGATGGCGGACCTCGACGCCATCTGCCGTCTGTACGCGGGCATTTGGGGCACCGAGCCCGACAACGCACCCATCTCGGCGGAGGTCATGCGGGCCCTCTCGCACGCGGGGAACTACGTGGCCGGAGCGTACGAGGGCGGTCGGCTGGTCGGTGCGTCGGTCGGCTTCTTCGCCGACCCGGCCGGCAGCACCCTGCACTCGCACATCACCGGCGCCGTCGCCGGGCGCGGCATCGGCCTGGCGCTCAAGCACCATCAGCGGGGGTGGGCCCTCGCCCGCGGTCTGACCCGGATCACCTGGACGTACGACCCGCTGATCCGCCGCAACGCCCACTTCAACCTGGTGAAGCTCGGCGCGCTGCCCGAGGAGTACCTGCCGTCCTTCTACGGGGAGATGGACGACGCCATCAACGGGGGCGACGAGTCGGACCGGGTCCTGGCCGCCTGGGACCTGACGGTGCCACCGCCCGCCGCCGCACCCGGCGGGGGCTTCGCACGGGCGGTCCCGGCCGACGCGGTCCACGGTGTCCGCGACCGCCGTGGCCGTCCCGAACTCGGCTCGCTGGACGCCCCGGTGGTGCTCATCGGTCTCCCCGAGGACATCGAGGGCCTGCGCCGCAAGGACTCCGCCGCCGCGCACGCCTGGCGGCTCGCGGTGCGCCACACCCTCGGCGACCTGCTCGACCAGGGCGCCCGCGTCGTCGGCTTCGACGCCCGGTCCGGTTACGTCGTACGCCGCGCACCCCGGCCCGCCCCGGCCCCGTCCGCCCCGTCGATTTCCCCCCGTACGTCCAACAGGAGCCAGTTGTGAACAAGTTGAAGATCTCCGGCATCGAACTGCGCCGCATCGCGATGCCGCTCGTCGCCCCGTTCCGTACCTCTTTCGGCGTGGAGACGAGCCGCGACGTACTGCTGGTGCACGTCGTCACGTCCGAGGGCGAGGGCTGGGCCGAGTGCGCCGCGATGTCGGAGCCCCGGTACTGCTCGGAGTACGTGGACGGAGCGCAGAAGGTGCTGCGCGACTTCCTGATCCCCGCGCTCCCCGCGGACGGGGTGGACGCGGCCGGCGTGGGCCGCGCCCTGGCGCCGTACACCGGTCACCACATGGCCAAGGCCGCCTTGGAGACGGCCGTCCTCGACGCCCAGTTGCGCGCCTCGGGCGAGTCCTTCGCCTCGTACTTCGGCGCGGCGAGGGACCGCGTGCCGTGCGGAGTGTCCGTCGGCATCATGGACTCCGTCCCCGAACTCCTCGGCGCCGTCGAGGGATACGTGGCCGAGGGGTACGTCCGCATCAAGCTGAAGATCGAGCCCGGCTGGGACGTCGAGCCGGTCCGTGCGGTCCGGGAGCGCTTCGGGGACGACCTGCTGCTTCAGGTGGACGCGAACGCGGCCTACACCCTGGTCGACGCGCAGCACCTCGCCAAGCTGGACGCCTTCGGCCTGCTGCTGATCGAACAGCCCCTGGCCAACGACGACATGGTCCAGCACGCGCAGCTCGCCAAGCTGCTGCGGACACCCATCTGCCTGGACGAGTCCATCGAGTCCTCCGCCCATGCCGCGGCGGCCATCTCGCTGGGGGCGTGCTCGGTCATCAACATCAAGCCGGCACGGGTGGGCGGCTATCTCGAAGCCCGCCGCATCCACGACCTCGCCCGCGCCCATGGCGTCCCGGTCTGGTGCGGGGGGATGCTGGAGACCGGCATCGGCCGCGCCGCGAACGTCGCCCTCGCGGCGCTCCCCGGCTTCACCCTGCCCGGTGACACCTCGGGCTCAAGCCGCTACTTCGCCACGGACATCACGCCTCCGTTCGTCCTCGAAGACGGTCACCTGGACGTCCCGACGGGCCCGGGCCTCGGCGTCGAGCCCCTGCCCGACGCGCTGGCGGAGGTGACGACCTCCACCGAGTGGATCACTCTTTGACGGGCCCCTGAGCCGGGCCCCGTACGCCGGGCGCCCCGTGCCGCCGCACGAACACCGGCGACACGGGGCGCCCGGTCCTCGTTCACAGCCGACGGAGCACCCACCGTTACCTGGTGTGCCGTCAGGTACGCAGGTAGGAGGCACCGTTGAGGTCGAGTACGGCGCCCGACGCCCACTCGGCCTCCGGCGAAGCGAGCCACAGCACCGCCGAGGCGACCTCCTGCGCGGAGGCCACCCGCCCGAACGGGCTCTGCGCCCGGATCGCATCGCCCTCGGCCCCGCCGAGCCGGGGCGCCACCCGCTCGGTGTCGAAGAACCCGGGCGCGACCGAGGCCACCCCGATGCCGTGCGGCGCGAGCGAGACGGCGAGCGACTGCCCGAGCGCGTGCACCGCCGCCTTGGTCGCCCCGTACGCGGGATGGTCCGGCTCCCCCTTGAAGGCGCCGCGCGAACCGATGTTGACGATGCGCCCGCCCGTGCCCTGCCCGATCATGCGGCGCGCGGCGAGATAGCTGAGGTTCGACGTGCCGAGCAGATTGACCGCGACGTGCCGCTGCCACGCGTCCACCCACTCCTCGTACGAGGTCTCGGCGAGCGGGTGCGCAACGTTCACGGCCGCGTTGTTCACCAACACGTCGATCCCGCCCAGGAGTTCGGCCGCCGCCGACTCCACGGCCGCGGCCCCGGCCGGGTCGGCCAGATCACCGCCGACCAGCCCGTGCCCCTCGCCCTCCAGGGACTCCAGGGTCACCCGGGCCTCGTCCTCGCGGGATCCGTAGTGCACGGCGACGCGGTCCCCGTTCGCCGCGAACGCCCGGCAGACGGCCCGTCCGAGGCCCCGTGAGGCCCCACTGACCAGTACGCGGCGGCCGGTGACAGGTGGCTTCATGGAGAACGTCCCCTCGCAGGTGGTTCGGCAGGCCCGACTGGCTCCGAGCACGGCTTCCTTTTATACGTGACCCGCCAACGGGCTGCCCATCGGCATCCGGTCCGCCGCCGGACACGGAGAGGAAGGCCGTCCGGGTCGGGAAGGCGCGCGGCAAATCGTTTGCCGCGGGGCCGCCACCACGGTTACGTTCCCCCGACCGTCCCGCTGCGCGCAGCGGATCCGTCCTGGGCTTCGAGGAGGTGTGCAGCACATGCGCAGCAGTGTCCCGCACCCGATGTCACGTGCACGTGCCGACCTTTCCCCCTTCTCCACGACGGAGCAGCCTTGTCGATCCGCATCACCCCACTGACCGACCCCCACCTCGCACCGTCCGGCCGCAGGCTGGCCTGGCTCGCGGCCGACGCCGACGAACTGCCGGTCGGGTCCGCGTTCCTGCGCCTCCTGAGCCGACCCGGGCAACGGCACCGTGCCGAGGTGGACATCCGTGTCCACCGGTCCGAACGGCGCGGCCGCGTCGGCTCGCGGCTGCTCGACTCGGCCACGGCCGCCGCCCGCGAGGACGGCCGGCGGTGCCTCTTCGCTCAGGCCGAGGCAGACTCCCCCGGCGACCACTTCCTGGCCGCCCGCGGCTTCCGCGCCGTACTGACCATGCTCCACACCCGCCTCTCCCTGGCCGACACGGACACCGCGGCGCTGCACGAGGCCGCCGCCCGGCCCCATCCCGGCTACCGGCTGGAGTCCTGGCGTGGGACCGTCCCGGCACACCTGGCCACGACCTTCGCCGACTCGCGCCGCGCCATGGACGACATGCCCATGGACGACGCCGACTACGGCACGGTGGCCTGGGACGTGGAGAGCGTCGTCGCCGCGGCCCGCGCCGTGGCGGACCGCGGCGACGTCCTGCACACCGTCGTGGCCATCGACACGGCGGACGACTCGGTCGCGGGCTTCACCGAACTGGTCGTCCCGGGTGACGGAGAGGGCGATGCCCAGCACTACGGCACCGGAGTCCTGCCCGAGCACCGCGGGCACGGGCTCGGCCGCTGGATGAAGGCGGAGTCCATCCGCCAGGCCCGGCAGACCTATCCGGACCTCAAGGGCCTGCTGACCGACACCGCCGCCGGCAACGCCCCCATGCGAAGCATCAACACCGACCTCGGCTACACGCCCACCCACACGGTCCTCACCTATCAGCTCGACCTGTAACGGCCCGTCACATCCGGTCCGAGAGGGGCGCGTTGCGTGGGCGTCCCTCTCAGGCGGGCCAGTGTTCCCAGGGAGCGGGGCCGGTCCCGTCGTCCCACGCACGCAGGGCCGCGCCGTCGAAGCACAGGATGGCGCACTGGGCGGCGTAGTCCAGGGCGGGTTCGGTGTACTCGCTGGTGGTGACCACCACGGCCAACTCGGCCTCGTGCACGGCGAAGCAGGTCCCGCCGAAGCGCTGCAGATCCTGGGAGCCCACCTTGTGCCCGGCCCCGTAGCACTTGCACTGGATGACGAGCCGCCGGCCGTCGGGCGCCGTGGCGATGACGTCCGCCCCGAGGTCGCCCGCGCCGCCGACGACCGCGACGTCGGAGCAGCCGTCACGCCGGCAGAGGTCGGACACGGCGTCCTCGAAGGCGAGGGGGTCGAGGTCGGCGCAGTCCTCGGCCTGCGGGACGCCGATCGTGGGCGGCAGGACGGGTGCCGGGGCGGCGGTCGCTTCGAGCGTGACGGTACGCGCCGCGCGGCGGAGCCGGTTGCTGCGTATCGCGGCGGTCCCCAGCAGGAGCAGGGCGAGCAGCACGAGCACGGCTCCGAACGGATGCGCGCCGGACCCGACCGCCGCCTTGAAGGTCAGGGCGACCCCCCAGACCATGAGCGCGACGAGCCCGAAGCCGAGCGCGGTGGTCCGCAGACTGAACACCTCGCGCCGACGCCGCGGGACGGCGGGATGACTACGGATGGGTACCGTCATCGGAGCACTCCTCAGAACTCATGGGCGGGACACGGGCGTTGCGGGACCGGCACACCTGACCAAGATCACTCCCGGCCCACGTACCCCCACTTCCCGCGTCCACGCGGCAGCCACCCCACCTACGTCGAACCCCCGCGCCTACGGCTGTTGCCGGGGCACCTCCACCTCAGCCGCACACCAGGCCCGCCACGAGCCCGAGGGTCAGCGCGAGGATCCCCCACCCGAGGATGCGTCCGACCGGCCGGACGGGCCGGCCGGCGTCCTCGCGCCGCACCGTCAGATGGACGGCACACAGGGCCGGCGCCCCGAGCAGCCACAGACATCCGGCGAGCAGGCCGCCGTCCAGGGCAAGTTGGGGCCACGCCCGAGTTCCGCTCCGCAGCATGCACACCGCGGTCGGCAGTCCCACCACGGGCAACAACCCCAGCACCGAGCCGACCACGACCCACCGCCGTCCGCCGGCCCGGCCCGGCCGTCCTGCGAGCCAGTGCCCCAGCGCCACCGCGGGCAGTACGTAGGCCGCGGTCAGCAGTGCGCTCACGCCGATCAGCAGCGGTACACCGACGGCCAGCGCGACCGGCACCAGCATGACTGCCGTGGCAAGACCGTCCGCGTGGTAGGAGCAGATCAACAGCACGGCCGACAGGACGACCGTGAGCACGGCCATGGAGACCGAGGACGGAGCCGCCCCGCGAGGGTCGGCCCCATTGTTCGCAGGGCGCAGCCCCATGCCTCTCCCCCGTCCCGTCCGCCCCTCGCGCCTTCGGAAGAGACTCTATGCAGATTATTGAACACGTTCAATAGAGCCGCTGGGGGTGCTTGCCCAGGTGCGAGTGCCGGATGTGAAAGGGTGGCCCGGTTCCGGGGGCCCCGGTGCGGGCCTGGCGGGCGGGGGTGACGTGGCGTGGATGAGGGAGACGCGGTGGTCGAGAAGTTCGCGTTGGGGGCGTGGCCGACGCCCATGGAGGCGGCGCCGCGGCTCGCCGAGGCCATCGGGCTGCGGGCCGGTGATCTGTGGATCAAGCGGGACGATCTCACGGGGCTCGGCGGTGGGGGCAACAAGGTGCGCAAGCTGGAGTGGTTCGTGGCCGACGCGCTGCGGCAGGGCGCGGACACCCTGGTCACCACCGGCGGACCGCAGAGCAACCACGCGCGGCTCACCGCCGCCGCGGCCGCCCGCGCCGGTCTCGGGGCGGTGCTGGTGATGCCCGGTCCGCAGGGGCCGCCGCCGATCGCGGGGAACCTGCTGCTCGACGCCCTGCTCGGCGCGCGCGTCGTGTGGGCCGAGGGGGCGTCCGGGCCCGCCGGGTTGACCCGGGCCGCGGAGGAGGAGTGCGTCCAGCTGCGTGAGCGGGGCGCTCGCCCCTATCTGATCCCCTTCGGCGGCTCCAGCGCGCTCGGCGCCCGCGGTTATGTGGAGGCCGGGGCGGAGATCCTGACGCAGCGGCCCGCCGTGCGGCACGTCGTCACCGCGCTCGGATCCGGCGCCACGATGGCGGGGCTGGTCGCCGCGCTCGGCCCCGAGCGGGTGCTGGGGGTCGACGTCGGCGCCCTCCCCGACCCCGCCGCCACGGCCGCCTCGATCGTCGGCGAACTGACCGGCCGCGCAACGCCCGCCTCGGCGCTGCGGGTGCGCTCGGACCAGGTCGGCGAGGCATACGCGGTGCTGCACCAGCCCGTTCTCGACGCCCTCGCCACCGTCGCCCGCGCGGAGGGCGTACTCCTTGACCCGGTGTACACCGGCCGTACGGCCGCCGGTCTCGTCGCCGCCGTCCGCGACGGCGACATCCGCCCGGGCGAGCCGACCGTCCTGCTCCACTCCGGCGGCCTCCCCGGCCTGTTCGGGCACGCGGAAGCGGTGCGGCGCGCCGGGGAGTTGCTGCGCACGCAGGGATGACCCCGGGCCGGCGCGGAACTCGTCCCGCGCCGGCCCGGCCGCCTCGCACGGCGCGGCCGGGCCGGTCGTCACCCCACCGCGCGACCGGCACCTCCGCGCCGTCCCGGGCGGACGCGCCGTTCGGGGCAGGCGCGCCGTTCGGGGCGGACGAGCCACCCGGCGGCGGCCCCGATATCCGGTGACGGCCACGAAATCCGGTGGCGCCCCGATATCCGGTGGCGACGGCGATCACCCGTCCGTCACCATCACGCCATGCACGCCTTCCTTCAGACCCAGCACCTCGTGCTGCGCCCCTTCGCCGACACCGATGCCGACGCCGATCACCTGTTCAGGCTGGACGACGACCCCGACGTCATGCGGTTCATCAACGGTGGCCGCCCGGCCGAGCGCGAGTCGATCCGCTCCCGCACCCTGCCGCGCCTCCTCCACGACCACCCCTGTTTCGGTACGCGCGGCTTCTGGGCCGCCCAGGAAAAGGCGACCGGGACCTTCCTCGGATGGTTCGAGTTCCGTCCCCTGGACGACGTCAGCCCGCTCGTCGTCGAACTCGGCTACCGGCTCAACAAGGCCGCCTGGGGCAAGGGGTACGCCACCGAGGGGTCGCGCGCCCTCATCCGCAAGGGGTTCACCGATCTCGGGGTGGAGCGGGTCACCGCGAACACGATGGCGGTGAACACCGGGTCCCGGCGCGTGATGGAGAAGTCGGGCCTGTCGTTCCTCCGGCACTTCACCGGGGACTGGCCGGAGGCGATCCCCGGTTCCGAGCACGGCGAGGTCGAGTACGAGCTCGTCCGTGCCGACTGGAAGGAGTAGCGCGGGCTCCCCGGCCGCGTGCCGACGGGAAGGAGTGACGCGGGCTCCTCGGCCACGTCTCACCGAGCACGCCCCCGCGACCCCGCCCCGCGGACTCCGCCCTCACCCGTTCGGGTCAATCCGAGAGTCGGGGCGGTCGCGACCGTTTGGGGTGGGGACGCGGGGGCAGGCGCACCTTGTGCTTCGGACCGGAGGCACGCCCGCGGGACCCGTGTGTCCTGGGCGTGTCATCTCCGGATGAGGCCTGGACATGTGGGGTTCGGCGGCGTTCTGTACTGCCGCGCCCAGACGTCCAGGAGCCCCCACCCATGACCACCACCGTTTCGCGACCGCGAAGCCACGACGACGCCCCCGACACCGAAGCCGACTTCGTCCGCCTCAACTCCCTTGAGCACGGCCCCGAGTACGACGCGCTGCGCGACGCGTTGGTGTCCCAGTGGCTTCCGATGGCCGCCCGGCTGGCGGGCAAGTACCGCAACCGCGGTGCCGAGATCGAAGATCTCCACCAGGTCGCCGCGATGGGTCTGATCAAGGCCGTGGACCGGTACGAGGCGGCGCGGGGCGCGTTCGAGGCGTACGCGATCCCGACCATCAACGGCGAGATCAAGCGGCACTTCCGGGATTCGCTGTGGGCCGTCCACGTGCCGCGCCGGGTCCAGGAGCTGCGCAACAGGGTCCGCATCGCCCGCAGTGAGCTCCAGACGGGGCGGCCCGGTGAACCGACCATCGCCGAACTGGCCGCCCAGTGCGGCCTTGAGGAGGACCAGGTGCGCGACGGCCTCGAAGCCATCGAGTCGTTCCGGAGCCTGTCCCTGGAGGCCGAGTCCGGCGGCGGCGCGAACGGTGAAGGGGAAGGGGCGTCGCTGGCCGACAGTCTCGGCGCCACCGAACCCGGCTTCGACCACGTCATCGACCGGGAAGCGGTCAAGCCCGCGCTGCGGGCGCTCCCGGAACGCGAGTCGCAGATCCTGTACATGCGGTTCTTCCAGGAGATGACGCAGCATCAGATCGCCGACGAGCTCGGTCTTTCGCAGATGCACATTTCGCGCTTGATCACCCGTGCCTGCAAGCGCGTACGCCAGCAGACGCTCGCCGAATACGCCGCCGCATAAGCCCCTCCCCTCCCCCACACCAAGCCCGTCCCACCCCTGTCCCCCTCGCTCCTGGAGGTCCCCCTTGAATGCCACGAACTCCATGAACTCCATGAACGCCCTTCCCACGGCCGACCAGGCGGGCGAGCGGGCCGCCCGGCAGCTGCGCGCCCAGGTGCACGCGCTCCGGGCCGCCGCCGAGCGCGCCGTGGACCCGGTGCTGCGCCGGCGGCTGCACGACAAGGCCCAGCGTCTGGAGCAGCGGGGCGAGCGCCTGTCCGGCACCGGCCGGGTGCCGTCCGTATAGCCGTCCCCCCGAGGGCCGGGGCGCGTGGCCGTGCGCCCCGTCGCATCCCGAGCCACCGACACCCGTGCCGCGTGCGGCAGTTCACCCGTACCGGCGCCACAGATCCCCCATAGTGGATGAGTGATCACACGAAACGATGGTGCGGGGTCCAACGGATCGAAGGATGCCCCGGGGCAGGACGGGCGGGGCGCCGACGGGGCTCAGGTCCTGGTGGTGGGGGCCGGACCCGCGGGGTCCGCGGCCGCGCTGCATCTGGCCCGGGCGGGTGTTGAGGTGCTGCTGCTGGAGAAGAGCGGCTTCCCCCGCGACAAGGTGTGCGGGGACGGACTGACACCGCGGGGCGTGCATCAGCTGGTGCGGATGGGCATCGACGTCAACGCGCCCGGCTGGATGCGCAATCGGGGCATGCGGTGGGTGTGCGAGGGGCGGCAGGTCGACATCGACTGGCCCCGGCTCGGCAGCGGACCCGACTTCGGACTGACCCGCAGCCGGCGTGACTTCGACGATCTCCTGGCCGCGCACGCGGTCGCGGCCGGAGCCCGGCTGCGTACCGGCGTCAGGGTCACCGCTCCGCTGACCGACCGGGCCGGCCGCATCACCGGGGTGACGGCGCTGTCCGGGCCGGACAAGGAGCCCGTCACCTTCCGTGCCCCGCTGGTGGTCGCGGCGGACGGCGCGTCGGCCCGGACCGCCGTGCAGATGGGGCTCGAACGCGACCCGCGGCGCACCGTCGCCACCGCCGCCCGCCGCTACTACCGCAGCGAGGAACGCTCCCACGACCCGTATCTGGAACTCTGGGCCGACCTGCTGTGCAGCAGGACGGGCCGGGACCTGCCGGGGTACGGTTGGGTCTTTCCGCTCGGGGACGGCCGGATCAACGTGGGCCTCGGCGCGCTGCCCCACCGCGGCAGCGGCAACGTCGACCTGCGGGCCACCATGGAACGCTGGCTGCCGCGGCTGCCACGGGAATGGGGCGTGACGGACGACAGTGCCGCGTCCCCGCTGCACAGCGCCGCCCTGCCGATGGGGTTCAACCGTCATCCCCAGTACCATCGCGGGCTGCTGCTCGTCGGGGACAGCGCCGGCATGGTCAGTCCCTGGAGCGGCGAGGGCATCGCGCAGGCCATGGAGGCCGCCGAGGTCGCGGCCGAGACCGTGGCCCTCGCGCTGGCCCGCCCGGCAGGGCCCGGCCGGGAGCACGCGCTGCGCCAGTACCCGTCGGAGATCCATCGGCGCTGGGGGCGCCACTACCGGCTCGGCAACCTCGCGGGCGACCTGGTCCTCGGCCGCTACGGCTACCGGCCGCTGCTGCACCCCCGGGTGATGGCTTCGCCGCCCCTGCTGCGGACGCTGGCCCGCCTGCTCACCCACGTCGCCGACGAGCCGCCCCGCGACACCATCGACGCCGTTCTGCACACCCTGATGCGCGCGGTACCGCGCGCCCGCCCGCGGGTCCGCGGGGCCGCCCGGCCCTGACCGCCTCAGGCGCTCGCGTCGCGGACGCTCCCGCCCTCGCCGTCCGGGCGCAGGTTGAAGATCTGGTCGAGGCCGACGATCCGCAGGACGCGCACGGTGTTGGCCGGTACGGCGACGAGCGCGATGTCGGCCTGGGCGGCGAGGGCATGGTTGCGAGCGGCGATCAGGGCGGTGATTCCGCTGGAGTCGCAGAAGTCCATGCCGCCCAGGTCGAGGACGAGGCACTGGCCCGGCGCAAGGGGGGTGGCGGCGATCCGTTCGCGCAGTTCGCCGGCGTACGCGTAGTCGAGCTCGCCGAAGACCTCCAGGACGGGACCGGTCTCGGCGTCGCGGGCGGTGATCTTCAGCGGGCTCATGCGGTGCTTCTCATCCCGGAGTCGGTGGCGGGGACACCGAGGGCGAGCAGCGCGGTGTCGTCGTCGAGGCCGTCCCCGAAGCTGTCGAGGAGGCCGGTGAGGGCCTGGATCACGGCGTGCGGCGCCTTGCCGGCCTGCTCGGCGGCGAAGGCCAGGAGCGCTTCGTCCCCGTACAGGCTGGTGCGGTCCTTGCCGGTGCGGGCCTCGGTGAGGCCGTCGGTGTACAGGAGCAGTGTGTCGCCCGGGGCCAGCACCGTGGAGGCGGTGGCGAACGGCGCGGAGGGCAGGATGCCGACGAGGAGGCCGCCCGGGGTGGGCAGATAGGCGGCGGTGCCGTCGGCGCGCAGGACGACGACGGGCGGGTGGCCGCCAGAGGCGAGGTGGACCGCGACCTGTCCCGTCACCGCGTCGGTTTCGAGGGTGCCGAAGACGGCGGTGCAGTAGCGCGGGTCGCCGCTCGCCGCGTACCGCTCGTGCAGTACGCGGTTGAGGGTGGTCAGGGTGGCGACCGGATCGGGGTCGTGGAGGGCGGCGGCGCGCAGGGTGTAGCGGGTCAGGGAGGTGAGCGCGGCGGCCTGGGGGCCCTTGCCGCAGACGTCGCCGAGGAAGAACGCGAAGCGTTTGCCGTCGAGCGGGAAGACGTCGTAGAAGTCGCCGCCGAGCCGGTCGGGCGAGGCGGTGTGGTAGTACGCGGAGGTCTCCACGCCGGGTACGGACGGCAGGGTGTCCGGCAGCAGGGACTGCTGGAGGACGGCGAGCGCGTCCTGCAGTCGGGCCCGGTCCTCCTCGGCCTGCCGGCGGGCCTCCTCTGCCTGGCGCCGGGCCTCTTCGGCGACCCGGCGACCGCGCAGCAACTCCTCCTCATAGGCACGCCGGTCGCGCGCGTCGAAGAGGGTGGTGCGGATGAGCAGCGGGTCTTTGGCGTCGCTGTGTTTGACCACGGAGGAGACGAGGACGGGCATCCGGCCGCCGTCGGCCTGCTTGATCTCCAGGGCGATGCCGCTGATCTCGCCCTGCATGCGCAGCAGCGGCGCGAAGTGCGTCTCGTGGTAGAGCTTGCCGCCGACGGTCAGGAGGTCGGTGAAGCGCATGCGGCCCACCACCGCCTCGCGCTCCAGACCGAGCCAGGCCAGCAGTGTCGCGTTGACCTTCGCGATGGTGCCGTCCATCAGCGTGGAGAGGTAGCCGCACGGCGCGCTCTCGTACAGATCCTCGGCGCTGTCCTCCAGGAGCGAGGCGAACGCTGCGTCCGGCGTCTGCCCGTTGCCCGGCTCGCCCGGCTCGCGAGGATCCGGCTGCTGGTCGGTCCGGCACATCATCGGCGGCCCGCGAGGAACGTGAGGATCGCTTCGTTGGTGGCCTCGGGTGCCGACAGGTGCGGGCAGTGGCCGGTCGCGTCGAGGGTGACGAGGGTCGAGCCCTCGATGGCCTCGTGGACGAAAGCGCCGACCTCGCGGGGCGCGATGGCGTCCTGGGTGCATTCGAGGATCAGGGTCGGCACCTCGACGCGCTTCAGGTCCTCCCGCGAATCGGAGAGGAACGTGGTGCGCGCGAAAACGCGGGCCATCACGGGGTCGGTGGCGCAGAAGCTGTTCTTCAGTTCGTCACCCAGTTCCGGCCGGTCCGCGTTGCCCATGATCACCGGTGCCATCGCGGCCGACCAGCCCAGGTAATTGGAGTCGAGCGAGTCGAGGAGCTCCTCGATGTCGGCGGCGCTGAAGCCTCCGCGGTACCCGTCCTCGTCGATGTAGCGCGGCGAGGGGGCCACCATCACCAGCGAGCCCACGCGCTCGGGAGCCATGTCGGCCGCGAGCACCCCCACCATCGAGCTCACCGAGTGGCCCACGAACGCGGCGTCGCGCAGGTCGAGGGCTTCGCACACGTCCACCGCGTCCTGGGCGTAGCCGCGCAGCGACGCGTAGCGGTCCGCGGAGAAGGCGGAGGTCTCCGAGCGGCCGGAGCCCACGTAGTCGAACAGCACCACCCGGTAGTCCTCGGCGAGGGCGGGCACGGTCAGACGCCACATGTTCTGGTCGCAGCCGAACCCGTGCGCCAGCACCACCGTCGGCCCCTGCGGGTTACCGGTGACGGTGACGTTGTTCCTGCGGACGATATCCATATCCCTCAGTGTCTCAAGTTGTTCCCACACATGAACAGCGGCCCCGGACTCCTCACAGAGCGCACGCCGTCTTCACAAGACCCGTGTCGTTCCTGGTCACGCACTCGGCTCAGGCCATCCGGCCTCCTCCGTCCGCCCCGTCGTCCGCCTGGTCGTCCGCCCCGTCGTCCGGCACGCTGCCCGCGACCGACGACAGATCGCCCAGCAGGCGGATCGTGTCGGCGGTGACGGCGGCGAGGACGCCCTGCCGCTCGTCACCGCGCTCCCGGAACAGCGCGGTCAGCTCGCTCTGCGCGGTGTAGGCCCTGCGCAGTGCGGCCCGCCGCTCGCGGCTGCGCCCCAGGGCCGCGTCGTCCGCCTCGTCCGCCTCGTCCGCCTCGGGTGAACCGTCCGGGTGCGAGCCCACGGCACCGGTGTGTTCCAGGGTGTCGTCACGTTCACATACGTCCCCGGCCGCACGCAGCAGCTCGGCCACGACGGCCGGGGCGGAGTCGGGCAGGGCCGAGGGGTGGCCGTCCCGATCGGAAGGCCCGGCGACCTTGTCCGGGTTGTCTGGCTTGTCGGGCTCCTCCGGCTGCGACGCGGCCGCCTCGGCCAGATTGCGGGTGATCGCCTCGATGTGATGGGTGATCCGGTCCCAGGTGAAGTCCCAGTCGGCGGGCGGGGGCAGCGGGGCGGAGCGGCGGAGCTTGCGGCCGGGGTTGAAGCGGTAGCTCTCGTCCGCCCAGCCGCGCGCGGTCCGCAGCTCGGTGACCCGGTCCGTGAGCCGTCCCGCCCTGTCGTGCCAGGCCTGCGTCCCGTCCGCGGTGAGACCGTTCTCGTCGATGCCGTCGGCGACGGCGTGCAGCAGCGCGGCGCTCTCCTCGGGCAGATGGCTGCGCAGGTGGCGCACGCTGCGGGAGTGCACCGGAGGCAGCACCAGGGCGTTGACCCCGAGCCCGATGGCCGCGCCCAGGAGCGTCTCGAGGAAGCGGTGCAGGATGTCGAAGCCGGAGTAGGTGCCGTAGACCAGGACGAACAGGGCCGCGGTCGGTGCGTTGAGACCCTGGGTCCCGAAGCGGGCGTACGAACCGAAGAGCATGGCCACCGGCAGCGCGATGACCATCGCCAGCATGGCGTTGCCGGTCGCGAGACCGGCCCCGGCGGCCAGCAGGGTGCCCATGACGACGAGCACGAACTGCTGCAGCGCCGACTTGAGCGATCTGTAGACGGTGCTCTGCACCAGGAAGATCGCGGTCCACGGGGCGAGCAGCGCCATCGGCGCCTTCCACCACCAGCCCGCGAGCGCCCAGGCGATCAGTGCCGCCGCGGCTGCCTTCAGCGCCTGGACGGCGGTGTCCCGCTCGGGCCCGGGCCCGCTCAGCGCACGGCGTGCCGACCGGCCCACCGCCGCGCACTCCCAGGTCGCCCACTGCCTCCACTGGACGACGGCCTGGCTCAGATCCCTCAACGTTCCATCCCTGTTCTCACACCCGCCGTCCGCGCGGACGGCCTGTGGCCGCCCCCGCGCGCCGACCCCTTACCGGCCCCGCCCGTCTCCGGCCCGCCCGAGCGAGCCGTCCGTCGAGTTCAGCACCTCGGCAGCGCCCGAGCGGGCCGTGGCACGCCGGGCACGGACACCTGGCCCTCCCCGGCCCCGGCGGCCCTCCCGAGCCACGCGGGCCCGCACCGGCGGCATCCGGCCACCGCCCTAGTACCCCGCTGAGCGCTTCCATGCCATCCGTCCGGGGCGACGACCCCTCGGCCGTGCGTACGGATCGGAGCGAGCACCCCATCGGGCGTCGAGGACGGCTGCGGCAGGCGCGGCCGGGGGCGGGTGGGCTCGGTACCTCAACTGCGCCCAACATCAAGCGAGTTCGGCCCGCCGACCTCAGCGCGCCGGCGCACGGGCCTCCACCGTCGGACCGGAGGCGAGGCACTACGGGCGAAGTGGATGCCCGGCGCAGCTAAATTTCGCCACCCGCTTGACCCCGGCAGGCCAGGGCCGTAATCGTGGGTGCGCGCGGGGTCGATCTCCGGCTGACCCCGCTCCGTACAGTGACTGCGCATCGGCGTCAGTCCGAGGAAGGAAGACCCGCCATACCTACCAAGACGTTCCAGATCACCACCGCGGACGGCCGGGCCGACGCGATCGCCGCGTTCCCGGACGACGGCGAGCGCCACCCCGGCGTGCTGCTGTACATGGACGCCATCGGCCTGCGGCCCGCGCTGACGGACCTGGCCGCCCAGCTGGCCGGCCACGGGTACTACGTGCTGGTCCCCAATGTCTTCTACCGGCACGGCCCCGCCCCGGTGGTCGAGCTTCCCGAGTACATCGGGCCCGAGACCCGGCAGGCGCTCTTCGGCCGGCTCATGCCGCTGGTCGACGAGCACACGCCCGACCGGGCGCTGCGCGACGCGGAGGCCTATGTCGCCTTCCTCACCGCCCAGCCCGAGGTCGCCGCGGGGCCGGTCGCCACGATCGGCTACTGCATGGGCGCGGGTCTGGCCCTCCGCACCGCCGCGGCCCACCCGGACCGGGTCGCCGCCGTGGCCGGATTCCACCCGGGCCTCCTGGTCACGGACGCTCCGGACAGCCCGCACCGGCTCGCCGGTGACCTCACCGCCCGCCTGCACCTGGGCTTCGCCGAGGGCGACGTCCCGCACATGGCGATCGGCGATCTGGAGAAGGCCTTGGACGCCGCGGGCGTCGAGCACAGCTGTGAGGTCTACCCGGACACCGTGCACGGCTTCACCATGCCCGACACCAGCGCGTTCAACTCCGCGGCGCTGCAACGCCATTGGGACCGCCTGCTGCCGCTCCTCGCCGAGACCCTGCGCAAGGCCTGAGGCCGTCCGGAGCTCCGCCCGGCGCCAGCGGGCCGGGCGGGGCTCCGTGTCGCGCGGCCCGCACCGCGCCGCGGGAGCCCTGCGCGTCAGCGCTCGCGCGCCGCCTCGATGAGGGAGTACGGGGTGGCTCCCTCCAGGAGCGCGACCGACAGGACGGTCAGCCCCGCGCGGTGGCACACCTCGGCGAAGTCCTCGCGGGTGCGTTCCCGGCCGCCCACGTTCACCAGCATGTTGAGGTCGCTCAGATACGTCACGTCCCCGGAAGCAGTGGAGCCGGTCACGGCGGCGCCGGGAAGCACCGGTTCCACGACGAGGACGCGGCCCGCGGGCGGCAGCACCTCACGGCAGTGGCTGAGGATCGTCACCGCCTGGTCGTCGTTCCAGTCGTGCAGGACGCTCTTGATCAGGTAGAGGTCCGAGCCGCCGGGAACGGAGCGGAAGAAGTCCCCGGGCGCCGGTGAGCAGCGGTCCGTCAGGCCGTGCCGCTCCAGTGTGCCCGGCGTCTGGGCCAGGCCCTGCGCCGAGTCGAGGACCACGCCGGCGAGGGCCGGGTGGGCGGTGAGGACGGCCGCCAGCAGGGTGCCGTCTCCCCCGCCGACGTCCGTGACCGAGGTGAACCGGCCGAAGTCGAAGGCGTGGGGCAGAACGGCCGCGACCTCTTTCGTCGCCTGGCTCATGGCGGCGTTGAACTCGGCCGACAGGTCCGCGTGTTGGGCGAGGTGGCTGAAGAAGTCCGTGGCGAAGACCTGGTCGAAGGCGACGTCACCAGTGCGCACGCTCGTGTCCAGGTGTTCCCAGGCGCGCGTGGCGACCGGGTCGGTGAAGACGCGTACGAAGGAGGCGAGCGAGCCGGGGCGGGAGTCGTCGAGGAGACGGCCGGCCGAGGTCACGGCGAACGATCCGGGGGCGCTCTCCTCCAGCAGGCCGAGGCCGGCCAGGGCGCGTAACAGCCGGAGCGTGGCCCGGGGTTCGGTCCCGGCGGCCGTGGCGATGTCGTCCGCCCGGCGCGAGGTGTCGCCGATCAGCTCGACCACCTTGAGCCGCACCGCCGCGCGCAGGGTCTGCGCGGCCATGCTGCCGAAGGCGGTGCGGACGATGAGGCCCCGGTCGTTGGTGTCGTCCTTCGAACGGGTGGCGGTGCTTGTCACAGGGATCTTCCTTTCGTGGGGCTGGAGCTACGGGGCGTGCGGGGCGAGGTGCGCGGGAGCGCATCGGCGCGCGCGGAGGAGCGTCCGGGCAGGTCGGCGTGGGCCGGTGAGCGCCCGGGAGGCTCGGCGTGCGGATCGGGTGTCGTCGCGTGGGCCGCCAGGGCGCCGGGGGTGCACCCGGCGAAGGCCCGAACGTCCCGGTGGAGGTGCGGCTGGTCCACGTATCCGCAGGCCGTCGCCGCATCGACGGCGCTCGCTCCGGCGCAGAGCGCCCGGGCGGCGTGGTCGAAGCGGACCAGCATGGCGGCGCGCTTGGGTGTGAGGCCCACCTGCGCGCTGAACCGGGACCAGAGCTGCTTTCGGCTCCATCCGTACGGCGCGGCGAGTTCATCGACCCGCACGCGCCCTCGGCGGGCCACGATGTGGTCCCAGGCGGCGGCGACCTCGGGCGCCATGGAGGGGGCCCGAGCGGCCCGCGCGACGAGGAACTCGTCCATCAGCGCGAGGCGTTGCTGCCAGCTCGCGCTCTCGGACAGCTGCCCGCGCAGGCGTTGCGCGGACCGCCCCCAGAGTTCTTCGAGGCTCACCACGGGCGCGGCGAGTTCGCCCGGCGAGACGCCCAGCAGGCTGTACGCGGCGGAGGGCGACAGGCGCATCTCGACGCACTCCACGTGCCGGCCCCGGACGCGGGCCGGTCCGGGCGAGAAGGTCGCGGCGAAGCCGGTCAGGGCGTGCGGTCCGGCACCGTCCTCCACGAGGAACGGGTCCTCTCCGAGCCCGATGACCACGACCACACAGGGCTGCGCGTACACCCGCTTGTCCAGCCCGGCGCCGTCGCGGTCGCGAAACCCCGCCATCCGGACTCCCGCAACGGAAACCCCGTTCCCGGGCCGGGCGACCTCCCAGCCGCTGTCGTCCCTCCGGCCGCCGTCCTGACCCCGGCCGCCGTCCTCACCCCGGCCGGTGGAGGCCGCCTTGCTTCGTTCACTGCGCATGCCTCCAAGGTCCCCGACTTCGACGCCGTTGTCTTGGACGAAAATTCCCCGTCGCGCCCCTGCCCGCGTGAGCACCCGTACCCCCATGACCAGGGCGGGTTGTAATCTGCGGGCCATGACCCATGCACAGATGCCCACACCCCGCGCCGCCCTTGAGATGCTGTTGTCCGGTAATCAGCGGTTCGTGACGGGTTCGCCCGAGCATCCGAACCAGGACGCCACGCGCCGTACCGAGGTCGCTCCGGGACAGAATCCGTTCGCCGTGCTCTTCGGGTGCTCCGATTCCCGGCTGGCCGCCGAGATCATCTTCGACCGGGGTCTCGGTGACCTCTTCGTGGTGCGTACCGCCGGGCACGTGATGGGCCCCGAGGTGCTGGGCAGCGTCGAGTACGGCGTGAGTGTGCTCGGCTGCCCGCTGGTCGTGGTGCTGGGCCACGACGCGTGCGGTGCGGTCGCCGCCGCCCGGTCCGCCGTGGAGAACGGCACGACCGCGGCCGGTTATGTGCGGGACGTCATCGAGCGGGTCACGCCGAGCGTGCTGGCCTCGCAGGCCGCGGGCCACACGGAGGACGAGGAGTACATCGCCGAGCACATAAGGCTCAGTGTCGACCTGCTGCTCGACCGCTCCCGGGTCCTGGCGGACGCGGTGGACGCGGGCACCACCGCGGTGGTGGGCCTCTCCTACCGCCTGGTCGACGGCACGGCCCGGCTGATCACCGTCCGCGGTGTCGAGGCGCCGGAAGGCGCTCTCTCCTCCTGACGCTCTCCTCCTGACGCTCCCCTCCTGACGCTCCCCTCCCGCCCCACTGGCCGTACCGCAGCGCGGCAGAACACCGGGGCCGGACGGTCCCCGTGCGCCCGGTCGCGCCGCTCAAAGGCGGCCCGACCGGGCGCTCGCGCTCGTCCTGACGGATATGCACGGGTTTGCCGATGCCCACGGACGGCTACACGCGTAGTGCCGCGTTCCGTCTTCGCGATCGCGGCCTGATCAGCGTTTGCAACGCGCACCGTACGACGGAGGCTGAGCGATGACCGACACACCAGGCAGGGCGACCACGTCCGATTCCGGCGCCCCGGTCGAAAGCGACGAACATTCCCTCACCGTCGGCCCCGGCGGTCCGATCCTGCTCCAGGACTCGTACCTGATCGAGCAGATGGCCCAGTTCAACCGGGAGCGGATCCCCGAGCGCCAGCCGCACGCCAAGGGCAGCGGCGCCTTCGGTCACTTCGAGGTGACCAACGACGTGAGCGGCTACACCAAGGCGGCGGTGTTCCAGCCCGGCACCAGGACCGATCTGGTCGCCCGGTTCTCCACCGTCGCGGGCGAGCGCGGCAGCCCGGACACCTGGCGCGACCCGCGCGGCTTCGCGGTGAAGTTCTACACCAGCGAAGGCAACTACGACATGGTGGGCAACAACACCCCCGTGTTCTTCGTCAAGGACCCGATGAAGTTCCAGCACTTCATCCGCTCCCAGAAGCGCCGCGCGGACAACAACCTGCGCGACCACGACATGCAGTGGGACTTCTGGACGCTCTCGCCCGAGTCCGCCCACCAGGTGGCGTGGCTGATGGGTGACCGGGGCATCCCCCGCACCTGGCGCCACATGAACGGCTACACCTCGCACACGTACATGTGGATCAACGCCCAGGGACAGCGCTTCTGGGTGAAGTACCACTTCAAGACCGACCAGGGCATCGAGTACTTCACCCAGGACGAGGCCGACCAGATGGCCTCGGCGGACACCGACTACCACACGCGCGACCTCTTCGAGCACATCCGGGACGGCGACTACCCGAGCTGGACGCTGCACGTGCAGGTGATGCCGTACGAGGACGCCGCGGAGTACCGCTTCAACCCGTTCGACCTGACCAAGGTGTGGCCGCACGGCGACTACCCGCTGATCGAGGTCGGCCGGATGACGCTGGACCGCAACCCCACCGACCACCACGCCGAGATCGAGCAGGCCGCCTTCCAGCCCAACAACCTGGTCCCCGGCATCGGCCCGAGCCCGGACCGCATGCTGCTCGCCCGGCTGTTCTCGTACGCGGACGCCCACCGCCACCGCATCGGCGGGAACTACCAGCAGCTCCCCGTCAACGCCCCCGTCGTCCCGGTGCACACGTACTCCAAGGACGGGGCGATGGCCTACCGCAAGACCAGCGACCCGGTGTACGCCCCGAACTCGAAGGGCGGCCCTGCCGCCGACACCGAGCGCTACGGCAGCCCGCCCAGCTGGACGGCCGACGGTGAGATCACCCGGGCGGCGTACGTCTCCCACGCCGAGGACGACGACTGGGGCCAGCCGGGCACCCTGGTGCGCGAGGTACTCGACGACGCGGCCCGCGACCGGCTGGTGGGCAACGTCGTCGGGCACCTCCTGAACGGCGTCACCGAGCCGGTGCTGCAACGCGCCTTCGCGTACTGGTCAGCCATCGACAAGACGATCGGCGAGCGCATCGAACGCGGTGTGCGCGCCAAGGCGGACGAGAAGGACCCGAAGGCGGGCGAGCAGGGCAACCCCGCGCGACGGGACATGCAGGACAAGGCCTGATCCACGGCCGCCGCCGAGCCCCCTCGCTCTTCCGGTCGCGTCGAGTGTGCCAGGACGGGCCGGGCGCATGGCCCGGCCCGTCCTGGGCACCCGGCGACCAGGACGCCTTCTCGCGTCCGTGATCCCGGAACGAGCGAGGGGGCGGCGTGGCATCGTCACACATACAGCGGGGCCGCAGTGGATCGGGGCGGCTCCGTCCGACGCAGCGGGAGACGGTGAGCGCCGCCGGCCGGGCGGGCTTCGTGGCGCGGGGCGTGGTGTACGTCCTGATCGGTGTCCTGGCGATCCGGATCGCGCTGGGAGCGGGCGGCGGCCAGGCGGACCGTGAGGGCGCGCTGGCCGAGGTGTCCGGCAAACCATTCGGGGCGGCCGTGCTGTGGGCGCTGGCCGTGGGCTTCGGGTGCATGGCGCTGTGGCGCGCGATGCGGGCGGCGCGTCCCGGCGGCGGCGACCGCAAGATCGGCTCGCGGATCCTCGACGGCGGCCGGGCCGTCTTCTACGCCACGGTCTGTTGGGGCACGGCCACCTTCGCGGCCGGCACCGACCGGGGGTCCAGCAGCAACGCCAAGTCCCGCGACTGGACGCGTTCCGCCCTCCAACTCCCTTACGGGCAGCAGCTGGTGGGGGCCGCGGGGTGTGTTCTGGCCGTCGTCGGAGTGGTGCTCGCCGTCCGTGCGGCGATGCGCCGTTTCCTGCGCCGCCTCGATCTGTCGTCCACTCCCACCGGGACCCGTCAGGTCGTCAACGCGCTCGGCGTGGCCGGCGGGGTGGCCCGTGGCGCGGTGGGTGCGGCGGCCGGCGTCTTCGTCGTGTTCGCGGCCCTGCGCTTCGATCCGGAGCAGGCCAAGGGGGTGGACGCCACGTTGCGCAGTTTCGCCGCCACGCCCGTCGGGCCCTGGCTGCTCGTCGCGGTCGCCTGCGGGCTGACGCTGTTCGGCGCGTTCTCCTTCGCCTCGGCCCGCTGGCGCCGTATGTGAGCGCGGTCCGCCGCGACGTTCGACCCGCGAGGTGGTGGGCCGCCGGGGGCCGCCCGGCCCCCCCCCCCCCCCCGGGGGGGGGGCGGGGCGCCCCCCCCCCGGGCGGCGGCGCGGTGGTTTTGGCAGGGGGCGGGGTGCCCGGGGCACATGCCAAA
>NZ_JBIDBD010000001.1:231264-451757 GCF_043202815.1 Streptomyces sp. NPDC048111
GCGCCCCCCCCGCCGCGGGGGGGGGGGGCGCGCCGCCGCCCCCCCCCCCGCGCCCGCGCGGGGCCGCCCCCCCCCCCCCCCCCCCCCCCCCCCCCCACCCCGCACACTGCTGTCGGGCCTGGAGGCCTCAGCCCTGGCAGATGCCGCGTTCGTAGTCGACGGTCGCGGTGTCCCGGGAGAACTGCCATTGCGGGGCGAGCAGTTGGGCGTCGAGCTGTCCGGCGGCGGTAGGGCTCTCCACCACGTACCCGAAGTCCTGGAGCCAGGCCGGGTAGAGGTTCTTCGACCCGATGTAGAACGCCGAGCCGTCCACGGAGATCAGCTTGTGGTGCTGGGCGTAGGGATGCGTGTCCGCCCAGCGGGGGCTCGACGAGCTGCGGAACGTGGCGAGTTGGAGGGTGGAGCACATCGCGGTGCGGGCCGAGGCCGCGTCGCCGGTGCGCAGCGCGAGCCGATCGCGGAGGGCGTCGCTGATCTCGGCCAGGGACTTGATCTGCGAGTAGCCGCCGCTGCCGACGGCGCCGCGGTTGGCCGGGTCGCTGACGACGATGCGGACCTTGACGCCCGCCGCCATCTTGGCGGCCAGCGCGTCGTACACGCGGACGTCGTACCGGGGCAGCGGCGGGCAGGTGGCGTTGAGGTCCTGCTGGGAGATCTCGAGGTGGCGGCTGGCGCTGGAGATGAGGGCCCGCAGCGCGCTCTCCTCCGGGTTGACCGTGTCGTAGTCGCGGTCGGCGTTGGTGTTGTCGTGCAGGCCCACGACGCACCTGGTGTCCGCGGCCCCGGGCAGGTTGGGCCGGAAGGCGGACGCCGGATCGCTCTGCCGGATCCCGACGCCGAGGCCGCCGACGGCGATCACGGGCACATCCGCGGTGGACACCTGGGGAGCGGTGCGGGGCAGGGTCGCCATGCATCCGGCGCCGTTGGAGGACGCGAACCAGACACTGGCGATGTTGTTCCGGTTCCGGCAGGTCCAGGACCACAGTTCGTCCAGATACTTGCCGGCCGATGCGGCGGCCGGGCCGCTCAGGGCGAGGTCGACGTCGGAGACCGGGTGGCTGGTGTCGAGGTAGTCGTCCTTCCAGCTGTTGATCCCGCCGGTGATCACGGACGTGCCGTCGACGACGAGCAGCTTGGAGTGGTTCCAGGAGAACGCGGTCTTCGACGTGGTCATCGAGGCGACGTTGAGGGTGACGCCGGCCGCGTCCTTGCCGAGCCGCGAGACGAGTTCGTCCCGGTACTTCGACGGTACGACGTTCAGGTGGTACAGCGGCGCGGCGCCCACCAGGATGCGCACCGTGAGGTGGTGGCCGGACGCCACGGAGGCCTTGAGGCCGCTCACCACGGCGTCCTGGAACGCGCCGTTGGGGAACGGGGCGAGGGTGGATATGTCGACGCTGCCGGTCGCCTTCGCGATGTTGTCGGTCATCCGGGCGAGCAGCCGACGGGTTCCGGGCCGGTCGGCACAGGTGTCGTCACTCCAGCAGCCCGGAGTCTGCAGCAGCCAGTCATCGCCGCCGGGCACCGACGCGTCGAGGGTGTTTCCCCGTGTGCGCTCCCAGACCCGCCCCTCCAGGCCCGGAGAGACCTGGCGGAGCGCCCCTTCGACGGCGTCCAGGTGCGGGGTGGCCGGGGCGGGCCCCGCGTCCGCGAGGGCGGGGCCCGCCGGGAGCAGGGCGGCCATGAGGGCCGGGACGGCGGTGCGCAGGACGAGGACGCGGACGCGCCTTCGCGGGTGACGGGCCAATTCGGGCTTCCTTGTTCGCGGGAACGCTGCCGCCGCCGGGGGCAGGCAGCAAGATCATCTCGCGGAAGCTATCAGCCGCGCCGGGAGGGCGCGTATCCGAACGTGCGCGTTCCGGCCACGCGGGCCGCCGTCGGATCGGGCGAGGCGTCAGCGGGCGTGACGACGTGCGTGGGACTGGCGCGGCACGGTGGGCAGACGCCTGCGGGCGTAGCGGCCGCGCGGGAAGGGGTTGCGCCGCGCGGGCGCCTTCGGCGCGAAGACGAGCATGGCGATGGGAACGAGAACAACGGCGAGGATGAGCGCCACAACGAGGGTCATGTCTTCACCTTCCGTCGGATACTGACGGTCTGTCACTACAGCGTGTTACCGGGTTCGGTCCGCGCAAACACACTGAGTACGCCGAGCGGGCGACGGGCCGCCGGCCGCTGCCCCTCCCCCTCAGTCCGGAACGTCCGTGATCCGGCCGGTCACCAGCAGACGGCCTCCGCAGGTGCGCGCGGCGCGGACGCCGGTGCGGAAGTACCCCTCCGGCGTGAAGGAGACGGCGTTCTGCTCGGGCGCCCGGTAGTAGCCGCGCACCGTGTGCGGGCCCCGGACCAGGAGCTCGCCGGGCTGTCCGTCGGGCACCTCCGTGCCGTCGGAGCCGATGACGCGCGTCTCGTCGCCGGGCGGGAGCGGGTGGCTGTGGGCGGTGAGCGCCGTCGTCCCGTGCCGGTCTTCGCCACCCGGGAGGACGAGCAGGCCTTCGGGCAGGGCGAGGACGGACTGCGAACGGCAGCCGAGTGCCGCGCCGAGCCGCTCGGCGGCGGCCCGGGGCAGGGGCGTGCCGCCGACGACCTGAAGGAGGCGCAGACTGCTCAAGTCGGCCTGATCGGCGGGAAGTTCATCGAGCCATGCCCGGGCGGCCTCGGGGGACAGCGAGGTCAGCGTCACGCGTTCCCGCTCGATGAGCGAGAGGTGGGCGGCAGGCTCCTGGCCCTCCGCCAGGACGACCGTGCCACCGCCGGCGAGGACGCCGAGGATGCCGGGGCAGCCGAGGGCGAGCTCGCTCTCGGCGGGCAGCGCGGCCAGGTACACATCGGTCTCGGCGAGCGGGACCAGCTCGGCGGCGGCCCGCAGCTGACAGGCGTAGTCGTTGTGGGTGCGCGGCACGAGGCGGGGTGTGTCGCCGACGGCGGCGGACAGGGTGAAGAAGGCCACCCGGTCGGCACTCGGGGCGAGCGCCGGCCCCGGCGGGGAGTCGAGGGTGTCGAGCGGGGAGTACTGGCAGCCCGAGGGGTCGGTCGTCAGACCGCCGTACGGGGACGAGGTGCCGGGCGGCTCCACGGTGAACACCCGCCGCAGGAAAGGCCATTGGGCCGCGATGCGCGCGGCCATCGCGCTGTGGTCGAAGCCGTTGTGCACCGAGGGGCCGACATACCCGACCGCCTGGGTGAGGCGCACGATGTCCGGGATCTCGGGCTCACGGAGGCTGAGCGGGCAGAGCACGGGGACCAGGCCGGCGCGCATCAGCGCGAAGACGGTGACGACGAACTCCGGCGCGCCGGGCAGCTGGACGACGACCCGCTGCCCGGGGCGCAGACCGCGCAGCCGGAACGCCGCGGCCATGCGGTCCGCGCGCCGGTTGAGCGCCGCGTAGGTGAGGCGGGTGCCGCCGTGCACCAGCGCCGCCCTCGGGCCGTACCGCAGGGCCCAGTCGCGCAGCAGATTGTCCAGCGTGTTGCCCCGCCAGTATCCGGCCGCCCAGTAGTGGTCGACGAATCCCTGGGGCCACGGTGTACAGCCCTTCAGCATGGATGACATGCGCTTCCTTCGCGGCGGACCGGGTGCGGCTGCGGCTGCGGCCATCCAATCCCGGCGCCGCCCCGGCGCTCAATGCGCGTTCCCGACCATGGCGGGGCGAGCCGCTCGGCGGAAGATCCAACGGGCGTGCGTGACCTGCGCCGTCGCAGAGGTGCGCATGCGCCGGGGCCGAAGGCACATCCGTGGCGCGGGGTCAGCGGCCCGGAGTCCGCGGAACGTCCTTGAGGAACACGAGGCCGTCGCTGGACGCCAGTTGGGCCGGGTCCAGTGGGGCGTAGCCGTAGTAGGCGGACTGACGGGGCGCGGCCGGCGCGTCCCGCAGGGCGGCGGCCAGGCCGGGTGCGTCGACCACGCAGCGCTCCAGCGGCCCCGCGTACAGCATGCCTTCGACCGTGTCCGGCGGCGGGACGTCCACACCTCGGTGGCGGACGGTGCCGAGGGCGGTGGCGAGGAAGCCGTACTCCTCGCGCAGCCGGGCGCCGACGAGGGCGCCGGCGCTCCACCACTCCACGGGCCTGCCGCCCATCCGCATCGTGCTGCGGTTCCGCTGGAGATGGCCGTTGTGCGCGTGCACCAGGGTCGAGTGCCGTTCGGCGAGGGCGAGCAGGTTGTCGGCCATCATCTGGTCGCGCACGGCGACGAGCCAGGCCATGCGGCCCGGTGAGGTGTCGGCCATCCAGTGGTGGTAGCGCAGCAGGCCGCGGGCGGTGCGTGCGCAGAGGCGCGCACGGTCCCACGCGTCCGGGGTCATCGCCGCCTCCAGGTGCGGAGCCTGGGTTTCGAGCAGGGTCGCGAAGTCCTCGGCGAGCAGACGCAGTTCGCCGGCGCGTGGGGTACGGCCCACGGATCGGGCCGGGTCCATCATCGCGCCGGGATCGGTCCACGGCTCGTCGGCGCCGAGGAGGTCGTCGAGCCTCTGAGCGGTGCAGGGGAGCAGGTCCGCGTCCACGTGGGCCGCGAGGCAGTCGAAGAGCGCGGTGAGGGCCCGCCGGGGGCTCGCGGCGGCCGCCATTTCCAGCGGGCCGTCGAATCCGGCGAAGCGCACCTGCTCGGACCGGGGCCTGTTCTCGTTGAACTCCCTCATCCAGCGCACCAGTTCACGGTTGGCGACCGAGGTGGCGAGCCCGATGTCGGGGTGGCTGAAGCCGTCCCGCATGACGTCGTCCAGGGTGCCGGCGCCGGTGGTGACGTAGTCGTCCACGACGAGGCCGCTCAGGCAGTCGCTCTCGATGGCGATGGCGCGGTAGCCCTGTTCCTCGACGAGTTGCCTGAAGAGGTCGTTGCGCAGTTCGAGCAGTGCGTCCTCGCCGTGCGTGGGCTCCCCCAGGGCGAGCAGCCGCGGCCGGGCCGGAAAAAGGCCCAGCACGGCCGCGGCCTCGACGGTGTGGACGGTGTCCTGGATGTCGGTTGGCATGCCTTCAACGGTATCGTTGAACCTTCGGTTGAAACTTTGGTGTGCCAGAGGCGGTCCAGTGACGCGAAACCTTCAAAGCGGTGGTCGGCTCCGCCCCATTGATCTGGCGCGCGCCCACGGCCTGTCCGCCCAGGCGGTGCGGAACTACGAGGAGGCGGGCATCCTGCCCGGCGCCGAGCGCACCGCGCACGGTTACCGCACCTACACGCCGCTCCACGCGCGGGCCCTGGCCGCCTTCGTGGCCCTGATGCCCGGCCACGGCCACGGGACGGCCGCGGCGATCATGCGGGCCGTGAACGGCGGCGCGGTGGGTGAGGCGCTGCACCTCATCGACGACAGCCATGCCCGCCTCCGGGAGGACCGCCGGACGCTGGAGGCGGTGGAGCAGGCCCTGCGCACCCTGGACGGGGCCGAATCCGGATCTGCCGTCACCTCCACGCCCGGAGGCACGTTCATCGGGCCGCTCGCCGAGACGCTCGGTGTCCGGCCCGCGACCCTGCGCACATGGGAGCGCGCCGGTCTGGTCACTCCGCGGCGTGACCCGCTGACCGGTTATCGCGTCTACGACGAGGCCGCCGTACGCGATGCCCGGCTGGTCCATCAACTACGGCGCGGTGGGCATCTGCTGGAGCAGATCGCGCCACTGATCGCGCGGGTGCGGGAGGCCGGGGGCGTGGCGCCACTGGAGGGCGTGCTGCGGGACTGGCACGGCCGCCTGTCCGACCGCGGGCGCGCGATGCTGGCCGGAGCCGCCGAGCTGGAGGCGTACCTACGGGTGCGTGAGCAAAGTGAACACGGCCTGGGGCAACAGTGACTGACGTTGTGTCAGTCATGTGCCGAGGCGCTCTATCCGTGGCCTGAAGGTTGTGGCAGGCTCCCGATTCCACGTGACGGGAGTCCACGTGGCAGGAGTCCATGTGTCAGGAGGCTGATGAACCATGCGCAACTTCGGTCGGGGCGGAGTACGGACTGCCGCGCTCTCCCTCATGGCGGTCGCGGCGCTGGTGGGCGGCGCGTTGGCGACCACCCCCGCGGCAGCGGCAATACCGGCACCGGCACCGGCACCGGCACCGGCGCCGGTCAAGAAGGGGCCCACCTCGGTGGCCTACGTCGAGGTCAACAGCAACAGCATGCTGAACGTCGGCAAGTACACCCTGGCCAACGGCGGCGGCAACGTGTTCGACGTGGCCGTCATCTTCGCCGCCAACATCAACTACGACACGTCCAAGAAGTCGGCGTACCTGTACTTCAACGACCAGGTGCGGCACGTCCTCGACAACGCCCAGACCCAGATACGCCCCTTGCAGGCCAAGGGCATCAAGGTGATGCTGTCGGTGCTCGGGAACCATCAGGGCGCGGGCTTCGCCAACTTCCCCTCCAAGAGCGCGGCGACGGCGTTCGCCAAGCAGTTGTCCGACGCCGTCACCACGTACGGACTCGACGGCATCGACTTCGACGACGAGTACGCGGAGTACGGCAACAACGGGACCGGCCGGCCCAACAGCAGCTCGTTCGTGTACCTGGTCTCGGCGCTGCGCGCCGACATGCCGGGCAAGCTCATCTCGCTCTACAACATCGGCCCGGCGGCCTCGCGGCTGTCCTACGGCGGCGTCACCATCGCGTCGAAGTTCAACTACGCCTGGAATCCGTACTACGGCACCTGGGGCGTGCCGAACATCGCACTGCCCAAGTCGGCCCTCTCCCCCGCGGCGATCGACTTCGCCGCGACCTCGGCGAGCACGGCCGCCGACCTCGCGAGGCGCACCGTCAGTGGGGGCTACGGCGTGTACCTCACCTACAACCTCGACGGCGCCGACCGGCACACCTACATGTCCGGCTTCACTCAGCAGCTGTACGGAACCAACGCCGTCTACACCCCGTAGCCGGCCCCCCGGCCACCGACGAAAGCACGCAGCACCTCGGTCAGCGCGGCCGGGTTGTCCTCCTGCACGATGTGTCCCGCGTCCGGCACGACCGCGAGCCGGGCGTCCGGAAGGTGCTGCACGAAGCGTTCGGCGGTGGCCTGCGGCAGCACTCTGCTGCGGCCGCCGCGCACGAGGAGCACCGGCAGAGCGGTGAGCTGCGCGCCGAGTCGCTCGATGGCGGCCAGGATCGCGGGGAAGTCCGGCGGCCGGGGATCACCTTTCGGGACCCACATGCCCCCGGGCCCGGGCCGGAACAGCGTGCTCATCCGGTACGTCAGCGTGCCGCGGTCGGCCCGCGGGCTGACACGGAGCGCGGCGTCCACCACGGCGTCGAGCGAAGCGGCCGGCTCGAGGCCCGCCATGAAGGCGCGGGCCCGGCCGGTGCTCCCGAAGTCGACGCCCGGCGCGACGTCGACCAGTACCAGCCGCTCGACGAGACCGGGATGCGCGGCCGCCACGTGGGCGGCGACGACACCGCCCAGGGACATCCCTACGAGGCGCACCCGGTCGAGCCCGAGGTGGCCGGCGACGGCGACGACGTCCTCGGCCATGGTGGCGATGCGGTAGTCGTCGGACCAGTCGCTGTCGCCGTGGCCGCGCAGGTCGAGCGCGACGAGCCGCGCCGCGTCACGCAGCCCGAGACAGACGAAGTCCCAGGTGTGCGCGCTGAGCGCCCCGCCGTGCAGCAGGAGCACGGCGGGGCCCGGCCCGCCCCAGTCCCGTACGTGCAGCCGGCAGCCCCCGCGGAAGAAGAACAGGTCGGCCGGGGGCGCCGGGTCGTGGACCCGGACCCCCAGCGAGACCGCCGTCTCGATCATCGGCCACCCTGTCTTCCGTGCCTCCGGCGTGGGGCGGTCAGGAGGCGAAGGAGCGCTCGAGGCGCGGGATCAGGTCCCTGAGGTCCTGGTCCCAACAGCCGCCGTTGTGGCCGCCGTTGCACTGGGTGCCCCAAGCGGCTCCGTCCCCGTAGTCGACGTAGTGGTACGACATGCCGAGCGCGTCCATACGGCTCTTGACGTGCTGCGAGGCGCTCTCGAGCCAGAACTCCGGCTCGGTGACGGACCCGCGCCCGTTGCCGACGTAGATCGAGACGCCGACGCCGGCCAGCTTGTCCATGTGCTGTGACGGGTCGACCTCGTTCCACACGCGGTCGGCGTTGAAGACGGGGTAGGGCGAGCCGAACAGGGCATCACTGTCGACGCCCGGCTTGTACGGGTCGACATTGGGGTCGCAGACCCCCGACGACGAGCCGCAGAAGGCACCCTGCGCGTCGATCAGCGAGGCGACCACGGCCAGCCGCAGGTCCATGGCGTTGGCCGACAGGTCGATGTCTCCGGACAGCGAGGCGGTCTGGCTGAACAGTTCGGGGTGGTCCTGTGCGTAGTGGAGTGCGCCGAACCCGCCCATGGAGACACCGGCGATGGCACGGGTCTTCTTGGTGGCCACCGTACGCAGATTGGCGTCGATGAACGGGATCACCTGCTGGAGGTGGAAGGTCTCCCAGTTCTGGGCCCCGGCCGCGGTCTTCTGGTTGAGCCAGTTGGCGTACCAGCCGCGGGCGCCGCCGTCGGGGATGACGGTGATCATCGAGTTGGTGGTGCCGAACGCCGGATAGTTCTGCTGGACGGGGTCGTCGGGCGACCCGTGCAGGAAGTACAGGACCGGGTAGCGCCTGGCCGGGTCGTCGTAGTAGCCGCTCGGCAGAATGATCTTGATGTGGTGTTTGCCGGCGACCTCGGGAGTGGTCACGGTGAGGTTGAAGTTGGTGGCGCTGCCCGTGGTCGTGTCGACCTGGGTCAGTCCGAATCCGTCCGCCATCGGCGGCGGGGCGCTGGCGGTCGGTGCGGCAGTGGCCGCCTCTGCCGCACCGGCCGGCAGGGCCATGCCCACCACGGCGGCCGTCAAGGCCACCACCATCCGCCATCGACTCGTTCTCCGCATTGCGGCGTACCCCCTTGTGCGTCTCGATGTTGCCCGGGACCGAACGTACCGGGAGGCGGTGACATCCCGATGAAACGGCAGGTCGGGGCCTAGTCCAGGACCTTGACCTCAAGGGCCGGGGAGGCGGCGATGTCCGCCTCCGTGAAGCGGTCGGTCACCCACTGCCCGGCCGAGAAGAGCTTCGTCTGGTCGAGGTAGTGCGGCGAGTTCGGGTTGGCGGACTGTGAGTAGGTCAGCACCGAGGATGCCTGCGGCGGGCCGTCGGCGGTGAAGGCCACCTGCTGGATGAAGCTGGATCCGAAGGTGATGTCGAGCCTGCCGTCGACCTGGCCGGGCGTGACCACGTTCAGGACGCCCAGTTCGCTGATCGATCCGTGGATGGGGATCTGCTCGCCGTTGCGGGTGACCTTCTGGATGGACGACAGCGGCGCGTCGAGTGCGATCCCCGCCGTGCGCAGGGCCAGGACGGCCCGGCCGAACGCGTCACGGACGGCGGAGTTCCCGGGGTCGAGGGAGTTCGGCGTGTGCACCGGGTCCTTGGGGTCGAAGGGCACCCGCCACGGCCCGCTTTCGATCGCCTTGCCCCCCAGCAGATAGGCCCAGTAGTTCGCGAAGAGCCATGAACCCCGGCTGTCCGCCGTGTAGTTGTGGTCCTTCCAGGCGGCCAGGATCGGACAGGCCTCGCTCACATTGACCAGCTTGCCGTCCACCAGGATGAGCCCGAAGGGCTGGCTCCGGCACATCGTCACCGTGGCGTCGAGCGCCAGATCGGCGGCGCGGCTGTTGTCGGCGAACAGCAACTGCCGCATGGTGGCCGGGGTGAAGCCGCGGCCCGGCAGGCCATCGGTACCGTCCAGGCGGTTCTGCGCGGTGAGGATGAGTTCCTGGGTGCGCAGCGACCGGGGGGCCGCCGTGTCGCCCATCACCCGGGGGAAGGACAGCGGCTCCTCGGGGTTGGCGAGCCACGCGCTGTCGTTGGCGTTGCCGACGAAGTCCGTGCGGATCAGGCGCGGTTGCTTGTGCGGGTCGAGGAGGCCGGGGGCGACCGCGTTGGGGTCGTCGGGCCAGTCGCAGGCGCTGCGCTTGCCGTCGAAGATGGAGATCGGCGGCACGTTCGGCAGTCGCAGCTGCTGGTTGAACAGGAGCTGCCCGGTCAGGGTGAGGCACGACGTGGCGTGCTCGTCAGTGATGTTCGGGGTGGCCTGGATGTCCGCGTACAGGGCGTTGCCCTTGCGGTCGGTGGCGACCGTGTTGAAAAACGGGACGCCTTCCGTGCTCTCCAGGGTGTTCACCACGTCGTGGACGTCGGTGGCCTGATCGAGGTGGAACCAGGTGTTCAGGGCCCGCAGGTTGTCCATGTTCACGTCGCGCACCGCGTGTGCGCTGACCAGCCAGGGCAGCGGGACACCCTGGAGGGACGTGGTGATCGGCCCGTACCGGGTGGACCACAGCGTTCTGGTGACCCTGCCGATGGTGCCGTCCGCGTTCCGTACGTCCACGCCGACCTGTTGCGAGGTCATCTTCTGCCAACTGCCGTCGACCAGATAGCTGGTGGGGTCCTTCGGGTCGACCTGGACGTCGAAGAGGCCGAAGGGTGCCACCGTTGCGATGGTGTGGCTCCAGGCGACGTCGTCGGTGTGGCCGATGTTCACGGCGGGGAATCCGAGCAGGCTCGCCCCGGCGACATTGACCTTGCCCGGGATGGTCAGCTGGCTCTCCCACATCCGGTTCTTGCCCTGCCACGGGAAGTGCGGGTTGGCGAGCAGCATGCCGGTGCCCGCGGACACGCCCTGAGACCCGACGGCGAGCGCGTTGCTGCCCATGCTCTGCCCGCGGGCGGCGGCCATCGCGTCCCGAATCCTCTGCGCGGTCTCCCCGGGCGAAAGCGCCCCGGGGGCAGGCGTCTTGGCCGCGATGGCCGGCGCTCCCGGCGGCTGCGCGGTCACCTCCCCGTTCAGGAGCGGATCGGCGGCCCCCATGATGATCTCGGCGTGGGCGTGCCGGTAGACGTCCAGTTCGGTGATCGGCCGCACCCAGGCGGCGCCACGGCAGGCCGGGTCGGAGATGTTGTTCACGCCCGTCTCGGCCAGGTACCGGTTGTAGCCCTGGACGTAGCCGCGTATGGCGTTCCTGACATCGGGTTCGGGCCCGTTGGGAGCCGGCTGGTCGAGGAGACGCTCCACCACGTGGTTGTCGTTGATCCGCTGGAAGTACAGGTCGCTGTTGAGGTTGGTGGTGGTGTTCTGCTGCTCGCCGGGGCTGGTCATGCCGTCGGGTCCGAGGTAGCGCGACCGCTGGGCGTCGACCATGAGGTACGTGTCGGCCAGGGTGCAGATGTTGTCCTTGGCGGCGGCGTATCCATAGCCCGTGCCGAGTCCCTCCCAGGTGGAGGCGGTGATGTGCGGGATCCCGTATTCGGTGTAGCGGATCGTCGGTGCGTCCGATGCCTGTCCGGCGGTCCGCGTTCCGGTGCCCGGCGATCCGGCGGCCGTCATGGTGCTGATCATCGCGACCGCGGCCATGACCGCCATCGGCAGTGCCGCCCTGCGTCTTCTGCCCGCCATCGAGTCGTCCTTCCCCAGTGGTCCGGGCCCTCGTCCGGACGCGGACACGCTAGGTGGGGCCGATGAAATCGGGATGGAGCCGTCGCGCCCGGTACACGGGACGCGACGTGGCCGGTGCCGCCTTGTCGCCGCGCAGGATCATCTGGTGCACCTGGCGCAGCAGCGGGCTCGGCGGCACGCCGAGTTCGTCGGCCAGCCGCCGGCGGGTGCCGTCGAACACCGCGAGGGCCTCGGACTGCCGGCCGCCGCGGTACAGGGCGCGCATCAACAGGGCGGCCACCGGCTCGTTGAGGGGGTGCGCTGCGGCCAGCGGGAACAGCTCGGCGATCGCTTCGAGGTGCCTGCCGAGCCTCAGCTGCCACTCCGCCTTGCGCCGCATCACGGCGGCCCTGCGTTCGATGAGCCGCATGCGCTCCAACTCGGCGTGCGGGCCGGGCAGTTGGGCCAGTGGCTCACCCTGGAACAGGTCCAGCGCCCGCGCGCACAGACGGAGCGCCTCGGTGCCGTCCCCCGCACGCTCGGCCTTGGCCACCTCGGCGAGCAGCCCTTCCATCCGTACCAGGTCCACGTCCACCGCACCGGGCGCGAGCCGGTAGCCGCAGCGGTCGTGCTCGATGACCGACTCCGGCCCGTCTCCGCTGCGCAGGGCCTTGCGCAGCCGGTAGACGTACACCGGCACCACATTGGTGAGCGGAGGCGTCAACCCCCATACCCCGTCGAGGAGTTCCTGCTGGCTCACCGTGCGCCCGGCGTTCAGGGCCAGCGCGGCGAGTACGGCCTGCTGGCGGAGGTGCCCCAGATTCAGCGGCCGGCCGCCCTGGCGGGCCTGCAAGGGGCCGAGGACGGAGATGCTCACCCGGGCGCCCGCCGCCGGGCCGGTGGCGCCCCGCTCGGGCGTGGTCGCGGTGTGCGTACGGGGGCCGTGGCCGGGCACGACCAGGCCGCTGTCGAAGGCGTGGACGATCGCGGCGGGCCGGTCCCGCAGGCCGAGGCGGGCGAGGATGCGCGCGATGAGTCCGGCCACCTCGCCCTCGGGGATCGCGAGGGCCGAGGCGATCTCCTCGTCCCGCATGCCGCATCCGATCGCCCGGAGCACCTTGCGCTCCCGGTGCCCGAGTACGGCGGCCGGCGGCCGGCCGGTGGTGGCGGTGGTCGTCATGAACGCTCCCCTCCCGGGCCGGTCCGCGCGGCGGACGCGGTCGGCTCTTCGTGGCGGACGTGGTTGCCTCTCTGCGGAAGACGCGGTCGATCTGCTCCGTGGCGGACGCGGTCCCTTCTCCGTGGCAGACGCGGTCGATCCTCTGTGGCGGACGCGGTCGACAAGGTAGCGGCGACGATGACGGCCGCGGCATCCGGAATGATCCGGAGAAGGGTGCCATCGCTCGGCGGCTGCGGTGCGAGCCGGACACGGGAGGACGGCAGGAATCGTGCGCCGCCCGACCGGCCTGGAGCGATTGTCTGTTCGGGGGCGTGCGCGGGCGGCAGTAGGGTCTGGCCGTGGCCGAGACATACGCGAACACCCCGCTGCCCCCGGAATCCCTGGTGACGACGCACGGCGGGGAGCGTCACGCCTCCTGGCTCGAGCTCTTCTTCGACCTCGTCGCGGTGGCCGGCGTCGCCCAGTTGGCGCACCTGCTGCACGGTGAGCCGGGGTGGCGCGACGTCGGCCTCTACGTCGTGCTCTATCTGGCGTTCTGGACGAACTGGCTGTCGCTCACCCTGTACGGCAACGTCGCGGGCGAACGCACCCGCACCCGCATCCTGCTGATCGGCATGTTCGGCCTGACCGTGATGGCAGCGGCCGTGCACGGCGTCCAACAGGGCGAGCGGGGCACGGCGTTCGCCGTCGCGTACGCGGCCACGCGCCTGCTCGGCGGGAACGCTTTCGGCGACCGGCGGGAGATCCTGGTCGACTGGCCGACGGTGTCCTTCACCGCGGGCGCCGTGCCGTGGACCGTGTCCATCTTCGTCCACGGCCCGGCGCGCCCCTGGCTGTGGGCGGCCGGCGTCGCGATCGACCTCTACGTCACCTTCGTGTTCTCCAGGGAGCATCTGCTGCACGCCCTGCGCCACCGCGCCGAGCGCCACCAGAAGCGGGAAGCGGCCCGAGAGGCGGAGCAGAAGCGGGAGGCGGAGCAGGAGCGGGAGCGGACCGCGGGCCGCGAGAAAGCCCCGGAGCGCAGCCGGGCGGTGGCCGTCGCGCACACCGACACCGAGCACCTCTCGGAGCGGCTCGGCCTGTTCTCCATCATCGTGCTGGGCGAAGGCGTCTACCAGATCGTGCAGTCCGCCTCCGGCGCCCACTGGGGCCGGGGCCTCTACGTCACGGTTCCGGGCGCCTTCCTCCTCCTCGTCCTGCTGTGGTCGCTGTCCCTGAACCGGGGACGCGGCGGCATCCCGTGCCTGGGCCCCGAGGCGCCGCCGACCCGGGTCCTGCTCGGACTGCACTGCTTCGTGACCGGCGCGGTCGCGGCCCTCGCGGCGGGGCTCGGCGTGCTGGTGGAGCACGCGGACGGCGGGCTCCCGCGCCATACCGCCTGGATGATGGCGACCGCTCTCGGCACCTATCTCGTCATCGCGGCGGGACTTACGCACTGGAGTGCCTCGCGCGGCGTTTCCCGACTGCTCATCGCCACACTGCCCGCCCTGGCGCTGTGCGCGCTCGTCGGCCTCAGCGACGGCACGGGGCGACGACCCGCGGTGCTCGTGTGGCTTCTGGTGCTCGCGGCGGCGTGGTTCTCGGGACGGCTGCGGAGCGACACGCCGGGCCCTCGTGCCCGCAGGCCCGCCTCGGCCGTTGGACAGCCGTGACCTCTTCCGGCGGCCACGGCCGCACCCCAGTGACCTTTGCCTCCCTCTCCGACGCCTACTGGCTCGACACACCCCTCCTCACGCGCCCGGCGGAGCGCTGTGTGCTGTGCGACCTGTTGCGCGGCGCCGACGACGCGGCGGTGCCGGGCGGCGCGTACGACGGCGCGCCCGCGTCGAGCCCGTTCGGGAGCTGGGGCCGTACCGTCCTGCTCGTTCTCGCCCTGACGGCGATCGTGGCCGCCCTGCTCTCGGTCGTGCACGGCCGCTGAACGCGCGCGGCCCGGCCGAATCAGCCCCCGCCCCCGGGGTACGCGGTTCGGGACGAACCGCCTACCGAAAGCGAGGACCCGTCGTGAGTGACCGCAGGCCCGAAGGACCGGGAGACGCCGGCGCCCCCGTGCCCCAGCCGATACCCCACGATCTGCCGGACCAGCAGGCGGGCACCGAGGGCGACCACGATCCGTGGGACGCCCCCGAATCCGCCGAGGGCAGCACCCGCGGCCAACGGCCCGACCCCGAGATCCCGGACACGGACGAGGCGGGCACGGGCCGCAGGGGCGCCCCGCATTCGGGCAGCAAGCGCCCCGGCCATCCCGTGCCGCACGAATCGACGGGCTGAGCCCCTCGCAGCGCCGCCCCGTCGTCCAGGGCGGCGTTTCCATGCGCGCAATTGCCGGCAGCGCCGGCAGGGCGCGCGCGACCGCAATGGGCGCGGCCGGGGCATGTGCCCCGTGATACGGAAGAGAAACTCGATCATTTCCGTGCATGCCCGCCCCGCGCCGGGGCACCTGGCTCCACGGAGGTTGATAACTATGGTTCCCCTGCTTCTCGTTCTTCTGCTCGCCCTGATTCTCTTCGGCGCCGGATTCGCCCTGAAGGCGCTCTGGTGGATCGCGATCATCGTCCTGGTGGTCTGGCTGATCGGCTTCATCGCTCGCCCGAAGGGCAGTAGCGGCCGCTGGTACCGCTGGTAGACGCGGTGTAGGCCCTGGCCGACGGCTCAGGAAAATGCCCGCGGGAAATGTCCGCGGGCCGCGGAAAGCAATGAACGGCAATAGGTGCAATAAGCGGCAATAGGCGGTACGGGTACCCGCCCCGATAAAGGGGCACCCCACCGTCATTCGCCAAAACCGGGTGAATTCCTGGTGTGCACGCTCGATGAATGAAGGAGTTGACGTCATGTCCGACAGCATGTGGGGTTACCGCGAGACGTCCGGCCGCGTGGCCGGAACCGATCTCACGGGGTACAAGGTCGAGGCGACGGACGGCTCCATCGGCAAGGTCGACAAGCACTCGGACGAGGCCGGATCGGCCTACCTCGTGGTGGACACCGGTCCCTGGATCTTCGGCAAGGAGGTCCTCCTGCCCGCCGGCACGATCGAGCGGATCGACACGGACGAGCGGATGATCTACGTCGACCGCACGAAGGACCAGATCAAGCACGCCCCCGAGTTCCACCGCGACCAGCACCTCGGCAACGCCGGTTACAACGAGGAGCTGCACACCTATTACGGGTCCGGCGCCCCGTTCGGCGGCAGGCCCGCCTGACCGAGCCGGACGACGACGCCGAGGGGCGGCCACCCACGATGGGTGGCCGCCCCTCGGCGTCGCGCAGGCACCCTCAACCGGCAGCCCGAGCAGGCGAGTTCGTGCGTCCACCGGACGGCGACTCATGATCTTTGGAGCTTCTGCCAGTACGGGCCCGCTGCCCCGTATGGAGAGACTGCCGGGAGCCCGAGCCACCGCGAGGGCACCTGACGGGAGGAGTGTGCGATGAGCACGCGGGAGATGTACGACCAGATCGGCGAGGCGTTCGAGGGCTTCAAGGCGCTGCCGCTGGCGCAGTACGTGGAGGCCCCCAGCTTCCTCGGCATGGTCGGGGACGTCGCCGGCAAGCGGGTGATCGACCTTGCCTGCGGGACCGGCTTCTACAGCCGCGAGCTGAAGCGGCGCGGAGCCACCGATGTGTTCGGCATCGACATCTCGGGCGAGATGATCGCCGCGGCCGAGGGGATCGAGCAGGCGGAGCCGCTGGGGGTGCGCTACGCGGTCGGCGATGTGGCCGACTACGCCCCGGAGGAGGAGCCCTTCGACGTGGCGACCGCGGTGATGCTGCTCAACTACGCGGAGACCGTCGAGGGGTTCGAGCACCTGTGCCGCAAGGTGCACGCGAGCCTGAAGAGCGGCGGCGAGTTCTTCATGCTGCACCAGACCCCGGACTACGACTTCGACGGGCCCTCTCCGCGCCCGTACGGCTTCCTCACCGAGCTGACCGGAGAGCAGTCCGAGACGGGACCCCGAGTGCGGGTCACCGCGCTGCTGGAGGGTGCGCCGATCACTTTCACGTCCGGCCTCGCGCGCCGCGAGGTGTTCGAGACGTGTCTCGCCGGGGCCGGCTTCCGCGAGATCACCTGGGTGCCGACGCAGGTGTCCGACGCCGGCATCGCCGCGTACGGCGACGCGTTCTGGGACGACTACCGCGCCAACCCGGCCTTCGAGATGCTGCGCTGCCGCGCCTGACGCACCGCCGGGTCCCGGCGGCCCGCATGCCAAGGGGGAGAGTGGGCCCCCGGCACCGGACCGTCGGCACGGGGTGGCCCTGCGAACGAACATCCGCGACGGGATGCTCGCGGGTGTCCCGCCAACGGCCCCGCACGGGGCACCCGAGCCCGTTTCCCATGGTCGGGACGCCTGTGTCGAGCGCCTCCGCACGAGTGCAACAGGGACGCAGTTGCAGCAGTGGGGCGGCCCGCACGGGTGACGGGTGTGTAGGGCTCCGCCCGGCGGGCACGCGTCACTCCATGATGTTCACGACGCTCATCCTCGTGCCCGTCGTCCTCGCCCTGGTACTCACCTGGCACCACCCCCACCACAACCGCCACCGCCGTTAGCGTTCGCAAGGCCGCGGGCCATGCCTGCGCCATCGCGGTGTGATGAGCACGTTTCTCACACCAAGGAGTGAACGGGCGTCGGCCCAGCTCGACTTGGGCCTCCTGTCCCCGCTACGAAGATCACCCATCACCGGAGATCGTCGAAGAGGGGTGGCCGTGCGCCCGGTCCGTCTGTTGTTCATCGTCTGTGCCGGACTGCTCACCACGGGGTGCGTCACCGTTCCGAACAAATCCCCACATTCCCCTGGGGAGTTGGCGCCCGAGGGGGGCCGGTTCGTAGCGGTGTCCCCATGGCCCGCCCAGCCGCCCACCCGCGAGACGCTGGCTCCGGAGAGCGGGGCCGGCCCCGGCGTCCGCGCCGCCGCGAGTCCCGTCCAGCCCCGGCCGGCCGTTCCCGACCGTCCGCACCTGCCGCTCGACGACTCCAAGCGTGGTCACGGCAGGGCCCGGGCGGCCGAGCGGGACCACGCGCCGGCGCCACGTCACCACCAGGACCGGCGTCCGCCCGCCTACGACCCCGGACAGGTCTGCGCATGGGCCCAGGGCACCGGCTTCGACCCCTCGATCGTGCGCGCCTGCAGGGAGCAACTCGGCCACTGAGCGCGCACGTTGGCCTGTCTCGCCCGGCAACCCGCCCACGCCGGGCGGGGGTTCGAGCTCCGCTCCCCCACCCCCGGACCGCGTCACGACTTCATAACGTCCCGTCCGCTCTCTAGCTGTAACATTTCACATGTCACACCATGCTCCTCATGAGAAGAATCATCGCCCTGCTCTCGGCCGTCACGGCCGTGGCGGCCCTCACCGGAGCGACCGCGAGCGCCGCACCCGACCCCTCTGCCGCCGAGGACAGCGGCCAGGGAAAGCTGGTCTGGAGTTCCTGCCACGACTCGGACACCCCCGAGCTGCAATGCGCGCTGCTCGACGTGCCGGTGGACTACGCCCATCCCCACGGCCGCAAGATCAAGATCAAGGTGAACCGGCTCCCGGCCACCGCCCCCAAGAGCAAGCAGCAGGGCCCGATCCTGCTCAACCCGGGCGGCCCCGGCGACTCCGGGCTGTGGATGCCCGCCTACATCGCGGGCCAGATCCCCAAGGACGTCGCCTCGACGTACGACTGGATCGGCTTCGACCCGCGCGGCACCAACGCCAGTGAGCCCCATGTCACCTGCGACGCGCACTACTTCGACGGCGAGCGGCCCGACTACCAGGTGAGTCAGGGCACGTCGAAGGCGTGGCTGGCGAAGGCGGCCGGGTACGCCGCGAACTGCGCGGCCGACTGGTCCTGGCTGCTGCCGCACATGACCACCGTCGACAGCGCCCGTGACATGGACAGCATCCGCCGCGCGCTCGGCGCGCCGAAGATCAACTTCTATGGCGGCTCCTGGGGCACCTCACTCGGCTCCACCTACGGCCAGCTCTTCCCCGGCCGCGTCCGCCGCATGGTCCTGGACAGCATCGTGGGCCCCACCATCACCTGGTACGACCACAACATCCTCCAGGACAAGGAGCACCAGCGGCGCTTCGACGCCTTCGCCGACTGGGCGGCCAAGGCCGATGCGGTCTACCACCTCGGTACCGGCCGGGCAGCGGTCGAGCGGGCATACGCCCAGGTCGAGTCCGCGCTGCGGGCCGCCCCGGTGGACGCGTCGCCGGCGCCGGGCAAAATCGGGCCGGCCGAGTTCGAGGACACCTTCTACGGAGGCGGGTACAACTTCCTGCGCTGGCCCCGGATGGCGACCGTGCTCTCCGCCTATCTCACCCGCCACGACACCCGGCCGCTGAACACCGCCTACAACCTGTACGCGGCACCGGGCGCCGACGACGGCACCTTCCCCGCGTACAACGCGGCGCAGTGCACGGAGAACGCCTGGCCCCGCGACTGGGAGGTCTGGAAGAAGGACCAGGCCAAGGTCAACGCGTCGGCGCCGTTCTACACGTACAACAACATGTGGTACAACGCCGCGTGCATGTTCTGGCCCTACCAGGGGAACCAGGACGGCCGTATGAAGATCACCGGCAAGGGACTGCCGCCGGTGCTGCTCTTCCAGGCCACCGAGGACGCCGCCACTCCGTACCAGGGCGGCCTCGCCATGCACGACGCCCTGCCCGGCTCCAAGCTCGTCGTCCAGAACGGCGGCAGCTTCCACGAGATCCTCTTCCACGGCAACGCCTGCCTGGACGACACCTTCACCGACTACCTGCGTGACGGCACCCTGCCCGGCGGAACCGGCCGCATCGCCAAGACCTGCGCCCCCGAGGCCGATCCCGCGCCGGTCTACGTGACCCCGCCCCCGGCGCTCGGCCGCAAGAGCGCCGTCGCCCCGCTGTCGCCCACCGACCCCGAGGCCGTCCACGGCGTGCTGCGCTAGGGGCCTCGCCAACCAGGCCCGGCGCGGCGGCCGTTGGCCCTCGCGGTCCGCGGCCGCCCCACGTGTTCTTCGCCGGGCCGGCGAACGTCCCGGCGAGGTCCGGCACTCCTCGCGCGGGTCCGGCGTTGAACCGGAGGGGCGGCGCGGTCAGGCCCTCCCGAGGCACCGCAGTCCGACGCTCGTGGAGGGCACGCATGGCGCAGCACAGCACGGAGCTCACCCACCGGACGGTCCGCGCCCCCGGCGGCCGGATCCACCTCGTGGAGCAGGGGGCGGGTCCGCTCGTGCTGCTCGTCCACGGCTTCCCGGAGTCCTGGTACTCCTGGCGCCATCAGCTGCCGGCGCTGGCCGCGGCCGGGCACCGGGCCGTCGCCGTCGATGTCCGCGGGTACGGCCGCTCGTCCAGGCCGAGCGCGGCCTCGGCCTACCGGATGCTCGACCTGGTGGAGGACACCGTCGCCGTCGTGCACGCCCTGGGCGAGGAGTCGGCCGTGATCGTCGGGCACGACTGGGGCGCGGCCATCGCGGCGCACTCGGCGCTGCTCGAACCGGAGACCATCCGGGCGGTGGGGCTGCTGAGCGTCCCCTACACCCCGCGCGGCGGGCCGCGCCCCAGCGAGCTGTTCGCCGCGATGGGCGGCGACGAGGAGTTCTACGTCTCGTACTTCCAGGAGCCCGGCCGCGCCGAGGCCGAGATCGAGCCGGACGTACGCGGCTGGCTCGCCGGTTTCTACGCGGCGCTGTCCGCCGACACGATGCCGGGGCCGGATGCGCCCGATCCCCACTTCGTGGGCCGGGGCGGCCTGCTGCGCGACCGCTTCCCCGCAGACCGCCCGGCGTGGCTCGGCGAGGCCGAACTCGACTTCTACGCGGCCGAGTTCGAGCACACCAGCCTCACCGGGGCACTGAACCGCTACCGCGCCATGGACCGCGACTGGGAGGACCTCGCCGCATACGACGGCGCCCCGGTCACCCAGCCGTCCCTGTTCATCGGCGGCGGCCGGGACGCCTCCACGGTGTGGCTCTCCGATGCGATCAAGGCGTTCCCCACGACGCTCCCGGGCCTGATCTCCGCACACGTCCTGGACGGCTGCGGGCACTGGATCCAGCAGGAGCGTCCGGCCGAAGTCAACGCCATCATCACCAACTGGCTTTCTTCGCTGCCCCTCTGACGGCTCATCAAGAAGTAGTGGGCTTCGCACAGATCGAGATTCTCCGGTGGAGGACGGTACCGGCACATAGGGTCGGTGCCATGCGCATTGTCATCGCTGGTGGTCATGGTCAGATAGCACTGCGGCTCGAACGGCTGCTGCACGCGCGGGGGGACGAGGTCGCGGGCATCGTCCGGCGGGCCGAGCAGGCGGCGGATCTCCGGGCGGCGGGTGCCGAGCCCATCGTGTGCGATCTGGAGTCGACGTCCCCCGACGTGCTCGCGACGCACCTCAGGGGCGCCGACGCGGCCGTCTTCGCGGCCGGGGCGGGACCCGGCAGCGGGGCCGCCCGCAAGGACAGCGTGGACCGGGCGGCGTGCGCCCTGTTCGCGGACGCCGCAGAAGCCGCAGGGGTACGCCGCTTCCTCGTGGTGTCCGCCCTCGGTGCGCGCGACGCGCCGGCCCCGACCGGCTCCGGCTCCGTCTTCGCGGCCTATCTGTACGCCAAGGCGGCGGCCGACGCCGACGTCCAGGCGCGGGCCGGGCTCGACTGGACGATCCTGCGTCCGGGGCAGCTCACCAACGGACCGGGTACGGGCCTGGTGACCCTCGCCGAGTCCACGGGCGGGGGCGCCATCACCCGCGACGACGTGGCCGCCGTACTCGCCGCCCTCCTCGACGAGCCCCGGACGGCGGGACGGACCCTGGACCTCATCGGTGGAGTCGTTCCGGTGGACAAGGCCGTGGCCGCCCTCACGGGCTGAGGCTTCGGCCCGCCGGGCGCTCAGCCCTGCGACAGGTGCTCGCGCAGCACCGCTTCGACGGCGACGGGTTCGCGGCCCAGGAGAGTGGCCAGCGTCGGGTCGACGGTGCTGAATTCACCGGCGCGACTCGCGGCGAAGATGCCCAGGAGTTGGTCGGCGGTCGGGGCCGGCACGCCCTGGTGCACCAACTGGTCCCGGAAGTCGGGGTCGTTGAGGGTGTGCCTGGTGATGGCGCTGCCCGTCAGGTCGGCGGCCATCGCGGCGAGGTCGTCGAAGTCGAGGGTCCGGCCCGCGGTGAGTGGCGGGGTCGGGCCCTCGAAGCGGCCTTCGTCGGTCAGGATGACGGCCGCGGCTTCGGCGAGGTCGGCGTGCGCGGTCCAGGCGACGGGCCCGTCGGCGGGCAGCGCGAGACGACCTGATCGTGCGGCGTCGCCGAGGAAGTGCATCGCGCTGGAGGCGTAGAAGCCGTTGCGCAGCGAGGTGAACGGCACACCGCACGCCCGGAGTTGGTCCTCCGTCGCCGCGTGGTCACGGCAGGCCTGGAAGTGCGAGCCGGCGCCGGCCCCCATCTGGCTGGTGTAGAGGATGCGGCGCGCGCCCGCGGTGACGGCGGCCTCGATCGCGGTGCGGTGGCGCTCGACGCACTCGTCACCCATGGCGTCGACGGAGACGATGAGCACCTGCGTGGCGCCCTCGAAGGCGTGCGCGAGGCCGACGGGGTCGGTGAAGCTCCCCTGCCGTACGCGTATCCCGCGCTCGGCCAGGTTTCGTGCCTTGTGCGGGTCGCGGACGCTCACGCCGACCTGGTCCGCCGGTACGCGCGCGAGCAGCCGCTCGACGACCTGGCGTCCGAGCTGCCCGGTGGCTCCGGTCACGATGATCATGATGTGTTCTCCCACAGCTGCGATGTTTCCGATGGAATCATCTTCACGGTAACACCGATAATTCCCTTGGTACCAGTGATGCCATAGCATCGGTTCCATGCGCTCACACCGAGGCGGCGGCGGGAAGTCCGAGGCCGTGACACCCGACCCCGCGCGGCCCGCCCCGGAGCAGACCCCTCGGACGCGGGTCATCGAGGCCGCGATCGCCCTGCTGACAGACGGGGGGCGCGACGCGGTGACCACCCGCGCGGTCGCCGAGGCCGCGGGCCTCCAGCCGCCGGCCATCTACCGCCTGTTCGGTGACAAGGACGGACTGCTCGACGCGGTGGCCGAGCACGGCTTCGCCGCGTTCCTCGCCACCAAGCGCGTGGACCCCGACCCGCCGGACCTCATCGAGGACCTGCGGGCCGGATGGGACGTCGCCGTCGAGTTCGGCCTGGCCAACCCCGCCCTCTACACGCTGATGTACAGCGAACCCACCCGGGCCTCGTCGGCCGCCTTCCGGGCCGGGATGGAGGTCCTGACGGGGCGCGTACGGCGGCTGGCCGCCGGGGGGTGGCTCCGCGTCGACGAGGAACTCGCGGCCCAGATCATCCACGCGACAGGGCGCGGCGCCGTGCTCACCTGGCTGTCGCTCCCCCAGGAGCGGCGCGATCCCGCCCTGTTGACGAGCCTGCGCGAGGCGATGGTCGCCGCGGTCACCCGCCAGGCCCCCGCCGTGCTGGAGGCGGGCCCGGCCGGCGCCGCCCGCGCGCTGCGCGCGGCCCTGCCCGACCAGACGCGGCTCAGCGGCGCCGAACAGCACCTCCTGCGGGAGTGGCTCGACCGGCTGGCCGCCGACAGCTGACCGACCCCGCGTCTTCCCACGAGAGAGAGTCCATGAACACGCAGCTCCACCCCGCCCCCGTCGACCACGAACTGATCGAGGCCGCCGCGCACATCGCGCGCACCCGGTGCCGCGGCGACAACCACACGATGGCGGCGGCGGCCCGGGCGCGCGACGGCCGCATCATCACCGCGGTGAACGCCTACCACTTCACGGGCGGCCCCTGCGCGGAGCTGGTCGTCGTCGGAACGGCCGCGGCCCAGGGCGCGTACGAGTTGGACACCATCGTCGCGGTCGGCGATCGTGACCGGGGCGTCGTCCCGCCCTGCGGCCGGTGCCGCCAGGCGCTGCTCGACTACTTTCCGGACCTGCGCGTCATCGTCGGTGCGGGCGAGCGGCTCCGGTCCGTACCCATCGCCGAGCTGCTCCCCGCGACCTACGTGTGGGCCGACCACCAGCTCGATGAGACTCCGGCGGATCCGGCCGACGCGACGCGCTGACGCCCGGTGCACGGCCACGCGGCGGTCGCTCGTCACGGCCGGCCGCCGCCATCACCAGCGGACGGCCGTGAAGTCGACGGGCCGGGGTTCGAGGAGGCCCGCGCGTTCGGTCAGCGACCGCAGGCGGCGGGACATCTCATCGGCGGGCAGGCGGCGGCGGTCGCCGTGGCCCGGCAGCACCCACTCGAACCGCAGCCGCTCGGCCGTCCTGGCCAGCGAGGCCGCCAACTCCTCGATGGAGTACCAGGTGACGCTGTCGACGACCTCCAAGTCCTCGGTGGCGCGCGACCAGTAGAAGCTGTCACCGCTGAAGCAGTACCGTTCGTCCGCGAGATAGAGCACGCTGCCGCGCGTGTGGCCCGGCAGCGGGTGCGCGGTCACCCCCGCGCCGATCTCCACCGGATCGAGGCCCCGGATGATCCGGTCGGCGTCCGGGGCCGCCTCGATGTCCCCCTCGTGGATCCACAGGCGCGCACCGAAGTGGTCCGCGTAACTGCGGCCGTGCGCCGCATGGTCCCGGTGGGTGAGTAGGACGTCGGTCACCGGGCCCAACTCGGCGTAACGGTCGGCGAGTTGACTGCTCCAGCGCGGAGTGTCGATCATCATGGACGTACCGGAGGGCCGCAGCAGCAGATACGCGTTGGCGCCCGCCGTCTGCTGGGAGTTGTGGCCGCAGATCAGGACGCCGTCGTCCAGCCGCATCGGGAACGGGTCGAGCGCCTGGTCCACGCGCCCCGAGGTGCGGCGGATCGAACGGGTGGGGCAGGCGAAGACGGCGGCGTGGAGGCGGCGCGACTCCTCCTCGTCGTTCGGCGGACGCAGCATCACCGACTTACCGTCGGCCTCACCGATCAGTCCGGGTGCCAACTGGCGGGCGACATCGCAGTTGGTGCAGCGGTCGTCCACGAACCAGTCGTCCATGACAGGGCTCCTTCCGCAGGGGCGCGCCCCGAACGGGCCGCCACGGCTCCGCTCAGGATCTCCCGTCACCTCGCCAAGTCACAGCCCCGACAGCCCTTGTCGTTCTCGCACAGGGCTGCTCTCACTGCACGCCGTTGAGGGTCTTTCCGCTGGTCAGAGCGCCGTTGAGGGTGACAGGGCCGGCCGGGGACCGGACGGCGAGTGTCGGGCCCGCGGCCTCGGCGCGCACCGGGGCGCTCACGGTGATGCGGGTGACGGCGCGGCTGCCGGCCGCGAGGAGGTACGGCGTGCCCGCCGGCGTGCTCCAGTGCGCGGCGGCCAGGACGTGCTGGTTGAAGCGGCTGCAGTACGAGCTGTTCGGCAGATCGGCGACCAGGGTGCCGGGCTCCCCCGGCGCCGTCGTGGGCGGCTGGAACCGCACGACCGCCCGGCCCGGGCCGTTCCAGGTGTCGGCGCGGGAGCACAGCCATGCCGCCTGGCCGGCGTTCTCCGGGAGTTGCTGTTCGGCGAAGACCCAGTTGTTGACCGCGCGCACACCCCCGCCCCGCGCCGACCGCAGCGTACAAGCCGTGTGGGACCAGCTGACGAGCGCCGCCCCGCTGGTGGCCTCGCGGGGCTGACGGGCCGGGGCGCCTGCACCCGGAGGCGGGGTGTAGGTCAGGTGCACGGGTGACAGGTCGCCGAGGTCGGTGAGGAGAAAGGCGTGCTTTTCGGCGATCCGGTCCGACGAACGCAGTTGCAGGGCGGGCCAGTTGGAGCACGGACCGGTGAGGCCGGGGGCCGCCACCGCGTCGCTGACTCCGTCGTCGGCGACGTGCAGCGGGCGGGCCGCGCTGTCGGGCCGCAGCAGATCGCGCGTGGTCGACTCGGCGACCCAGGGGGCGAGCAGGAAGCGCGTGCGCCCGCCGGTCCTGGCGAGGACGAGGGCCGCCGCCGTCGTGACATCGGCATTGTCGGCGCGCGCGAAGTCCAGCACGGGGGGCTGTCCTGCCGTCTCCGCATAGCGCACGACGCGCTCACCGTCGCGCAGGACGACCACGTCCGTCTCGTCCACCCGCCCCGCGTACAGGAGTTGGGGGGTTTTCGAGGAGGGGCCCGTCGTCGCGGTACCGGGAGCGGCCGAGGTGCGGACGCGGGTGCCGGGACGCGCCCAGGCACCCAGCGCGCGGCTCAGCAGCCCCCGGTCGTCGGTGCGGTCGCCGCGCGCGGGCCAGACCGTGAAGTCGATGCGCGCACTCGACTGCCAGGCCGTGTCCGGCGCGCGCACCAGGGAGGCCGCATCGGCGGCGCCCGCAGCGGTGGCCGAGCGGCCCGCCGGATCCGGTGACGTGCCCGCGTCCTGCCCGCTCCGACTCACGGTCAGGGTGGCCGCGACCACCAGCGCGAGCGTGCCTCCCCAGCGCCGCCAATGCCGGCGCCGCAACAGGTCCGTCGGCCTGGCCTGCACCGTGCACGGGTCGAACTCGACCGAGTCGAGCAGGAGTTGGGCCCGGGCCGCGTCCTCGGGACCGAGTTCCGCGGCGGCGCGCAGTGCGGCGTCCGGGTCCGCGACCCGGGCCGCCGCGAGGACTTCGGCGGCGGCCCGCGGGGCGTACCCCTCCAGATGCCGCAGCACGAAGGCCGCCCGGACGGCGGCGGGCACGGCCGCCAGCTGTTGGTCGAGGGCCAGTTCGTCCGCGCCGCCGATCCGGGGCGTCAGACGCAGCCCCCAGACGGCGGGCAGGGTCGGCCGCGGGGCCCAGCGGCGCCGGACGCCGGCATGGTCGTAGGACAGGGCGCCGCCCACCACACGCCGGACGATCCAGTCCAGGGCCGGGCTGGAGTCGCCGCGCTGGGCCGGCACGGAACGCCTCCGCCACCCGCCCGGCCGACCGGGCAGTGCGCCTTGTACCACGGCGTGCGCGGCCAACACGCGTCGGTGGCGGCCGAGTTGGGGCGGCAGGACGAGGTAGGCCAGTCGGACGAGGCCGGGATAGTGCTCGACGAGCGTCGCCTCCGCGAGGCCCAGAGCGGGCGGGGACGCGAAGTCCCGGGGGGAGCGCTCGCGTTGAGGGGCTGGCATGGTGGGCACCTTCCCGGAGGCGGACGGGGGACGATGCCCTTCAAACGAGCGAATCGGATGACAGTCACATCACCGGCTCCCTCCCCGGCGAACCGGTCGGCCCCGCCGGGCAGGGGCACCGCCTCGTCCCCGCCCAACCGGCACGGTCGGCCCGGGCCGGGCCGGGCCACCGCCGTCCCTGCCCAACCGACACGGCCGGCCCGGGCCGGGGCACACCTCGTCCCCGCTCGACCGGCGCGGTCGGCCCCTGGCGGGTGCCAATCGCCGCACGGCCGGAATTCACCCGAACAGCCTGCTGGAGAGGCGCGGGCCACCCAGCAGTGGTGCCGTGGAGTGCTCCCCCAATAGGAGGACTGCCATGTACGAAATGCATGTCGGCACGGCCGTCTCCGGCACCCGCCGGGTCTGGCACGTCGTCGCCCACGACCAGCGCGCCACCTTGTGCGGCCGCCCCCTCGAACCCGTCGAGGACACCCAGACCGACCACCACTGCCTGCCCTGCATGTCCGCGTTCCAGCGCCTCATGCAGGCTGCTCAGCCCGCCTGAGTTCGTCGAGCCCGTCGAGGTTCTTCGTCAGGAACGTACTGTTCGGGTCGGGCCGGTAATCGGCGAACGGCCCGCACGGCAGGAACCCGAACTTCGCGTAGAGGTTCCTCGCCGGCAGGAAGAAGTCGGCGCTCCCCGTCTCCAGGCTCAGCCGCGTGAACCCCATGCGCCGGGCCTCGGCGATGATGTGCCCGAGGAGCCGAGAGGCGACCCCGCTCCTCTTGCGTGCCGGGGCCGTCCGCATCGACTTCAGTTCCGCGTGGGCCGCGTCGAGCCTTTTCAGCGCACCACAGGCGACCACCGTGCCCGCGTCCCGTGCGGTCCAGAACGTGATCCCGGGCCGGCGAAGCGCATCAAGATCGAGGGCGTGTTTGCTCTCCGGAGGCGAGATGGACTGCATCTGCCGGACGTGTTCGTCGAGGAACCTCGCGACCTCAGGGCCGGAGAGGTCGTCCACCGCGATTCTCACCTTGATCGTCCTTCTCCCGCTGGCGTGGGGGCGCAGGTGCCGTCTCGCGCTCCTCCGCCGGCACCCGGCCGAGAAATGGGCCTCCCGGCGCTGGGTGAGTCTGCCACGGCCCCCGGGGACGCCCTGAGGACGGGCCGGGGGGTCCGAGGACGGGCGGCCCGATGACGGCCGACCTGGCGCCGGCCGGCCCGGCACCGCGCGGGCACGGAAAAGGGGCCGGCCGATGTTCTCGGCCGACCCCACTCCCATGTCCCCACCACTCTCGCACCGGCCGCTGCACGGACCGCCGCCGGCGCGGTGAGCGCGGTCAGTGCTTGAAGACGTCCTTGACCTTCTCCTTGGCCTGACGGGCGTCGCCCTTGGCCTGCTCGCCGCGGCCTTCGGCCTCCAGGCGCTCGTTGCCCACGGCGCGGCCGGCCGTCTCCTTGACCTTGCCCTTGGCCTGCTCGACCTTCGACTTGCTCTTCTCATCGCTGGACACAAGAACCACTCCCACAAAATTGGCGTCAACCTGCGACAGCAGTACACCTCGCCGGAATCCGCGCTTCTAAACGGTGGGATCCACAAACAATCTTCCGGCGCCCCGGCCACCCACCAATTCCACGCCAATGGATTCGGACGCCGGGAGCGGGGAATATGGATCAGGCCGAAGTGATGGGTGACGGGTGTCCTGCGGGGCACACGGCGGACTGGAGGTCGATTTCCATGGTTCCCCTTCTTCTCGTTCTGCTGCTCGCGCTGATTCTTTTCGGCGCGGGCTTCGCACTCAAGATCCTGTGGTGGGTCGCCATCGTGGTCCTGGTGCTGTGGCTGATCGGCTTCGTGGCCCGCCCGCGGGGTGGGAGCGCCCGCTGGTACCGCTGGTAGCCGTACACATCGACCGCATCGCGTGAGGGGCCGGACCGTAAAGGTCCGGCCCCTCACGCGTGCGTGCAGAGGTGCGTGCTCGAAAACCGCACCGCACGGCGCATCATGGCAGCAGTACGGGAATGGCGGCAGCAACGGCAATGGCGGCAGCACGGAAAAAGAAAACGATGCCGGCCGAGACGAGTCGGCCGGCACCGTATTCCGTGAGTGCCGCGGTATGCAATGGGCGAGGCTCAGGCGGTCGCAGTGGCGCCGCTCGTGGTCTCCAGCATTCCCGCGCGCAGCTTCGCCACGGTGCGGGAAAGGAGGCGGGAAACCTGCATCTGGGAGACGCCGAGTTCCGCGCCGATCTGGCTCTGGGTGAGCTCCTCGCCGAAACGCAGCTGCAGCAACAGGCGCTCGCGGTCGGTGAGTTCGGCCATCAGCGGGGCGAGCGTCTGGAAGTCCTCGACGAGGTTCATCGCCGGGTCCTCGGCGCCGATGAAGTCCGCGAGGGCGGCCTCGCCGTTCTCCTCGTCGCCCGAGAGAGCGGCGTCCAGAGAGGCCGAGTTGTAGCCGTTGGCGGCCATCTGGGCCTCGACGACCTCGTCCTCCGTCAGGTCCATCAGGGCGGCCAGTTCCTTGACCGTGGGCGAGCGGTCGAGGCGGCTCTCCAGCTCCTCGCGGGCGCGGGCCAGCTCGCTGCGACGCTCCTGAAGGCGGCGCGGAACGTGCACCGCCCACGTGGTGTCGCGGAAGAAGCGCTTCATCTCACCGACGATGTACGGCACGGCGAAGGTGGCGAACTCGGTCTCGCGGGAGAGCTCGAACCGGTCGATCGCCTTGATCAGGCCGATCATGCCGACCTGGACCACGTCCTCCATCTCGTCCGCGAAGTTGCGGAAGCGGCGCGCCGCGAAGCGCACGAGGGACATGTTCATCTCGATCAGCGTGTTCCGCGCGTACTGGTACTCGGCCGTGCCCTCCTCCAGCACTCCCAGACGCTCGAAGAACTGCCGCGAAAGGGCCCGCGCGTCACGAGGCGCCACCTGCGCCGGGACCTCGATCACCGGCAGTACCCGCGTCTCGTGGCCGGTCTCCGGCTCCGCGGTCCTCGTCCCAGTCGCCATGGCAGTCACAGCCACTCCCCTCCTCGTCCCCCGAACAATGTGCACGTAGGCCGCCTGCCCGGGACTCACGGATTCATTCCCCTCAATTTCGATTCCGGTCGTCGAGGGTACGGGACCGGCCGCGATGGGCCCCAACGGGGTTCTCGGCGCGCGCGAGCGCTGACCCGCGCGAGAGGCCCTGCCGTACGCGGAGGAGAGGCGGCGCTGCCTGCGGGCCCGCCGCTCCCGGCGCGCCGCATGAGGCCCGGGCGCAGGGGCGGGCCGGCTCCCGCCCCGTTACCGGGGCTGCACCGCGTGGAGCGCGACGGGCCGTCCGGTTCCCCGTCGCTGGCGGCCTCGCCGGTGACTCCGCCGGAGGCGGTCTCACCGTCACCACCTGCCTCGCCGCCCGTGACGCGGGGCTCCCGATGCCCGCCGGCGTCCTCGACGAAGCCGACGAGGCACTCGACCGCGCGGCCCACTTCCTCACCCGACGCACCCGCGTGCCGGCCCCGGCCACGACGGCCGCCTCATCGACGACCACGACGGTGGCGACGAACGAACTGACCTCCGCGGGCCGTCGCGCGGGCCGCCGGGCGGGCCGTGGGGGCCGTGGGGGCCGACTAGCCTGGCGTCCATGACCCTGGCCGGCCACGTCACCGCGGTGAGTAACCTGATCGCCCGTTACGCCGAACTCGTCGACACCGGAGACTTCGCCGCTGTCGGCGGCCTCTTCAGGTACGGCGCGTTCGTCGGCAGGGGTGAGCCCGCGCGCGGCGCGGAGGCCGTCGAGCGGATGCTGCGGGACACCGTCGTGGTGTACGAGGACGGCACGCCGCGCACCCATCACGTCACCTCCAACCTGGCGGTCGAGGTGGACGAGCAGGAGGGCACCGCCACGGCGCGTTCCTATGTCACCGTCTTCCAGGCCCTCCCGGGCCTCGCCCTCCAGCCGGTGGCGGCGGGCCGCTATCAGGACCGCTTCCAACTCCGCGACGGGAGTTGGTGGTTCGGCGAGCGCCGGGTGACCGTCCACCTGGTCGGCGACGTGAGTGGCCACCTCATGTCCTGAGACCCTCGGCTCCACCGTTCGACGCCCGGATCAAGGAGAGACCGTGGCGGCGGGCGGTGTCCAGCGGTGGGTGCGGGAGACCGTTTCGGTGACTCCGAAGTCCTTCTTCAGCTGTTCGGGGATGGCGTAGTGCATGACGCGTCCGCGGGTGAGGGAGGACAGTTCGAGTACGGAGGTGAGGTGGCCGAGCCGGTCCAGGGCCCAGGCCCCGAGCGGGGAGTGGTCCTCGATGCTCTCCAGGACGCCCAGGAGGTGGGGCACCGCCTTGACGACCGTGTCCCACCGGGTGCGGGGCACCTGGAGCCAGTCCGCGCAGGTGTCGCCGACGAGGTGGCGGATGAGGGCGGAGACGATCGGGTCGAAGAAGGTGCCCGGCACGATCTCCTCGTAGAGGTCGATGAGCTGCCGGGTCAGGTGGACTCCCTCGTCGGACGGCCCCATGTGCCGCACCATGTACAGGTCGAGGAACTCCCGTGCTTCTTCAAGGGACTTGGGGACCGCCTCCTGGTCGATGCCGAGCATCGCGCCGACCACGCGCCACGCGTAGTAGTACGCCTCCGCGCCCTCCGTCGACATGTGGATGCCGAGGCGGTGCAGGCTGTCCAGGACGAGCATCGAGAAGAACATCTGGCCGCCGATCATGTCCTCCTGGCAGATCGGCGTGCCCAGGGTCTCGGTGTCCCAGCGGTTCTCGCGCTTGAGGTGGTGACGGATGGAGGCGTGCAGGAGGCGCACCTTCTGCGCGGCGGGGATGAAGCGGCTGCCCGCCTCGAAGGCGTCGGGCTGCATCAGGTAGACGGTGAACTGGCCGGTCTCCGCCATCCGTTTCGAGGGGTACTTGAGGCCGTGGGTGACGGACAGCAGTTGCGCCACGTGCGGGACGACGTAGCACGCGGGCATCGACGCGAAGGACAGGGCGGTGGAGATGTGCACGTTGTTGTCGATGAAGAACAGCCGTGCCTTCTCCATCTCCCCCCAGTCCACCCAGGCCGGCGGGGCGCTGGTGACCTGGAGGTACTCACGGGCCACATCGGGCAGCCCGTCGGGCAGCGGTGCGCCGACGCTGGAGACGTAGCGCATCAGGGTGTTGAACTTGCCGACCTCGCCCCGCTCGAAGAGCGTGGCCACGGTGGCGTCGGCCAGCTCGTCACCGCTGCGGCGCAGCGCGTCCATGGACGACTCGGTGTAGGTCATGACAGGGCTCCTCGTCGTGTTTCTCGGTGGGGGCGCAGTAGCGGGCGGGCGGCGCCGATCGCGCGTGACGCCTCCGCTCGGCGCCGGCGGGTCCTGGCTCGTCCCGCGGGTCAGGACAGGCGGACGGCGGCGGAGCGGGCCAGCGAGGTCAGGGCGGCGGTGGCCGGTGCCGGGGCGTTGAGGTCGTGCAGCACACCGAGCGCCTCCTCGACCCGCGCGGTGATCATCGCTTCGATGCGGTCGGGCGCCTTCAGGCGGCTCATCAGCGCGCGGACCTCGGCCGGCCCCTCGCCGTGCGGATCCGGACGGCCCAGGAGCGCCCTCAGCTGCCGCCGCTCGTCGGCGTCGGCGAGGCGCCAGGTCTCGGCGAGCAGGGCGGTGGGCCGGTGCCCGCGTACGTCGTCGTCGGTGGCCTTGCCGGTGCGTTCCGGGTCCCCGAACAGACCGAGCAGGTCGTCCCTGAGCTGGAACGCCTCGCCCAGGGGGAGGCCGTAGCCGGAGAAGCCCTCGCGCAGCCGGTGCCCCGCCCCGGCGAGGGCGGCCCCGATCAACAGGGGCTGCTCCACGGTGTACTTGGCGGTCTTGTACCGGATGACTTTGAGCGATGCGGCGGTGTCGGGATCGGCCCCGGTGCGCAGGATCTCCAGGCATTCGCCCGCGATGAGGTCGCGGGCCAGGGCCGACCACAGGGGCCGGGCGCGCGCGAGGTAGGCGGCCGGCAGGCCACTGCCGGCGAACAGCTGCCCGGCCAGCGACATCAGCAGATCGCCGACCAGCATGGCGAGCGATCTCGCCGTCTCGACCGCCCGCGGCCCAGGACGTACGGCCCCGCACAGGGCGATGTGCGCGGTGGGGCGGCCGTGGCGCAGCGGGCTGTCGTCGATCAGGTCGTCGTGCACGACCGCGGCGGCGTGCACCAGCTCCATCGAGGCCGCGGCCCGCACCAGCGCGTCGCTGTCCGGCTGCCCCACCGCACGCCAGCCCCAGTAGCAGAACGCCGCCCGCAGCCGTTTGCCGTCGGCGACCGCCGACTCGACCTGCTCGGCCACCGGCCCGAGGAGCGGGTCGATCGCCGCGAGCCGGCCCGCCTCCTCGGCGACGAAGCCCCGCAGCACCTCGTCCACGCGGACCTTGAACGCGGCCGGATCCCAGCGGTCAGACATCGCGGGCGGCCCGCCGGGCCAGGGCGTGGCGGGCCAGGATCTCCAGATGGGCCGGCGGAACGGCCACGTACCGGTCCACCACCAGGCGGCCGCGCGCCACCAGATCGTGTTCGGCGTCCGCCGCGAGTTCCGTGGTGTCGGCGCGGCGCAGCAGGCCCCGCACCGTGCCCAACGCCGAGCCGATCGTGCTCACCGCCAGATCGGCGAGCCCGGCCGCGAGCAGCACCGCCCGCTCGTCCAGACCTCCATCGCGCCGCTGTCCCGCTTCCCGCGCCATCACCACTCCCAGCCCCTGTACCCCCGGGTGCGGCGCCGTCCTGCGCCGCGGGACCAGGATCGCGGCGCACCCGGCGCCCGGTCGCGGGAACTCACGATCGGGGGATCATCTCGCTTGCCCGTGCGGGCCCTGGACGGCGCGCCTACGGAGCCGACGCACGCCCCCGATGCGCGTCCACGGGTTACGTCTCAAGCGTGCGCCCCCCGAGGCACCCTCAACTCCCGCTCATAGATGGCCAGATGGCGATTCCCGCGAGTGCGAGCAGAGCGATGTTCAGCGCGACCTGGCGGTCCCCGCGTCGCAAGTGGACGCCGGTGGCGGCCAGTTGGAGGACCGCGAAGCCGACGACCGCGACCGCCGACAGCCATGGCGCGATGCCGGTCGACCGCGGCAGCACCAGCCCGAGCGCGCCGAGCAGTTCGACCGCTCCGACGGCCCGGACCGCGGACATGGGGGTGTGGTCCACCCAGGCCATCATCGGCCGGAGCCGCTCCCGGCTCCGGAACACCTTCAGGCCGCCCGCGTAGCAGTAGAACAGGGCGAGCAGGACGGCCAGGATCCAGTAGACGACGTGCATCATCTCCGTCCCCTCTCAGGCGAAGTCGGCGGCGGGCTCGGTGGCGTACCGGCTCATCGTTCGGATCGTTGCCTCGGGGCTCGGGGCCCGGCCCCCCGCGATCATGTCCTGGAGGTCCCTGAAGTACTGGACGTAGAGGTCCGGTGTGAACGTGCTGAGCATGACGGCCGGTTGGCCGGTGACGTTGGCGAAGGTGTGCGGCGCTCCGGTCGGGACCATCACCAGGGTGCCGGCGGACGCGTCGTAGTCGCGGGTCCCGACGGTGAAGCGCACGCTGCCGGAGATGACGTAGAAGCCCTCGTCGTGCTGGGCGTGGCGGTGCTGCGGCGGCCCGGGCGTGTGCGGGGCGAGCACCGACTCGGCGATCCCGAGGCGGTGCCCGGTGTTGCTGCCGTCCTCCAGGACGCGCAGCCGTGTGGTGCCGAGCACGATCGTCTCGCCGTCCTGCGGACCCACCACCGATACGGCGGGGTCGGTGGTCGGCTCGGTGTTTTCCGGTGTGTCGGTCATGCCCCGATTCCAGCGCCGGGGAGCCGCGGCCGTCCAAGACCTGTTCCGCGCCGCCGATACCGAACGGGTATCGTCGCAGGATGGAGCTACGTACGCTGCGTTATTTCGTCGCGGTCGCCGAGGAACTCCATTTCGGCCGGGCCGCCCGCCGCCTGCACATGAGCCAACCTCCGCTGAGCCGCGCCATCAAGCAGCTGGAGGCCGAGTTCGCCGCCCCGCTGCTCGAGCGCTCACCGAGCGGCGTCCGCCTCACTCCGGCCGGGGCGGCGCTGCTCGACGAGGCACGCGCCGTGCTCGCGCGGGCCGACCGGGTCCGCGCACGCGTCGCACGGGCCGCCGGTGCCACGGCGCTCACGGTCGGCATCCTGGGTGACAGCGGCGACCCGCGTGCCCGTCGGCTGGCCGACGCGTATCGCCGGCGTCACCCGCACGTCGAGGTCCGGGTGCGCGAGACCGATCTGACCGACCCGACCTGCGGGCTGCACGCGGGAGGTGTCGATGTCGCGCTGACCCGCGCGCCGTTCGACGAGACGGGCCTCGGTGTCACCGTGCTGCGCGACGATCCGGTCGGTGCGCTGCTGCGGGCCGATGACGCACTGGCCCGCCGAAGCAGTCTGGAACTGGCCGACCTGGCCGATCGGCGCTGGTTCCTCTTTCCGCCGGGCACCGATCCCCTCTGGCAGGACTACTGGAACGGCGGGGTGCGGCGCGAGGGCCCGGTGGTGCGGGCCGTTCAGGAGTGCCGCCAGGCCGTGCTCTGGAACGGCACGGTCGGGGTGACGATCCTGGGCCACGCGCCCGGCGAGGGCCTCGCCGTGGTGCCGCTCACCGACATGGCGCCCAGCAGCATGGTGGTGGCCTGGACCGAGGGGGACGCGAACCCCTTGATCCGCTCGTTCGTCCGTACCGCGATCGCCGTGTACCGGGACTGACCGGGCGGCCGGCAGGCATCGGCTCGGCCCCGCGGGGCCCACGCGCTCAGCTCTTCGTGGACAACTGCTCGCCGATCATCTTGAGCACGGCCTCGGGCGAGTCGTCCTCCGGGTCGAAGTCGAGGCCCTCGAAGGTGACGACCGCCGAGGCGCGGGCGAACATGGCCTCCTCGTGCGCGACGAGGGCGGCTTCGATGTCGGCGGGGTGCGCGGCGATGGCCCGGGCGAGTTCGGCGCCGTCGAGCATGGCGAGATTGGCGCCCTCACCGTTGGGCGCCGAGAGGTGGGCCGCGTCGCCGAGCAGGGTGACGCCGGGCACGCGGTCCCAGCTGTGGTCGCCCGGCAGCGCGAAGAGGGGGCGCAGGATCGGGTCCGTGTCGGACTCGGTGATCAGCCGGACGATCTCGGGGGCCCAGCCGTCGAACTCCTCGGCTATGCGGGCCGTCGCCGCGGCGGCGTCGGTGAAGTCGATGGCGGAGAACCACTCCTGGGGTTCGGCGATCCCCACGTAGGCGTGCAGGGTGTCGTCCTTCTCGCGGTGGGCGAAGATCTCCCGGCCCGTCCCCGTCACGACCATGGATCCGCTCCCGACGGCCATCGCGGCGGCGGGGTGGCGGTTCTTGCCGTCGAAGAGGTACGTCTCGACGACCGACCTCCCGGTGTACTCGGGCACGGCGCCGGAGACCAGCGGCCGGACCTTCGACCACGCGCCGTCGGCGCCGACCAGAAGGTCCGTGACGACGGTGGCGCCGTCGGCGAACGTCACCTCGTGCCGGCCCTCGCCGAGGGAACGGGTGCCGCTGACCTTGTGCCCCCAGCGGACCGTGCCCTTCGGCAGCGAGTCGAGCAGCATCTGCCGCAGGTCGCCGCGCTGGGCCTCGGGGCGCCCGCCCGTGCCGTCGTCGGCCTTGTGGAACAGGACGTTGCCCTGCGGGTCGAGCACCCGCATCGCCTGCCGCCCCTCCAGGACAAGGCTCTGGAACTGCTCCACCAACTGGGCTGCTTCCAGAGCCAGTTGCCCGTTGTAGTCGTGGATGTCGAGCATGCCGCCCTGCGCGCGGGCGTCCGGAGAGGTCTCGGCCTCGTAGACGGTCGACTCGATGCCGTGCAGGTGCAGGACGCGGGCCAGCGTGAGTCCGCCGAGACCGGCTCCGATGATCGTGACGGGGGTGTGCATGAGGGTCGCTCCTCTGGGTCGGGGCCACCGCGACGTTCCGCGGCGGCCGGTTCCCCCACGGTGCCGAGCCCCGCCGACAAACAGCCGACAACGACCGACAGGCCCCGACAAGGGGCCGACAACCGGGGGGCGCGGGCCCGGGCCGTGTCCGTCACCCCGCCGCGGGCCCGTTCGGCGCAGTTCCCGCGAGGCGTCCGGCGCCCGAGTGCACCCAGACGCTTCCCTGAGACAGGACACGAGGCACCACACGCGACGCGGCACGAGACACGGCGCGCGGCGCGAAGAGACACGACACCCGGTGAGGAGATCCCCGATGACGGAGCAGCAGCCGCCCGAGCAGGATCCGTACGGCAGTCGCCCCGCGGGCGGCCCGGCCCAGGGCTGGGGTCAGCAGCCACCTCCGTACGGACAGCCGCCGCAGGGACAGCCTCCGTACGGGCCTCCGCCGGGGTGGGGGCAGCAGCCGCCCCCGCCGCCGCGACGGCGCTTCGGCAGGGGTGTGCTGGTGGGGTGTCTCAGCGCCCTGGTGCTGCTCGTCGCGATCGTGGTCGCGATCGTTCTGGTGACCGGAAGCGACACGAAGTCACCGTCGCCCACCGCGACGAACAGCGGGGTGCGGTCGTCGGGCGGAGCGCACGCGGCGGAGGACGACGTGTCGATCACCTCCTGCGCCATCGACCCCTCTTCCTTCGCCACCGCGAAACTGGAGATCCTCAACCACAGCACGAAGACGTCGGACTACACCATCACCGTGGAGTTCCTCGCCGCCAACGGCACCCGCATCGGCGAGAGCAGCACCTTCCAGTCCGCGCTGGCCTCGGGAGAAAGGGCCGAGGACAGGGTCGTCGCCCCGACCGAGGAGAAGGGCACCATCACCTGCCGGCTGACGGCGGTACAGCGGTTCGCGTCGCTCGGCTGAACCGCCGTCCTCCGACTTCACCTCAGGACGGAGTCGAAAGGCGGGCCCCCGGTGCGCGGCGGCACATTGTCCAGAAGGCAACTATTGCTTGCCGAAGGACGCATTGCCGTCACGGCTCTCCCCTGCCAAGACTCGATCCGACGAGTCCCGCGCTACGCATCACGCGGCGCGCGGGACGCACAGCAAGCACTTTGGGGAGAGAAGCCGTGCGCGAGGCGAACATTCTGATATCCGGGGCGAGCATCACGGGCCTGACGCTGGCCCACTGGTTGCAGCGGGCGGGATTGCGGCCCACCGTGGTGGAGCGGGCACCGGGGCTGCGCAGGGGCGGGCAGGCCATCGACATTCGCGGCTCGGCCTTATCGGTCGTGGAACGGATGCGGCTGCTCGACAAGGCACGGGCCGCGACGACCGACATCCGCGGCATGTCGTTCCTGGACGATCTGGGCCAGGAGTTGTCACGGTCCACCGAGGCCACGCTGACCGGCGGCCTGATAGCCAACGACGACCTGGAGATCATGCGCGACGATCTGACGACCATGCTGTTCGACGCGAGCCGCTACGGGACGGAGTACTTGTTCGGCGACGTCATCACCTCCCTGGAACAGCACGACGACGCCGTGGAGGTGCGCTTCCGGCACGAGCGGCCCCGCAGTTTCGACCTCGTGATCGGCGCGGACGGTCTGCATTCCCAGGTGCGGCGCCTGGCCTTCGGCCCGGAGGCGGAGTTCCTCCAGTTCCTCGGCAGTTATCTCGCCGTCTTCAGTGTGGACAACTTCCTCGAACTCGACCATTGGCAGATGTACCACCAGAGCGAGGGCGCGCTGGTCGGCGTCTACAGCGCGCGCCACAATGCCGAGGCGCGCGCGATGCTGCTCTTCGACTCCCCCGTGCTCGACTACGACCACCGCGACCTCGATCGGCAACGGGCCATCCTGGCCGAGCGGTTCGCGGGGGTCGGCTGGGAGACGCCCCGGCTCCTGGAGCGCATGTGGCAGGCGCCGGACTTCTACTTCGACTCGATGAGCCAGATCCATTGCGACCGCTGGTCGAACGGCCGGGTCGCGCTCGCCGGTGACGCAGGTTACTGCCCCTCGCCGAGGTCGGGACAGGGCACCAGCATCGCGATGGTCGGGGCCTATGTGCTGGCCGGCGAACTCAGTCAGCACGACGACCACCACAGCGCCTTCGCCCGCTACGAGGACGTGATGCGGGAGTACGTACGCGTCAACCAGCGGCTCGCCCTTCGCCGGGCCGAACAGACCAGCAGCACTCCCGACGCGCTCACCCTCGCATCCCGTGCGATCGACCTGCCGGACTACGCCCGCCTGGCCTGACCCCGGCGCGGGGCACCGCGCACGCGAGACGGTGGTGCCTTTCCCCGGCGCCGGAAACGGGCACCGGGGAAAGGTCACGCGGCGACGGTCAGGGCGCCATCTCGTAGGTGCCGGACAGCGCCTCCACTCGGGCCCAGACCCGGGCCGAACGGTCCTCGTCGACGACCGGGCGGCGCACCGCGCCCAGTGCCCAGCTCTGCTGTTCGGCCGTGGCGGAGTCCTTGCCGTGCAGTTCGACGGCGTGCGCGGAGAAGTCCCGTACGAGGACGGCGAAGAGCTCGTCCAGTACGTCCTCGTCCAGGTCCGTCAGACGGGCCTGCTCCAGGATCAGCTGGCCGTGCACGACCAGGGCGAAGAGCTGACCGACGGCGAGCAGCAGGTCGAGGTCGCGGCTCTGCTCCTCGTCGGGCGCGGCGGTGGTGACGAACGTGCAGAGCGCGTCGGCCTGTTCGCGGAAGCGGGCCACGTTGGGCAGGTCGGCGTAGGAGTCGTAGGCGGGGCGCCAGTCGTGGAACCGGACGGCTCCGAGGCCGCGGGCCGGCCCCTGCTGGAACAGGAACGCGTCGTCGGCCGCGTCGAGGCGGGTCGGCACGGGCGCGTAGTCGGCCGGGTCGAGCAGGTGGTTGCGCATGAACTTCAGGATCAGCGCGAGGTTGACGTGGACCGTGCCCTCCAGCTTGGGCAGGCCACGGATCTCGACGGCCGCCTGGGCGAAGTAGGTGTCCTTCTCGAAGCCCTTGGCCGCGATGACGTCCCACATCAGGTCGATGACCTTCTCGCCCTCGGTGGTCACCTTCATCTTCGTCATGGGGTTGAAGAGGAGGTAGCGCCGGTCGTCGGGGCCAGCGGAGCGGAAGTAGTCCACGGCGCGGTCGCTGAACAGCTTCATGCCGACGAGGCGTACGTAGGCGTCGGCCAACTCCCGGCGCACATGCGGGAACGCGGTGACGGGACGGCCGTACAGGACGCGGTTCTGTGCGTGGGTGACGGCCTCGTACATCGCGTGTTCACAGATGCCGATCGAGGCCGTGCACAGGTTGAACTTGCCGACGTTCACGGTGTTGAGGGCGGCGTCGAACGCGGCGCGGCCGGTGTGCAGGACGTCCTCGGCGGCCACCGGGTAGTCGGCCAGGCGGAACTCGCTGACGTACTTGGAGGAGTCGACCACGTTCTTCACGAGGTGGTACGCCTCGTGGCGGCTGTCCGCCGCGAAGAAGACGTAGCCGTCGGGGCCCTCCACGTCGGTGCGCCGGCCGAAGACGGAGACCAGTCCGGCCGCGTTGCCGTTGCCGATGTAGTACTTGCTGCCGGTGGCCCGGAAGCCGCCGTCGCCGTCGGGCTCCAGGAGCATGTCGGTGGAGTAGATGTCCGCGCCGTGGGTCTTCTCCGACAGGCCGAAGGCGAACACCTCGCCCTGGGCGAGGAGTTCGGCCGCCCGCTCGCGGGCCGCGGTGTTGTCGCTCTGCCAGACCGGGCCGAGGCCCAGGATGGTGACCTGCCAGGCGTACCAGTAGTCGAGGCCGTAGAAGCCGAAGATCTCGTTCAGGGCGGCGATGCGGGCGGTGTCCCAGCGCTTGTCCCCGGTGTCCTCTCCCGCGGCGGAGGCCGGGGTGAGGAAGGTGGCGAAGAGGCCTTCCTTGGCGGAGAACGCGAGGAAGTCGCCGAGCCAGGCGCGCGAGCGGTAGTCCTCGATCAACCGGCGCTTGCCGCGCTGCTCGAACCAGTCGACGGTGGCGCGCAGCAGCCTGCGCGTCTCCGGGTCGAAGTGCGTCGGGTCGTAGGTGCGCGGGTTGAACAGCAGCGGGTCGGCCATGGTCGTTCGCCTTTCCGGCTAAGGGAGTTGATGAGGGTGGGAGGGAGGTGAGGGGTGGCGCGGCGCGCGTGCGTGCGACGGCCGGCGCCGGTCGGGAGCGCCGCGGGCGAGACCCGAGGGTGGCCGGTTCAGCCGTCGGCGCCGAGCCGCCTGAGGGTGGCGATCACGTCGTCGAGCCAGGCCAGCGTCATCCGTTCGTACGCGATGCCGCCCCGCAGCACGACGTGCTGGAGCTCGCGCCCGGTGTCGGGCGCTGGCGCGTCCGGGCCGGTGAAGTCGCGCGTCTCTCCGGCGAGGTAGTGCGCGAGGCGGTCGGAGTGGGCCCGGTGGTGCCGTTCGACCTCGCGGAGCAGGGCGGCCGGATCGTCGAAGGCGGCGCCGCGGATCTTGACGGCGAGTTCGTGCCGGACGCTCTCGGGCTCGATGGGCTCGTGCAGCCACCGCGAGAGCGCGGCCCGGCCGGGGTCGGAGACGGAGTACTCCTTCTTGTCCGGCCGGTTGTGCTGGGCGACCTCGCGGGCGTCGATCCAGCCGTCGTTCTCCATGCGCTTGAGGATGCGGTAGATCTGCTGGTGCGTGGCCGCCCAGAAGTAGCCGATGGACCGGTCGAAGCGCCGGGCCAGCTCATAGCCGGAGCCCGGCTTCTCCAACAGCGAGACGAGGATCGCGTGCTCAAGCGCCATGCTCGAATCCTTCTATGCAACTCGTTGCATAGACAAGCGGCGCCGGTCAGGTGAGACACGGCTCACCTGCGGCGGCCGGGACGGGAGGCGACGATTCGCCGCCTCCCGCCGCGTCGGCCGGGGCCGGCCATGACCCGGGCCGGCAGCGGCCCGGGTCGGCAGCAGCCCGGGCCCCTAACGCCTCGGTCGGCCCGGGCCCCTCGATGGTCAGACCAGCATGGCCTCGACGAGGTCGGCGGCGTACGGGACACCGCCGGCCGCCAGGGCCTCGGCGCGCAGCTCGGCCGAGCGCCGGGCGACCTCGGCGTCGGTGACCAGGGCGTGCAGAGCCGCCCCCAGCGCCTCGGCGGTGGCGTCCGCCGTGTCGATGCGGCGGGCCACGCCCAGTTCCACGAGACGGTCGGCGTTCATGAACTGGTCGGCGGCCTGTGGCACGGCGATCATCGGAACGCCGGCGCGGAGCCCCTCCGTGCAACCGCCCATGCCGGCGTGGGTCACGAAGGCGTCCGCCTGTTCCAGGATCGCCCGCTGCGGCCCCCAGGTGAGGACCTCGACGTTGGACGGGATCGCCCCGAGCTCCTCGGCCTTGGTATAGGTGCCGATCTGCAGCACGACGTGCCAGCCGGGCAGGTCGCCGAAGGCGGCGAGGCACTGACGGTAGAACCCGGGTTGCCGGGTGTAGGCGGAGCCGAAGGAGATGAGCAGCACCTTGTCCGCGTCCGCGGGTCGCGTCCACTCCCCCGCGTCGGCCGCCGGGTCGAAGCAGGGCCCGACGAAGGTGACCGCGTCGGCGTCGACCCGGTCGGCGTACGGCTGCATGGACCGCAAGATCGTCGCGAGGGAGCGGGCGGGCCGCCCGGAGAAGGCGTCCACGTCGGTGGTGGTGGCCCCGCAACCAGCGAGCCACGCCGCGAACTTGGCGCGGTAGGCGGTGGCTCCCGGGAGCTGCTTGAGGTAGGCGGCCACGTCCTCGCCGTAGCCTTCCCAGCCCACGAAGGTCGGGGACAGCTGCAGCAGTGGACGGCGCTGCGATTCGGCGAGGGCGCGGGCCGCGTACGCCCCGATGTCGTACAGGTACAGATCGGCCGGGTCGTCCTCGTAGACGGCGCGCAACTGCGGGAGTGCCTGTACGGCGTCGTCGAGGAAGAGTTCCATGGCGGCGATGGGGTCGTCGGGCCAGTTGTTGTCGGCGACCGGCAACACCGAGGTACAGGGGACGAGTTGGGCTCCGGTGGGGGTGATGAGGCCGGCGACCGCGGGGTCGTTGGCGTAGGTCACCCGGTGGCCGCGGGCCACCAGCTCCCGCATGATCTCGATGCTGGGCAGGATGTGGCTGACGGCGGGCACGCCGACCATCGCGATGTGGGCGCGCCGACGGGGCGCGGAAGGTGTGGCTGACAAGGCGGATCACTCATTTCAGATCTGCGGCGGAAGGACACGGCGAACCGGTGCGCCGCGACTGGGCCGTCGGGCCCGGGTCGTGGGCGCACTCGGTGTGCGGAGCGGGGCCGGGGTGCCGGCTCCGGCGGTGTCAGCCGTAGATCTGGAAGAGGTGCATGCCGGCGACTCTAGTCGGGGCCCGGGCCGCGGGCATCCGAATTAACGCCTCCTCGCACCGCTCGCCGCCGCCTCATGCATCCGCCGTGGCGGCGGCCCACCCCGCCTCGACGAAGTCGAAGGTCTCGTCGACGATCCGGTCGCCCTCGTCGAGCGAGGAGATGGACGGGATGACCCCGAGGGCGGTCCTGGCCACCAGGTGGGAGGCGGTGTCGGACGCGGGCAGTCCGGCATCGGCGGCGATGACCGCGGCGAGCGCCTCCTCGTGACGCAGCCACATCTTCGCCGAGTACTCCCGCAGGGCCGGTGTGCTCTCGACGAGCCGGTGGAAGCGGTCGAGCTCCGGCTCGCCCCTGGCGGCCTCGACCATGCCGTGGAACCAGCGCCGCAGCGCCTCGGGTACGGAGACGCCCTCCGGGCGGTTACGCACGACATCGAGCAGCGCCCCTTCCTGCTCGTCGTCCTGGTCGAAGACGAGGGCCTCCTTCGAGGGGAAGTGGGCGAAGAGCGTGGCGGTCGCCACGTCCGCCTCCTGAGCCACCTCGCGCACGCCGACCGCTTCGTAACCGCGCTCCAGGAACAGCCGCAGAGCCGTCTCCGCGATGGATCTGCGGGTCTGCGCCTTCTTCCGCTCGCGCCGCCCCACCTGCTCGTTTGCCGTTTGCTTCGCCGCCATGAGATAACCATAGCAGTACCGAACCCAGAACGGTTCCATTTTCAGGCCTGCTCCGATGACCCTAGAGAGCGGCCCGTCTCTTCTCACCGGAGGAAGCCATGACCACCTCGTCGACCGACACCGAAGCCGCGCCCGCCGAGGGGCCGCCCCCCACGTTCCGGCGGGCCTGGCTCGTCATCGTGTGTCTGACGCTGCTCAACTCGATCGGGATGACCGTGGTGTTTCCGGTCCTGCCGTTCGTCACCCTGGAATACGTCGACGCGGGCTCGCTCGCACTGTGGGTGGGGGTGCTCGAATCGGTCAACGCCCTGTGTGCGTTCCTGGTCGCGCCCCTGCTCGGCGCCCTGTCGGACCGGGTGGGGCGCCGGCCCGTCCTGATCATCAGCGCCTTCGGAGCGGCCGCGGCATACGCGGTGTTCGGTGTCGGCGGCGCGCTGTGGGTGCTCATCGCGGGCCGGGCGCTCCAGGGCCTGTGCGCCGGAGACATGCCCGCGATCTTCGCCTACGTCGCCGACATCACCCCGGCCGAGGACCGCACCAAGCGCTACGGGCTGCTCGGAGCGCTGGTCGGCGTCGGCATGATGGTCGGCCCCGCGATCGGCGGCGTGCTCGCCAAGCTGAGCCTGGACGCCCCGGTGTGGGCGACCGCCCTGACAGCCGTCCTGGTGGGCCTCGTGTCGCTGGTCGCCCTGCCGGAGAGCCTCGCGCCGCAGCATCGCGCGGCCGGGCTGAAGCTCGCGGACCTCCACCCGTTCAAGGTGCTGAGGGAGGCCTTCGGCCGCCCCGAACTGCGGCTGCTGCTCTGCGGGTTCACCCTGGTCAGCGTGCCGTTCTACTTCTACGCCAACAACCTGTCCGTCCTCGGCAGGGACACCGTCGGGTGGGGTCCCACCCAGATCGGGCTGCTCCTCTCCATAGCCGGGGTACTCGACATCGTCATCCAGGGCGGGCTGCTCGCGCTGCTCCTGCCCCGCATCGGGGAACGGGGCGTGGTGGTCTCCGGCATCGCGGCCCAGGCCCTGGGGTGCGCAGGCATGGCTCTGGTCGCGTTCTCGCTCGATCTGCCCCAACTCCTCGCCGTAGCGGCCCTGTTGTTCGCCTCGGGCCAGGGCGCCATGACCGCCGCGCTGGACGGGCTGATGTCCAACTCGGTCCGGGAGGACGAACAGGGGTGGCTCGCGGGGGGCATCTCCTCCATCGGCTCGGCGATCCAGCTGAGCGCGCCGCTGCTGGCGGGCTGGCTGTACGCGAGCGCCGGACACGCCACGCCGTACGGCCTGGGCTTCCTCATGATCGTGGCGGCAGCGGTCCTGCTGGCCCGCGCCCTACCCGGCTCGCGCCGCGGCGCAGCGGGCTAGGGGCAGCGCGGGGCCTCAACCCCGCCCGGCCCCCAACCCCCGGACACCCCGCAGACCGCGCCCGCGTCGTGCGCAGTTCCCCGCGCCCCCAACAGAACTGGTACCGGCCCGCGTTGGCATCCCGGGCCTGTCCGGCGAGTCCGATCGCCTGCGGACCGCGCCCGCGTCTCGCGCAGTTCCCCGCGCCCCTCAACCCCGGTCATCTGCGGACCGTGGTCGCTTCTCGCGCAGTTCCCCGCGCCCCCGGGCAGGACCGGTGCTGGGCAGCACCGGGCACCTCAGCCCGTCCGGCGTTTGAGGACGAGCGCCGTTCAGGCGCGATGGGGGGTGCAGGGGGCGGAGCCCCCGCTGGGGTTCGAGGGGCGGAGCCCCTCAGGGGGTCTGGGGCGCAGCCCCAGGGGCCGAACCCTTCCAGCCCGCTGCACGGGCGGGTGGGTGGGCAGACCCCTCGGGGTCTGGGGCGGAGCCCCAGGGAGCCGGGCCTATCCACCCCCCGCACGGGCGGGCGGGTGGGCAAACCCCCCGGGGGTCTGGGGCGGAGCCCCAGGGAGCCGGGCCCAGTGCGGCGGAACGTCAGGGATAGGACACCACCGTGGACGGCACAGTGGACGTCCCCGACGTCCCCGCCCCGACCTCGTTGACGACATGCTCGTACTGCCCATTCCCCCCCAACGACACCACCAGCACATCATGGAACTTCACCCCCGCCCGGTTGGGCGCCGCAAACCCGTGGTGCTGCACGATCCCCGGGTCGGCGGTGTAGTTGCAGTAACTGCCGAGCCCCCACGCCTCGTGCGTGGTGACGCCGTCGGCGACCTTGTAGGCCGCGTACCCCTTGACCCCTCCGTCCTGGACGGCCGCCTGGTTCGGGGCGTCGTAGGCCTTCTCGTTCTGGAAGAAGATGGTGCGGCCCCGCTGTCCGAGCCACTGGACGTCGTACTTGTTGAAGTGCTCGACGAACAGACCGGTGCACAGCACGTCGTCGCCGTTGACGACCACGCCGTAGTCGGCGCGGTTGGTGTCCCAGCCGACCCCCGCCCCGTGGTCGGCCCGCCACACCCAGGTGTGGTCGACGATGGTGTGCCGGCTGTTGATGACCATGCTGGTGGTGGCCTTGCCCGCCCCGGCCCCGCCGATGCGGACGAACACGTCCTGCACGGTGGTCGGATCGGCCGAGTGGTCGCGCGAGGAGCCCCGGGGGCCTATCTCCAGGAGCGTGGCGGAGTTGACCGGCCCGGCGTCGATGAGGAATCCCGCGAGGCGGACGCCGTCCACATCGGCGACCCGCAGCGCGGTCGCCCCGTTGTCCGGCACGATCGTGGCGTAACCGAGCCCGAGCACGACGGTGCCGGCCCGGTTGACCTGGATGGGCTGGTCCACGTGGTAGATGCCCGGCGTCAGGAGCAGGTGAAGTCCTTGCGCCAGAGCCTGGTTGAGGGTGGCGGCGCTCACTCCGGGCTTGGCCACGTAGAACTGCGCGAGCGACAGCGAGGTGCCCCGCGGCGTGCCGTTGCCCCAGGTGACCCCGCGGGCGTTGGTGCGCTTCTCCGGCAGGAAGACGCGGTATTCGCCGCCGCTCAGGTAGAGGAACGGCTTCTCGCGCGAGACCGGGGTGGTGTCGAGCGTGGTGTACGGCGGGTTCGGGAAGCTCTGCGCGGGGGCGCCCTGGACGCCGGAGAACACCATGTTCCACACGGCGTTGACCCAGCCGCCGATCACACTGTCGCGGGTGTACCACTGCTGCTGCGAATACGGGCCGACCTGGCCGTCGATGCGGCTGTCCGCGATGTAGCCGCCGCTGGCCCAGCCGTAGCCGGCCGGGGCGAGGTTGAGGCCGCCGCGTACGTGCATCCGGCGGAACGGCGCGGCCTGGGCGACGGCCCAGCGGTCGGTGCCGCTGACCGGCACCAGGGTCAGGTTCTCGGCTGAGCGCCAGAAGTTCTGGGTGGCGTTGCCGTTGGCCCAGCCGGCGTCGACCGTGACGTCGCCGTTGATGGTGGTGTCGTCGGGCGAGAGGCCGAGTCCGGCGATCGAGGTGTAGAACCCGATCTGCGCGTTGAGACCGTTGTAGGTGCCGGGTTTGAACAGCAGGGCGTAGCGGCCGGTGCCGAACTGGGCCGACTCCTGCTGGTGGAAGACCTGGTCGAGCTTGGCCTGGATACCGGGCGTAGTCGGGTCGAAGACCAGGACGTTGGGGCCGAGGTCGCCGCCGCCGGGCAGCGCCCGGGGCCGGACGTCCGGGCGGGCCGCCGAGGCCGGGGCGGCTGCCAGACCCGTGATCAGGGGGGCCGCCGCGGCGGCGGCGCCGAGCACGGTGCGGCGGGTGACCGCGGACGGACGGGGGTCGGTGGAGTCGGGGGGAACGGATGCCATGCGGCGGCTCTCCTGGTTCAAGAGGTGAACGGTGGGAGGTGGGGGAGCGCTCTCTCGCCGGGGAATGCTTCATCCAGCCGAAGGCAACGTCAAGGGCCCGGGCAGAAATCACCGGGGCTCGCGTTCACAGGTCGTCAAGTCCTGGGGCGGCGGGGCCCGGTGGGCCGCCACATCTTTCAACTGCCGTACCGCGTACGGCCATGCGGTTCGTCGGACGAGGCGCCAGGGGCCCGGCTTTCTCCCGTCATCTCTCTTGACACCCTCGCTCCGGCGCCCCGAGACTCCACACCGGGAGAGCGCTCTCCCGGCGACCGGCCGGTGAACTCGCGCAACCGGTCGCCCACCCTGCTCCCCGTCCCCCACCTCCAGGAGGTCTCCATGCCACGGAGATCGAAGCTCCTCTCCGGCACCCTGATCGCGGGCGCGGCCCTGCTCACGACGCTCGGCCTCGGCGGTGTCGCCGCGAGCGTCGACGCACCCGCCGGCACCGCGGCCGCCGCACCGGCCGCAGCCGTACAGCCCGCCCACGACATGGCGGCCATGGCGATGCCCGTCTCCACGGCCCACTCCCCCGACGACCCGGACGGCGACGGCTACATCCCGGCGAACCCGCCGGTCACCGGCGCCACCCCGTCCACACAGGATCCACCGCACCGCTACTTCCACGAGTTCCAGGCCAACTGTTCGGTGACGCACACCGCGCCGGACGACCCGATCGTCTACCCGCAGCAGCCGGGCAAGTCCCACGACCACACGTTCATGGGCAACACCTCGACGAACGCGAACAGCACCACCGCGTCACTGGACGCCGGGTCCACGACCTGCAAGGCGCCGGGGGACAAGTCGGGTTACTGGATGCCGACGCTGTTCAACGGCTCCCAGAAGATCCTGCCGGTCGGCCCCCAGACGATCTACTACAAGGCCGGCGTCACCGACTACACCAGTGTCCGGCCCTTCCCCAAGGGGCTGCGGTTCGTGGTCGCCAGCCCGATGCAGACGGCCGAGGAGTTCCGCAACCACCGCGGCTTCGTCGAGGGCTGGGAGTGCGGCGACAGCTTCTTCAACGTCACCTTCCCCACCAACTGCCCCAGCCGGGCCGACGTCCAGCTCAACATCCGCTTCCAGGCGCCCAGTTGCTGGGGCGGCAAGTACCTGGACACACCGGACCACAAGTCCCACATGGCCTACCCCGTGGTGAAGCCCGGCACCAACGACAACATGTGCCCCGCCGACCACCCGGTCGCGTTGCCGATGATCGAGTTCAAGATGGCGTTCCCGGTCAACGGTGACCTCTCCCAGGCGAGGCTCGCGAGCGGACCGAGCTACTCCTTCCACTACGACTTCTTCAACGCCTGGGACGACGCCACGCTCAAGGCCCTCGTGGACCACTGCGTCGTGGGTGGCCTCCAGTGCGACGCGCGCGGCTACGACCAGACCCACCCCGAAGCGGGCGCGGCCCTGAACGCCGACTACCGGCTCCCCTGAGTCCGTCCGCCTCCCTGTCCGCCGGCCCGGCCGCCCACTCGTCCCGCCGCGGCCGGGCCGGCCAACACCCGTACACACCCGCCGGTACGCCCCCACCCCGCACACCCCCACCGCAAAGGACCGCCATGTCCCGACCACCCCGCATCCGCCCCCGCCGCCTCCTCGCCCCGCTGACCGCGGCGGTGCTGACCGCCGGCGCCCTCGCCGCCCTGCCCGCGACCACCGCCCACGCGGCGGGAAGCGTCGTCAAGGTGACCGGAAACCAGGGCAACTGGCAGTTGTCCGTGAACGGGCAGCCCTACCAGATCAAGGGCCTGACCTGGGGCCCCTCCGTCGCGGACGCCGACCGCTATCTGCCGGACCTCCAGTCCATGGGTGTCAACACCATCCGGACCTGGGGCACCGACGCATCCAGCAAGCCGCTCTTCGACTCGGCGGCGGCCCATGGCATCAAGGTCATCGCGGGCTTCTGGCTCCAGCCGGGCGGCGGCCCCGGAGCGGGCGGCTGCGTCAACTACCTGACCGACACCACGTACAAGAACCAGGTGCTCGACGAGTTCCCGAAGTGGGTCAGCACCTACAAGGACAACGCCGGCGTCCTCATGTGGGACGTCGGCAACGAATCCGTGCTCGGCCTCCAGAACTGTTACAGCGGGGCCGAGTTGGAGCGGCAGCGCGACGCCTACACGACACTGGTCAACGACATCACCAAGAAGATCCACGCCGTCGACCCGAACCACCCGGTCACCTCGACGGACGCCTGGGTGGGCGCGTGGCCCTACTTCAAGAAGAACGCCCCCGACCTGGACCTGTACGCGGTCAATTCCTACAACGCGGTGTGCGACGTGCGGTCCGCCTGGGAGCAGGGCGGGTACACCAAGCCGTACATCGTGACCGAGACCGGGCCCGCGGGTGAGTGGGAGGTGCCCGACGACGCCAACGGCGTGCCGCAGGAGCCCACCGACCAGGCCAAGGCCGACGGGTACACCAGGGCATGGGGCTGTATCACCGGGCACCGCGGGGTGGCGCTCGGCGCGACGATGTTCCACTACGGAACCGAGTACGACTTCGGCGGCATCTGGTTCAACCTGCTGCCCGCGGGCCAGAAGCGGCTCTCGTACTACGCGGTCAAGCGGGCCTACGGCGGTGACACCTCGCACGACAACACCCCGCCCGTGATCTCCGCCCTGGACGTCGAGGGCGGCGCCGGCGGCGTGCAGGCGGGCCGGCCCGTGACCCTGGACGTCCGCGCGAGCGACCCCAACGGCGACCCGATCTCCTACGAGGTCCTCGACAACAGCAACTACCTCGACGCCTCCAAGCAGCTGGTGTCGCTTCCGTTCACCGACCTGGGCGGCGGCCGGCTCACGTTCACCGCGCCCGACCGGCCCGGCGTGTGGAAGGTCTACGTCAAGGCGACCGACGGGCACGGCAACGTGGGGGTCGAGACCCGCTCCATCAGGGTCGTGCCGCCGGTGGTGAGCGGGACGAACATCGCCCGCGGCAAGCCGGCGACCGCGTCGTCCTTCCAGCCGAGCTACGGGGACTGCCCGTGCACCGCGGCCAACGCCGTGGACGGCAGCCCGACCACCCGCTGGGCCAGCGACTGGAGCGACCCGCAGTGGCTCCAGGTCGATCTCGGACAGCGCACGTCCTTCACCCATGTGCAGCTGCTGTGGGAGGCCTCGTACGCCAAGGCCTACACGATCCAGACGTCCGACGACGGGCGGACCTGGCAGACGCTGCGCACGGTGACCGACGGCAACGGCGGCGTGGACGACTTCGACCTCCACGGCACCGGCCGTTACGTCCGGGTCAACGGCACGGCCCGCGGGACGGGTTACGGCTACTCGCTGTACGAGTTCGGCGTCTACAACTGACACACCGTCACTTTGCGGTGCGGGAAAGGCGATGAGGGGGCGGGATGAGGGACGAGGACGAGCTGGACCGGCTGATCGACAAGCTGACACCGGCGGCCAGGGTCGGGCTGCTCACGGGGGCCGACACCTGGCGCACGGCGGCGGAACCCGCCGTGGAGCTGCGGCCGTTGGTGCTGTCGGACGGTCCCGCCGGCGTGCGCGGCCCGTCGTGGGACGAGCGGCACACCGCCGTACTGCTGCCTTCGGCCACCGCGCTCGCCGCCACCTGGGACGAGCCGCTGGTCGAGCGGCTCGGCTCGCTCCTCGCCCTGGAGGCGCGGCGCAAGGGCGTGCACGTGGTCCTCGCGCCCAACCTCAATCTGCACCGCAGTCCGCTCGGCGGCCGGCACTTCGAGTGCTTCTCGGAGGACCCGGAGCTGACCGGCCGCATGGGGGCGGCCCTGGTGCGCGGCATTCAGGCGCACCAGGTGGCCGCCGCCGCCAAGCACTACGTGGCCAACGACTCCGAGACGGAGCGGTTGACCGTGGACGTACGGGTCGGCGAGCGCGCCCTGCGCGAGGTGTACCTCGCGCCGTTCGAGGCGGCCGTCGCGGCCGGTGTCCGGGTGGTGATGGCGGGCTACAACGCGGTCAACGGCACGACCACGAGCGCGAGTTCACTGCTCACCACCCCGCTGAGGTCCGAGTGGGGCTTCGACGGCGTCGTCGTCTCCGACTGGGGCGCGGCGCGCACCACCGTGGAGACGGCGCGCGCCGGTCTCGATCTGGTGATGCCGGGGCCCGAGGGGGTGTGGGGCGAGGCGCTGCTGGGCGCGGTGGAGCGGGGGGAGATCGCGCAGGAGGTCGTGGACGACAAGGTGCGGCACCTGCTGCGGCTCGCCGCCCGGCTGGGCGTGCTGGGCCGCGACCCTCACCCGTGGCCGCGGCCGCATCCGCGTCCGGCGGCGGTGCGGGCCCTGGTCCGCGAGGCGGCGGCGGCCGGCGCGGTGCTGCTGACCAACCGGGACGTGCTGCCGCTGGACGTGCGGGACCTGGGCACGGTGGCGGTGATCGGCGCCCACGCCGCGCGCACCCGCACCCAGGGCGGCGGCAGCGCCGGGGTGTTCCCGCAGAAGGAGATCGCCGTCCTGGACGGCCTCCGGGCCCGGCTCCGCGGGCGGGCGAGGGTGGTGTACGTCCCGGGCCCGGCGCCGGCGGGGCCGCCGCCCCCGCTGGACGCGTCGCTGTGCACGGATCCGGAGACCGGGGAGCCCGGGCTGCGGCTGCGCGTCCTGGACGTCGACGGCGGCGTGCTCAGCTCCGAACACCGCCTGGGCGCACGGCAGTTGGAGCCGTCCCTGCCGCCTGGCGCGCACACCGTGGAGATCCGGGCGCGGCTGCGCCCGCGCCTCTCGGGTGTCTGGACGCTGGGCATCGCCGGCTTCGGACGGATGAGTCTGTCGCTCGACGGACGGGAACTGCTCGCCGGCGACTTTCCCCGCGAGACCGACGACCCGGCGCTGATCCACGTCACACCTCCCGGCCACACCGTCACCGCCGAACTGACCACGGGCACCGCTCCCCTGCTCGTGGCACGCCGCGAACTCGCCCCGGACACGGGGCGCGCGGTGATCGTGGGCGCGGCGCCGCCCGCCCCCGCCACGGGCGTCGCGCTCGCAGCCGCCGCCGAGGCGGCCCGCGCGGCGGACGTGGCGGTGGTCGTCGTCGGCACCACGGAGGACGACGAACGCGAGGGCCTCGACCGCGTCCATCTGCGGCTCGACCCCCAGCAGGACGCCCTGGTCCGCGCGGTGGCCGCCGCCAATCCGCGCACGGTGGCCGTCGTCAACAGCGGAGGTCCGGTGGAACTGCCCTGGCGGGACGAGGTGGGAGCGCTGCTCCTGTCCTGGTTCCCCGGGCAGGAGGGCGGCGCGGGACTCGCCGACGTCCTGCTGGGCCGCAGGGAGCCGGGCGGCCGGCTGCCCACCACCTGGCCCGCCGCACTCGCGGACGCACCGGTCACCGAGACCCGCCCCACGGACGGCCGGCTCACCTACGGCGAGGGCCTGCACATCGGGCACCGCGGCTGGCTCCGGGCGGGGCGCACCCCGGCCTACTGGTTCGGGCACGGTCTGGGGTTCACCAGGTGGGCCTACGAGGAGCTGACCGGCCCCTCGCGGGTGCGGGCCGGCGAGTCGTTCACCGTGCGCGTCCGGGTGCGCAACACCGGTGCGCGGCCCGGGCGGGAGGTCGTCCAGGTGTATCTGGCCCGGCCGGGCGCCACCGTGGACTTCCCGCAGCGGTGGTTCGCGGGATATGCGGCCGTGAGCGCCGGGCCCGGCGAGAGCGTGACGGCGCAGGTGCGCGTCCCGGCCCGGCTGCTGCGGCACTGGGACGAGGCGGCCCATCGGTGGCACACCGAGCCGGGGCCCTGCCGGGTGTTCGCGGGCCGTTCGGCGGGGGACGTGCCGCTGCTGCTCGATGTGGAGCTGCGGGCGGCCGACTGACCGGCTCCCGGCCCGCGCCCGGGTCAGGAGCCGTGCCGCGGCGGTCCCGACGGGAGGAAGGAGAGCGCTCTATACGGTGTCCCCGGCATGCCGTTAAGGTGCGGGCATGAGCAGGCAGGCCCCCACCCTGGAGGACGTCGCCCGCGAGGCGGGCGTCTCCCGGGCGACCGTGTCCCGGGTCGTCAACGGCGTCCGCAACGTGGACCCGGCGATCCAGGAACAGGTGCAGCGGGCGATCGAGCGGACCGGGTACGCGCCCAACCGGGCGGCCCGGTCGCTGGTGACCCGGCGCGCCGAGACCATCGCGCTGGTGGTCTCGGGGGCCGGGGGCGGGCCAGGGGAGAGCCAGGAGGCGTTCGCCGCCCGGGTGTTCGCCGACCCGTTCTTCGGCCGGGTGGTCGCGGGGGTCGTCGGTTTCCTGCAGCCGCGCTCCATGCACCCGGTGCTGATGTTCGCCGAGTCCGCCGACGACCGCGCCGAGGTGCTCACCTATCTGCGGCAGGGCCGCGCGGACGGCGCGCTCGTCGTCTCGACGCACGCCGACGATCCCCTCCCCGCCCAGCTGGCCGGGGCCGGACTGCCCACCGTGCTCTTCGCGCGGCCCGCTTCGGCGGTGCCGCTGAGCTATGTGGACCTCGACCACCACGACGGCGGACGGCTGGCGGCACGCCGTCTCATCGAGCGCGGCTGCCGCAGGCCGGCGACGGTGACGGGCCCGCTCGACGTTGCCGCGAGCCAGGAGCGGCTCGCCGGGTTCCGTGACACGTTGGCGCGCGGCGGGCATCCCCATGTGCCGGTCGCCGAGGGTGGCTTCACCCTGGACAGCGGCATCGCCGCGATGGCCCGGCTGCTGGCCGAACACCCGGATGTGGACGGGGTGTTCGCGGCGAACGATCTGATGGCCCAGGGCGTCTGCCAGCTTCTGCGCGAGCGGGGGCGCCGGGTGCCCGACGACGTCGCGGTCATCGGGTTCGACGACTCGGGCATCGCCCTGTCCTGCCGTCCGCCGCTGACCACGGTCCGCCAGCCGGTGGAGCAGATGGCGGCCGAGATGGCGCGCCTGCTCGACCAGCACATCCGCGGCGAGCGCACGGAGGCGACGTCCGTCGTCTTCGATCCCGAGCTGGTCGTACGCGAGACGGCGTAACTCCGCGGGGGCCCACCCGTCCGGTGCCCGGGCCTCCCTGCCCGACGCCGTCGTTTCAATTCCCCATCGGCTCAACTCCCCGTCGACACACAACCGTTGCAATCGGCGTGCCGGCGACCCCGCAGCAGGTCGTGGGCCATCGTCTCGCGGCGCGGGGCCACTTGGGCACGTGCTCGACGGGTTCGTTGCGTGAGACACCCTGCTTCATCTCTTGACGGCTCACCGCGACGCCGCTTAACTCACGTCTTAAATTAAGCCATGTGCACCTTCAGGAGTCGAACGCCCGACCGGGCGCCTCCGAAGGCGCCCGCACGGTTTTTTCTTCTCCCGGAAAGGGACACCAGGGGCCATGCGCACCATCAGAGCCGCGGCCATAGGCGCCGCCACCCTGTCTCTCGCCCTCGCGGCCACGGCCTGCGGCGGAGGCTCCGCCTCGGGCGGCGGGTCCAACGACTCGCCCAAGACGCTCACGTACTGGGCCTCCAACCAGGGCGCCAGCGTCTCGGTGGACGAGAAGGTCCTGCGGCCCGAGCTCGACAAGTTCGAGAAGCAGACGGGCATCAAGGTGAAGCTGGAGGTCGTGCCCTGGTCGGATCTGCTCAACCGGATCCTGACCGCCGCCACCTCGGGCCAGGGCCCGGACGTACTGAACATCGGCAACACCTGGAGCGCCTCGCTCCAGGCCACCGGCGCCCTGCTGCCGTGGGACGCGGCGAACTTCGCCAAGATCGGCGGCAAGGACCGGTTCGTCGACTCGGCGCTCGGCTCCACCGGCGTCCCCGGCCAGGACCCGGCCGCGGTGCCGCTCTACTCGATGGCGTACGCGCTGTACTACAACAAGCAGGCCTTCGCCGACGCCGGCATCTCGGGGCCCCCGGCCACCTGGGACGAGCTGGTCGCCGACGGCAAGAAGCTGGAGGCGAAGGGCAAGAACGGCCTGGGCGCCGAGGGCTCCAACCTCTCGAACAACATCCACCAGGTCTTCGTGCTCGCCAAGCAGCACGGCGCGGACTTCTTCACCACGGACGGCAAGCCCAGCTTCACCAGTGACGGCGCGGTCGCGGCGGTCAAGCAGTACGTCGACCTGATGGCCAAGGACAAGGTCGTCAACGCGAGCAACGCCGAGTACGCGCAGAACCAGTCGCTGAGCGACTTCGCCAAGGGCAAGACGGCGATGGTGCTGTGGCAGACGGCGTCGGCGACCTTCAAGTCCCTCGGCATGAAGGACTCCGAGTGGGGTGTGGCCCCGGCGCCCGTGCAGTCCGGCGCTCCGGGAACCGGCGCCCAGACCAACTCGATGGTGGCCGGGATCAACATGGCCGTCTTCAAGAACACCCACAACCTCGACGGCGCCGCCCAGTTCGTGAAGTTCATGACGAGCGACGCGGAGCAGAAGCTGCTCAACGCCACCTACGGCTCCATCCCGCCGGTGAAGACGGCGCAGCTGGACGCGGCGTTCAACTCGCAGGGCACGGCGGTGCTCCGCCAGACCCTGGCCGAGAGCGCGCAGGCCCTGCCGCAGGTGCCCGACGAGTCGCAGTTCGAGACGGCCGTCGGCACGGCCGTGAAGGAGCTCTTCGCCGACGCGGCGGCCGGCCGGCCGGTGACCACCGAGTCGGTGAAGGCCAAGCTCGACAAGGCCCAGCAGCAGATGCCCAAGAAGTGAGGGCCGGAGCACTCATGACCACCACGGCCCCTCCCGCGGGCACGCGGTCGGCGCCCGAGCACTCCCCCGCGGCGGCGCGCGGCCCGCGCCGCCGCCCCGGGCGGATCAGGCGCATCGGACTGCCCTATCTGCTCCTGCTGCCGGCCCTGCTGCTCGAACTGCTCGTCCACCTGGTGCCGATGGTCATCGGCATCACGATGAGCTTCAAGGAACTGACCCAGTTCTACATCCGCGACTGGGGCACCGCCCCCTGGTCCGGCATCGACAACTACCGTCTATCGGTGGACTTCCACGGTGCGGTCGGCGAGGCGCTGCTCCACTCCTTCCTCGTCACCGTCGTCTTCACCCTGCTCTCGGTGGGCCTTTGCTGGCTGATCGGGACGACGGCCGCGCTGTTCATGCAGGACGCCTTCCGCGGCCGGGGCCTGCTGCGGGCCGTCTTCCTGGTGCCGTACGCGCTGCCGGTGTACGCGGCCGTCATCACGTGGGCGTTCATGTTCCAGCACGACAACGGCCTGGTGAACCACGTCCTGCACGACCAGCTGCACCTCACCGGCGAACCGTCGTTCTGGCTCATCGGCGACAACAGCTTCTACGCCCTGCTGACCGTGTCGGTGTGGAAGGGGTGGCCCTTCGCCTTCCTCATCGTGATGGCGGGCCTCCAGAACATCCCCAAGGAGCTGTACGAGGCCGCCGCCCTCGACGGGGCGGGCATGCTCCAGCAGGTCCGCCGCATCACGCTGCCCTCGCTGCGTCCGGTCAACCAGGTGCTCGTGCTGGTGCTCTTCCTGTGGACGTTCAACGACTTCAACACGCCGTACGTGCTGTTCGGCAAGTCGGCGCCGGAGGCGGCCGATCTGATCTCCATCCACATCTACCAGTCGTCGTTCGTCACCTGGAACTTCGGTACCGGCTCCGCCATGTCCGTGCTGCTGCTGCTCTTCCTGCTGGTCGTGACGGGCGGCTACCTGCTGGTGACCTCCCGAGGAAGGAAGGCGGCCGATGTCTAGCACCACCGGGGCGCCCCGCCCCGCCCACCGGCCGGCGCCCTCGCCGATGGCGCCGCCGCGGTCCTTCCTGTGGTCCCGGCGGATCTTCCTCACCCTGCTCACCGGGTTCGTGCTGCTGCCGGTGTACGTCATGGTGTCCAGCTCGCTCAAACCGCTGCAGGACGTCTCCGGGAAGTTCCGCTGGCTGCCCAGCGGGCTGACGATCCGTCCGTACGTCGACATCTGGTCGACGGTGCCGCTCGCCAAGTACTTCATGAACTCGCTGGTCGTGGCGGGCACCGCGACCGTGTGCTCGGTGGTCGTCGCCGTCTTCGCCGCCTACGCGGTCAGCCGCTACTCCTTCCGCGGCAAGCGGGTCTTCACCATCACCGTGCTGTCCACGCAGATGTTCCCCGGCATCCTGTTCCTGCTCCCGCTCTTCCTGATGTACGTCAACATCGGGAACGCCACCGGTGTCGCGCTGTTCGGCTCGCGCGGCGGGCTGATCCTGACGTACCTCACCTTCTCGCTGCCGTTCTCCATCTGGATGCTGATCGGCTACTTCGACTCGGTGCCGCGCGATCTGGACGAGGCGGCGCTCGTCGACGGCTGCGGTCCGCTCGGCGCGCTGTTCCGGGTGGTGGTGCCGGCCGCCGTTCCGGGCATCGTGGCGGTGGCGGTGTACGCCTTCATGACCGCGTGGGGCGAGGTCCTCTTCGCCTCGGTGATGACCAACGACACCACCCGCACCCTCGCCGTCGGCCTCCAGGGCTACTCCACCCTCAACGACGTGTACTGGAACCAGATCATGGCCGCCTCGCTCGTGGTGAGCGTGCCCGTGGTCGCCGGGTTCCTGCTGCTCCAGCGCTATCTCGTCACCGGTCTGACGGCGGGCGCCGTCAAGTGACCAACTCCCGTATCGCGAAAGGGACTTCCGTGTCCGCACCCATCGACCTCGCCGCGTTTCCGCAGGACTTCCTGTGGGGCACGGCCACTTCGGCCTACCAGATCGAGGGGGCCGTCGCCGAGGACGGCCGCTCGCCGTCCATCTGGGACACCTTCTCGCACACCCCGGGCAGGATCGACAACGACGACCACGGAGACATCGCCTGCGACCACTACCACCGGTGGCCGCAGGACCTGACGCTCCTGAAGCAACTCGGCGTCAACGCCTACCGGTTGTCCGTCGCCTGGCCGCGCGTGGTGCCGGGCGGTGACGGTCCGGTCAACGCCAAGGGCCTGGACTTCTACGACCGCCTGATCGACGGGCTCCTCGCGGCGGGCATCGCCCCGTCCGTCACGCTCTACCACTGGGACCTCCCCCAGGTGCTCCAGGACCGTGGCGGCTGGCCCGAGCGGGACACCGCCAAGCACTTCGCCGCGTACGCCGCGGTCGTCGCCGAGCGCCTGGGCGACCGGGTCTCGCACTGGGCCACCCTCAACGAGCCGCTCTGCTCGGCCTGGATCGGCCACCTCGAAGGCAGGATGGCCCCCGGTCTCACCGACCTCACCGCCGCCGTGCGCGCCTCCTACCACCTGCTGCTCGGTCACGGCCTGGCCGTGCAGGCCGTCCGGGCCGCGGCTCCGGGCGCCGACATCGGCATCGTGAACAACCTCTCCCCCGTGCACGCGGCCACCGACCGCACCGAGGACCTGGCCGCGGCCCGCCGCATGGACGGGCACGTCAACCGCTGGTGGCTCGACCCGGTGCACGGCCGCGGCTTCCCCGCCGACATGCGCGAGGTGTACGGCGTCGACCTGCCGGAGCGCCCGGGCGACCTGGAGACCATCGCGGCCCCGCTCGACTGGCTCGGCCTGAACTACTACTTCCCGGCGTACGTCACCGACCACCCCGAGGGGCCGGTGCCCCACGCGCGATCCATCCGCCGTGAGGAGGTGCCGCGCACCGGAATGGACTGGGAGATCGAGGCGGAGGGCATCGAATCGCTGCTGCTGCGCCTGACCGAGGACTACGGGGCCCGCCGCATCTACGTCACGGAGAACGGCTCCTCGTTCCCCGACGTGGTCCGTCCCGACGGGAGCGTCGCCGACCCGGAGCGCACCGACTACCTGGAGCGGCATCTGGCGGCCTGCGCCTCGGCGGTCCGCAAGGGCGCGCCGCTCGCCGGCTACTTCGCCTGGTCGCTCCTGGACAACTTCGAGTGGGCCTACGGCTACGACAAGCGCTTCGGCCTGGTCCACGTGGACTACCGCACCCAGGCCCGCACCATCAAGGCCAGCGGCCACCGCTACGCCGACCTGGTGCGCGCCCACCGGGAGAGCTCGGGCCGGGCCGCCTGAGCCGTCACCGCCGAGGGCGGGCCACCCGGTGGGCTACCACCAGTAGGCCGGGTACTTGGGTGCGTTGCGCCGGATGCGGGAGGCCGCGTACTCGCCGAGCACGAGCAGCCCGCACGCCCCGGCGAGCAGCGGCAGGAAGCTCTGCGGGGCCGGGTGCTGGAGCACCACGACCACCGGTGTGGCGCAGGCGGGCGAGTGGGGTGCGCGGGCGAGCAGGGTGAGCGCGATGGTGGCGGCGCCCGCGAGAGCGGTGGCCCAGGGCGAGCTGCCGACGGTGGCCAGCACCGCGTACCCCGTCAGCGCGCCCAGCAGATGGCCCACGACGACGTTGCGGGGCTGGGACAGCGGGAGGGTGGGGGCGCCGTGCACGAGTGCGGCGCTGGCCGCGAGCGGCGGTATCAGCACCGGTTCGTGGATGACGGCCCCGATGGCCACCAGCATCAGCAGGACGGTGGCCGCGGCGCTGACGGTGTGGAAGGTGGCACCGGCCGGCGGGCGCGAGGGCGCCTTGCCCGACAGGCGCCGCCACGCCACCGCGGTGACGCGTGGGGTCGAGGGGCGTGCGGCGTCGGGTTCGACGTGGGGGGCGGGCTGGGGCATGGGCACATCTCCGCAGCAGGCGGCGCGCGGCCGGGCAGGTCGACAAGGGGCAGGAACGGTCGACACTGCTCGGGGCAGGCTCTGCGGTCGGCAGAGAGCGTGACCTTGCGCGGGCCCGGTGGGGCCGGCACAGTCCGGGCCTCATCGTAACCAACCGCCCCACCGGCCTCACGGGCCCCCCACCTCGGCTTTCACCGCCCGGTCGGTGCGCCGGGCGTCCTCAGGACCGGCTCGGCTCCGGCACCGGCATCACACTGCCCGCCGCGGTACAGCGCACGGTCCAGATGCCGGGCGTGCCGGCCTCGTGGACGCGGACGTCCACCTCGGGCGGCTGTTTGCCGCCGGGCACCTGGGCGTTGGCGGCGGTGCACACGAGCTGGGTCACGCCCAGGCCGCCACCGTTCATCCGCGCCACCGGCACCGGCAGATAGAGGTCGACGGTCCCCGGTCCCGCGCTCGCCATCGGGCGGCCGGCGGGCACCTCCGTGGTCAGTCCGCGCGCCCGCTCGGCGGCGCCCGGACCCGCGAGCAGCAGATCGATCGCCTCCTGGGGGCCGGCCGGGGCCTCGACCCGGCGCGCGACCGCCTGGACCCCGTAGGGGCCGACGAAGTACAGCTGCGCGTAGTGCTCGACGCTGCCCGGGCGGCGCAGACCCGACGCGGGCGCACCCGCCTGTTCCGGGCCGGTGGTGCCGACACCGCAGCCGGCGAGCGCGCCCGCCAGCACGGCGCCCAGAAAGCCGAGGGCGCGCCTCATGACTCCTCCTCCGGCGTGCCCAGCGGCAGCCCGACCGTGAACACGGCGCCCCCGCCCGGGAGGTTGGCGGCGGTCAGGGTGCCGCCGTGCAGGCGTACGTTCTCCACGGCGATGGCCAGTCCGAGTCCGCTGCCCTCGGAGCGGGTGCGTGCGGTGTCGGCCTTGTAGAAGCGGTCGAAGACATGCGTCAGGACGTCGTCGGGGATGCCCGCGCCGCGGTCGGCGACGGTGAGGACGAGGTGCTTGCCGGCGGCCCGGGCCGTGACCGTGACGGGGGGCGCGCCGTGGCGCAGGGCGTTGGCGATCAGGTTGGCCAGCACCACGTCGATGCGGCGGGCGTCGAGCCGTACGCGGACGTCGTGCTCCGCTGTCGCGGTGGACCCGGGGACACCTTCCGCGAGCCCTTCCACGCGGGTGACCACCTGCTCGGGTTCGCGCCAGCCGCGCAGGGCGAGCGTCTTGTGCAGCAGGGTGCGCAGACCGACGTCGTCCAGATGGAGGGCGGCGGCGCCCGCGTCGAAACGGGAGATCTCCATCAAGTCCTCGACCATGCGGGCCAGTTTGCGGGTCTCGTCGCTCACCAGGAGCACCGCGTCGGCAGTGTCCTCGGGCAGCCGGCCGGAGTGGGCGTCCTCGTCGAGCGCGTCGGTGACGGCGCTCATCGCGGCGAGCGGGGTGCGCAGTTCGTGGGAGACGTCGGCGGCGAACCGGCGGGCGTTGGCCTCCATCCGGCGCAGTTCCCCGTCGTCCCGTTCCAGCGCCGCCGCCATGGTGTTGAAGGTGCCGGTGAGTTCGGCGAGTTCGTCCTTGCCCGTCACCTCCAGGCGGGTGTCGAGCGCGCCCGAGGTGATCTTCTCGGCGGCCGTACGCAACCGGCGTACCGGTCGCAGGACGCGGCGGGCGGCGAACAGCGCCGGTACGGCGGCGAGGGCGAGGGCGGGGACGGCGCCGGCCCAGGCCGCGGTGATCAGCGCCGAAATGTCGGCCTGTTCGGTGCGCAGCGCGAGGGCCGCGTACACGACGAGGCCCGAGGGCCGTGCGGCGGCGCCGTCGGTGGCGTAGTCGAGCGGCATGGCGATCACCAGGCGCGGGGTGCCGCCCTGCTCGGTGCGCTCGAAGACGGTGGTGTCGTCCTTGCGGGCCGCGGTGCGCAGGGCGGCGCTAATGGGGTTCGCGGTGCCGAGCGGCGGGCCGTCGGCTCGGGAGACGGCGGTGTTCCAGCCGCGGGCACCGCCGGCCCGGTCGAGCTGTTGTGCCAGACCGCGCAGGTCGTCGTCGGTGGGTTCGGGCGGCAGGTTGGGGGCGAGCGATTCGACCTGGAGCCGCAGGTCGCGCACGGCCGCGTTCTGGGTGCGCTGGAGGATCGCGCCGCGCGCCTGGCGGAAGGTGAGGGCCGCGGTGATCAGTGCGCTGAGCGCGGCGACGAGCAGGAACGCCACGACCAGGCGGGTGCGCAGCCCGTGTGCGGGGGCGAACCTCACGCGTCCACCGGGCCGAACCGGTAGCCGAAGCCTCGGACGGTCTGGATGTAGACGGGCTTGCGGGGATCGTCCTCGATCTTCGACCGCAGCCGCATCACACAGGCGTCGACCAGGCGCGCGTCGCCGTAGTAGCTGTGTTCCCAGACGTCTTCGAGCAGGTGGCGGCGGCTGAAGGTCCGCTCGGGGGCCGCGCTCAGGAAGAGCAGGAGTTTCAGCTCGGACGGCGCGAGGGGCACGAGTTCACCGCGGCGGTGCACACTCAGCGCGTCGCGGTCGATGCGCAGATCGCCCACGACCGCCGGTGCGGCCTGCGCGCCCGTGTCGGCCTGCGCGGGGGCGGTGCGGCGCAGTACCGCGCGCATCCGCGCCTCGATGAGGGCGCCGCTCGCGGGCTTGACCACGTAGTCGTCGGCGCCCGCCTCCAGACCGACCACGACGTCCATGTCGTCGCCGCGGGCGGAGAGGATGACAATGGGGATCTGGCTGGTCTCGCGGATGCGGCGGCACACCTCCAGACCGTTCATGCCGGGCAGCATCAGATCCAGGAGCACGAGGTCGGGCCCGAACTCCGCCAGGGACTCCAGACCGTCCTCGCCACTGCCGACCGCCTCGGTCTCGTGCCCGTAGCGGCGCAGCCCCAGGACCACCCCGCGGCGTACAGCGGGATCGTCCTCGATCAACAGCACGCGGGTCATGGGCGGGGGGTCCTTTCCGGACGGGGGAGGCATGGCGGGGTCGGAGGCCATATGTACGCATACTGCCGCATGCACGACGTGGCACGGGTCACCCCTTCCGCGACGGCGCCCCGGTCGGGTCCGTCGCGCAACAAGAGGAGCCGGCGCGCAAGAGGTGCCGCCACGGGAAGGGTGCCGTCGTGGAAAAGGCACCCGCGCGGACGAGGCGCCATCACCGCAGTTGGTTGAGGTCGACGGTGCCCGCACCCGGCGCCGGGACGGGGACCAGCGCCCACAGGGCGAGGCCGGCCAGCGCCAGCGCGGTCACCACGGCGAGGCCGCGGCGCCCGCGCGCCCAGCCGGACCGGAACCGCACGGGATCCTCGACGAACCGCTTCGTCGCCGCCGCGGCGGCGAGCGACACCCCGATGGCCACCGCGGTGGCCGCCCCGTCACCGAGGGCCGAAAGCCTCGGCAGCAGCACCAGATAGACGGGCCAGTGCCACAGATAGAGGCTGTAGGACCACTCGCCCAGACGGCGCGGCACCACGCTCCCCACGACGCGCGCCGTGCGGGTGCCGGGCACCTGGGCGACGACCAGGATGAGCACCGCCGCGGCCACCGAATGCAGGAACAGGCCGCCCCTGAACAGCAGCGGCGCCTTCTCCCCCTCGGTCACCGTCCAGGACACCGCGAGCCCCGCCGCCAGGACGAGACAGAGGACGTCGGCAGCCCGGCGCGGAATCCTCCCGGCGAGGCCGCGCACGGGCGCGGTCGCCGCGAGCGCCCCGAGCAGCAGGGCCGCGGCCCGGGTGTCGGTGCCCTCGTAGGCCCGGGTGGTGTCGACGGCCGCGCCGAGCGTGACCATCAGGGCGAGGGAGGCCGCGGCCCCGGCGCCCGCCAGGGCCGCCACCGTGCGCTGGGCGTGCCGGCCCCGGGCCGCGACGGTCAGCACGAGCGGCCAGAGGAGATAGAACTGCCACTCCACGCCGATGCTCCACAGATGCGCGAAGACCCGGGTGTCGGAGGCGTTCCAGTACCCGACGCGGTCGGCGATGTAGTGCCAGTTGACGGCCTGCGCCGCGACCCACGGCAGATCGCCGTGCGCGAACCGCAGCTGCTCGGCCGTGCCGAGCGCCCACACGGCGAGCAGGGTGGCCACCGCCACCAGGACCAGCGCCGGGAACAGGCGCCGCCCCCTGCGCACCCAGAAGGAGATCAGGGCCACCGTCCCGCCGCCGGACGCCGCCGCACCGAGCAGCAGGCCCGTGATCAGGTACCCGGACAGGACGAAGAAGAGGTCGACGCCGAGGAAGCCGCCGCTCAGGTGGCCGGCGTGGAAGAGGAGCACGGCCGCGACCGCGAACCCGCGCAGCCCGTCGAGGGCGGCGATGTGCGCGCGGCCGGCGCCACCCGCACGCGGCGCGCGGTGACGGGCCTCGGTGGCGACGGGACCGGAGGAGGCGGGGAACATGGGCGTGCCGGTCCCTCAGCTGCCGCACTTGAGGTTGGCGTACCGGGCGTCGCCGGTCCACGCGCCCCGCGCCCAGGTGTCCACGCCGGCGGGGGTGAACCCCGCCTCCTTGCCGAGCTGCGCGGCGAACCACTTCGCGAAGGCGGCGGCTCCCTGCTGGCAGTTGTGGATGCCGTCGGAGGAGCGCTGGGCCTTCTTGGCCGTCGCGTCGGTGCCCCACAGCTGGGCCGAGTCGAGGAACACGGCCGCTCCGCCGCTGTTCTTCGCGGCTTGCTCGGCCGCCTCGGGGGCGGTCTTCATCTGGGGTTCGTGGGTCTTGTAGAAGTCGTCGATCGTGATGGGCGGGGCCGACACAAGGACCAGCTTGGCGCCCGCGTCCTTGACCGTGGTGGCGAGCTTCTCGTAGGCGGCGCGCTGCTTGTCCTGGCTGCCCCAGTCGTAGGTGGTGATCTGGTAGGCGACGACGGTGGGCCTGAACGAGCCGATGTTCTTGGTCAGTTGCTGCCAGGTGTCGGCGGAGATCTTGCCGGTGATCTCGTCGCCGCCGTCGACGACCGTGCCGCCGCCGTCGGACGAGGCGTCCTTGAAGTCCACACCGCCGGCCTTCAGGGCCGCGCCCAGCGCGGGGGCCTCCGCGCCGGCGATGGAGTCGCCGACCCAGAGCACCTTCGCGCCGCCGGCGCCCGCCTCCTGCTGGTGCCCGGCGCCGTCGCCGGCCTGCCGTCCCGCGTCCTCGTCCTGTCCGCCGCAGCCGACGAGGGCGGCGCCGAGCGCCGCGGCGGCCGCGAGGCTGTACGCGGCGCGCCGGGTCGTTCGACGGGAAGGACGGGGGCGGACGGGACCGAGGTGGTTGCTGTTCATGCCCCCAGCGAATCAGCACGCTCGGGACATATCGCCTCCTGTCATCGTTCGCTCATAAAACGGGAAGGCAGCCGTCAAAGAAGGGAGCCGGGCGGCGGCCGTCACTTCCAGGTGTCCGTGAGCGTCTCGGCACCGGACGCCGCCGCGGTGTGGACGCGGTTGGCGCCCGACTCCCAAGTGACGTTCCCCGCACCGTCCTTGACGATGTACTTGTACTCGAAGCGGGTGCCCGCCGGGGTGTTCACGGTCGCCGACCACACGGGATAGGCCGCCGACGAGAGGGCGACGGCGGCGTTCGGGTCCCAGCTGCCGAGCGCCGGGATCGAGCCGACCACGTACACGTTCTGGCCCCAGACCGTGGTCTTGGTCTCGTGGAAGGTCTCGCTCACGGTGCCGGACGCGGTCGGCGTGGGCGTGGGCGAGGGGGTGGAGCAGCCGCCCGTGCACGAGGTGCCCGCCGCGTAGAGGGCCACCGCGTCGCCCGCGCCGACGGTGACCGTGGCGCGCCCCGCGGAGTCGACCGTCACCGCGGGTCCCGTGCAGGCGCCGCCCGCGGGAGGGGCGCCGTGGATGACGTCGCAGTACGTGCCGGCGGCGAGGCCGGTGGTGTAGGTCTGGCTGACGGCGGCGCCGCTGTTGTTGATGGCCACCCACGCGGCGCCGCCCCGGCTGAAGGCGATGGCGTTGTTGCCGTTGTCCCACCAGTTGGCCACGCTCTGCCCCTTGGCGGCGTTGTGCCAGCCCACCATGTTGGCGATGCCCTGGTTGCGGTCGGTGCAGATCCAGGCGCCGCCGGAGCAGTCGGTGTCCGTGACGTAGCCATTGGCGTCGGCGGGCGGGGAGTCGTCGGCGCTGTTGAAGCGGAACCCCGAGTAGACCTGCGGGGTGCCGTAGCCCCAGGCGAGTTCGAAGATGTGGGCCAGGGTGTACTTGGCGCCGTCCTTGTAGGTGAGCGTGCTGTTGTCGCGCTCCAGGTCGTGGTTGGTCACCATGACGGAGGACTTGTCGCTCGGCTCAAGACCCCAACTCCGGCCGAACGTACGCAGGTTGGCTATGTTGCCGTTGAACTGGTCCTTGAGCTTGTGGGCGTGCGTGAACTCCAGCACGCTGCCGTTGCCCTCGAACGCGCTCGGCGCGAGCTGCCCGCTGCCCCCGGGGATGACCTCCTGGTACACATACGGCCGGCCGCCCCAGCGGGTGTCGTTCACCTTCGCCAGGATCGCGGCCATGTCGGCCTGGGCGATGTGCTTGGCGGCGTCCACCCGGAAGCCGTCGACGCCGTACCCCTCCAGCTTGTTGAGGTATCCGGCGATCTTGGAGCGGACGTCGTCCTTCTCGGTGAACAGGTCGGAGAGCGACACCAGTTGGCACTCCTGCACCTGCTGGACGCTGTTCCAGTCGTTGATGCCGTTCCCGGCGTTGGGGCAGTTGGCGGGATAGTCGTGGAAGCTGGAGCGGTCGTAGCCGATGCTGCCGTAGCTGTAGGCGGAGGGGTTGAAGCTCGCGCCGCCGTAGGAGTCGGTGCTGGTCTGGTTGGCTCCGGCGGTGTGGTTGATCACGGCGTCCGCGTACACCTTGACGCCCGCGTCGTGGCAGGCCGACACCATGGCGGCGAACTGGGCCTCCGTGCCCATGCGGCTGTTGAGGTCGTAGCCGACCGGCTGGTAGACGTCCCACCACGGGTGGGTGCCGCCGGGAATCCGGATCGAATCGCCGGGCGGGGCGACCTGCACGGCTCCGTACCCCTTGGGGCCGAGCACGGTCGTGCACTCCTGGCCGACCGACTTCCAGTTCCATTCGAAGAGGTTGGCTATCACGTCGCCGCCGTTGGCGGCCGCCGCGTGGGCCGTGCCCTGGAAGGCGACGGGCAGGATCGCGCCGGCGACCAGCGCTCCGGCGGCGAGCAGGCCGGCCGATGTGCGGCGGCGGGTGATCGGCACGGTGGCGGTGGCCGTGCGGCTTGACGGTGCGGACATGGCGGCTCCCTGGGCAGGTGGGGGCAGCGTTCGGCCGCACCGTACGGCGGCCATGGGGAGGTGGCCGCCCGGCGCGGGCGTGCTGCGGGGAGTTGACCCGTGGTGTCGGCCGACACCACGGCTCCGCGCGGCCCACCCGCCGTTCACGGCACCGCGTGTGCCGGATCCGTCCCGGGATCCGGCACGCGGCCCGCCGTGCGGTCGGATGCGGCTGCGCGAGAGAGACGATCCCGCCGCGGCCGACACCCCGTCAAGAGGTGGCGCAAATTGATGCAGAAACTTGCAGCAATTTCTTGAGAGAGCCGCCACCCGCGGCGTCCGCCCCGCCTCGCACCGCCGCCACCCTGCGCGAGCGCCTCCGCGCGGCCTTCGGATCAGGCGATCCTGGTGCGCACCGTGGCCGTGTTGTCGGAGGTGTTCTGCTCGGCCGAGGCGGTGGTGGCCTTGGTGACGAGCTGTACCGTGCCGCCACCGTAGGAGGGGCCGCGCCCGGCGATCTGCAACTGGACGCTCTGTCCGGGCTTGAGGGCGCCGATGGTGACGACGACGCGGCCGTCCCCGGTCAGTTCGGCGTGGCCGGCGCCCTGGCTGATGCGGTGCGCGCGGTGCTCGATGCCGGCCGGCAGGGTGGTCACCGAGCGCACCGAATGGGCCGTGGCCTTGCCGGAGTTGGTGATCCGGACCGTCCACAGCTGTTCCTGGTCGTGGTCGATGTGCGCGGGACCCGAGGCGCTGACGGCGATGTCGGCACGGCTCTGCGCCGGCACGCGCGGCGTCCAGGCGTCGCCGTAGTGCTTGTCGTACGTCTTCGTCCAATTGTCGCTGTAATGACCGGTGTTGCCCTTCACCCACGCGTCGCCGTAGTCGGGCCCGTACGCGGCGGACGCCTGGCCCGCCAGGGCGAGGGACACCCCCGCCACGGCGGTGGTGACGATCGCGGCGGCGGCCACGCGGTGGCGCGCGGTGCGGTGGCGCTGGGTGCGGTTCGGCCGGGAGAACATCAAGGAGGGCCTTTCGAAGGGGGCACGGGACGCCGCCCACGGCGCGGGCGGCCTGTTCAAGCCTGTTCCACGCCCGTGGCCGCACCCCCGCGCCACAGGTCCTCGATCACCGGGCCCTGCGGCCCGGCGCGCCGGGTCGCCACGTCGGCCGAAAGGTGGACGAGGACGGTGCGAGCCCGCGGAGCGATCGGCTCGGCCGCGGCGGCGCAGACCTGCGGGCCCCTAGGGAAAATGCGGCTTGACCAGGCGTGTTCCACAGGTGATAGTGGCCCGCCGACGCCGTTCGAGCGGTCGGGGAGCATCAGGGGCGGGGAGCCATGCAGTCCGAGCAACAAGAGGTCATGTCCGCGTGCGCGGAAGCGGAGCGCCATCTCCGGGCGGGGCGGCTCGCCGAGGCGCGGAGCGTCGCCAGGAGTGCACTGGCGGCGGAGAGTCCCGACCCCCGTCTCTTCCTCACCCTCGGCCTCGCGCACGCCGCGGAGGACGACGACGATCACGACGACCGGGCCGAAGCGGCCTATCGGGAGGGCCTCGACGCCTTCCCCGACGACCTCGACCTCCTGTGCGCGTATGGCCGGCTGTGCCTGGCGAGCGACTACATGGACCACCCCGCACGCCATCGCCGCGGGCCCGAACTCGCGCAGCGACTGCGGGAGTTGGCACCCGGGTCGCCCCAGGCCCTGCAGGTCGAGCAGCATGCGGCGCCGGGTGCCCAGCTGGGCGCCATGGGCCCCGGGCACCTTCAGGCCCTGCGGACACAGCTGCTCGACGCGCGCCTGGTCCTGACCGCCATCGGCGACCCGGCCACGGCCGCCGCCCGGGCCGAGTTCCACGCCCGGGCCCGGCCCGACGACTCCCGCCTCGCCGTGCTCGCCGAGACCCTTGCCGTGCTCGCGCGGCCCGGCCGGGCCCCATTGCGCTGGACGGTGCGGGCACCCCTGGGTCTGGCACTGCTGCGCGTCGTGCTGTGCGTCGCGATCCTAATCGCCGTGTCGGCCCTGCGCCTGCCCGCCTGGACCACGGCGGCCGTCCTGGTGCCGCCCCTCGCGGTGGCCCTGTTCCGCACCGCGCCGCTGCGCCGGGCCAGGAGACGGGCGGCACTTCGCCCGTCGGCGCCCGCCGCCGACCCCGGTGCCGTCCCGCCCTTCCCCGCCCTGCCGCCCGTCCCGGCGTACACCCGCCGGGAGAAGGTGACCGGCGCGGTGCTGCTCACCGTCGTCGTGGCGGTCGCCGTGGCGTCGGGCATCTGGCGCCACCAGCAGTACGCGGCGTATCCGCGCTACACGGTCGCGGCGCCCGAGCAGTTCCGGGGGTTCACCCGCCAGGACAACAGCCCGGCCGTCGAGGCCCTGGAAAGCTCGCTCTCCAGGGACTTGGCAGGCCAGAAGGAGCAGACCTTCACCTATGTCTACGGGCCCGGCCCGGACGTGCCCGCGATCGCGATCTGGGGCGCGGCGGGCGACTTCCACGAAGCGACGGCCGATGTGCTCACCGAGTTGCAGAGCGGCATCGAGGCGGGCGGCGTTACCGTGAAATCGGCGTGGACCGCCGCGCCCGGCCCACTGGGCGGCTCCATGCGCTGCGTGTCGTACGAGATCGCCGGCCGGGCCCTGTTCAACTGCGGCTGGCTCGACAAGGGCAGCCTGGGCAGTGTCACGTTCGCGGATCACGGCGAAGGACACGAGGCGGCGGCCGGCCTCGCGCGGTCGGCCCGCGAAGCCGTGCTGCACCGGGGCGCCCACCCGGACGGCGAGGTGTAGCGACCCACCACCCGCGTGGACCGGCGCACACCGGGCCGTACTGGCCGGGGTGCGCCTGCCCGCCGCACACCGAGCAGAGCGCCGCACCGCGATCACCCGGCGAACGGGTCGCGCCCTCCGCTCACCCGCAGGTCCATGGCCGGGGCGTGCGTCGGCGGCGTGCCCCGCCCGCCGTCGTCACGCGGCCTGCCTGGTCGCACCGAGCGGTGCCGCGGGGCGCTCCGCGCCCGGTCCGCGCGGGGTCTGACGGCAGGCCACCTGGGCCGAGAGCACGTAGAGCAGCGCCAGGCTGATGAGCCAGTCGGTCACTCCGGAGAACTGGTTGATGGTGAACTTGAAGACCTGCCCGAGGAGCAGGTCCACCAGAAGGGCGGCGCGCAGGGTGCCGAGGGCGGCCTGACGGTCGCGGAGCAACTGGGCGGTGCCGCGCAGCGCGAGCACCAGCGAGGCGAGCGAGCAGGCGAGCGCTCCGGCGATGGCCGTCCACTGCGTCTCGCCCGCCAGCCCGCCCGTCAGACCCTCGGCGGTCACCGCGATGAGGAGGACGGCGGCCTGGAGCGTCGTGCCCCAGGCCACCAGGTGCACCAGCACCCGCTTGCCCGACACCTGCGCCGTGATCCAGCTCCGGGCGCGCCGCAGCGCCTCGTCGTACGGGGCGCCGCGGCCGGCCGGGCGCTCGGGCACCGCTTCGAGCAGGGCCGCGAGGGCTCGGTCCAGCTCGCCGAGCGGTGCGTCGGTGGCGCGCAGTCGGTGCAGTGCCTCGCGGCGCTCCTGCGCGGTGAGCCCGCACAGGACGCCGTGGAGCGCGGTGTCGGCGGCGCAGGCCGCACGGGTCGCGCCCGGCGCGGCCGTGCTGTCGGCGCCCGCACGCCGGGTGACCCACCAGGCGAGCGCGGTCAGGGCGACGAAGGTCAGATAGATCAGGCCGGGCGCCGGGCGGTAGAAGTAGCCGTCGGTGGCGACCAGTTTGCCGACCTCGTCGATGAACAGTCCGAAGCCGACCCCGCCCAGCACGGCTCCCCTGCGGCGTGCGGCGACTCCGGTGAAGACGAGCATCACCAGCAGCCCCGCCAGCATCAGGAGGCCGCCCCACAGCATGTGGGAGATGTGCAGCCCGCCGCCCCCGGCGCCTCCCCCGAGCTTGGGGTAGTCCGTCAGGGCGAGGAAGGCGCGGGTCACCAGCACGGTGACGACGCCGACGAAGACGAACAGCCGAAGGTGTGCCGCGGCGCTCGCGGTACGCAGGAACCCGTTGTTCAGAGGCGTACGGAACATGCTTCGAGACTCGCCCATGGCCGCGCCCCCGGCCATGGGGCCAGCCCCCCTCCCGCCGACGGGCTGGCCCCCCGCCCCGGGGGTGGGTCTCCGTACCCCGAGCGAACAGGGGGCGCGGCTGGTTCCACGCGCTGGGGCGCGTGCGCCGTGATCGCTGACGGTGTGTCATGTTCCGTGTTTTGTCACGCACAGACCTTCTCCCGTCCGCTCCGCCCGAGGTCGGTCCACAGTGTGGTTGTCCGGCCGAACCAGCGCCGGACTTCACACCATTCGGCACCCTCGGCTCCGCCCGCAGGGCGCCGTGAACGGGAGTTCACATGTCTCCTCGCACCATGACCCGCGTCGCCGCCCTCGTCCTGGCCGCCTCCGGCCTCGCCGCGGCCGCTGCTGTTCCCGCCTCCGCCGCCGCCCGGCCGGCGCCGCGGTCGCCCATCGTCCTCGGCCCGGTCCAGTACGACAGCCCCGGACACGACGACCACTCGCAGCGGAGCCTCAACGCCGAGTGGGTCACCGTCACCAACACGGGACGCGGCACGGTGAACCTGCGCGGCTGGACCCTCACCGACCGGGCCCACCAGACCTACACGTTCCACAACCTGCGCCTGGCCGGCCACCAGTCGGTGCGCGTCCACACCGGCAAGGGGCGTGACACCGGACGCGACGTGTACCAGAACCGCCGCGACTACGCGTGGGACAACCACCGGGACACCGCGACGCTGCGCGACGACCACCGGCGCACCATCGCCACGAAGTCCTGGGGCCACCGCTGATCCGACCGGCCACCGTCCGGTGCCGCCGCCACGGCATCCGAGGTGAGAGGGCCGGCACCCCCGCACGAGGGGGGTGCCGGCCCTCGGCCGTTTCACGACGGCGGCGCCGAGTCGCGCGACGCCGCCGCCGGCCGGTGATCCGTCGGTGAGTGTCGTGGAAGGGAACGGGTCGTTGGGCAGCGCATGTTCCTGACTCGTACCGTCGTGGCCGCGGTGTCCCTCGCCGCCCTCACCTGCCTGACCCTCGACGGCGCCACCGCCGCCCCGCCGGCCCCGAACGCCGACGACAACTGCGCCGGGACGGGGGTGCACGTCGGGCTGTGCCAGGTGCTCGCCGAGCATCACGTACTGAGTGGCAACAACCAGCAGATCGCGACCCGCCCTTGAGATGATGGGCCGTCAGTTGTGGTGCTGTGTACGGACGTAGGAGAAAGATCCCGGCCTCGGCGCTCGATGGGGGGTGGCCGGATCGGTAGGGTGCGGTGCATGTCCGACGCGCTGCCCCGTCCCGTGCCGTTCCGTCCACGGGCCACCCCCGAGGTGCTCGACGACCTCCGCACCCGCCTGCGTGCCACGCGCTGGCCCGACGCGCCGCAGGACGCGGGCTGGGCACTCGGTACCGACCTCGGCCATCTCCGCGAGCTCGTCGCCCACTGGGCCGACGGCTTCGACTGGCCCGCGCAGGAGGCGGCGCTCGAACGGCTGCCACGGTTCCGGGTGCCGGTCGGCGGGCTCGGCATCCATGTCGTGCACGCCCGGGCCGTGGCGCCCACCGGCCCCGTGCTGCCACTCGTCCTCACCCACGGCTGGCCCGATTCGTTCTGGCGCTACTCGAAGGTGGTGCCGCTGCTCACCGACCCCGGCGCGCACGGCGGCGATCCGGCCGACGCGTTCGACGTCGTGGTCCCCGACGTGCCGGGCTTCGGCTACTCCGAGCGCCCCGGCACGCCCCTGGACTCCATCGCCGTCGCCGGTCTGTGGGCCGAGCTCATGAGTGTGCTCGGCTACCGGCGGTTCGGCGCGGCGGGCGGCGACATCGGCAGCCATGTGAGCCGCTACCTCGCACTCGACCATCCCGACCGGGTGGTGGCCGTGCACCGCACCGACGCGGGGATTCCCCGCTACTTCGGCGACCCGGCCGACCTCGCTCCCGAGGAGCGCGCCTGGCTGGAGGAGGCCGGGGCCTGGGGTGCGCAGGAGGGGGCGTACGCCGCGATGCACCGTACGAAGCCGCAGACCGCCGCGTTCGGACTCAACGACTCGCCGGCCGGGCTCGCCGCGTGGATCGTCGAGAAGCTGCGCTCCTGGAGCGACTGCGACGGCGACATCGAGCGGAGCTTCACGAAGGACGAGGTCCTCACGAACGTCACGCTCTACTGGCTGACGCAGACCATCGGCTCCTCCATGCGCATGTACCGGGCGAACGCCGCGATCGCGCCGTCCCAGCTGGCCCGGCGCGTCGAAGTACCCTCCGGGTTCTCGCTGTTCCGCGGTGACGTGGTGCGTCCGCCGCACGCCTGGCTGCACCGTACGGCGAACGTCACCTATGTGTCCGAGCCCGAACGCGGCGGCCATTTCGCGCCGTTCGAGGAGCCCGAGCTGTACGCCAAGGAGCTGCGCGCGTTCTTCCGCCCCTACCGCCGGGCGTGAAGGATGCGGCGAGGGGGCCGCCCCGGGTTGCTTCACCCGGGGCGGTCCCCTCCCTCGTCCAGCTCCGAAACAGGTCCGGCCGGGCTCAGCCCCGTGCGGCCGGGGCCGGGGCGGGTACGAACTCGATGGCGTGGCGGACCGTTTCCGGGCCGCGCACCCTCGTGCCGAAGACGATCAGCTCGCAGGCGTGCGCCGTACGGCAGTCGATGGTCCGGCCGTCGATCGCGGTGAACGTGGCCGACACCGTGACAGTCTCGTTCACGCGGCCGGCGTCGGTGGTGGCCGGCGGCCTGGAGCGGGGGCGGCAGCCGAAGGTGTCGGTGGCCCCGGTGACGCACTCCATGATCAGCACGTGGTACTGCGGTTCATAGCCCTTGCCGGTGGCCTGCACCGCCTGTCCGTCCACCAGGCCCTCGTCCGGGTTCACCCGCAGGGTCGGCGGCGCCTCCAGGGGCGCGTGCGGGGCGAAGCGCAGCGGGACGGTGGTGAGCAGGGCCCCGTTGTTGTCGGTCAGGGCCAGCGTGCACGGGTTCGCGGCGGCTGCCGTACGGCAGTCGAACGCCCCTGTGGTGGTGGACAGTTGGGCGTACAGCTTCTTCGGGGAGAGCTGGTAGGTGCCGTCCGGGTAGACGCGGAACTGACGGCCCGTGTCGTCGTCGCAGGTGGTCGCGGACGCCGAGGGGCCGCACTCCTTGACCCAGACGTAGTCCCTGGGCGGCCCGCCCGCGATGGTGAACTTGACGATGTCGCCGTCCCGCAGTCCGGTGGTGCGGTCGACGGTCAACCGGGGTTCCGCTGCCGCCGTTCGTACGGAGGAGGGCGCCTTCGCCGGCGCCGCGGAGGACATCGGCATCCACGGCCCCCAGCCACCGCCGGGGAGCGTCTGATAGATCTCCCACATGCGGTCGCGGTTCCACTCCCGGACCGTCAAGTGCAGCCTGCCGTCGGCCAGTTGCTCGACGGTGCTGGGCTGGCTCAGGCCCACGTCCTGACCGGGCACCAGGCCCATGGGCAGCACCGGGCCCCAGCCGGACGCCGCGTCCTGCTGGTGGCGGACCTCCATGGTGGCGCCGGTCCGCGACCCGGAGGCGAAGGCGTCGATGCTGCCGTCCCGCTCCTTGAACAGCACGACGCCGCCGTGGTACGGCGTCGGGGCGAGACCGAACGTGTCGGGTTCGCTCCAGCCCGCGGGGCTGTCGTCCTCCACCGCGTGGCAGAACGACCCGTACGTGGAGAAGAGCAGTTCGAGGCGGCCCGCGGAGTTCTCCATCGCGGTGACGTAGTAGCTCTTGGGGCCCACGGTCGTGGCGCTCACGCGCTGCCACGCCCCGTACGTCCCGCCCGGCGCGAGCTGCTCGCGGTGCCAGACGAAGGGCAGGCCCCGGGTCGCCGTCGTGTCGTAGAACAGCTGGAACTGGGCGATCCGGCCATCCGTACGGTCCACGGACACCAGGCTGCCGGAGACCGGCGAACTCGCCAGCCCCTGCGCCCCCGGGTCCGTACCGCACGCGGCCGTCGTGGCCGTGGCGCTCGCCGCCGCCGTCGCCGCCCGCGCGCCGGACACCGCGGCCGGCGCGGCCTGCGCCACCGCCGGCACCCCGCTCGCCCCGGCGCAGGCGATGGCCAGCGTGACCAGGCCCCGCCACAGCACCCCGCCCCTTGTGTTTCTCAGTCCTCCGCGTCGTAACCGCATGTGCTCCCCGCCCCTCTCGGTATCCCCACCCTGGCAGGGGAGCATCCTCTCGGCGCGCGGGTCCCACGACCAGCTCGCAACCGGCCAGCGTCACCGCGAGAACCGGCCGCGTCCGGGAGAAGGGCCTTGGGGGCGGCGCCCGGGATCAGCGGTGCGCGTCGACGGCGCGGACGCCGACCGCGCGGACCTCTGCGCCGGGCTCGTCGGTGCGGTGCGCCTCGTCCTGGACCAGGAGGCCGAGCAGGGCCGCGACGGTCAGACCGGCCTCCGCCTCGGCGGGGTGACGCAGGACCTTGGCGGGCTCGATCCGGTAGGTGTTGCCGCGCCCTTCCCGGGCGTGCGAGAGGAAGCCGCTCTGCTCCAGATCGGCGATGATCTTCTGGACGGCTCTCTCCGTGAGTCTGCAGTGGGCCGCGATGTCACGAATCCGCGCATTCTGATCGTCGGCGATGGTCGCCAGCACGCGTGCGTGATTGGTGATGAACGTCCAGCCTGTATGCGGTTCCGGCACTCCACCCATGGACGAATCGTAGGCCCGCCGGTTCGCGCCGCCCAACACCCGAACCTGGCTTCATGTATCACTTGACGTGTGTCGGGTGGGGGCGGGACTCTGGTCGGCGAGAAATTCCGCGGTGCGCACGGGGAGGAGGACGCCATGCCGCACTGTGAGTGGGACGGGGCCGGTCAGGCCGGCGCGTGCACCAGGCTGGCCGAATTCACCGGCACGCACCAGCTGTCCGGTCTCACCGTCTTCAGCCGCCCCGACGGCGACCGCACGGTCGTCAGCGTCTGCGGCGAATTCGACGTCGCCACCGGGCAGGCGGTGCGAGATCCCTCGGTTCCGCGCCCCTCCGCCACGGACGATGCGGCCCAACCGGGCCTCGACGGCGTGGAGTTGTCCGACCGTTCCGCCGTCAACCTGCTCGTGATCGTCAAGGAGACCGCCCTCGACTCCGGCGACCGGGCCGCGGATCTCGACGAGGCCCTGGTCTCCGTCCTCGTGGACGACGACCCTCCGACCGTCCGCGACACCCAGCGCCTCGAACTGCAGCAGCTGCGGCGCGCGATGCGGAGCAGGGGGACCATCGACATGGCACGCGGCATCCTGATGGCGGCCTTCGGCCTGTCCCCCGACGCGGCGTGGGAGGTACTGGTGTCCACCTCGCAGCACACCAACACCAAACTGCGCCGCCTGGCCGAGCAGGTGGTGGCTTCGGCCGGCGGCACCCCGCTGCCCGATGCGGTGCGCAAGCACCTGTCCACGGCCGTGGCCGGACTGAGCGGCCCGGGGAAGTAGTCGGGGCCCGTGCGGCGGCGGCTCAGTTCGAGGTCGCGGGGCCGGCGGCCCGTACCGCGTAGGTGTGGGTGCGGACCGTGTCGAACAGTGCGGCGACCTCCTGCTCGGTGAGGCCCAGGGCGGCGGCCTCCCGCATCCACTCGGCGAGCCGGGCCCTCAGGGGCGAGTCCGGCTCGTCCTGCGGCGCGGCCAGGGAGCGCGTGATGAACGTTCCCGCGCCCTGGCGCACCTCGACGAGCCCCGACCGCTCCAGTTCGCGGTACGCCTTGAGGGTCGTGTTGGGGTTGACCTTGGTGTCGGCGGCGACCTGCGCGGCCGTGGGAAGCCGGTCGCCCTCCCTCAACGCCCCCATCCGCAGGGCCTGTTCCACCTGCTGGACGATCTGGAGGTAGGCGGGCACGCCGGTGCGCCGTTCTATCCGGAACACGACCATCGCGCCCACCCCCTCTCCTTCGTCCACTTCGTGCTCGCGCGACCGGCGCCCGGCCCGGCCCGCGCGTCAGGATCTTACGTACTGACCGATGAGCTACAGCGCCTGCCGCCCGGCCCGCCATACGATCAGGGCCAGCAGGAGGACGGTGGCGGCGGTGAACAGCCCGGCCGCGGTCCACTGGAGCCCCGCCATCTGGTCGTCACCGAAGTAGTCCCGCACGTCGTTGACGATCCCCAGCCTGGCCCGGCAGGCCTCCGGTACCGCGTCGTTCACGCAGGTTCCCCAGCCGTAGACCTTGCCGGACGCGGTGCCGACCCACTGGTCGACCTCGACCCCGTGACCGAGGACGGCCGGCCGGGCCCCGTCGAACGGGAAGGCCACCCGGCGCGGGGTGCCGAGCCGGGGCCTGAGGTAGTCGAAGACATAGAACGTGACCCCGGACCCCACCAGGGTCAGCGCCATCGCGGCCACCGCCCGTCGCACCAGCAGGCCGATGGCGATGCCGAGGCAGGTCGTGAACAGGGTGAGCGCGGTCAGCACCGGCCACGAGGAGCCGAAGACCGTGTCGTCGAGCCAGGTGCTGGAGAGCACGCCGCGGCCGGCCCGCCACCACCGGGCGAGGAGCGCTCCGAGCGTGCCGGTGGTCAGCACGACGAGGACGAAGGTGAAGCCCAACTTCCAGAGCAGCCAGCGCAGTCGGGGCACGGACTGGGTGACGGCGAGACGGGCCGTCCCCTGCTCCAGGTCGGCGGCGATGAGCGGCGCGCCGACGAACACGCCGAACAGCAGCGGAAGGTAGCCGACGTACTGGGCGACGTCACTGAAGGACCTGTCGAGGCGCTGGACCGTGAGGCCGTCCAGCCGGTCGGCGGACTTCGCGGGCCACCCGGCGCCGTGCAGGGTGTCCAGCATCACGCTGCGCTCGTGGCTGATCCAGAGGGCGCCGATGACGGTCGCCGCCAGGCAGACGACGAGGACGGCCCGATGCTGACGCACCATCAGCCAAGCCGGTCCGCGCAGCCTGCGGCGGCGGGTGTACGAGCCGTTCTGCGGTGCGGGGGTGCGGGTGAGGGTGCTCATGCCGCGCGCTCCTCTCGGTGGCCGGGTACGGCGGTCGGGGAGAGCAGCGCCGGGGCCTCCGGGTGGCGCAGATATCCGAGCAGCACCTCCTCCAGGCTGGGGTCGGCGAGCTGCCACGCCGGGTCGAGCGCTCCCTCGTGGCGGACCAGAGCGGTGAACTGGCGTCCCGAGGTACGGGCGTCGATCACCGTGTGCGCGGCGAGCGCGTCCGGCAGCTTCCCGTCCGCGGCGATCCCGGTCACCACCGTGTGCAGCGGCACCAGTTCATCGGTGTCCCCGGCCATGCGGACCCTTCCGTCGGCCATCACGAGCAGGAAGTCGCACATGTGCTCCAGCTCGGAGAGCATGTGGGACGACATCAGGACGGTGGTGCCGCGCTCGGCCACCTCCGACATGAGCAGGGAGCCGATCTCGTCCCGGGCGAGCGGGTCGAGGTCGGACATGGGTTCGTCCAGGAGCAGCAGGTCGGGCCGCTTGCCGAAGGCGAGCGCGAACGCCACACGGGTGCGCTGGCCGCCGGAGAGGCTGCCGATCCTGGCATCAGGGGCCAACTGGCCTTCGCGCACGATGCGTTCGGCCGCCTCCTGGTCCCAGCCCGGGTTGAGTTCCTGGCCCATGCGCAGGCACTCCGCCACGGTGAACCGCTTGAACAGCGGCTTGTCCTGGCCGAGATAGGCATAGCGGGGCATCGCCGACACGTCACCGACCGGCTGCCCGAAGATCCTCAGCTCCCCACGGGTCGGCCGCACGAGCCGGGCCGCGATCCCCAACAGGGTGCTCTTCCCCGCCCCGTTGGGCCCGACGAGGCCGCAGACGCGACCGGCCGGAATCCGGAAGGTCTCCTCGCGCAGCGCCCACTCCCGGCGGTATCTCTTGCCCAGACCGTACGCCTCCAGGGCCCACCGGCCGTGACCTCCACCCGAGATGGCCGTGCCGCTCATGCTCCCCCTCCCGCCCGATTCCACTAGTCAACTAGTGGAATCATGGTCTGGTCGACGCGAGCCTGTCAATCCCGGCCCGGGCACGGAAGGCCGCCGCATTTCTCTTGGCATGACCTGGTCATACCTGCCAAGCTGCCTCCCGGTTGTCGGCCTGAGCCCAGGAAGACACCGCTTCACGTCTCACCTCAGCGATCGTGCGCGTGCCGCACACCGACCGCGGCGGCCCTCGGGCGCACCCAAGCCGGAGAGCCGCCACCGAGCAGGCCGTCACCCCGGCCGCCTCAAAGGAGTTCCGTGTGAGATCGACCCCCCACAAGTCCGCCGCGCTGGCCGTCTGCGCCGTCGCCGCGCTGGCCGCCGCCTCTCTTCCCGCCGCCTCGGCGTCGGCCGCGGCCCCCCGGGCCGCAGCCTGCTCCCCGGCCCAGGTGGTCGCCAACGGCGGCTTCGAGAGCGGCACTTCGCCCTGGACCCAGTCGTCCACGAGCGTGATCACCAGCCGCACCGGCGAGAGCGCCCACGGCGGGTCCTCCTTCGCCTGGCTCGACGGTGTCGGCCGCACCCACACCGACACCCTCTCCCAGAGCGTCGCCATCCCCTCGGGGTGCAGCACCGCGACCCTCACGTACTGGCTGCACATCGACACCACCGAGACGACCACGTCGACCGCCTACGACAAGCTGACCGCGAAGCTGGGCAGCACGACGCTGGCGACGTACTCGAACCTCGACAAGAACACCGGCTACGTCCAGAAGACGGTCGACGTGTCCGGCTTCGCGGGCCAGACCGTGAACCTCGCCTTCACCGGCACGGAGGACTCCAGCCTCAAGACCAGCTTCGTCCTCGACGACATCGCCCTCAACACCTCCGGCGGCACCACCCCGCCCGCCGACTCCACCCGCACCCCGGCGGCGCCGGCCTACACCGTCAGTCTCACCAGCAACACCAGCGGCACCGGCTGGACCGGACACGAGAGCGCCACGTTCACCAACGCCTCGTCCACCCCGCTCAGTGAGGTGTACCTGCGGCTGTGGGACAACTACCACGGCACCTGCTCGGCCATGCCGATCACGGTCAGCAACGTCACCGGCGGCACCGCGGGCGCCCTGTCGGTCGGCTGCACAGCCCTCAAGATCGACCTGCCGTCGCCGCTGCCGCAGGGGCAGAGCGCGTCCATCGGCTTCGACCTGGGCATCAGCGTGCCGGACGGCGCCGACCGCTTCGGAGCGGACGGGGCGTTCAACAACATCGGCAACGCGCTGCCCGTCCTGGCGGTCCGCGACGCGGCGGGCTGGCACCTGGACCCGTACACCAACAACGGTGAATCCTTCTACTCACTGGCCGCCGACTTCAAGGTGACGCTCGACCACCCCACGAGCCTGCTGGTCCCGGCGACCGGAACCTCGGTCGACACCCCCGGAACGAGCGGTCGCACCCTCACCACGGCGACCGCCTCCAAGGTCCGTGACTTCGCCTGGGCGGCCGGCCCGTTCAGCAAGATCTCCGGCACCTCACCGGCCGGCACCGCCATCAACATCTACTCCGTCTCGGGCATCAGCTCCTCCAGCGCCCAGTCCATGCTGACCACCGCCAAGTCCGCCGTGGACGCCCACGCCGCCCGCTTCGGGGCCTACCCGTACGGCGAGCTGGACGCGGTGATCGACAACAACTACTGGTTCGGCGGCATGGAATACCCGGGCTTCGTGCTCGACCTGGTCTCCACCACGGCGCTCACCCACGAGATCGGCCACCAGTGGTGGTACGGCATCGTCGGCGACGACGAGTACAACAACCCGTGGCTGGACGAGTCGTTCGCCGACTACTCCACCGACCTCGCCCTCGGTCAGACCGGCACCAACTGCTGGAACAGCGTCTCGTGGGCCTCGTCCAGCGAGAAGATCACCAACTCGATGGCCTACTGGGACGCCCACTCCTCGCGGTACTCCACGGTCGTCTACGGCTACGGCAAGTGCGCCCTGCACGATCTGCGCCGGGTGCTCGGTGACAGCGTGATGGCCAAGTTGCTGAAGGACTACGCCACTTCACACTGGTTCGGCGTCTCGACCACCGCCGAATTCAAGGCGGCCGCCCAGGCGGCCACGTCCACGGACCTGACCTCGTTCTGGACCCAGCACCGCATCGACGGCTGACCCGTCGAACGTGCCGGGCCGCCACGGTTCCTCAACCGGGCCGGCCCGGCTCGCTCAGGCGCTCGGCCAGGAAGGCGAGGATCTCGTCGCGGGCCCCGAGCGTGGGGTGTCCCTCCTCGTCGACGAGATGGGCGGTGACCACGCTGTGGGGCGTGCCGACCACCTCGCGGAAGAAGGGCGGCGGATTGCGGTTGGCGACGGAGGAGGACAGGGTCCGGCCGTCGAACGCGTCGCCGAGCAGGTTCCGGTACGCGGCGAAGCGCCGGCCGCTGCACCAGCGGTCCCCCTGGAAGCGGTAGGCGAGCACCGTCAGACCGTCGCGGACGATCCGCTCGCGCAGCGCCCGCGCGTCGTCCTCGCCGAGCTCAAGACCGCCGGGATCGTCCAGGGGCAGCGACGGCTGGCCGAGCACCGGCGCGATCACGGCCGGCTCCAGCGCCATGGTGAGGGCGAAGTTGCCCGTGAAGCACAGGCCGATCACGCCGACGCCGGGGCCACCGCACTCGGCGTGCGCCTGCCGGGCGAGGCCGCGCAGCCAGATCGTGACCGGGCTCGTACCACCACCGGCGAACGCGCGGAACTCCGCGCTGACACAGGCGCGGCGCACCACGTCCTGGCCGGCCTCGACGGTGGGGTGGGCGCCGTCCACCCCGAACAGCGAGGGGACGTGGACGGTGAAGCCCGCGTCCCGCACCCAGCGCGCCAGACGCAGGACGTCGGGAGAGATCCCGGGCATCTCCGGCATGACCACGACGGCCGGGCCCGAACCGGCGACATGAACGGTCTTGGTCAGCCCGTCGATGTCCACGAGCCGGTGGGTGAAGTCCGTGAGGGGGTCGTCGAGGGGTCCGATGTCGGTGCTCATGGCGCAAGCGTGGACCAGGCGGCACGGTCGGACGACGGGCCGGATCGCCACTTCCGGGGGCGATCTCGCCAGGGCGGTCGCCATGCGCTTTTCAGGCTGGCCCTCAGCCTTTCAGGCACGGCCCTCGGGCCGCGACTCCTGACGGCTCCTCAACCCGCTTGCATCATGCGGCTGTTGGACCAGCGCGGCCTCGGCCGCGGCCAGGATGCTGTCGAAGGAGCGGGTGATCATGGGCTTCACCAGGACGCGCGTGAGCACCGGTCCGAGCAGCGGAAGCGCCATCTCGGCGCGCGTGGTCCAGCGCACCAGGGTCCCCCCGTCGACCTCGCTGAAGGTCATGGCGCCGAACTCGTGGCGCGACGGCGGCACGCTCCGCTCGACCACGTACTCCGTGGTGTACGGCGCCTCGTAGCGGGTGATGCGCTCCCTGAGCCAGCCGATCATCCACAGGTGGCTGCGGACCGCGCCCACCCCGTAGGGGGCCGTCTCGCCGCGGCGGGTCAGGCGGCAGCGGAGGACGAGGGGCGAGCGGGTGTAGTTGGTGGTGGTCGTCAGCCAGCTGAAGACGTCGCCGATGGGGGCGGCGATGACGCGCTCGGACGTCATGGTTTCCATGGCGGGAACACTCCTCGGTCGAGTGGGTGCACCGTGTCCGCACGGTGCAGCTTGTCGGGGTTGCGCATGGCGTAGAGACCGGTGATGCGCCCGTCGTCGATCTCGAAGGCGACGAGCCAGTCGAGTTCGCCGTCGGTGAGGAACCGGGCCGCGGGCATGCCGTTGTACGTGGCCTGCTCGATCCGGGTCTTCTCGGTGATGCTCGTGCGGGCCACGCCCAGGACGAACGCGGCCACCTCGGCGCTGCCGGTCACCGGGCGGCGCGCGGCGGACACCTTGCCCCCGCCGTCCGCGATCTGGACCACGTCGGGTGCCATGAGGTCCATCAGCGCCTGGATCTCGCCCGTCGACGTCGCCAGCAGGAAGCGCCGCACGATGTCGCGGGTGGCCGCGGAGTCCGGCTCGTAGCGACGGCGCCGGGCCTGGACGTGCCGGCGCGCCCGGTGGGCGATCTGACGGACCGCCACCTCCGTTCTGCCGACCGAGGCGGCGACCTCGCCGTGGCTGTAGCCGAACACGTCGTGCAGCACGAACACCGCGCGCTCGGTGGGGTTCAGGGTCTCCAGGACCAGCATCAGGGCCATCGACACCGACTCGGCGAGGATCGCGTCCTCGCTCACCGCGGGCCCGGTGCGGATCGGTTCGGGCAGCCAGGTGCCGATGTACTCCTCGCGCCGCGCCCGGACCGCGCGCAGGTGGTTCAGGGCCTGCCGGGTCACCACGCGCACCAGGTACGCCCGGGGGTGCTCGACCCCGGCCGCGTCGACCGCGCTCCAGCGCAGATAGCTCTCCTGGAGCACGTCCTCGGCGTCGGCCGCGCTGCCCAGCATCTCGTAGGCGATGGTGAACAACAGCGCGCGGTGTTCGGTGAAGGCGTCCTGCGTCATGGCCGCCTCCGTCCGCCCGCGTACTTCGGCCATCCCATCCGCTCGTCTCCTCTGCTGCCCGTTCGTACCCTGCCCAGCGGTCCAGGCATGCCCATCGAGACACCCAGGACCCGCGGAACGTGACAGCGCACGGGTGTGATTCGCTTCACAGGGCCGGGTGGAAGTGGTGTCGTGGACGTCGCGGAGGGGAGTACGAACGGACGCACGACAGGGTTTTCACGAAATGCGATGCCCCTGATTGTTTGCGCGAATGCCACGTCCTACCCTGTGGGCATGGGTGCCGTACCTGAACCACACGCCGGATGGACGTTCCTCACCAACCATGCCCGGGTGCTGGCTGCCATCGCCGACGACCCCTCGACGCGGATACGCGACATCGCGGCGCACTGCAGACTCACCGAGCGGGCCGTCCAGCGGATCATCTCCGACCTGGAGGAGGAGGGATACCTTTCCCACACCCGCCAGGGCCGCTCCAACACGTACCGCATCGAGCCCGGCAGTCCCCTGCGCCACCCGGCCGAGGCCGGACTGACCGTCGCCACCCTTCTGGCGGTCCTCGCCCAGCACGACGAGGAACGCGGGAACCAGCCCCAGCACTGAGCGCGCCCCCTGCGCCGGCCGGTCCGGCGCGCCCCCGTCACTCACGGTGCTCACCCGCATCTCTTGCGGCGTCTGGTCTGCCGATCGCGCCGGGCGGGGAGAAGATGGTGAAGGCGCTGGGACACGTGTGAGGCAGTCGGGCGGACGAAGGGATGGCGATGAACGCATCCGAGGTGTCCGGGGAGGGGCTCGACCTCGTGCGCGTCGCCGCGTCCGAGCCGGGCGGGCTCCTCGACGTCCTGGGCGTCGCCGCGATCGTCCTCGACGAAGCCGGCCGGATCACCCTGTGGAGCCCGCAGGCCCAGGAGCTGTTCGGCTGGGACGCCGAGGAGGCCCTCGGCCGGATGGCCGTGAAGCTGCTGGTCTCCGAGGAGCGCCGCCCCCTGGTCCTCGATCTGTTCGCCCAGGTGATGAGCGGCGGCGGAGCCTGGGCGGGTGTCTTCCCGATCCGGCACAAGGACGGCCGCACCCGGATAGTGGAGTTCCGCAACATGCGGCTCCAGGACGAGAACGGCGGCCTGTACGCGCTCGGCATCGCCACCGACGAGCCGACCCTGCGCGCCGTGGAGCGCGACCTCGCGCTGTCGGTGCGCCTCGTGTCGCAGTCCCCGATCGGTCTCGCCGTGCTCGACACCGAGCTGCGGTACGTCCTGGTCAACCCCACCCTCGCCCGGATCAACGGCGTCACGCCCGCCGAGCACATCGGACGTTCGGTGCACGAGGCCCTGCCCTTCCTCGACTCCTCGGTGATCGCGGCCTCGATGCGGCGCGTCCTGGAGACCGGCGTACCGCTCCTGGACCAGACGGCCATCGGCCGCACTCCGGCCGACCCCGCGACCGAGCACGCGTGGAACGTGTCGTACTACCGCCTGGAGGACCCGGCCGGGCGGGTGCTCGGCGTCGCGACGTCGGTGGTGGACGTCAGCGAGCAGTACCACGCGGCGAACGAGGCGGCGGAGGCCCGCAGACGGCTCGACCTGATCGCCCGGGCGTCGGTGCGCATCGGCACCACGCTCGACCTGAACCGCACCGCTCACGAGCTGGCCGACCTCGTCGTCACCGATTTGGCCGACGTCGCCGCGGTCGACCTCCTGGACTCGGTCCTGGACGGCAGGGCCCCGGTCGAGGACCCCGCGGCCGGCCCCGTCGCCATCCGTGCCCTGGCCGTCGCCGCGGCCTACCCCACCGGTGCGCTCCAGGCGGCCGACCCGCCGGGCAACATCGCCAAGTACAGCGCCGACCGCCTGGTCACCCGGTGCGTCACCACCGGCCGACCGGTTCTGATCAGCCGTGTCGAAGCGGGCGATCTGGCGAACATCGCCCGTGACGAGGAGGCCGCCGCCCTGCTCGCGGGCGCGGGCCTGCACTCCTATCTGGCGGTACCGCTGATCGCGCGCGGCGAGGTCCTGGGGGCCCTCGACCTCAAACGGGCCCGCAATCCGCAGCCGTTCACGCACGACGACGCCGTGCTCGCGCTCGAACTCGCGACCCGGGCCGCCGTGTGCATCGACAACGCGCGCTGGTTCCAGCAGCAGCGCCACGCCGCCCTCGCCCTGCAACGCCATCTGCTCCCGCGCCAGCCGCCCCAGCCCACGGGGCTGGACGTCGCCTACCGCTACCAGCCCGCCGCCGCGATCGGCGAGGCCGGGGGCGACTGGTTCGACGCCATCCCGGTGGCCGGCGACAAGACCGCCCTCGTGGTGGGCGACGTGATGGGCCACGGCATCAACGCGGCGGCGACGATGGGTCAGTTGCGCACCGCGACCCGCACCCTCGCGGGGCTCGACCTCGACCCCGCCGATGTGCTGCAGCACCTCGACCGGATCACCGCCGAGCTGGAGGAGATCACGGCGACCTGCGTCTACGCCGTGTACGACCCGCACCGCATGACCTGCCGCATCGCCCTCGCGGGGCACCTGCCGCCGATCTGGGACCGCCCCGGCCGTGCCCCGCGCTTCCTGCACCTGCCGACCGGGGCCCCGCTCGGCGTGGGCGGCGTCCCCTTCCGCGCGACCACGGTCGAGTGCGCGCCGGGCGACCGTCTCGTGCTGTACACCGACGGGCTGGTCGAGACGCGGGACCAGCCGATCGACGACCGGTTGCGCGCACTGCTCGACGCCCTCACCCACCACCGGCTCCCTCTGGAGGCCACCTGCGACCGGCTCCTGGCGGCGCTGCCCCCGCCGCAGGGGCACGACGACATCGCGCTCCTGATCGCCCAGGTCGCGCCGTCCCCCGGAGCGGCCTGACGGAGGGTCACCGCGCCCCGTTCGCCGTACCCCGGGGTGTACGAAGCGGGCCGACGGGGCACCCGGTAGCTCTATGACCACCTATGTCGTAACGATCCCCGGAACCCTGCTCGCGGAGCGCACCGAGGAGACCATCAAGACCCTCGAACGCGCCCTGCGTCCCGCAGACCCGCGCGGCACCCGGCTGGGCGAGGAGGAGCATCTGGAGATGCTCAGCTTCTACAGCGGCTCCTCGGCCTTCAGCGTCCGCCTCGAAGTGGAGGCCGACGACACCGAGACCGCCGAGCAGCAGGCCCGCCGCACGGTCTCCGAGGCCCTGCGTACGGCGGGTTACTCGCAGGACCAGGCACCGCTGGGCGACGCGGTCATCACCGGCATCACCGAGTGAGGTCGGTCCAGCCGACACGACGGATACGCATCAGCAACCGCCCGGTCAACTTTCCCATTCCAGCGGGGAGTTGACCGGGCATCAGTCGTTCGGCGGATGCGGGAGGTTCACCTGACCGGCCTGCGCATCGCCCTCAGGACCGCGGGCAGGCGCGACTTCGCCGTCGGGGCGGTCACGCCGGGGGTCCCCGCCACGGGTGAGCCTTCCAGCCCCGGCCGATCCGGTTCCGGCCGATCCGGTTCCGTCCCCGGCGCCCCGGGGGTGCCCGAGGCGGCGCGGCGCTGCCACCAGTGGTGGCGCCGGGGATGCAGGGCGCGGCCGAGGCGGCGGCCGAGCAGCAGGTAACCGGCGAACGCCCCAAGGGAGTTGAGGATGACGTCGTCGATGTCGAAGGCCCGTCCGGTGACCAGGGCCCCCTGGGCGGCCTCGACGGTGAGCATCACGAACGCCGTCATGAGCACCACCCGCACCACGCCCCGCGTGCGCGGGAAGAGCACGGGAAGCAGCACGCCGAACGGCATGCCCAGGACCACATTGCCGCCGACCTGCTTGACCGCGTCCCGCCAGTCGGGCTGGGCCAGATAGGCGCGGATGGAGTCGCCCGGGTGCAGATTGGTGTGGGTCAGCCGGACGGACGCGGGTGAGGGAACCAGGGTGGCCCTGGCCAGCACGACCGCGAAGGCCACCATGCAGATGAATCCGGCGATCACCACGGCGGCGCGCGCCGCCAGCGCCGGCCAGGTACGGCGTTGAAGCCGAGGTTCTGATGCCATGCCATCCCGGATACCCTCTGCGCCTTCGCGCACGCCCTCGTCCGGGGCCGCGCAGAGCCGGTCCTTGCTGCCGCCCCGTCGACCTCCGGGGCCGGGGGCCTCCGGCGAAGGCCGCCCAACGCGCGGCGCCCGCCGACCAGTTCGGGTACGGACGGCCCGGGGATCGGGCGTACGCATCCCTTGACGCGCCCGGGGTGGAGCTCTACGGTTTCCCCGTTCACATCCGGGCATGTCGTTCAACATACGGAACGAAGTGAGCGAACGGGCCCTCCGCGCACCAGGAGAGGGACCACTCGGCTTGTCGGCCCCCTTCGAGCCACCCCCCACCCCCTTTGACCCCCACGCGAAGGTCACGCCATGCGCATACGCCCCCTGCTCCTGCCCCTCGCCACCACCGCCGCCGTCCTCGGCACCCTGGCGCTCGCGGCGCCCGCGTCCTCAACTGCGCCCTCTCCCACCGGACTTGCCGTCCACAGCGAGAGCGTCCTCGGTGCCGCCGGCCCGGCGGCGAACCCGTCGGTGGCGCCCGGAGGCAACTTCGACCTGTCGGTGTGGGAACTCCAGGAGCCGGTGGGCTCCCCCGGCTCGCCGACCACGATCTCCTCGTCCCGGCTCCAGGGGGCGAACGGCTTCCAGGACGCGTACTTCTACACGGACGGCCGTGACGGCGCGATGACGTTCTGGGCGCCCGAAAAGGGCGTCACCACGCCCAACTCCCACTACGCCCGCTCCGAGCTGCGCGAGATGAACCGCGACGGCAGCCACGCGAACTGGGCGCTCGCCGGCAGCCACCGGCTGAACGCGACGCTGCGCGTGGTGTCGGTGACGTCCAACGTCTGCGTCGGCCAGATCCACCTCGGCTCCGGGGGCTCCTCCACGAAGCCGCTCGTGGAGCTGTACTACCGCGCCAACGGCGACATCGTGCTCGGCACCGAGAACTCGCCGTCGGGCGGCCAGACGCTCCACACGGTGGGCCATGTGGCCGTCGGCAAGACGTGGAGCTACACCATCGGCGTCTCGGAGGGCCACACGATCGACATGACGGTCAACGGGAGCACGACCCACTACGCGATCCCGTCCTCCTTCAACGGCTACCGCCAGTACTTCAAGGCCGGCTCCTACAACCAGTCGTCCTCCAGCAGCACCACGAACGGCGCACGCGTCGCGTTCTATCAGCTCGGCGTCGCGCACAGCTGACGGACCGGGAGCCCAGCGGGCTGAACAACGGGCGACACCTGCACCCATGCGGAGGGGGCGCCGGATCTCCGGCGCCCCCTCCCTCCCGTTCCAGTCCCAGCTCCGGCTAGCCGTTCTCGGCCTGGAACATCCAGGCGTGCTTCTCCAGCTCCCCGGTCACCGTGATGAGCAGGTCCTGGCTCACCGGGTCCGGGTCGGCCGTGTCCGCGATCCGCTCCCGCATCCGCTCGATGATCCTGCCGAGCGCGGTGACCAGTACCTGTACGGCGTCGGTGTCCTTGATCCAGCCCTCCGGCACGGTGCCGATCGCGGTGGCTCCGGCCAGCGTGGCGGCCCGACCGTCCGGGTTCACCCCCAGCGCGGAGGCCCGCTCGGCCACCGTGTCGGAGTGCTGGCGCGCGGTGGCCACCACATCGTCGAGCTGGAGGTGGACGGAGCGGAACCGCGGGCCCACCACGTTCCAGTGGACCTGCTTGGCGACCAGGGACAGATCCACCAGGTCGACGAGCGCACCCTTCAGCGCCGGCCCGACCACCTTCAGGTCCGCCTCGGACAGGGACCCCTTCACACCAGACACCGCGTCTCCCTTTCACCGGTCTTCCGTCGATCGATGCGTATCGATCTCGCTACACCGCGTTCCTCGCACAGCGCACCCCAAACCCGGACGCACGCCCCCACTGCCACCCGGGCCCGGTCCGGCCCGCGCGCGGTCCGCACCCCGCCGCGAGAGCCGCCCGCGCCCCCCTGCACAATCGCTGCCCATGACGAGTTCCCTGCTCACACCCTGCCGGCGCGGCGCCACGACCGGCGGTTCGCCCGCCGCCACGGGAGGCGTCGGGCCCACCCCGATCCTCGACCGGGACCACCCCCGCGTGACGGCCTTCGTCCGCGAGGTGACGGCGGGGCGGGCGCCGGACGACGGCGAGCTGCTGCGCACGGCCCACGCGCTGATCGCACGGACCGTGCGGCCGGTGTACTCGCTGGCCGACCGGCGGCCCGTGTCGGAGGTCCTCCGCCGCGGCCGGGGGTCGTGCAGCCAGCGCCTCTCCGTCCTGGAGGCCGTCGCGCGCTCCTGCGGCATCGCGACCCGGGTACGCGGACTGCTGGTCGACGGCGCGTTCTGGTATCCGCGGTTTCCCCGGCTGACGATGCTGGTGCCGGACCGGGTGGTTCTGGCCTGGCCGGAGTTCAGGCTGGACGGGGCGTGGGTGGCGGCGTCCGCGCTGTTCGGGGAGGTCCCGGCGGCGACCGGGTACACCAACGCGGGCCCGGAGACGCTCTTCGACGCCCTGTCGCGCGGGGCGGTGGACTGGGACGGGCCCGTCGGCTGCCCCGGCACCGGCTCGTCCTGCGACCTCTCGGCGCGGGTGCTCGCGGATCTGGGCCACTACGACTCGCGCGACGCCCTGTTCACCGCCCAGGGACAGACGCTGTGCCTCCCGGCCCGGGTGCTGGGTGAGCCGGTGCTGGGGCGGTGGCCGGCGGGCGGCGGCGTCCGGGGCCGCTGAGCGGCGGGGCACGGCCGAGGGGTCCGTGCCCCCACGGGCCCGGCCGTGCCCCCACACTGCCGCGCACTCCAATGGACGACGTGACTGGCATAGGGGTTCCACCCCTGGGCACCCTTCCTGCAAGGCCATCGGCCGCTCGGAACAGCTGACCACCAGCACCGCGTCGTGATGGCGCGGGCACCTCGACGTTGGGACGGACACACCATGGGCATCATCGCCTGGATCCTCATCGGCCTGCTCGCGGGCGCCATCGCCAAGGCCATCATGCCGGGCAGGGACCCGGGCGGCTGCCTCGTCACCATGCTGATCGGCATCGTGGGCGGCCTCCTCGGCGGATGGCTGGGCAAGGTCATCTTCCACGTCCACTCCATCAACGGCTTCTTCCACCTGTCGACGTGGATCGCCGCGATCGTGGGCTCGATCATCGTGCTGCTCATCTACCGGCTCGTCATCGGAAACCGCAGCCGCAACTGACCGGCGGGCCGTCACCGAGGACGGCACATCCGGCGGGCGCCCCACAGCGCCCCGCCCTCCGCGTGGGCCCGGGCCCATCCATGCAGCCACCTCGTGCATGGGTGCCGTCCCGGGCCCGCGGCGTGCCGGCACACTCCACCCCGTACGGCAGTGACATCTCACACACCCGCATCCCCGGGGCAAGTCGACGGAACTCCCCCTCCATCGGGCCCCGTTGACGCACACTCGTCCAAGCCGCTCCCTCCCGGAGTCGGCGTGTGCGGCCCAACGGCCCCGGCAGGCAAGGGATTTGATGAGGTCGACCAGGACGTCCCGCACCACGGCGCGCGGTTACCGCGGCGCCCTGTGCGCCGCCGCGCTCGCCACGGCCGCGGCTCTGCTCACACCCGTCCCCGCCCACGCGGCCCCCGCGTGCCGGACTCCCACGACGGCGCCTCCGGTCCAGGTGGCCCACGTGCCGGACTGGGCCGAGTCGATCGTCGTGGACCAGCGGGGCCGGATGTTCGCCACGGCGTACTTCACCGGCCGCGTCTACCGCATCGACGCGCCGGGCAGCGCCCCCGTGGCCCTTACCCCTAACATCGGCGCCAACGGCGGCATCGTCGTCCGCCCGGACGGACAGCTGCTCGTCGGCACCGGGAACGACCTCGGCCACTCCCTCACCGGCGATCTCCTGCCGGTCTCGAAACTCCTCCAGGTCGACCCCGACTCCGGCGCGGTGAGCACGTACGCCTCCGGGCTCGGCGGCATCGACGGGGTGGCCCTCGCGCCGGACGGCACCGTGTACACGACCACCGTCGGCGGCCGGAACATCGGCCGGGTGACACCGGACGGGCGCGTCGACCCGGCGTGGGCGCACGTCCTGATGCCCAACGGCATCGCGGTCTCCCCCGACGGCGCCGAGGTCTACGTCATCCAGACCACCCCCGCGCCGGGCCTCTACCGCATCCCGGCCGACGATCCGGCCCACCCCCGGCGCTGGATCACCACCACGCTCCCGGACACCCTCGCCCTGCCCGACGGCCTCACCCTCGACAGCCAGGGGCGCCCGCTCATCGCCACCCATGCCGCCGGGCAGATCTGGCGGGCCGAGGGCGGAGCCCTGTGTTCCGTGCAGTCGGGGATGTACCTTTCCACGCAGATCACGTACGGACACGGCGAGCGGGGGTTCTCCGCCGGGAGGCTCTACCGGTCCGGCGTGGACGGAAAGATCTACGAAGTCCCCGCGGGCGCCGATCTCGCCGCACCCCGGCCCTGAGGCGCGCCCGTCGGGCCCGCATCCGACCCGGCACCGCCCGGGCCATCCGTGAAAGGCGCAACCGTGTCCGACGTCAAGGCCGAGATAGACCAGCTGATGCGCTCCTTCATGAGCGCGTTCACCAATACCGGCGGCGCTCGGGCCAACCTGGACCTGGTCCGCGAGGTGTTCGTCCCCCAGGGCATGATCATCAACAACTCCGGTGCGGAGCCGGTGATTTGCGACCTCGACGCCTTCATCGCGCCCCGCGAGAGAATCCTGGGCGACGGCACGTTGACGGAGTTCTCCGAGTGGGAGGTCGAGGAGCGCACCGAGGTCTTCGGCTCGGTGGCCCAGCGCTTCAGCCAGTACGCCAAGTCGGGGATCCGCGACGGGGAGCCCTTCGAGGGCGCCGGACGCAAGATCACCCAGTTCGTCCGTACGCCCTCGGGGTGGCGGATGAGCGCGATGGCCTGGGACGACGAGTAGGCGGCCGGGCGCGGGGGCGGCGCCCGGGTCGCCGGGTCAGACCCCGGTGTCCTGCGCCGCGCCGGGCACGTGGCGCGCCGAGCGCCCCGCGGGCGCGGCGCCGCAGAACGCCGGCTCCAGGGCGTCCAGCAACCCCTGGGTGACGGCGCCGTTGTTGGAGGCGTTGGCGAAGACGACGACCGTGCGCCGCCCGTCCGGGGTGGCGTACGCCTGCGACTGGTAGCCCTGCACGATCCCGCCGTGGCCGAACACCGCCCCGCAGCTCAGGGTGATCCGGCGCAGCCCGAGCCCGTACGCGGTGCTCGGCGCGCCCGTCGGCAGCGCCCGTGTCATCTGCCGCAGCGAGTCGTCCCTGACGAGTCCGCCCGCGCTTCCGGCGAGCAGACGCGTGAGGAACCGGTCCAGGTCGCGCGCGGAGGACACCGCGGCGCCCGCGCTCCCGATCCAGGAACCGTTCTGCTCGGTCGCGTCCAGGAGCGGCAGGCGCGGGTCGTCGGGGGTCAGGTAGCCGCTGATGTGCCGGCCCGTGATCCGCCGTTCCGGCACGGTGAACGACGTCCGGCGCAGGCCCAGGGGTTCGAGGATCCGCTCGCGCAGCAGCTCGGCGTAGGGGCGGCCGGTGACGTGTTCGGCGGCGAGCCCGAGCAGCACGAATCCCGTGTTCGCGTACGCGTAGGCGCTGCCCGGGGGGTGCTGGAGACCGTGCCGCACCGAGCGGGCCACGAGGTCGCGGGGATCGTAGACGCGGTCGCGGATGCGCGCCTCGAAGGCGGACGTCGTCTCCTCGCCGTTCTGTTCCAGCAGATCGTTGACGTGGTCGTAGAGCCCGGCCCGGTGGGTCAGCGCCTGGCGTGCGGTGATCGTCCAGTCCGCCGGGAGCGTGCCGGGCGGCAGATAGCGGCGCAGGGGCCGGTCGAGTGCGATGAGCCCCCGTTCGGCGAGACCCAGCACCAGGGCCGCCGTGAACATCTTGGTGTTGCTGCCGATCCTGATCCGCGCGTCGGCCCGCATGGGTGTGCCGTCCAGATCGGCCTTGCCGACGGTGAGCGTGCGGTCGAGCCCCCACCGGGTGTGGTCCCGGATCACCGCGAACGCGCCCGGCGCTCCCGCGTCCCTCACGTGCAGCAGCGCGGTGCGCACGGCCACCGCGTCGGGTGCGGGCCGCGCCGGGCCCCGTGATGCGCCGAGCGCGCCGGTCGTACCTCCCGCCGTCAGGGCCACGGCGACAGCGAGCGTCGTCACCGTACGGGCGAGCCTTGTCCTCAGCACGGGTGAAGCCCTTCTGTCCGTCCGGCTCTCGGTGGCGCCCCGCCGTCCAGGCGGCTCCTGGAGTGTGATCGTCCTGGCGCGGCCGAGAGCGTACAGGCGGGCGCCTGCGAGGGCGGGAAGCCGTGGGCGTCCGGCGTTTCGGCCGGTGTAGGCGGGGTGTCGGTGAGCTGTCGGAAGCCGGGGTGAGGGTGGGGACGCACTCGCGGGCGGCGGGCCGCCCCGCCGCCCGCCGCCCGCCCGAACCGAAGGAGCCGCCATGCAGCCCACCACCCCCGCGACCGATCCGTGGGACGTGCACCGGCCGCCGCGCGCCGACGGCCGGAGCGTCCTGGTGACCGGCGGCAACGCGGGCATCGGATACTTCGTCGCGGAACAACTCGCCTCGGCGGGGGCCCTGGTGGTCCTCGGCAGCCGCGACCCCGCCAAGGCCGAGGCCGCCGCCGGTTCGATCCGTTCCCGTGTGCCGGGCGCGCGGGTCAGCCGGATACGGCTCGACCTCGCCGACCTGTCGTCGCTGCGACGGTCGGTGCAGACGCTGGAACTGGACCGGCTCGACGCGGTGGTCCACAACGCGGGGGTGGCGCTCGACGATCCGCCGCGCCGCGAGACCGCGGACGGGCACGAGCTGATGTTCGCCACGAATCACCTGGGCCACCTCGCCCTGACCAGGTGGCTGCTGCCGCTCCTGTCGGCTGCGCCCGCCGCCCGGATCGTGACCGTGGGCAGTTTCGCGGCGAAGTCGGAGCGGCTCGACCCGCACGACCTCCAGTCCCGTGCCGACTACCGGCCCAAGCGCACCTACGGCCGGTCGAAGCTGGCCCAGATGTACACCGCGCTCGAACTCGCCCGCCGGCTGGGCGCGGTGGGCAGCCCGATGGCCAGTGTGGTGGCCCACCCGGGCGGCGCACTGGACTCCCTGACACCCGCACGGCCGCCGCTGTGGTCACGGACCCCGGGTGAGCGGCTGCGCGGACTGCCCGCGGGTGCCGTCCTCCAGGGCAAGGACGCCGGCGCGTGGCCCGTGGTGCGGGCCGTGCTCGACCCCCGGGTCACCAGTGGCGAGCTGTGGGGACCCCGGGTGTTCGGGCTGCGCGGGCAGCCGCACCGCGAGCCTGTCTGGAGCCATCTGGCCGATCCGGCCGTCGCCTCTCAACTCTGGTACGCGAGCTGCGAGTTGATCGGCGTCGATCCCGAGTTCCACCTCCTCGCCCGGCGGGCATGAGGGCGGGATTCGCGGGCATCAGGCCCTTAGGGATGACCGTTGTGAAGGGGAGGCTGCTGCCATGTCGGTGATTGGGCGTTTTCCCGCTGGTGGTCCGCGCGGATCGTGGCCGGCCGAGGAGCTGGCGGCTCAGCTCAGGGGGCGGGGGCGGGCGGCCACCGTCGTGATGGACCTCGACAGCGACATGTTCCTGGTCGTTGAGCCCCGTCTCGAGGAAGCCGCCTAGTACGGCGCCCCCGCCCCCGCCCTCGCAGGGCGCGCGCCGCCGTCAGTCGGCGACGTACCGCGCGAGGTGCTCGCCCGTGAGGGTGGTACGGGCGGCGATCAGGTCGGCCGGGGTGCCTTCGAAGACGATCCGGCCGCCGTCGTGACCTGCGCCGGGCCCGAGATCGATGATCCAGTCGGCGTGTGCCATCACGGCTTGGTGGTGTTCCACGACGATGACCGACTTGCCGGCGTCCACGAGACGGTCGAGCAGGCCGAGGAGTTGCTCGACATCGGCCAGGTGCAGTCCGGCGGTCGGCTCGTCGAGGACGTACACACCGCCCTTGTCGCCCATGTGCGTGGCCAGCTTGAGCCGTTGGCGTTCGCCGCCGGACAGGGTGGTCAGCGGCTGGCCGAGCCGGAGGTAGCCGAGGCCCACGTCGGTGAGGCGGGCGAGGATGCGGTGGGCGGCGGGCGTGGCCCCTTCGCCCGAACCGAAGAACTGTTCCGCCTCGGCGACCGGCATCGCGAGCACCTCGCTGATGTCCCGGCCCGCGAAGTGGTAGTCGAGGACCGAGGCCTCGAACCGCTTGCCGTCGCACTCCTCGCAGGTGGTGGCCACCCCGGCCATCATCGCGAGGTCGGTGAAGACGACGCCCGCGCCGTTGCAGGTCGGGCAGGCGCCCTCGGAGTTGGCGCTGAACAGGGCCGGCTTGACGTCGTTGGCCTTCGCGAAGGCCTTGCGGATCGGGTCGAGCAGCCCGGTGTAGGTCGCCGGGTTGCTGCGGCGCGAGCCGCGGATGGGGCTCTGGTCGACCGAGACGACGCCCTCGCCGGCCGGGATCGAGCCGTGCACCAGCGAACTCTTGCCGGAACCCGCCACTCCGGTGACCACCGTGAGGACGCCGAGCGGGATGTCCACGTCGACGTCGCGGAGGTTGTGCGTCCTGGCGCCGCGCACCTGGAGCGCACCGGTGGGTTTGCGCACCTCGTCCTTGACGGCGGCCCGGTCGTCCAGGTGGCGTCCGGTGATGGTGCCGCTCGCCCGCAGTCCGGTCACGGTGCCTTCGAAGCAGACGGTGCCGCCGCCGGTACCCGCGCCCGGGCCCAGGTCCACGACGTGGTCGGCGATCGTGATCATCTCGGGCTTGTGCTCGACGACGAGCACCGTGTTGCCCTTGTCGCGCAGCCGGAGCAGCAGGTCGTTCATCCGCTGGATGTCGTGCGGGTGCAGGCCGATGGTGGGCTCGTCGAAGACGTAGGTGACGTCCGTGAGCGAGGAGCCGAGGTGGCGGATCATCTTGACGCGCTGGGCCTCGCCGCCCGAGAGCGTGCCCGAGGGCCGGTCGAGCGAGAGGTAGCCCAGACCGATCTCCACGAACGAGTCGAGGGTGTCCAGGAGCGTGGCGAGCAGCGGCGCGACCGAGGGCTCCTTGAGCGCGCGCACCCAGTCGGCCAGGTCCCTGATCTCCATGGCGCACAGATCGGCGATGTTCTTCCGCTTGATCTTCGAGGAGCGCGCGGCTTCGCTGAGCCGGGTGCCCTCGCAGTCGGGGCAGGTCGTGAAGGTGACGGCGCGCTCGACGAACGCCCTGATGTGCGGCTGCATCGAGTCGGTGTCCTTGGAGAGCATCGACTTCGTGACGCGCGGGAGGAGTCCCTCGTACGTCATGTTGATGCCCGCGATCTTCATCCGGGTCGGCTCCCGGTGGAGCAGGTCCTGGAGCTCCTTCTTGGTGTACTTGCGGATCGGCTTGTCCGGGTCGAAGAAGCCGGACTCGATGTAGAGGCGGGAGTTCCAGCCGCCCCCGGTGTAGCCGGGGATGGTGAACGCGCCGTCGTTCAGTGACTTGGTGTCGTCGTAGAGCTGGGTCAGGTCGATGTCGGTGACCGAGCCGCGGCCTTCGCAGCGCGGACACATGCCACCGGTGATGCTGAAGCTGCGCCGCTCCTTCACCTCCTGTCCGCCGCGCCGCACAGTGACCGCGCCGGCCCCGCTGATGGAGGCGACGTTGAAGGAGAACGCCTTGGGCGAGCCGATGTGCGGCTTGCCGAGCCGGCTGAAGAGGATGCGCAGCATGGCGTTGACGTCGGTGGCGGTGCCGACGGTGGAGCGCGGGTCGCCGCCCATGCGCTGCTGGTCGACACTGATCGCGGTGGTCAGGCCGTCGAGCACATCGACCTCGGGGCGGCCGAGGGTCGGCATGAAGCCCTGCACGAAGGCGCTGTACGTCTCGTTGATCAGCCGCTGCGACTCGGCCGCGATCGTGTTGAACACCAGCGAGCTCTTGCCCGACCCGGAGACACCGGTGAACACCGTCAGGCGGCGCTTCGGGATCTCGATGCTCACGTCCTTGAGGTTGTTCACACGTGCGCCGTGCACCCGGATCATGTCGTGACGGTCGGCGGCGTGCGGCGCAGACGACTGCGCATCCGTCCTCTTGACCATGCTGATCGCGTTCTCCCTGTCCGAGGCGGGCCCGCCCGCGCGGGTCCGCCGGTTCCCCCGAGCCGGTCCACCGGCTGTGAGCAGTACGTACGGTTCTACTTCGTCGGTGACTGCCGCGGCAACGCCTTGTCACCCCTTGATCGAACGGGGCCGGCCGGTCCGGGCGGAGCCCGGCCGGCAACGCCCGCCCGTCAGTCCTGGATGAGGCCGAGGACGTTGCCGTCGGGGTCGGTGAACGTCGCCACGAGACGGCCGCCGCCGACGTCCTGCGCGGGCTGCTTCACCTTGGCTCCGACGGCGGTCACCTCGGCGAGCTTCGCCTCGATGTCCGGCACGTGCCAGTACGTCACGGGGCCCTGCTCGTCGCTGCCGGGTACGAGGCCGATCTGCTGGCCCTCGGCCTCGTACCCGACGTAGTAGGAGGAGTCGCTCGTCGGCTCGACGCCGAGCAGCGCGGTGTACACGGCCTTGGCCGCCGCGAGGTCGGACACGGGGTGCAGCACGGTCTTGATGCCCTGGGTGGACGAGGTGGTGGCCATGGTGTGCTCCTGAGAGGCGGGGCCGCGCCGGGCGCGACCGGGGTGTTCGAGGTGCTGACCACGCTAGTTCCGGCCGGCCGGGCCCGCTTCTCCGTTCCTGACCGGTTGCCGAGGGCGGGTGCCGGGCGCTCGCGGGCGGGCTCGGGTCGGGTGGAGGGGGCACGGCGAAGCCCCCGGCCGCGGGGCGGCCGGGGGCTTCTTCAGCACCGCTCAGGCGCGGTCGCGCTTGTCGGTCAGTGAATCCTTGACTCCGTCGGCGCGCCCCTTCATGTTCTGCATGGCGTCCTTCGCCTTGCCCTTGGTCTGGTCGGTCTTGCCCTCGGCGGCCATCCGGTCATTGCCGGTGGCCTTGCCCGCGGCTTCCTTGGCCTTGCCCTTGATCTTGTCCATGGCACTGTCGCCCACGGCGAACTCCTACCGATCGGAATCACTGACGCCATCAAACTAGGACATGTCGGTCACATCTGCTCGTTGAGCGCCGCCCCCGTTGCTCCGCGCACCCCTGGCCACCCGGTCCGGGCGGGGGACGCGCGATGATGGCGGCATGAGCCTTCCCGACGCCATCACCGCCACCCTCGCCGCCCGCGACAAGGTCGACTTCGAGCAGGACTTCGCGCGCACCCGCCAGATCATGACCTTCGTCCACACCACGGACGGAGCGGAGGCGGTCGAACTCGCCATGTTCGAGGGCCCGTTGCCCATTCCCGTCGTGGGCCAGACGGTCACCCTGTGGATCACCGGGCACCCGCTGGTGGTGCAGCGGGTGGAGACCCACTACGGGCTCGGCGGCGCGGAGACCCACCCCAAGCGTGAGCAGGTCGCCTCGGTCATCGTCTTCGTGGCGCCCCGAACGGCCTGACACAGTACGGGAGTTGAGCGCCGGGGCGCCACCGAGGAGCCCCGGCGGTCACACCCCCGACCCGACCGGGTCCGCGGCCGCGTCCTGCCGGGAGCGCTGCCCCGGGGCCGCCGCCGCGCCGCCGCCGGGCGCGCCGGGCGTCGTGCGGCTCGCCGGGCGTACGAGCACCAGGACGATGAGCCCGCCGAGGACCGCGGCCGCCGCCGAGCACAGGAAGACCCGGTCGAGGCCGGCGGCGAAGGCCTGGTGCACGAGGTGCTCGGCCGCGTCGCGCTGCCCGGCGGGCGCCGCCGCTATGAGGTGCTGCGCCTGGCCGGAGGCGAGCGCGGCCGCGCCCCGGTCGCCGTCCGCCACCGGGCCCGGCCCGGCGAGGGCGGTGGCCGTACGTCCGGTGAAGACCGCGCCCAGGACGGCGATGGCCAGGGTCATGCCCAGCTGGCGGAAGGTGTTGACCGCGCCGCCCGCCATGCCCGCGCGCTGCGGCGGCACCATCGAGGTGGCGGCCGAGACGAGGACCGGGGTGGCCAGGCCGACGCCGATACCGGTGACGATCAGGCCGGTCACGAGCGAGCCCTGTCCGGCCTCCGCCGTCATCCCGGTCCGCAGCAGCAGCATGCCCGCACCGACGAGGAGCAGGCCCGCGCCGATCGGCACTCGGGGGGCCAGGCGCTGGATGTGGCGGCCGGCGAAGACGGCCACCACGAAGGACGCGCCCGCCAGCGGAGTCAGGGCCAGGCCCGCCGCGACCGGGCTGAGCCCCGCCACCGACTGCAGCCACAGCGAGAGCAGGACCAGGCACCCGAAGGCGCTGCCCTGGAGCAGCAGGGCGCCGCTCATCAGACCCGCGAAGGACGGGCGGCGCAGCAGCGCGAGGTCCAGCATCGGGGTGCCGCCGCGCTGCGCGGTGCGGTGTTCGACCACCACGAACGCCACGAGCGAGAGGGCGGTGACGGCGAAGGTCGCCAGGGTCGCGGTATCGGTCCAGCCGGCTTCGCCGCCCCGGATCAGCCCGTAGGTGAGGGTGCCCGCCGCGAGGGTGAAGGCGACCGCGCCGGCCATGTCGATCCGCACGCCGCTGGAGGAGGCCGTGCGGGGGCGGTCGGGGCGCACCACGCGCAGGGTCAGCGCGATGGCGACGGCGGCGATGGGCAGGTTGACCCAGAAGATGGTCGGCCAGCTGATGTGTTCGGTGAGGAGCCCGCCGAGGAGCGGGCCGGCCGCGGCGGCGGCGCCGTTGGCCGCGCCCCACACGCCGAAGGCGGTGCCGCGGTCGCGGCCCTGGTAGGAGCCGAGCAGCAGGGCGGGCGCCGTGGCGAACATGGCCGCGCCGCCGACGCCCTGCACCACGCGGGCGGCGATGAGCACGCCCGCGTTCGGCGCGAGGCCGCACACCAGGGACGCGGCGGCGAACAGCGCCAGGCCGTAGACGTAGAAGCGCCGGTGGCCGAAGCGGTCCGCCAGGGAGCCGGAGGCCAGGAGCAGGGCTGCGAGGGCCAGGGCGTACGCGTCGATCACCCACTGCAGCGAACTGAAGGAGGCGTCGAGGTCGTCCGCCATGCTGGGCAGTGCGACGTTCACGATGGTGACGTCCACCAGCAGGATGAAGGCGCCAAGGCAGACCGCGGTGAGGGGCCACCACTTGCGCATGTCAGGTTCTCCGATCGGGTCGAGCGTGTTGTCGGGGACCACGGACGCTTACGGTCGGCGCCGGCCCCGTCCATGAGCGTGCGGGCCGCGACCCGGTTTCCATGAGCCGGAGTCGGATGTTTGCGCGGATCCGACATCATGGGCGTCATGAAGACGTATCTCGACACGCTCGGGCCCGGGGACCGTGAACTCTCGCAGGAGGACCTGGCCCTCGCGCACGCCCTGCAGATCAACGGGCGGGCGTCGTTCCGGGAGATCGCCGACGCCCTCGGGGTGTCCGACCAGACGGCCGCGCGCCGGTGGTCGCGGCTGCGCACCAGCGGCAGGCTCCGGGTGCTCGGCCTCACCGATCCGCAGCGAGTGGGGGACGCGCCCTGGGTCGTGCGCGTGCGCTGCACACCGGACGCGGCGGCCTCCATCGGCGAGGCGATGGCGCGGCGTACGGACACCAGCTGGGTCAACCTCAGCTCCGGCGGTACCGAGATCTCCTGCTCGGTGCGCACCCGCGGGGCCGGGGGCGAGGAGTCGCTCCTGCTGCGGAAGCTGCCCCGCACACCCCAGGTGGTGGACGTCTCGGCGCACTGCCTCCTGCACATCTTCTTCGGGCAGGACCTGAGCACCATCAACAAGAGCGGCCCCCTGACGCCCGAGCAGGTCGAGCGGCTCACCCCGGCGATCACGCCGGATCCCGTCACCGCCGACACACCTCCCGTGGCGCTCGACGACGGCGACCGCGCACTGCTCGATCTGCTGGCCAGGGACGGGCGGGCCGCACCCGGGGAACTCGCCGCCGCCACCGGGCTGTCCCCCTCGACGGTGCGCCGGCGCATCACGGAGCTCCGGGCCGCCGGAGTCCTGTACTTCGACGTCGAGTACCACCCGGGCGTGCTGCACCAGAACTTCCGGGCCGCCCTGTGGCTGGAGATCGACCCCTCGCGGCTAGCCGAGGCGGGTGCGGCGATCGCGACGCACCGCGAGGTGTCCTTCGCCGCGGCCGTCACCGGCACCGCGAACCTGTACGCGAGCATCGACGTGACGTCGGCGCAGCTCTTCTACCGCTACCTCACCGAGTCCGTGGCGCGGCTGCCCGGCGTACGCCACACGGCGACCGTGCCCATCCACCGCACCCTGAAGGGGCCCGGCCCCTACCTGCCGGTCCGGGCATGAGGGCCCGCACCACGCCGCACGGTCCGGCCGTGCCGGGTCATCGCGCCCGGTCCCGGGCGATCGCGACGCTGGGCAGCATGGCCCGGCGACACGTCGCGAGGTAGCGCTCGGCCGCCTCCACCGCGGTGGCCGCCGAACGCTCCCCCATCAGGACGCACAGCGTGTAGGCCGCGTCGTCCCGCGCCTGGCGCGCGCCGGGGTCGCGCGGCGAGCGGGCGACCCGGCGTTCCCTGCTGCGCAGCAGGGAGAGGAGCTCATGGACGACGTACCAGTGGGGCGACAGCATGGGGCGCTCCGGCATCGGACGAAGGACCTGGGGGCACGGCGGCGGCAACGCCCCGACGGGGCGTTCGCGTCGCCATGGCGGGCGACTCGACCGGGAGCGCCATCGTCGCCCCCCGCCTCACGATCCGCACCCCGAAGCATGACGGTGCGTGATCCCGCGGGTCGGCGGCAGGCGGTGACCGCGACGGCAGCGGCGCGCACGGAAAGTAGTTGCCCAGGAAGGCCAGGGGGCTGGAATGATGCGCGCACCCCAATGGTTGTCATATACATCGACCACTTGTGGATCGACCCTCCGAACCACCGGCGGGGTCGGCAACCGATCAGCGAGGCACCGTGAACGACCACACCCCCGAGCAGCCCGCCGAGACCGTCGCGCGGCTGCGCGCCACGTTCCGCTCCGGCCGCACCAAGCCCGTCGAATGGCGCACCACCCAGCTGCGCCGGCTGCGCGAACTGCTCACCACGCACAGCACCGAGATCGCCGAAGCGCTCCACGCCGACCTCGGCAAGAGCGCCACCGAGGCCTTCCGCACCGAGATCGACTTCACGGTGCGCGAGATCGACCACACCCTTGAGCACCTCGACACGTGGCTGCGTCCGGAGCCCGCCCCGGTGCCGGCCCACCTCGGCAGCGACGCCACGGCCAGGACCCAGTACGACCCGCTGGGCGTCGTGCTGGTCATCGCACCCTGGAACTATCCGGTCCAGCTGCTCCTGACGCCGATGCTCGGCGCGCTGGCCTCGGGCAACGCCGTCGTCGTCAAGCCGAGCGAGCTGGCCCCCGCCTCCTCGGCCGCCCTGGCGCGGCTGCTGCCCCGCTACCTCGACACGAGCGCGGTCGCCGTGGTGGAGGGCGCCGTGCCCGAGACCACCGCTCTGCTCGCGGAACGCTTCGACCACATCTTCTACACCGGCAACGGCACGGTCGGCCGCATCGTGATGCGGGCCGCCGCCGAGCACCTCACCCCCGTCACCCTCGAACTCGGCGGCAAGTCACCGGCGTTCGTGGACCGCGGGGCCGATCTGTCCGTCGTCGCAGACCGCCTCGTACGCGGCAAGTTCCTCAACGCCGGACAGACGTGCGTGGCGCCCGACTACGTCCTCACCGACCCGCAGACCGCCCGCGCCCTTGAGCCCGAGTTCGCCCGCGCCGTCGAGGAGGTCTTCGGCGCCGACCCGCAGGGCTCCCGCGCGTTCGGCCGCATCGTGAACGAGCGCCACTTCGACCGGCTCAGCTCGCTGCTCGACTCCGGCCGGACGGTGACCGGCGGCGACACCGACCGCGCCACCAAGTACATCGCGCCCACCGTCCTCGCCGACGTGGACCCGAAGTCGCCCGTCATGCGGGAGGAGATCTTCGGCCCCATCCTCCCCGTCGTGACGGTGGCGGACCTGGACGAGGCCATCGCGTTCATCAACGACCGCGACAAGCCGCTCGCCCTGTACGCCTTCACCGAGTCGGACGGGACCCGCGCGCGGCTGGCCGCCGAGACGTCGTCCGGCGGCCTCGGGTTCGGTCTGCCGCTCGCCCATCTGACCGTCTCCGACCTGCCGTTCGGCGGGGTCGGCGAGAGCGGCATGGGCAACTACCACGGCCGCTACTCCATCGAAACGTTCAGCCACCGCAAGGCCGTACTGGAGAAGCCGCTCGCCTGAGGTCCCGCCGCGCGGGCCTCCCCGCGTCGCACGAGTCGGGCGCCCCCGGGGCAGAGCTTCGAGCCACCCGGGGGCACGCCTGCATGCCTGCTCTCAACGCCCTTGTGCCGTACGTCAGTTGAGCCGCGCGTCGGCACCGGCCGGACCGGGTCGGGCCCGCTCCTCCCCCAGTACCTCGCGGATGACATGGCGCGCGTTGCCGGCCGTCGCCGGGTTGGTGTCGCGGTAGTACGGCAGCGCGATCAGCGCCTGCGAGAGCGTACGGGCCCGGCCCCGGCGCCATGTCGCGTCGTCCACGCCCAGCGCCTCGCGGAAGACCTCTCGTCCGGTGGCCGGCAGCAGGTTCCACGCGGGGAAGAGGTCGCACGCCGGATCGCCCGTGCCCGCGCATCCGAAGTCGATGACCCCGACGAGCCTGCCGCCGGCCACCAGGAGGTTGCCCGGCATGAGATCGCCGTGCAGCCACACCGCCGCCCCGTCCCCCCGCGGAGCCCTCAGGGCCTCGTCCCACACCGCCTCGGCCGCGGCGCAGTCGACACCCTCCTGCGGGAGGCCGCGCAGCAATCCGATGGCCCGGCGCGTCTCCGCGTCGAGAAGGTCAAGTGGGCCTCCTCGGTAGGCTGTTGGGGCATCGGGCAGCGCGACGTTCCGCATCGCCGCCACGAACCGCGCCAAGTCCTCGGCCAGCGCGAGCGGTTCGCCGAGCGCCCCCGCCCGGGGGTTCTCGCCGCTGAGCCAGCGGTAGACCGACCAGGGCCACGGATAGTCCCCGTCAGGCCTCCCCTCGCCGAGCAACTCGGGGACGGGGCTGGGCAGCAGGGGCGCGAGCCGGGGCAGCCAGGCCCGTTCCAGCAGGACGTCCTCCGCCCCGCCCGCGCGCAGCGGCAGCCGCACGACCATGTCCTCGCCCAGGCGGTACATACCGTTGACCGTGCCGCCGGACGCGTACCGCCGCACCGGCAGGTGACCCCAGCGCGGGAACTGCCGCGCGACCAGCCTCCGTACGAGGTCGTCGCCCAGGGCGTGCTGGTCGGGGTGCATCCGCTCGTCGCTCATGGGGCGCCATCCCACCCCGGGCGCGACCGGCGGTCAACCGCTTTTGAGCCGCCCGCCGCCCGCCGCGCACTCCCGCGCCCCGCCCGTCAGACGGAGGGCGCCCCGGCCCGCCGTCCGGCCCGGACCGCCCAGCGGCCCTCCGTACGGGAGACGTGGACCGGATGGCGGAAGCAGGCGCTGACCAGATCGCTGGTCAGCACCTCGTCGACCGGGCCGCGGGCCAGGCAGCGGCCGTCGCGCAACAGCAGCACGTGGGTGGTGCCGGCGGGCAGCTCCTCCAGGTGATGGGTCACCAGGACCGACGCGAGGTGGCGGTGGGCGAGCCGGAGCGCGTCGAGCCGGTCGACGAGCTGTTCGCGCCCGGCCACGTCGAGCCCCGTGGCCGGTTCGTCGAGCAGGAGCAGCCGGGGTTCGGGCATGAGTGCTCGCGCGATCAGCGTCCGGCCGCGCTCGCCCTGGGACAGCGTGGGCCAGCGCGCCTGGCGGCGGCTGCCGAGCCCGAGCAGCTCGACCAACTGGTCGGCGCGCTCGACCTGTTCGGGGGTGGGCCTCCAGCGCGGCACCCATTCGGTCGTCCGGGTGAGCCCGGTCAGGACGACGTCGCGGACCCGGTGTGCGGAGCGCAGCGGGTGTCTCGGGTCGACATGGCCGATGGCGGTGCGCAGGGTCCTCAGGTCGACCCGGCCGAGGGTGTGCCCGAGGACCTCGACCGTGCCCCGGGTGGGGTGCACCAGGGCTCCGAGCAGGGAGAGCAGGGTGCTCTTGCCCGCGCCGTTGGCGCCGAGCAGCGCCCAGTGCTCCCCGGGGCGCACGGTCAGCGTCACGTCGCGCAGGATGGTGTTGCCGTCGCGCACGACGTCGGCGCCGTCCACCCGGATCACCGGCGGGGCGTTCACGGCCGGCCCGTCTCGGCGCGGTTGACGGCGGCCAGGACGGCCTGCACCGACGCGGCGAGGATGGATGTGTCCAGGCCCGCCCCCCACCGGACCACGTCACCGGCCCGGCATTGGGCGTAGGCGACGGCGGGGCTGTGGGGCCCGGCGCCGGTGGAGTGTTCGGCGTAGCCCAGGATGTCGACCTGCCGCCCGGCCGCGGCGAGTGCCGCGGTGAAGGCGGACAGGGGCCCGTTGCCGGTGCCGTGGAGCGTCCTGGCACGTCCGTTCTCGCGCAGGACGCAGCTGAACCGGTGTTCTTCGGGGCCGACTTGGGCCGTTTCCCAGGAGACCAGGGTCAGCGGGCCGGCCGTGGCGGGAGCGATGTAGGTGGCGTCGAACAGGTCCCGCAGGTCTTGGTGGGTGAGTTCCTTGCCGCCCGCGTCGGTGGCGTGCTGCACCGCCCGCGAGAAGTCCGGGCGCAGGGCCTTGGGGAGGTCGAGGCCGTGGTGGGTGTGGAGCAGATGGGCGATACCGCCCTTGCCGGACTGCGAGTTGATGCGGATGACCTCTTCATAGGTGCGTCCGATGTCCCCCGGGTCGATGGGCAGGTACGGCACCTCCCAGGGGGCCTCCTCGGCCGGGACGCCCAGCTCGGCCGCCCGCTTGGCGTGGTGGGCCATGCCCTTGGAGATGGCGTCCTGGTGCGTGCCCGAGAAGGCGGTGTGGACGAGGTCGCCGCCGTAGGGATGGCGCGGGTGGACCGGCAGCCGGTTGCAGTGTTCGACGACGTCGCGCACGGCGTCGATGTCGGAGAAGTCGATCATCGGGTTCACGCCCTGCGCGTACAGGTTGAGGGCGAGGGTGACCAGGTCGACGTTTCCGGTGCGCTCGCCGTTGCCGAAGAGGCAGCCCTCCACGCGCTGCGCCCCGGCCAGGACGGCGAGTTCGGCGCAGGCCACTCCGGTGCCGCGGTCGTTGTGGGGGTGGACGGAGAGGATGACCGCCTCGCGCCGGGCCAGATGGCGGTGCATGTACTCGATCTGGTCCGCGTAGACATGGGGGCCGGCGATCTCGACCGTGGCCGGCAGGTTGTGCACCACCGGCCGGTCGGGGCTCGCCTCCCACAGCTCGGTGAGGCTGTCGCAGACCTCCAGGACGAAGTCCGGTTCCGTGAGGTTGAAGACCTCGGGAGAGAACTCGAACCGGACGTCGGCGTCCGGGAGTTGGGCCGTGCGGCGCATCAGGTGCGCGGCCGCCTCCAGGATCATTCCGTGCACCTCGGTGCGGGAGCGCCCCAGGACCACGTTGCGCCAGGTCGGAGCCGTCGCGGTGTACAGATGGACGAGGGTGCGGGGCAGGCCGCGGATCGAGTCGACGGTGCGGTCGATGAGATCGCGGCGGGCCGGGGTGAACACGGAGATGGTGACGTCGTCGGGGACGGCGGCGCTCGTCGCCAGATGGCGCACGAAATCGAAGTCGGTCTGGCTGGCGCTGGGGTAGCCGACCTCGATCTCCTTGAAGCCCATGGTGACCAGGAGGTCGAACATCCGCCTTTTGCGCTCGGTGTCCATGGGTTCGGCGAGTGCCTGATTGCCGTCGCGCAGGTCGACCGGCACCCACAGCGGGGCCCGTGTGTGCTGCCGCGAGGGCCACGTCCGGTCGGTCAGGGGGAGTGCGACCCGCTCGTCGGCGGGCCGGTAGCGGTGGTGCGGCATGGCGCTGGGGCGCTGCGGGTTCCAGGCCGGGGCGTCCTCGGGCACCGGGGCGGCCGGGGTGCGCAGCAGGGGGAACGCATGCGTCTTCGACGCGGTCACGAGAGGCTTCTTTCGGTCGACGGAACGGCGACCGGCGCGACGAGCACCCGCTGCGGGGTGCCGGTCGTGTCAGACCCCGCAGCGGCGAGCAAGGAGAAGCGCGCTCAGCAACATGCCGGTACAGTAACCAGAGTTGAACTCCTCAGACAACCTGACAGCTGAAAGTGGGTGACCGCGGTGCCGCTGGGCGCACTCCGTCCAACTCCGTTGGTGGAACAGGCGATTGACCGTCTGCGGGAGCAGATCACCGCGGGCGAGTGGCCCGTTGGCACCCGACTGCCCGGCGAGACGTCGCTGGCCCAGGCCCTCGGGGTCGGCCGCTCGACCGTCCGTGAGGCGCTGCGCGCGCTCGCCGGAGCGGGTCTGGTGCGGGCCCGCCAGGGCGCGGGCGTCTTCGTGATCGCGACCGAGCCGGAGGAGAACTGGTCCGTCCAGCTCCTGAGGGCGGCGGTGGTGGATGTGTACGAGGTGCGCATGATGGTGGAGGTCGAGGCGGTCCAGCTCGCCGCCGCACGGCGTACCGATGCCGACCTGACCGCGATCGAGGCGGCGCTGGCGGGGCGGGCCGAGGCGTCGGGCGGCAGCGACGCGCAGTTCGTGGACGCCGACATCGCGCTGCACGCGGCGGTGGTGGCCGCGGCGCACAATCCGGTGCTGACCGCCCTGTTCACCGAGTTCGTGCCCGCGCTGCGGCAGGGCCTGATCGACCTGGTGCGCCTGCTCGATCTGCGCCGCGGCGATCCGGCGGACGGCGCGGACGGTTCGGACCCTGCGCAGGGCGCGGACGGCGCGGCCGGGCACGCGGCGCTCGTCGCGGCCGTCGCGCGAGGTGACGCGGCGGCGGCCGGACGCGCTCTGCGCGACGAGCTGGAGCGCACCCTCTCCCAGCTCCAGTCCGTCGGGCCCTGAGGGCGCAGCGGGCCACGAGTGCCCGCACCCCCGCCCCCAGCAGCGGGTATTGCGTCACCAACCGGTTTGAGATCGACAACAGGGGCCAGGCGTATCCCCATGGACCAAGGACTCGGGGCCGGCCCGGGACCTTGGTCCCGCGATTCAGGACTTTCACCGGGTATGCGCGCCACCCGGAGGGAGTTCCATGTATGCCGCACCCTTCTGTTCGCCGATCGAGAGAGACGTCGCGTGCTGAGCACCGAGGATCATCACCCAGAGGCCGTCACCCGGCACCGTTCGCTGCGCCGGGCGATCCACCGCCGGCGCAACCCCGCGCTGCGCCGCTCGGACATCACCGTCACGGACGAGGCGGCCGTGAAGCGCGCGGTGAAGGCCACCGCACTGGGCAACGCGATGGAGTGGTTCGACTTCGGCGTCTACTCCTACCTCGCCGTCATCATCGGCAAGGTCTTCTTCTCCGGCGCCGGTGACACGATGCAGGTGATCGCGTCGCTCGCGACCTTCGCTGCCGCCTTCCTGGTCCGCCCGCTCGGCGGCATGTTCTTCGGGCCGCTCGGCGACCGGGTCGGCCGCAAGAAGATCCTCGCCCTCACCATGATCATGATGGCCGCGGCGACCCTGTCGATCGGCCTGATACCCAGCTACGCGACCATCGGCGTCTGGGCGCCGGTGCTGCTGATCGTCTGCCGCATGGTCCAGGGCTTCTCGACCGGTGGTGAGTACGGCGGCGCCGCCACCTTCATCGCCGAGTACGCGCCGGACAAGCGGCGCGGGTTCTGGGGCTCCTTCCTGGAGTTCGGCACCCTGATCGGCTACACCGTGGCGGCCTCCCTGGTGACCGCCCTCACCCTGCTCCTGAGCGACGACGCGATGCAGCAGTGGGGCTGGCGGATCCCGTTCCTGGTGGCAGGCCCGCTCGGCCTCGTCGGTCTCTACCTGCGGCTGAAGCTGGACGAGTCGCCCGCGTTCAAGAAGCTGGAGGAGGCCGGCTCCGGCTCCGTCGAGCACGAGAAGCTCCCGCTGCGGCGCATCCTGTTCGGCAACGGCCGGGCGATGCTGCTGTGCCTGGCCCTGGTCGCGGCGTTCAACATCACCGACTACATGCTGCTCTCGTACATGCCGACGTACCTCTCCACTCTCGGCTTCGACGAGACCAGCGGCCTGATGTCCATCGTCGTCGTGATGATCGTGCTGATGGCGGTCATCAACGCGGTGGGACGGCTCTCCGACCGGGTCGGCCGCAAGCCGGTCCTCATCGGCGGGTCCATCGCCTTCATCGTGCTCGCGACCCCCTGCTTCCTGCTGATCAAGCAGGGCAGCACCCCCGCGGTCTTCGCGGGTCTGCTCGTGCTCGGACTCGCGCTGGTCTGCTACATGGGCACCATGTCGTCGGCGCTGCCCGCGCTGTTCCCGACGGCGATCCGCTACGGCTCCCTCTCCATCGGGTTCAACATCTCGGTGTCCCTGTTCGGCGGTACGACGCCGCTGGTCGTGCAGGGTCTGATCGGAGCCACCGGCAACGACCTGATGCCCGCGTTCTACACGATGCTGGCCGGCGCCGTGGGCCTGGTGGCCGCCGTCGCCATGAAGGAGACGGCCCGCAAGCCGCTGGAGGGCTCCCCGCCGTCGGTCGCCACCGACGAGGAGGCGGCGGAACTCGTCGCCGCGCAGCGCGCCTGACCAACGCCTGGACCGTGGGGCGGCCACCGGCCGCCCCACAGCCGTGTCACCGCACGCGACATCCCCACGTCCGCCGCTCCCCCGCGCTGCACGGGGCCGAGCGGCGGCTGCCGTAGGGTGAGGCAGTCGTGCAGCGCCGCAGGAAGCCGGAGCAAGTTGAGCGTGTCCTCGTCCTTTCAGCCGGTCCTGGACCGCATCGCCACCGAGATCGCGGCCACCCCGGGCCGCGGCCGTCCGGCCGACTACATCCCCGCTCTCGCGGCGGCCGATCCGCGCCGCTTCGGCATGGCGGTCGCCGAACTCGACGGCACGGTGTACGGGGTGGGCGACTGGCAGCACCCCTTCTCCACGCAGTCCATCACCAAGGTCTTCACGCTGGCGCTGTGTCTCGCGCGCGAGGGCGAGGAGCTGTGGGAACACGTCGGCCGCGAGCCCTCCGGCAACCCGTTCAACTCCCTGGTGCAGCTCGAGTACGAGGACGGCATCCCGCGCAACCCGTTCATCAACGCGGGCGCCCTCGTGGTCACCGACCGCCTCCACACCCTGACCGGTGACGCCGCCGGCACACTGCGGGCGTTCCTGCGCACCGAGTCCGGCAACCCCGAGCTCGGCTTCGACGAGCAGGTGGCCGCCTCCGAGGCCGCCCACGGCGACCGCAACGCCGCGCTCGCCCATTTCATGGCGTCGTACGGCAACATCACCAACCCGGTCCCCGGGCTCCTCGACCAGTACGTGCGCCAGTGCTCCCTCGAAGCGTCGTGCGCGGACCTGGCCCGGGCCTCCGGCTTCCTGGCCCGCCACGGCATACTGTCCGACGGCTCCTCACTGCTCACCCGCAGCCGGGCCAAGCAGATCAACGCCGTCATGCTGACGTGCGGCACCTATGACGCGGCCGGGGACTTCGCGCACCGGGTGGGCCTGCCCGGCAAGAGCGGGGTGGGCGGCGGCATCATCGCCGTGGTGCCGGGCCGCTGCACCCTCTGCGTCTGGAGCCCGGGGCTCGACGAGCGCGGCAACTCGGTGGCGGGCGTGGCGGCCCTGGACCGTTTCACCACGCTGACGGGGCTGTCGGTGTTCTGAGCGCCCGCAGCTCACGACCCGTCTGCTGACCGTACGTCAATTGGCTTCAGCGGCAAGCGCGTTGGGGCATTCGGACGAGCCGCCGAACCGGTCCGGGCGGCGGGCGGCCCGGAGCAGCAGGAGCGGGGTCGCCAGCATGGTGCATCCTGCCAGGGCGACCGCGGTGCGCGGTCCGGCCAGTCCGGCCAGCACGCCCCACAGGGCGGTCATCAGGGCGATGGCGGCCTTGCTGGTGATGGTCCACGCGGACAGGGTGCGGGCCACACTCTCGGTGGGGGTCTGTTCGAGGCGGTAGGTGGCGAACACCGGGTTGAAGATCCCGCAGCAGGTGATCAGGCCGAGTTCCACGGTGGCGACGAGGACGAGCCCCCCGGCACCGGGCCCGACAAGCGCGAGCCAGGGCACCCAGCACGCCCGCAGCACCCCGGAGGCCAGCATCACCCGGCGCTGCCCGAACCGTGCGACGAGCCGCCCCACCAGCCGGGAGCCGATGAGCCCCCCGATGCAGGGCGCCCCGAACGCGAGGCCGTACTGCCAGGGCGCGAAGTGCAGCGGGCCGAGCATGAGCGAGGCGAGCACCGGGGCGGTCGCCATGATCAGACCGTTGCACAGCAGGGTGTTGAAGAGCATCGGGCGCAGCGTGGGGTGGCCCAGGATGTGCCGCCATCCCGCGAGCAGCTCGTCCCGCCGCAGTCCCGTCCTGGCGCCGGCGCCCCGGACCGGCGGCGGTGCCTCCCCTCCGCCGATCGCCCGGATGCCCAGGGCCGACAGGAGATAGCTGAGCGCGTCGGCGGTCACGGTGACCACGGGTCCGAACAGTCCGATCGCGAGCCCGCCGAGGGGCGGCCCGATCATGGTGGCGGTCCAGGAGGTGGACTCGAAGCGTCCGTTGGCGACGAGCAGGTGCTCGGGTGCGACGAGCGCCTTGAGATGGGCGCCGCTCGCCGCCCGGAAGGCGATGTCGGCCGCCCCGACGACCACCGACACGAGGAGCAGCTGACCGAGGCCGAGCAGGCCGAGGGCGAAGGCGACGGGCACACTGACGAGGGCCGCGCAGCGGACGAGGTCCGCCGCGATCATCACGGGCCGTTTGCGGCGGAACTCCACCCAGGGGCCGAGCGGCACCGCGAGCACCGTACCGACGGCAAGACCCGTCGCGGCCAGCGCCGACACCGCGGCCGGCCCCGCGTGCAGCACGAGGATCGCGATCACGGGGAGCGCGTCGAACGCCAGCATCGTGCCGACCGTGCTCACTCCGTACGCGGCCCACAGCCACCCGAACCGCCGCCCCAGCGACGCCCGCCCGCCCACCATGCCCGGCACCTCTTCCTGCCCCGAAGGCCCCGACGGCCCGGACGACCCCGGCGACCGCGACGACCCCGAAGACAGCGATTGTGCACCCGCGTGCCCTCCGGGTCCGCACCGGCTCCCTCCTCCGGACGACCGGACGGGGCCGAATCCCGCCGCCTCGGCGATCGAGGCATCGACAGGGGGCGTACCACCGTACACAGTGGCCCCTTCAGCCTCATGACCGAGTCGGCAGCAAGGAGTCACCGTGACCAGCTGGGCAGGACGCACGGCCGTCGATATAGCCGGGGCGGTGCGCCGCAAGGAGGTCGCGCCCCGCGACGTGGTCGCCGACCACCTGGCCAGGATCGCCGCGCTCGACGGGCGCGTGGGCGCGTTCCGCGTGGTGCGCGCGGCAGCGGCGGTGGCGGAGGCGGACGCGATCGGCGCGCGCGGCGACCTGTCCCGTCTGCCGCTCGCCGGTGTCCCGGTGGCCGTCAAGGACAACCTCCCGGTGCGCGGCGAGAGCACCCGCAACGGCTCGGCGGCGACCCCGGCCACCCCGGCCGACGAGGACCACGTGACCGTCGCCAGGCTCCGCGCGGCGGGCGCGGTGGTGGTGGGGCTCACCCACGTGCCGGAGCTGTGTGTCTACGGCACCACGGACGGGGTGCACGGCATCGCCCGCAATCCGTGGGATCCGGCGCGCACGGCCGGCGGTTCGTCCGGCGGCAGCGCGGCGGCCGTGGCGGCGGGCTTCGTGCCCCTCGCGCTCGGCAACGACGGCATGGGCTCGCTGCGCATTCCGGCCGCGCACTGCGGGCTCATCGGCCTCAAGCCCGGCACCGGGCGCGTCCCCTTCGAGCTCGGCGGCGGCTGGTTCGGGATGTCGGAGCACGGCCCGCTGGCAACGACGGCCGCGGACGCGCGGCTGATGTTCTCGGTCCTGGCCGGTGAACCGGACGACGGCGCAGGGGACTTCGAGGAGGGTGAGCCCCCGCACCCGGAGCGCGGCGCGCTCAGCATCGCCTTCTCCACCCGCAGCCCGGTCGCCGGGGTGCGCGTCGGCGGCGCCTACGCGGCGCTGGCCCGACGCGCCGCACGCACCCTTTCCGGCGCGGGTCACCACGTGGTCACCGCGCACCCTCCCTACCCCGCGACCTTCGGGGCGGTGATCCTGGCCCGCTGGACGGGAGGTGTGGCGCAGGACGCCGAGGGGCTCGACCCCCAGCTGCTCGCGCCCCGCACCCGTCGTCATGCGCGGCTCGGGCGGATCGCCGGGCACCTCGGCATGCTGCGCACCGACCACCGCGCCGCTCTGAACCGTCGCCTTGGGCCGTTCTTCGAGGAGTACGACGTGCTGCTGACCCCCGCGCTCGCCCGGCCGGGCCCGGCCGCCGGGGCGTGGCACGAGCGCGGCTGGCTCGCCAACACCCTTGCCAACACGGCCTGTTCGCCCATGACCCCGCCGTGGAACCTCTCCGGGCGGCCCGCCCTCGCGATGCCCTTCGGCACCCTGCCGTCGGGGCTGCCCGGTTCCGTGCAGCTCGTGGGGCGGCCCGGCTCGGAGCACCAACTGCTGGATCTGGCCGCGCAGTTGCAGGAGCTGCACCCCTGGCGCCGGACCGCGCCGCTGGGAGAGCCCGCGGTCTGAGCCCGGAGCGTTCCGGTACGGGCCGCACCTCTCGTAGGTGAAGCTTCAACCGACGTTCCCCGCACGCGAGTTGGCGGTTCCCGAGATGACCGCGCCCCCGGCGGCATGGCATGATCATCTTCACGTTACCTGTCAGTAACGGCCACCCCCCGACTCGAAGGTCACTCCTCCGTGCGCACGCTCTCCAGACGCCTCCTGCTCCCCGGCCTGACCGCCCTCGCGCTCGCGGGCACCGGCTGCTCCGCGCCGGCCGCCCCCGCCGCGGCCGGTGCGCCGGCGAGCGCCTCGACCTCCTCGCCCGCGGCCGGCGAGGCCCGACGGCTCACCGTGGACGCGGCGCCGCAGGGTTCGGCCGAGCCCACCCCCCTTGCCCGTACCCGTTCGGGCAAGGGGCCGCAGAAGTCCACCCTGAAGGTTCTCTCGTACGACCGGGCCGGCGGACGCGCCGTCATCACCACCGCTCCCCCGAGCCACACGGCCGGGCCGAGCCGCGCCCCGAGCCACTCCCCCGCGCCCGGCGACGAGCCCGTAGCGGTGGGCGACGTCATCGCCGGCGCGCCGGCCCCCGGAGCACCGGACGGGCTGCTCGCCAAGGTCACTCAGGTCGTGGGCCGCACGGACCGGGGCACCGAGGTGAAGACCGCGCCGACGACGCTCGCCTCCGCCCTGGGGGACGACAAGGCGGACGGGAAGGTGCCGGTCGATCCCGCCTCCGTCACCGTCGTTCCCCTGATGAAGGGGGTGACGTTCTCCTGGGCCAAGGGCCAGGGCGTACGGTTCGGGCCGCAGGGCGCCACGCTGCCGCTGGGCAGTCTGCGCCTCGACGTGAACGCGGCCGTGGACACCGCCAAGGACGCCCCGGCCTCGGCCGCCGCCTCCGTCTCCGGCTTCGTGCAGCTCGCCCCGCAGGTGGAGTTCGCGTACGACGGCAGCGGGCACGGCGGGCACGGCATCGGCCAGGCCTTCCTCGGGATGAGCGGCGACTGGTCCTCGCGGTGGGCGCTCAAGGGCCGCGCCGCCGCGAGCACGGGCGGGCCCAAGCGGCTTCCCTTCGCCAAGCTGCACAGCGCTCCCGTCATCCAGGTCGGCCCGGTGCCCGTCGTCGTCAGCCTCGACCTGACCTGCTACGTACAGGTGGAGGCCGACGGCCAGGTCACCCTCGACGTCGAACAGGACGTCAAGGGCGACTTCCGGGTGGGTGGCAGCTATGCGGCGGGCAAGGGCTGGGCCCCCGTGAGCACGTCGGCCGTGCACAGCACCCCGGTGAACGCGAGCGTCGCGGCCGCCGGGAAGGTCAAGGGCGCGCTCGGCGCCGAGGCCTCGGTCGGTCTGTACGGAGCCGTCGGCGTCACCGCGGACTTCGCGCCGTCGCTGCGCGGCGAGGCCGACGCCCGGGCCACCGCGTCCAGCGACGGCAAGGCATCGGCCCACGCCTCCTGGGCGGTGTACGGCGGCTTCGACCTGAGCGGCCGGCTCGACTTCCACCTGTCCCTGTTCGGTACGCCGGTGATCGAGCACCGCATCCCGCTCGGCGCGCTGCACCGCGAGTGGGTCCTCGCCCGGGGGCACGCCGAGCGGTGACGGGCCTGCACCGGCCCGCCGTCAGGCGGGGCGCACGCCCGTGTGGACGGTGGTCGCGGACAGCAGGAACACGTCGCTCCGGCGCAGGATGCCCTGCGGGGACGTCGGATCGAGCAGCAGGTCGAGCGTCTTGACGTCGTCGGCGTCCAGGGAGTCGCTCATCATCTCCCGCAGCCGCGTCAGCTGCGTGTGCAGGAAGGTGCGGGCGGACTCGCCCAGGGGGGCGGGCAGGTCGAGCAGCAGCGTGAAGCTGGTGACCCGGGTGAGGCCCGCGAGGCGGAGCATCGCCGGCCAGTCCTCGACCACGGAGGTGCTGCCGGGCAGTTCACCGCGCATGATCTCGAACCAGTCCTCCTGCACCGCGTCGAGCCGGGCCTGCAGCCCGGGCCGGCCGACGCCGATGTCACGCGGCAGGAACCGCGGCGGCAGGCCGCCCTCGGCCACCGCCAGCAGCCCGCCCGGGTTCAGCGAGGCGGCGAGCGCGTCGAGCACGCCCTGCTGGTCGCCGATGTGGTGCACGGCCTTGCTGCTCCAGATCAGGTCGGCCGCGCCCAGTCCGCCGTCCAGGCCGTCGGGCAGTTCGGCGTGCCGGACGTTCACCTGCCCACCGACGCCGAGCCGCTCGGCGCGGGCCAGGGTGTGGTCGAGCAGGGCGGGCGCGCCGTCGACGGCGACGGTTTCGGCGCCGGGGAAGGCCTCGGCCAGTACGCAGGTCATCACGCCGGGTCCGCTGCCGACGTCGAGGATCCGGCGCACCTCGTGCCCGCTCCCGAGCAGCTCGCCCAGGCGGGCCGCCGTGCCGCGCAGGACGGGGAGGTGGAGTTCGCCGCTGTTCTCCAGGTGGGCGGTCATCGCCGCCCAGTCGAGTTCGCCGTGCTGGTGGCTCTGGGCATGGGCCTTGGCGTGGCCGTGGGTGTGGGTGTGGGTGTGTCCGGACTCGTTGGGTGCGCTCATGCCCAGGAGCGTGCGCCCGCCGGGCCCGGACGGCAACTTTCGTTGCCGTTTCCGGGACGGGGTGGCGCTTGCGGGCGCCGCTCCCTCACCAGCGCGACCGGCCTCCGGGCTCGACCGCGTACTCACCGCCGAGTTCCGCCTCGCTCCGGTGCGAGACCCGTGCGGCCGCCATGTGCAGGGTGCGCAGGGCGAGGAGCAGCACCCCGATGTCGTCCAGGTAGATCGGGTCCGGCAGCAGGTCGACGGGGCTGACGACGTAGAGGAGCGCGCCCCACCAGGCCGCCTTGTGCGTCAGCGGGATGCCGGCGTCCCGCAGGAGTTTGCGGGCCTTCACCAGACGTACCGTCAGGACGGCCGCCCCCACGGCGGTCGCCAGGAGGGCGACGGCCGCGAGGGCCAGGCCCACTTTCACTTCCGTGCTCATCGAGCCGCCTTCCGTCGCCTGTCCCCGCGATGCTACTGAAGCCGGCTCTCCACGGCCTCGGAGGCGTTCTCCTCCGGGAGGTGGACGTCGCTCACCGCGATGTTCACCTCGACGACCTCCAGCTCCGTCATGCGCTCCACGGCCCCGATGACGTTCACCCTGATCTCAGCGGCGATCTCGGGGATGCTCACGCCGTATTCGACGACGACCTCCAGGTCGATCGCGGTCTGCCGCTCGCCGACCTCGACCTTCACGCCCCGGGTGACGGGGACGCGGCCCGGGCGTATCGCGCCGAGCGTGCGCGCGAGTCCGCCGCCGAGCGCGTGCACGCCGGGGACCTCGCGGGCGGCGAGCCCGGCGATCTTCTCCACGACGCCGCCCGCGATGCTGGTCCGGCCGCGGGTCGCGGGCGGCTGGCCCGCGCCGCTCCTGGCGGGCTCCAGCGTGGTGCTCTCCGTGGCCGTGCCCTCCGCCGCGGTGCTTTCCGTGGCGGTGCTCGCCATGGCGGTGCGGAACTCGTCGGACGCGGGTTTGTGCAAGGTCTGGCTGATCGGCTCCGTCATGCGAAGCCACCTCCTCGGCAGGCGCTTCGGCGGCCCGGCCGGCCGCCTCGTCACTCCCTTCGGGTACCGTGCCGCGGCCGGTTCATGCGGGGCCGGTGCGAACCGGCCCCGCGCAGGCCGTCGCGCCTTCGCGGATGCCGGGGCTCAGCAGCCGGGCGCGCCCTTGCCCCCGCGCTGCGGGAGGCTGAGGTTGGGGGCGCCGTCGGGCCAGGTCAGGGCGACCGTCCTGGCGGAGCCGTCGGAGCCGAGCTGGACCACCGGCGTGGGCTTGCCCGCCGGCGAGCCGTCGCTGCCGAACGACAGCCAGCCGCTGGCGCCCGGCAGCATCTGCGCGCAGTAGAACTGGTGCAGGATCCCGGTCTCCAGGCCCGGGTTCTTCAGTCCGACGGCGTCGCGCCGGCCCGCGCTGATCGCCGCCACGGCCGCGTCGTGCGTGAGCATGGCCTGGCCGCTGGCGAGGTCGGCGGGGTCGAAGGAGAGGGACGGCGCGTCCTTGTCGCCCGTGATGGGCTGGCCGGTGCAGGGGTCGGGGCGGCCGGTGAAGGCCGTCCAGAACTGGTCGTAGTTGTGCTTGGCGTCCGATCCCGGACACTCCTTGCCCCACTCGTCGGGGCTGGCCAGCGCGGTGTAGGCCACGGTGACGCGCCCGGAGGCGATGCCGCTGAGGACGGCCTTGTCGCGGATCGCCTCGGAGGCGTCGTCGCCGGCGAGGATGTGCAGCTGAGCGATCCCGCACGGCGGCCCCTGCACCCAGTTCTCGACGAACGCGCCGAGGTCGCGGCCCCGGCCGGCGAAGTAGACGACGGAGGGCGCGGCCTGGCACAGGTTGGCGTGCATGAGGTTGAACTGCTGCACCAGATAGGCCTGGCGGCCCGAGCCGGCGGACAGGTCGCCGGGCGAGCTGTAGGGCAGGACGGTCACGGTGCGGTTCGGCGCCTTGAACGTGGTCCTGGCCGCCTCGGCCAGCGTCCGCGTGTAGTCGTCGCCGGTGACGCTGTCCGCGACGACCGCGAGCGAGGTGGCGGCGGGCCGCAGGGTGGACACGTACTGGTTGGCGGCGATCACCGAGTCCGAGTTGGTGGGCGACACCCGGAACAGGTCGGGGATCAGCTTCTTGCCGGCGGGGTCGCCGGGGTCGAGGTTCATCGAGTCGCCCGTCACGGTGGATCCGATGACGGGAATGTGCAGCTGGGCCGAGATGGCCGCGGCGGCGTGGCGGGTCTGCTCGGTGGACTGGCCGAGCCCGATGACCGCCGAGATGTGCTCGCCGCCCGCCTGCTTCTTCAGCTGGGCGACGGTCTGCTCCCACGAGCCGTACTGGCTGCCCATGTTGGCGAGGTACAGCTTGATCGAGGGCGTACTCCCGTACGCGGCCGTGTGGTTGGCCCGCCACACCGCCGTCAGGGCGCCCTCGATGTTCGGGTAGAGCGACTCGTAGGTCAGGGTGTCCACATCGGTGACCGGCGAGAGGTCCAGCATCAGGACGACGCTGATGTACGGGCCGCTCACCGTGTCATTGGCCGCCTTGACCTGTTTCTGCAACTCCCGCATACGGGCGGGCTCGTGGTCGGTGAACGGGCCGCTGTCGATGTTCACACCGGCGCAGGCGAGGGGTGAGCCCGTGGCGGTCAGGCCGGTGCCACAGGTGAGCGAGGGCGGGAAGAGCCGGCCGTAGCCCCAGCGTCCGCCGAAGACCAGGCCGGCGAGGATCACGAGGGCCGCGAGGGCGGAGAGCACGGGGTGGCGGCGCAGCCGGCCGAAGCGCGGGTTGCCTACAGCGGGTGGCATGGACACTCCTTGCGGTGCGTCGGCGGACGCGGGGGCGCCGCGTCCGCCGCTGGGCTAGGCGAAGGCGGCCGCCGCCTGCTGGAGCGGACTGACGTCCAGCAGGCGGGAGTTGTGCGCGAGGCGGGTGAAGCATTCCTGTATCTCGCCGTCCCAGCGCCGGGTGTGCTCGGTCAGCGGGTCGTTGTACAGCCACAGCAGGGCGAGCAGCTTCGCGGTGGCCACGGCAGGCACCGTCTGCCCGCCGTCCTCCACGCCGTGCAGCAGCGTGGCGTACGCGTCCTGCGGCGCGTGCTCGTACAGCGGGCGGCAGGGCGCGGACGCGAGGTAGTCGAGCAGCCGGATCCAGGCCCGGTGGTCCTCGTCGAAGCGGGCGGCGAGGGCCGCGGCGACGGGGGCGAAACGGCCGAGCGCCAGGTCGTGGAAGAGGCGCCGCTCCACCGCTGCGGTGTCCTCGTCCTGGGACGGTGGCGCGGCCAGTGCCGCCGACTGGGCGGTGAACACCCGGTACCAGGGCGCCGGTTCGTCGGAACGCGACGGCTGCGCGGTGTTGAGGGCGGTGAGGGCGGAGCGCGACAGCCAGGGGTGCAGGGTGGCCGGAGCGTCCGAGTCGGCCCAGCCGATCCGGCGGATGCGGGAGGGGCGGTGGGTGAAGGTGCTCACCCACAGGTGGCGGCGCAGCAGTTCGAGGCTGCGCGGCAGCTCCGTGGAGCCGGCGGGCAGCCGCGGGTCCTGGGCCGTGCGGACGTCGGCGAGGTAGGCGGCGGCCTGGACGACCGCGGGCGTGGTGCTCCAGGTGGCGCCCGGGACGGGCAGCCCTTCGGGCAGGCTGCTCTCCAGCGCGTGCGACCACAGGGGTGTGCCGTCCTCGTCGGCGGGCGCGACCAGTGACACGGCGGGCCCGTGCGGGCCGGGACGGGCCGCGAACGGCTCATCGAGGACGGCCGAGACGGCGCCCCGGTGGCCGCCGGTCAGCCGGTGCACGACGGACGCGGGCAGGGGCCGCGCGGGCGACGGGTCGGACCGGTCCATCGCGTAGCCGACCTGCTCCTCGGTCATCGGGTCGAGCCACACGGGGTACCACCAGGCCGCCGCGGGCCCGCGCTCGGCGCCGGCGGCCGTCTCGTTCTCGGCGGCCCACAGGGTGCGCGTGGCGCGCGAGAGGAGCGGGACGCGGCGCTGGGGCGTGCCCGCGAGCGGCGTCGAACGCCAGGGCTCGCACCACCAGGACGTCCACTCGGACTGCCACTGCGCGCAGGCGGACAGGACGAGCAGCGGGTCGGCCGCCCCGGTGCCGTCGGGATCGGCCAGCTGGTTGCGGGCGCGGGCGGCGGCCAGCTCGGTCAGGAAGCGGCGGCCGGACGGGGTCTGGGCGCCGTCCACCAGGAGCACCCAGGCGTGGTCGTGCCGGTCGCGGCGGGAGCCGCGGGTCGGCAGCGCGCAGGAGCAGGCGGAGCGCAGCGGCGGATGGCGCTCGGCCTGGTCCTTGACGTCGGCGAGGAAGGCCGCCATCAGGGGGCCGACCGCCGCCGAGCGCGAGGTGGAGCTCAACCGGATCAGGGCGTCGACGGAGCGCGCGGACTCCGCCTCGGGAACGCTGACGTGCCAGCGCAGCGCGTCCCGTACGCTCCAGCGCGCGGCGCTCTGGAACAGCGATCCGATGACGGGTCTGGCCTGTTCGCGGACCGCCGCGACCACTTCGCGCGCGGGCCCGGACACCAGGGGGCTCAGCGCGCCCTGGGCGACGATGTCCATCGTGCCGGCCGCGGCGTCCCCCAGGCGGCCCGCGATCCTGCCGTGCGGGGTGCTGCGGGTGTACTGCTGGATGAGCTCGCGGATCTGCTCGGTGGCCCGGTTGCGGTCGGCGTCCAGGTTCTCGTTGAGGGCGAGCAGACCGAGGCCGAAGCGGTGGAAGACCGGGCCGTGGCGCAGGTTGTCCCAGCCGCGCATCATCTGGAACGCGGCCAGGGCCGCCGCCGAGACCGGGTCGACCGGGTTCTCGTCGAAGTCGAGCCCGGCATGGATCACCGTGCCGCCGCACGCCCGTGACACGGCGCGCAGCAGCTCGGTCTTGCCGGAGGCGCGGGGCCCCAACAGGGCCACCACCGGCTGCCGTTGACCTGGCTGGCGCCACAGCATGTGCCGCAGGAACGCGTCCGCGCCCGCTGCCGCATCAAGATCCCCCACCGCACTCACCGTCCCCCGGAACCGGCACGCCGAAGGTGCACCTTCGGCCACGATCGACACGGAAGGTAACACCGGAGGGACGCGCCGCGACGGGTGTTCCCGCACATCCGGCCCCCGGATGCGCGGCTCTGCGGCACTTGAGTGGGTTCGGGATCGCGGTCGTGGCCCGCTCCGGCCCATCTGCCGCGCCGGGGAAGGGCGTTGGCGCGTCAGTCGACGGGCAGCGCGGTGACCGGAGCCGTACGCAGATGGTCCGCGCCCGAGCGGACCGCCCAGACGAACACCGCCAGGGACAGCGCCCCCACCGCCACGGAGTCGTACGGGGCGGGCAGGTGTCCCGAGCCGCCGAAGGTGCCGAGCCAGGACAGCAGGGTCAGGGCGGCGAGCTGGAAGATGAGCCAGGCGCCGTGGCGCAGCTCGAGACGGGTGGGGCGGCCGTCGGCGTCGCGGCGCAGCAGCAGGAACAGCGGGACGCCCGCGAGCACCAGGGGCAGCGCCAGCCGCAGATGGTGCCAGCCCGACCAGTACACGAACTCGCAGGCCACGACGTAACTGATGGGCGCGATCCAGTGCACCCCGGGCACCTGCCCGTCGGCGGGCGGCAGTCCCCGGTCGCGGTCGTGGGCACGGAAGGAGGCGGCGGCCACCGCCGAGGCCGCGTACACGATGAGGTACATGTCGCCCATCACGCTCACGATGTCCTGCCAGCCGCCGAACGGCAGCATGAACACGATGATGACGAGGAGGTTCAGGAGCAGGGCGCGGCGGGCCGTTCCGGAGCGGGGGTCGATCCGCATGAAGAACCGGGGCAGCAGGCCGTTCTTGGCGAGGGCGTAGGTGTGCCGGGCGTCGATGGCGACGCCCACGTAGGCGGAGCCGCCGGGCGAGACGACCGCGTCCGCGTAGAGCAGGGTGGCGAGCCAGTGCAGGTTGAGCACCAGGGCGAGCTGGCCGAACGGCGAGTCGAAGTTGACGCCCTGCCAGCCGTGGCCGAGGAGCGAGTCGGGCACGGTGAACAGGAACGCGAGTTGCAGTCCCAGGTAGACGAGCACGGCGAGTGCGATGCCGGTGAGCACCGCGAGGGGCACGGTGCGCCGCGGGTTGCGGGCCTCGCCGGAGAAGTCGAGGGGCGCCTGGAAGCCGTTGACCGAGTAGACGATGCCGCCGCCGGCCAGGGCGGTCAGACAGGCCGCGTAGCCGTAGGGGGCGAAGCCGCCGTGGTCGGTGAGCCGGCCTGTGTGGGTGCCGGAGAGGAACAGGGCGACCACGGTCAGGACGGGAATGAGCACCTTGAACAGCGACACCAGGTTGTTCAGGCGCGCGAAGGCGCGGACCGCGAACCAGTTGAGCGCGGTGAGCAGGACGCTCAGACCGGTGGCCACGGCGAGCCCCGAGCCGGTGAGGCGGCCGTGGTCGTAGAGGCCCGGCAGATAGTGGGCGGCGTACTGCATGATCGCGCTGATCTCCGCGGCCGTGCCGCCCACCGAGAGCAGCACCGACCATCCGACGACGGTGCCGACCAGGCGCCCGCTCGCGTAGAGCGGCCAGCGCACGGTGCCGCCGCCCTCGGGCCGGGTGGCCCCGAGCTCCACCATCACCAGCGCCACCAGCGCGCACAGCACGCCCGCGCCCACCCAGGAGAGCAGCGCGGCCGGGCCCGCCGTCTGGGCGGCGAACATCGCGGCGAACAGCCAGCCCGAACCGAGGATGTTGGAGAAGCCGATCGCTGTCAGGCTCCAGAAACCGAGTTCCTTGCGGAGCCGCCGCTCCTCGCCCAGCACGGTCAGGACCTCGGGGGGCTCCCCCGGTGTGATCGGCCGCACGCGCGCCCGCCTCCTCGCATGACGTGGGACAAGAGTGCCCAGCGTGTCATGTCCGGCGCCACGCGTCCCCGAGGACGGCGGCCGAGTTCCGGCGGATCGCGGTGGGAGGCGCGGGCGGCGGCGGTGTCACCAGGTCTCGACGGCGAAGGTGACGCCCGCGGTGTCCGTCTGCAGGCTCAGTTTCACGTCGGCGGCCGCGATGTCCACGTCGACCGTGCCGCCCGCGGCCTCGACCTGGACGGCCTGGATGGCGCGCCACGCGGTGCCGTCGTGCAGCGCGACGCGGACCGGGCCGACGGCGGGGGCGTCGGTGATCTGGTCCATGCCGAGGTGCAGCCTGCGGTGGTAGTCGGCCCAGGCCGTGCCGTGCGGGAGCAGGACGACGGTGGGCTGGGCGCCGGGCTCGACGCGTCCGATGATCCACTGGGGCATGTCGGTCTCCTGGGGCGGTGAGGTCTGGAACGAGAGGGCCCAGTCGCGCAGTTCACGCGTGCCGGCGAGCGGGCAGTAGTCGCGGTCGAGGCCGCCGGACTCGCCGTACTGGTGGAACAGCCACTTCGCCCGGATCCCCGGGTCGCCGGCCGCGCGCCCGGCCGTGGCGATCCACAGGAAGTCGGCGCAGTAGCCGTTCTGGTCGACGTTCAGCCAGTAGTCGAGGTTGGCGTACATGCCGACGGGGTTGTGCGGGAGACGGCCCTTGACGTACCTCAACCAGGCGTCCTTGTAGGCGCGTTGGGTCGACTTGGCGACGTGCGAGTTCGCCGGGTCGTAGCCCTCCCAGTCGAGGATGACGACGTCGCCGGGCCGCCAGTTGACCTGGCTGATGAAGTAGTCGGCCTCGGCCTGTACGCCGTTGCCCATGTTGGGGTAGTGGTAGCCGCCCCAGACGAGCCCGTTGGCCTTGGCGTGGTCGCGCTGGGAGAGCCAGTGCGGGTTGATGTACGAGAGTCCCTCGGTGACCTTGACGAAGGCGAAGGACAGGCCGCTCGTATCCGGTGTCGACGACTGGTACGACGCCCAGTCCTGCCCGTAGATCCCCATCCGGAGTCCTTCCGCGAGCCGGCGGAACCACCTCTTCCTTCCTAGGTGTTGCCCGCGCCGCGGGGAGCCGACTCCCCTTTGCGGCATGTCCTGTTCGCGACGGCGGGGGCGCACGGCGCGAAGGGCCGCCGACGGTGTCGGCGGCCCTTGCTGAACCGGAGGTGCGGCAGTTACCGCGCGGTGCTCGTGCGGCTCCTGCGGCGGCGCAGCGCCAGGGCGATGCCCGCCCCGCCGGCCGCGAGCGCGCCCGCGGTGATGCCGGCCGGGAGGAGGACCGACGAAGAGCCCGTCTCGGCGAGGGCCTCACCGGCGCTCTGGGGCACCGGAGCGTTCCCCGGACCGCCCGGGGCGGACGTCCCTGCGGCGCCCGCGGCGGGCGGAGCGGGGTGCTCGGGGATGTCCTTGACGGACTTCACCGATCCGTCGGCGTTGAGCAGGACCTGCTTGCCGTTGGGGTGCCGGAAGTCGAAGGCGGCGGTGAGCGCGTTGGCCCGGGCGTCGAAGGAGGCGTCGCCGAGCCGTCCGGTGTGCCAGTTGTCCTCGATGAAGCGGGTGATGGAGGCCTGCTCGGTGCGGGTGTGGTCGACCGAATTCACCTTGCTGTACGGGGAGATGACGAGCAGCGGCTGGCGGGTGCCGGGGCCGCAGCGGTCGAGGTGGCCGCCCGCGGCGGGCGGCCCGGCCTGGCATGCGGGGCTGTCGGTGGCCCGTCCGTCGGAGCCCGCCTTGGTGTCCCGGGAGCCGTTCTGCGGCTTGGCGTACGCGTGGTCGTACCAGCCGTCGGAGTCGTCGTAGGCGACGATGATCGCGGTGTCCTTCCACTGCGGCGACTGCTGGATCTTGTTGATCTGCTCGACGAGGTAGTGCTGTTCGTCGATCGGGTCGGAGTACCCGGCGTGCCCGTCCTGGTACTGGGGCGCCTTGAGGAAACTCACCGAGGGCAGGCGGCCGGCCTTGAGCGCGGCGTCGAAGTCGGTGAGGTCGTAGTTGTGGTTGGCCCGGCCGTCGTGGCCGATCTCCGCGGTGTTCTTCGGCGGCAGGTGGTGGGGGTTGGCGGTCGAGGCGTAGTACTGGAACGGCGCGTGGTGCGGGCTGTAGTCGACCGCCGCGGCGCCGCCGACGTTGGTGTGGGTGGTGCCCGAGCACTTGGCGTAGTGGCCCTGCTCGCCGTCCCAGGGGGTGCTCGGGCGGAAGCCGCCCTGGAACCAGCCCCAGGTCACCTTCTGCCGGTTGAGCAGGTCGCCGATGTTGCGGCCCCGCATCGCGGCGAGCGGGCTGGAGCTGGTGTGGTCCTTGCCCGAGCAGTCGTCGTAGGCCGGTTCCGGGTCGTTGACGAGGGTGCCCACGCCCTCCGCGTCGGGTGAGACCACCGCGTACGGGTCGGGCGTGTCGGTCTGCTCGGGGTGCTCGGTGCCGGAGGCCGGGTCGGTGGAGATGACGCCGTGGGTCTGCGCGGAGACGAGGTTGATGGCCCCCGGCGTGGAGGGACCGTAGGTGCTGCTGAAGGAGTTGTCGCCGAGCGAGTAGTGCTGGGCGTAGTTCCACATCGCGGTGACGGTGTTGCCGTCGTAGTAGTCCATCACCAGACCCGGCTCGCCGAACAGGTTGCCGGAGCACTTGCCGGAGTCGGTGTTCTGGACGTACAGGTCGGCCCTGCCGCCGTTGGCGGCGTACTGCTCGGGCCCGTAGGCGTGGTTCTGGTCGCAGGTCATGGCCTGCTCGGGGGTGAGCCGCTTGGGCAGGTACTGGTTGGGGTTCCTGGTCAGCAGCCCGGCGTTGCGGAGCGTGTCGATGTCCTTCGGGGTGCGCCGGTCGGCGGTGAACTCCGTGCCGTCGGTGTTGGCCGCGACCGGGTACGTGCCGAAGTAGTGGTCGAAGGAGACGTTCTCCTGGAAGAGCACCACCAGGTGCTTGACCGGGGTGGCCGGCCGGCCGCCGGGGTGGTCCGCCGGGTCGGCCGAGGCCGGGACCGTACTGCTCAGCAGGCCGAGTGCCGCGGCTCCCGCGAGCACCCCCCACCGTCCGGCCCGGCGTCCCGGGACCGCCGCGCTGCCTCTGCTGCCCATGCTTCGCGTGCCTCCACTGGCGTCCGGCGCCCGGCCGCCTTCGTGATGTCGTTGACGAATCGCGATGCTTCGCGCGGACCACTACACCGCGACGGCGACACCGTGTCCCCATGGTGGACAGACAGCCGGGGATACCAGGCCGAAACCTGACCCCCTGTTGGCCGGATTCGCCCGGTCGGCCGCGGTCAGCCGAGCAGGGCGCGGCCGTACCAGTCGGTGCGGTCCCGCACGCCGGGCAGCGCGAAGAAGTACCCCCCGCCGAACGGCTTGATGTAGTCCACCAGCGGCTCGCCCGCGAGGCGCTTCTGCACGGCCTCGAACTGCCGGGCCGGGTCCCGCTGGTAGCAGCAGAAGACGAGCCCCATGTCGAGGTCGCCATTGGCGTCCGTGCCCCGGTCGTAGTTGTGACCGCGGCGCAGGATGCGCCCGCTCTCGCTGGACCCGGACCGCGGATTGGCGAGGCGGATGTGGCTGTCCAGGGGGATCACGTCGCCCTTGGGGTCCTCCGCGAACTTCGGCGCGTCGAACTCGGCGGAGCCGTCCAGGGGCGCACCGGTGTCCCGGCCGCGTCCGATCATCCGCTCCTGCTCGCCGAGCGAGACCCGGTCCCAGAACTCGACGAACATGCGGATGAGCCGGACCACCAGATAACTGCCGCCGGCCGTCCAGGCGGGCTCGCCGCCTCCCGGGCCGACCCACACGAGCCGGTTCATGGTGGCCGCGTCGGAGGTGTCGGGGTTGGACGTGCCGTCCTTGAACCCCAGGTGGTTGCGGGGCGTTCCGCTGGGCCTCGGCGGGCTGGTGTAGCCGTCCATGCGCCAGCGCACCTGCATCGCGCCGCGGGTGTGGCGGGCGATGTCGCGCAGGGCGTGCAGCACCACGTCCTGGCTGTCGGCACACAGCTGCACACTCAGGTCGCCGTGGCACCAGGCCTGGTCGAGGTCGTCGTCGGGGAAGGCCGGCATGGCGGCGAGCCGGGCCGGTCTGCGGCTCGTGAGGCCGAACCGGTCGTCGAAGAGCGAGGCGCCGACGCCGGTCGTCACCGTCACCGCGCCCGTGGGCCCCTGCGGTCCGAGCACGCCCGAGTCGCTGGGCGGGGCGGTGATCCCCAGCGGCGGCGGGGTGCCGCCCGTGGCCAGGAAGCGGGCCCGCTCCGTGAGGGTGCGCAGCAGTTCGGTGAGTTCCCTGCGGTCGGCGGCCGTCACGTCGAAGGACACCAACGCCGTTGCGCGGCACGGGGGTTGGAGGATGGCGGCCTGGTGCGCGCCGTGGAAGTCCACGGGTGCGGGGACAGCGGCGGTCACACCCGCCCGGGCGGGGCGGGGGACCGCGCCGCTCAGGGCGGCCGCCGCGACCGCCGTCCCCACGCCTGCCGCGGCGCCGCGCAGCAGACCCCGGCGTCGTACCTCACTCATGTCGTCCTCCGCGCGTCGCAGATCGTCGCCACCGGGGCGAGCAGTTCCACCGCCTGCCCGATGTCACTGTTGAGGCGTTGCCGGTCCCGGCGGGCGAGCTTGTCCAGCGGTGTCCAGCGGCCGCCCGTCCCGAAGCCGTCCAGGGTGCGCCGGGTGCGGTCGAGCCAGGAGTCGAGCCGCGGCAGGTCCGGGTAGCGGGAGGTGAGCAACGGGCGCAGCAGGGTGAGGAGTTCGCTGGTGCCGTCGAGGTTGGCCCGGGCGGTGGCGAGGCTGGTGCCGCTGCCGTAGTCGGTGCGGCCGGTGAGTACGGACTGGGCGGTGACCTCCAGGATCTCGTGCGCCCGCAGCCCGAGTTGGGCGGGGTCGAGCCGTTCCTGCGGCCAGCTGTCGCGCAGCGCGTGCACGGCTCCCGCGAGCCGCTCGGCCGGGCCGCGCAGGGACGCGGCCGGCTCGCCGTGCCAGAGCCCGTACTCGACGCGGTGGAAACCGGCGAAGTCCTGGGCGGACGCCGCGTCGGCGGGCGCCGGGCCCGCTCCGTCGATGGCCGTGTCCGCCGCGCCGAACGCGTCGTAGGCGGCGCCCATGCGCGCGTAGACGAGGTGGGCGGGCAGCCAGGCGGAGCGCGCCGCCGCCAGGTCGCCGTCGTCGATCGCGGCCGTCAACGCATCGGTGCGGTCGGCGAGTTCGACCGTCCGCGTCGTGATCCAGGCCTGGTAGGCGAGGGCCACCGGGATGAGGTCGTGCTGGGTGACCGGCACCGCGGCCGGGCCGCCTCCGGCGCGCGGGCCGGTGACCCGCACGGTGGGTCCGGTCACGGCGTCGGCGTCGTCCGGCAGGCACTTGAAGGCGTAGGAGCCGCCGCCGAGGACGACCCGCAACTCGCGGGACGTGCCGGGGGCGAGGCCCTCGATCTCGCCGTAGACGGCCCCGGTCGCGGGGTCGGTGAGATCGACCTCGGCGGCCGTCGCCGAGGTGTTGCGCAGGCGGAAGACCTGGGGGCCGGCCGTCGCGCCGCTCCAGCCCCTGCCACAGGCGCCCGTCGACACCTCGACGGTGGTCGGCTCCGGGGCGGGGCGCTTCGCCTCCGGGTGGCTGTCGTCACGGGCGCCGAGCGCCAGGGCTCCCCCGCCGGCCACGACCACGGTGACGGCCAGCGCCGCGGCCAGCCGACGGCCCCCGGGGCGCGGGCCGTTGCGGGAGCGCGCCCCGACCTGCTCATCGGGCGCGGCCGGCTCCGGGGCGGCGCCCGGGTCGGGGTCGCTCATCACGGCGCTCCGTTCGTGTCGGCGGCGGGCGGACCACGGCGCTCATGCTAGGCACCCGGGCCGCGTCCAACCGCACGTCCGACGGGCGCGCGTCCGGATCCGACCCCACGGACACCGATCCGGCACCCGTCCGCCGCCGAACCCGAAGGCTACGCCGCGTCCCCGTCGACCCGGATGACGATCTTGCCGTGGGTGTGGCCCGCCTGGCTGAGTTCGAAAGCCTCGGCCAGGCGTTCCAGGGGGAACGTCTCGGCGACCGGGACCTTCAGTTGGCCCGCGTCCGCGAGGGTGGCCAGCGCTTCGAGCCCGGCACCGTCGGGGCGCACCCACATCCACTGGCCGCCCGCCTCCATGACGGACGGGTCGGCGATCGAGGCGTGGCGTCCGCCGTCGCGCAGGACCGCGCGGGTGGCGTCGAGCACCCCGCCGACGTAGTCCACGACGACGTCCACACCGTCGGGTGCCAGCGCCCGGACGCGGTCGGCGACGCCGTCCCCGTACGTCACCGGTTCGGCCCCGAGTTCGCGCAGCCGGTCGTGGTTGCGCTCGGAGGCGGTGCCGATCACGCGGGCGCCCATCGCCCGCGCGATCTGGACGCCGAAGGTGCCGACGCCGCCCGCGGCGCCGTGCACGAGCACCGTGTCGCCCTTCGCGGTGCCGAGGCGGGTCAGGGTCTGGTGCGCGGTGAGCCCGGCCAGCGGCAGGCCCGCCGCCTCCTCCCAGGTCAAGGATCCGGGCTTACGGGCCAGTGCCCGTACGGGAACGGTCACGTACTCGGCGAAGGTGCCGCCGTGCACATAGTCCTTGCGGGCGTACGCGATGACCTCGTCCCCCTCCTTCCACTCGGGGGTGTCGATGCCCACGCGCTCCACCACGCCGGCGACGTCCCAGCCCGGGACGACGGGGAAGACGGTGTCCATCATGCCGTCGAGACCGCCGGACATGATCTTCCAGTCGACCGGGTTGACGGCCGCGCAGCGCACCCGCACGACCACCTCGCCGGGGCCCACCTTGGGCAGGGGCTGTTCGGTGAGGCTGAGGACCGCGTTGTCCCCGTACGCGGAGTAGGTCATGGCCTTCATGGTGTCCTTGCCGGTGCTTGCGGAGCTGGTGGGCATCGCGTGCTCTCTCCCGGTGTCGAGATGTCGAGGTGGGCGGGCCGCCGGTGCGGCGGGCGTCCCGGTTCCTCCGATTGTGGTGCGCGGCGGCGGCGCGCGCTCCCCGGCGGGCCGTCCGCCCGGCCCAGGAGCGCGCCCGGGACGCCTCAGCCGGCGTAGACGTCCTCCACGTACCGGCCTTCGGCGGTGAGGCGGTTCAGCCAGCTCTCCGCCTCATCGGCCGAGGCCCGGGTGCGCAGGGCGTACAGCTCGCGGAAGGCGCTGCGCACGCCCGGCGCCATCCGGTTGCCGTCGCCGCACACGTACACCCGGGCGCCCGCCTCCAGGAGCGGCCAGATGTCGTCGGCGTCCTCGATGAGGCGGTGCTGCACGAAGCGGCCACCGCCCTCCGCGGGTGCGCTGAAGGCGGGCCGCAGGGAGAGGACGCCCGCCCGTTCCGCGGCGCGCAGTTCGTCGGCGTGCAGGAAGTCCGCGTCCGGTGCGTCGCAGCCGAAGTACAGCAGGGCGGGCGCGGGGCGGGACTGTGCGAGCCGATCGGTGACGGCGCCGCGGAAGGGAGCGAGGCCCGTTCCCGCCGCGATCATGATCACCGGTTCGGGTGCGTCGGGTGCGATGCGGAAGGCCTGGCGGCAGGGCTGGACGCGGGCGAGGACGGTGTCGCCCGGCCGCAGCGCGTGCAGATGGCCGGACCCGGTGCCGCCCGGGTTGAGCGAGACCATCAGATCGGCGTGCCGGGGGTCGCGGGTGGGCGAGGAGGACACCGAGTAGGTGCGGGGGCGCAGCGGGGGCAGCAGTTCCAGGAGGGTGGGCCAGTCGAGTGCGCCGCGCAGGGCGGGGTGGTCCTCGATGAGGCCGAGGAGCGGACGCGGGTCGTCGGCCCCGAGGTGTTCGAGCGCGGCGCGCTCGGGCGGGCAGGGGTTGCGCGCGGCGAGCAGGGCGATCTGCTCCCGGGTGGGGCGAGCGCCCAACTCGACGTGATGGGTGAGGAGTTCACGTACGGACAGGGGCCGGTCGGGCGCCGGCGCGCCGGGCGCGGCGCCGGACGCGTGGATGCTGAGGACGGTGTCGAGGTCCACGCCGAGCGCCGAGGCGGCCCGGGCGACGGTGTCCGCTTTGTTGGCGGGCAGCACGGCGAGGTGGTCGGCGGTGCGGTAGTCGACGCCGTCGGGCAGGGCGAGCCGCACGAAGCGCTTGGGCCTGGGGTGCCCGGGGGCGGTGAGGTCGCGGCTCTCGGTGACGGTCATTTCGACGAGGCCGTGGCGTGCGGCCAGTGCCTCGCGCGCGGTGCCGGTGACCTCGGTGACGGTGTAGGGCGCACCGGCGGCGGGAGCGGGAGCGCCGACGCTGTCGGCGTCCCCGTACCGCGCCAGCAGCACGCGTCGCAGCTCCCGGGTGAACTCCCCCACGGCGCCCGTGAGTTCACCGGAGGCGTCGGCTGCGGCGCGGGGCAGCAGACGTTCACCGCCGAGGGCCGCGAGCCGGTCGTCGATGAGGGTCGGCACGCGCTGGTAGGTGGCGGCCCAGTTGCGGTCGCCGACGCCCAGCACCGCGAACGGCACCCCTTCAGCCGCGCCCGGCCCCGCCTCCTCGGCCCAGCGGACGAAACGCGCCGCGTCGTCGGTGGGCTGTCCGTTGTAGGAGGCGGCGACGATGACGACGGGGCGGTCCGCGGGCAGCGCCCCGGCGTGGGCGTCGAGCGGCGCGACCTCCGTGGCGGCGCCGAGGGCCGCGGCCTCGACGGCCAGGCTTTCGGCGAAGCCGCGGCAGGTGCCGTAGTTCGTGCCGTGCAGGACCAGCAGACCGGTGCCCTGGCGCACCCGGGTGGGCAGTTCGGGCGTGGCCGTGGGCGCCTCGGCGACGGCGGCGGCGCCGGGCAGCGCGAGCCGGTTCAGGGCGCGGTCGGCGGGGGTGCGCGGGAGCAGGGACAGCGTGAAGCCCTCGGGCTTGAGGGTGAGGGTCTCCCGGATCCGCAGGCGGTAGTCGCCGGAGTCGAGGAAGCGGTAGCGGTGCACGAGCAGCGCGAGCAGCATGGTCGCCTCGTGGAGGGCGAACTGCCGCCCGATGCAGGCCCGTTCCCCGGTGCCGAACGGCTTGTACGCGTGTGGCGAGCGGGCCGCCTCCGCCTCGGGCGTGAACCGCCCGGGGTCGAAGAGCTCCGGGTTGTCACCCCACACCGCATCGCGGTGCAGCATGGGTGTCAGCACCGTGACGAGGTCGCCCGCGGCCATCGGTACCCGACCGCCGAGCACGGTGTCCTCGCGGGCCTGCCGGGTGAAGGCGGCGGCCGTGGGCCACAGGCGCAGGGTCTCGCTCAGGACCTGACGGGTGAAGCGCAGCCTGCCGATGTCCTCGAAGGCGGGTTCGGGGTCGCGGGTGTCGCCCCACAGCTGGTCCACCTCGCGCTGGACCAGGCGCAGCGCGGCCGGATCCTTCAGGAGGTGGTACAGCGCGAAGGACAGGGTGCCGGAGGTGGTCTCGTGGCCGGCGATCAGGAACGTGATGACCTGGTTGCGGATGTTGGCCGCGTCCAGGGTGGTCCCGTCCTTGGGGTGCGTGGCGCCCAGCATCAGGCCGAGCAGGTCGTCCACGGAGGTGTCCCCGCTCTCGGTGCGGGCGGCGATGACCTCGTCGACCACGGAGGCGAGATAGGCCGAGTCCCGCTCGAACTCCCGGTCGGCGGCGCTGTGATCGGAGCCCGGCACGCGCCCCAGGCGCTGCATGCTCCACTCCAGACAGCGCACCATCGCCTCGACGAAGGGGTGCGGGGTGGCCCGCCCGAAGGAGTCGAAGTCGAAGCCGAAACCGGCGAGGCCGATGGTGTCCAGGGTCATCCGCGTCATGTCGTCGGCCACGTCGACCGGGGCGCCGCTCCCCGCGCGGTCGTCCCAGCTGTCGATGACGCGGCGTGCCACCCGCAGCATCGCGGGGTGGTAGGTGCGCAGGGAGCCGAGCGCGAAGGCCGGCATCAGGATGTCGTGCGCCTTCGCCCAGTTCGGCTCGTCGTTGTAGGCGGTGAACAGGCCGTCGCCCGCGAACTCGCGTACGTGGTCGAGGATCTTCGAGATGCCCTTGGCGAAGCGGGTCTCGTCGGACACCTCGGTGACCAGGTCGAGCGAGCTGACGAACAGGTGCTGGTGTTCATTGAGGCGGCGGCGGTAGACCGGGCCGTGGGCGCGGGTCAGTTCCATGGCCTGCTGGATGGGTGTCTCAGTGAGGCCGCCGGCCGAGATGTCCACGAGGGGGACGGTGTCGTCGGTGGCGGGGTGCGCAGGCGTGGGGATCAGGATCGTGTCCGTCATGGCTCAAGACTCACCCTCCCGGTGTGCCGTGCCGGGGCGGGCGACTGCATGATTGTGCAGTGGTTTCTCGCGTCCGGCACTTGCGGACGGGCCAAGGAGGGGCGGTGGCACGCGGCATGGCCGACGAGCGCGCGACGGCACCGGCCGCGGCGGACGGCCTGGCGGCAGCGGACGGCCGGGAAGCCGGCGGCCGGGCGGCGGCTCCGCGTCCGGCCGCGCCCGACGACCGGGCTCCGGCGGGCGGCGAGGTCCGTGAGCAGTCCTCGGAGGAGCTGGGGGCCTGGCGCAACCACTTCCTGACCCTCCTCGACCGGATCCCGCTGCCGATCGCCGTCTGCACGATCGAGGGCGAGGTGCACGTCGCCAATCCCGCGATGGCCGCCGAGTGGGGCACCACACCGGGCCGGCTGCGCGGCCGTGGCCTGCGCGAGCTGTTCACCCCGCGCTCGGAGGTCCAGCTGGACCGGCTGGTGGAGGCGCTGCGCGCGGGACGCACCTCGCGCTATCCGCTGGAAGTGACCTGGCGCGACCGGCACGGCGCCGCGCGCGAGGGCGAGTTCACCATCGACCCGATCATGACCGTGCCCGAACCTGCGGCCGTACTGCTCGCCATGCTGTACGTACGCGACGAGCGCCCCGAACCGCCGGCGCCGGCGCGCGGTGCGGTGAGCGAGGTGCAGGCCCGCATCCTCGCGCTGGCCGCGTCGGGCGCGACCACGGCGGCGGTCGGCAAGGCGCTCGGCCTGACCGTGGACGGCGTCAACTACCACCTGACCCGGCTCTCCCAGCGCTGGCGCGTCCAGGGACGCACGGCCCTGGTGGCGAAGGCCTACGCCCTCGGGGTCCTGGCGCCGGGCCACTGGCCGCCCGTCCCGGCGGACGGCACGGGGAGCCCGGGCCCCTCCCGGGACCGGCTCTCTTAGAACGCTCTTACAACGCCTCACTATCACTGCCCCATGGACACCACTACGGGGAAGTCCCCCCTGGCGCACCACGCCCGCCGAACTCCCCGGCGCGGCCTGCTCGTTCTCGCCGTCGCCACCGCCCTGACGGCCGGCCTCACCCCGGCGGCCACCGCCGGACCCACCGGCTCGGGGATCCGCGTGCACGACGGCCAAGTCGACCTGCCCGTGGCCGGCGGCACCGCCACCATCGACACCAGGACCCTGGGCATCGCCGCCCGTACCGACGACGGACGCACCCTGCGCGTCTCGGACCCGGCCGCCGACGCACCCGGCCGTCCCGGCCGGGTGACCACGACCGCCGACGGCGCCCGGTGGTCGTACCCGGCGCGCGGACTGCACGCGGCGGCCCGTGTCGAGCGCGGGCGGCTCCTGATCAGCCTCACCGCGGACCGCGACGAGAGCCTGGCGTGGCCGGTCACCGGCACCGACCCCGGCGCGACCGCGCTCCAGCTGCCGCGCGGCGAGGGCCTGTCGCTGCCGGTCTCCGATCCGTTCTGGAACTCCTCCCGCGCTCAACTCGTGGGCTCGGCCGAGGAGATGGCGTCCCAGCTCACCCTGCCCGTCTGGGGCTACTCACTGGGTGGCGGACGGGGCGTCAGCTACCTCACGCCCACCGACATCGACACCACGCTCGGCTACGCCTCACCGGACGGACGGCTGCGCACCACGGCCAGGCACACCTTCTCCGGCGGCAACACGACCCGCACGTACACCGTCGCCTTCACCCTCACCGACGGCTCTCCCGTCGCTCCGGCCACCGACTACCGGCGCTGGCTCGCGGAGCACGGGCGGCTCGGCAGCCTGAGCGACAAGATCGCGGCCAACCCCGAGACCGCGAAACTGCTCGGCGCCTTCCACGCCTACGCCTGGGGCGGCGCCCGCACCACGGCCGGGATCGACCGGCTCACGTCCCTCGGCGTGTCCCGGCTCTGGCTGGGATACGACGCCGACGACGCCCCCATGAAGCCCGCGGACGTCGCGGCGGCAGCCCGGGCCGGATACCTCGTCGGACCGTACGACTCGTACGCCAACGGGCGCGCCAAGGGCCCCGACACTCCCCCGAACTCGATCTGGCCCGACGGCGTCTACCCGTCCTTCTGCGTGCGCCGGGCGGACGGCACCCCTCAGCCGGGCTTCCACCGGCAGGGCTGCTACCTCAGCTCGCAGGCGTTCGAGCAGGCCGAGCGCGGACACCACTACCTCGCCGACCGCAGCAGCTCCCTGGTCGCCAACGGCGCCACGAGTTACTTCCTGGACGTGGACGCGGCGGGCGAGCTGTTCCGCGACCACGACACGGCGCACCCGATGACCATGGCCGATGACCGCGCGAACCGGCTGGCCCGGATGGGGCGCCTGACCGACGGCACGTACGACGCGGCCCACCGCGACCCCCTGGTCCTGGGATCGGAGTCCGCCGGGGCGTGGGCCAATGGCGTCCTCGCTTTCGACCACGGCTCGGGGACCCCGGTCGACGGGCGGCTCTGGCCGATGGAGACCGGCCACTTCGACAGCGCCCCCGACCAGCCCAAGGACGATCCGGCCTGGGGCGGCTACGCACCGCAGGCCGCACCCGACACGTTCTTCAAGCCGGTACGGGTCGGCGACTTCAAGCCGGAGCACCGTGCGGCAGCCTCCGATGCCCTGAAGGCGATGTACGACCCCGCCTACCGAGTACCGCTGTACGAGACCGCCCTGCACGGTTCGCTGATCAACGTCGAGCGCTGGGAGCTGCCCTACGGCAAGCTCCCCGACCAGAAGAAGGACCGCGCGCTGCTCGCGATGCTCTACAACACCCCGCTGAACTTCGTCCTCAGCGACAAGGACCCGCACGACGACGAGAACACACGCGAACTCGCCGCTCTGCAGCAGTACTTCGCGCCGCTGCACCAGGCCGCCGGAACCAAGGAGTTGACCGGCTTCGCCTGGCTCACGGCGGACCGCACCGTTCAGCGCACGGTGTTCGGCGCCGGCACGCTCACCGTGACGGCCAACTTCGGCACCCGTGCCCACGACGGCCTCCCGGGCGGTTGCGCCGACGCGACCCTCAAGGGCGGCACGCCGCGCCGCCTGTGTCCTGCGTCGGGGGCGTAGCGGTTTGCGAAGTCCCGCCAGTCCGCCTCCAGTTTCCACTGGACGGCGGCCTTGGGGCTCGTCGCGAGGAAGGCACGGCAACGGGCGGTGGGCCGTCGGTCGTTCGCCGGGGTGTCGTGGACGCACGGCTGGGTGAACGCGTCGTACCTGTCCCGCTCCTGCCACAGACCGCGCCCCTCGATGAACGCGTGGTCGAGCGAGGCGCGGACCATCGTGCGCAGTTGGGCGACCGTCAACCGCTGGTCCCGGACGGCCAGTTGGAAGACGTCCGTCAGGTCGGTGCGGCTGACCCCGGGGTCGTCGGTGGCCAGAGCCACCGGGACGCCCGCGTCCAGGTAGGTGTGCAGCGGGTGCCGGTCGCCGCTCACGCGCAGGATCTGGGCGTTGCTGATCAGGGGCGCCTCGACCAGGACGTGCGCACGGCGCATCCGGGCCAGCAGGGCCTCGGGGTCGTGCTCGTGGGCGAGGTCGACGCCGTGGCCGATCCGCTCGGCCCCGGCCACGCCGACGGCCTGGCCGATGTGGAACGTGAGATCGCGCCCGGTCACACCGGCCAGTCCGCCGACGAGCTCCCCCGCGTGCAGCGTGACATGGACCTGCGGGGCACGGGACCTGAGGAAGCCGACCATCCTCATGTGCAGGGTGTAGTCCCGCAGCGCGAGGGGCGCGTCCTCGGGCTGCACCATGTTCACGCCGACGACCCGGCCCAGGTGCCGGCGGGCGAGCTCGAAGCCGAGGATCTGCTGGGCGAAGACGTGGCGCGGGCCCTGGGCGCGCAGCACCTGGTAGTCGAAGCGGATCGCGATCCGGCAGGCCTCGGGCGCGTTCGGGGTGTCGCAGCCGAGCAGCTTGCGCGAGTCGCGGACGCTGCGGTCGGTGTCGTCGGCCGCCTGCCGGACGATGGCCTCAAAGCGCGGGTCCGCGGTCAGGGTGGCGTGGAACGCGGCGAGGTCGTCGGGGCCCGGGTCGTGCGGCAGGACGCGGTCCACGAGCTGGTTGAGCGGGCCGATCCCGGGAGAGATCAGGGTCTCCAGATACTGGCTGTGCTCCTTGGCCGAGTCCCGCGCGGCCTCGGCGAGCATGTCCGCGTCGTGCCCGGTCTGGGCGGCGCCGAAGGCGCCGAAGGTGTTGAAGAAGTGGTCGTGGCCGGGCTGTGGGTCGCCGTCCGGCGGCAGCACGAAGCCCTGCATCGACCAGGCACGCACGACGGCCGTCCGGAACGGCCCCGGCACCGCGGCGTCGGCGGCCGGGCGCTGTCCCGCAGCGCACGGAACGGGCCCCTCGGTGGCCACGTAGGTCGTCGCGTCGATGCACTTGCCGTCACGCGCGGCATACCCGATGACGGACTCCGCCCGCACCGCACCGGCCAGATGGTGGTGCAGATCGCCCCCCTTGGGCAGCGCCTCGAGGAAGCGCCTGAGCTCCGTCGGGGAGGGGGCGACGCTCTCCATATGGCGTTGCAGGGCCGCCTGTTGAGCGCGCTCACCGCTCTGCCGGTCCACCGGGGCCGCCGCCGCGGGCAGGACACCGGCCGCGAGCGCCAGCGCCGCCGAACCCGCCAGCACCGGCCACCGGATCGGACACCTCTTGCGCGGGGGGACTTCCTTCTCCTCTTCCATGTACGCATCAGATCATCCGGCGGACCCGTGGGGCACCGACCCGCTCGGCCCGCCGAAGGGCGAATCGCCGGTCCTGGCCACTGAACCGAATTGCCCGCGGCCACCCCTAGGGTGACCTCAGGATCCCGGGAAAGGGGCGGTCCCATGGAGCGGCCGCGTGTGCTCGCGCTCGATTTCGTCGGCACCCTGGCCGGCCACGGCCCGGTCCCGGACGGACGGTTCGTCGCGGACGTCCTGGCCGGCCTGCCGGGAGTCTCGGTCCCGGCGGAGTTCCCCGCACGCTTCGACTCCGTCACCCGCGAGGCCCGTCGCACCGACCCGGCCCGGGGATTGCGCACGCCCTTCGTGGACCGTCTCGCCCGGGCGGCCCATGAGTGCGGAGCCCGCGTCCCCAATCTGCGGCGCGCGACCGAGAGGGTGTTCACCGTGCTGCCGGACGCCCGGGTCGACCCCAAAGCAGCTGTTGCCGTACGGGAGTTGAGGGCGGCCGGACTGTCCTGCGTGCTGGCCTCCAACACCGACCGGCCCGAGCCGGTGCGCCGCACGACCCTGCGGGACGCCGGCATCGCGGACTGCTTCGACGCCCTGGTGCTCTCCAGCACCCTCGGCTTCCGCAAGCCCGACCCGCGGTTCTACGCCGCGGTGACGGCGGCGGCCGGCTGCCCGCCGCGAGAGATCCTGTTCGTCGGCGACAACCCGCGGGGCGACGCGCTGGGCCCCCACACCCACGGGATGGCCGCTATTCTCGTGGGCTCCCGCCCCCGTCCGGCCGAGCTTCCCCCGCACATCGCGACCATCCCCCACCTCGGCGCGCTGATGGAACTCATCAACCACGGTGCGTGGGGCACAACTTGACGGACCATCATGTCGTCGAAGGGTCGCGTGCGACTCACTTCCCGATGTCCTCGTTCCACAGGTCGGGGCGGGCCGCGATGAAGTCCGTCATCATGCTCACGCATCGCGGATCGTCGAGCACCGTGATCTCCACCCCGTGCTCGGCCAGCCACTCCTGTCCGCCCCGGAACGTCCGGTCCTCCCCCACGACGACGCGCGAGATGCCGAACTGCCGCACCAGACCGCTGCAGTACCAGCACGGGGACAGCGTGGTCACCATGGTCGTACCCCGGTATGAGCGCTGTCGGCCCGCGTGCCGGAACGCCGCGGTCTCCGCGTGCAGCGAGGGGTCGCCGTTCTGCACCCGCAAGTTGTGTCCCCGTCCGAGGACGGTGCCGTCCGGACCGTAGAGTGCCGCGCCGATCGGGATGCCGCCCTCGGCGAGGCCCGCCCGCGCCTCTTCGACGGCGGTCGCGAGCCACTGGGCGGCGAGTTGGTCGTCCATGGCGTGACGATACGCCCGCGCCGGGCCGTCCTCGGGTCAACTGGCCGCGCCTCAGGGCGCCTTGTTCTGGGAATCGTTGCGCGCCAGCGCCGCGAGGGCCGCCTCGTCGACGGACGCCGCGGGGCACAGCAGGGTGTCGAGCCGTCCCGCCGCGAGGATCTTCAGGTGCCAGGGCCGTACGCAGACCAGGCCCAGGTGGCCGCCGCGCTCGCGGATCCTGCGGTGGGCCCGGCAGAGCAGGGTGAGCACGGAGCAGTCGAAGAAGTCCACCGGCCGCAGATCCACGATCACGCGGGCACCGGCGGGCTGGGTGGCCGCGTCCAGATGGAGCCGCACATCGGGCGCGCTGGCCAGGTCGACGGTGCCGTGGACCTCGACGACGGTGAACCCGCGCATCAGGTAGGTGCGGGCGGTGCGGCTGCGGTCCGGCAGCAGCCCCGGCGGCAGGGGTACGGGAGCGAAGACGGACGGCTGAGTGGTGGATCCCATGGCAGCTCCCGGTCCAGAACTGACCCCCGCGGCGCGGGAGTACTCGGTAGTGGGACAGTCACCGTGGTTCCGGGGTGACGCACTAGCACCCTAGGAACAGCCGCGCATGCAGAAACGTGCAGCCAGCGATTTGTTCACTCCGGAGGGTGAACGAAAGTTGCGCCACCCCGGCTTGAGCACCCGGGAGCGGCAGCGTTGAGCACCTGGAGGCGGCGGCCCGGCGCGCGGCCGAACCCCCAAAAGGCAATGCCGCACGGTCAGTTGTGACCGTGCGGAGGCCGGCGATGAGCCGTGCTGTGGCCGGGCGCTCGCTCCCCGCCTCCGAGAGCGCCCGGCCACAGGGTCTGTCAGTAGGCCCCGAAGACGTTGTCGATCGAGCCGTAGGTCTTGGCCGCGTAGTTGCACGCGGCGGTGATGTTGGCGATCGGGTCGTAGAGGTCCGTGGACGTGCCCGGCACGTGGAAGGCGCTGAACGTGGGCTGGATCACCTGGAGGAGGCCCTTGGAGGGGGTTCCGGCCACGGCGTTGGAGTCCCAGTTGTTGATCGCCATCGGGTTGCCCGAGGACTCCCGCATGATGTTGCGGTAGATGCCGTCGTAGCTGCCCGGGATGCCGTGCTGGGCCATGATGTCGAGCGACTGCCTGATCCAGCCGTCCAGGTTGTTCGCGTACAACTTCGTCGAGGCCGGGGTGGCGAGCGTGGTCGTCCGCGCGGAGCGGTCGGCGCGGTCGGCCGAGGCGTCGCGGGCGGTGCTCGCGGCGGCGCCGCCGATGGTCAGCTTGAGGCCCGGGTGGATCAGCGCCGGGTTGCTGCCGATGACGCCCTGGTTGTCCTGGTACAGCTGCTTCCAGCCGCCGGTCACCTGGAGGGCGTCCGCGATCTTGGCGAGCGAGTCGCCGGCGGCGACGGAGTAGCTCGTGGGGGCGGCCTTCGCGGCCGTGACCGTCTTGGCCGCGGCGACGGCGGGGGCGGACGTGACCGCGGTGGCCGCGTGCGACGGGGCGGCGGAGGCCGTGGTCGCGCCGATCACCGGCATGGCCAGAACGGCGCCGCCGGTGCCCGCGACGGCGAGGCGGCGGGAGAACGCGCTGGACTTCGGACGGCGGTGCTTGCCCTTTGCAGGCATGGTGTTTTCCTCTCCGTCGCCTACGAGGTGAGCTGTCGGGTTCGGACGGGAGATGTCCGGCCGCGGCATGCGCGACTTCACCCCAGCCGTTCCGGAATCCGGTTCGGCGGCTTACCTGGGTCCCCCGCTCCTGCCGTACGTGTGTGGGAGGCTCCGGACGGCGGCAGGATTCGGCGTTCCTTCCGGATTGACGGTGAACGTAGACGAATAGGCCGAGCGGAAACAAGGCCGGAATTCATGCGGCGCACTCACGGATATAGATCAACTTGAATGGACAGCGGATCCGCACCCCACCGAAATCCCCAACTCGCTTTCGGGGAAACAGAACTGACGTCGACCGCCCTGGCCCGCCCCGCACGCCGCACGTGACCCAATTCACTCGCCCGCGGTGCAACCGAAGAGCCCTTCGACAAAAGAGGAGGGGTGTACTCATTACCCCCAATTAGGACATTACTGCGCCGCCGATCGAGCCCCACATAACCGCCCATTCAGGACACTTGGGCTGTCGGCCGTACGCCCCCGGAACCCGTCCGCGATCATGCTCACGGACCGCCCCGCACGGGGGGACGGCGGCAGAGAGGTGGAACAGTGATCCGAGACGGTGCGCGGTACGACGTCCTGGTGGTGGGGGGAACGGGGGTGGACACCGTCGTCCGGGTCGAATCCCTGCCCGTACCCCTGGCCGACTCCGTGCAGGTCGGCCCGATCGAGGAGTGGCCCGGCCACACGGGCGCGAACGTCGCCCTCGGGACGCGGGCGCTCGGCCTCGCGGTCGGCCTGCTCGACTGCATCGGCGAGGACGCGACCGGTGCGAGGGTGCGCGAGATGCTGGCGGCCGCAGACGTCGACTTCGCACCGCTGATCTCAGCGGCCGGCACCCGCCGCGCGGTGAACCTGGTGGCGGCGGACGGCCGCCGGATGTCCTTCTACGACGCCCGCGACCCGGCGGACCTGCGGATGCCGCCCGACTTCTACCTCCCTTGGCTGCGCCGGACCCGCCATGTCCATCTGTCCATCATGAATTTCTCCCGCTTCCTCTTCGACGACATCGAGGAACTCGGCGTTTCCGTCTCCACCGATCTGCACGACTGGGACGGACTGGCCGACCACCACCGGGAGTTCGCGCTCCGGGCCGACCTCGTCTTCCTCAGCTCGGCGGGCGCGGGGGACCGAACGCCCGCGCTGATGCGGGAGATCCTCCGCGAAGGACGCGCCGACACGGTCGTGGCCACCGCCGGGGCCGCGGGCTCCTACGTGCTGACCCGCGACGGCGGCGCCCACCCCCAGCACGTTCCGGCCGTCGCGCCGCCCGCTCCCGTCGTGGACACCAACGGCGCGGGCGACGCCTATGTCAGCGGCTTCCTGTACGGCCGGCTCGACGGCCGGGACGCCCTTGACTGCGGACGGCTCGGCGCGCTCGCGGGCGCCCACGCCTGCACGGCCCCGGCCGCCACCGATCCCCTGTCGCGGGACCGCCTCCTGGCGGCGGATCAATCCGCCTGAGAACGTTTCCGAGTTCGCACTGGACACGGCCCGAGCCTCTACCGCCCCAGCATCTGGGACCCCGTCAATTCCGTTCCACCATCCCCGTCAGAACGTGGCTGACGCGCTTGTCGACCCATCAGCCACACGCAACAGGAGAAAGAGCATGAACGACCACGCGGAATTCAAGGACATTCCTCCGACCACGCTCGCCGATCTCCTCGGCCGCGACCAGGTCATGGATATCGGCATTCGCCCTTTGTGGTCCCCGATTCCCCGGGTGGCCGGGCCCGCATTCACCGTTCGCTGTCCGCCCGGTGACAATCTCATGCTGCACGCGGCCATCCACCGGGCCGAGCCCGGGACGGTCGTCGTCGTGCAATCGGGCGACCTGGACTACGCGCTCGCCGGAGGCAACGTGTGCGCCGTGGCCCAGCGCCGGGGCATCGCGGCGTTCGTGCTCGACGGAGTGATCCGTGACCTCGCCGAGGTCCGCGAGGCGGGCTTCCCCGTGTTCGCCCGGGGCGTCCTCCCCATCCCCGGCACCAAGAAGGCCGTCACCCCGCTGGGCGAACCGGTGCGCTGCGGCGGGGTGCTCGTGCACCGGGGCGATGTGGTGGTGGCCGACGAGGAGGGCATCGTGGTCACCCCGCACGCGCGGGCTCAGCAGACCCTGCGCGACGCGCGGGCCAAGCTCGCCAAGGAGGCCACCGAGACCCTGGACGCGTGGGAAGAGGCGCACCGGGCCCGCATCGACAAGGCGTTGAGCGATGGAGGGTTCGCGGGCTGATCCCTTCCGGACGGCGCCGCCCCTGCAACTCCCCTGCGATGAAGAGGAGTTGAAGGGGCGGCTCGTCGCCGACTCACACCGTGCCCACCTCGCGGACGAGTTCGAGCCCGAGGATCCGGTCGAGGTGGGCCATGGTCTCGAACTTGGCTCCCGGCGGCACCTCGTCGTCGGTCGCCAGATCGTGCAGGAGCCGCAGGACCGCGGCGGTGTCGAGGCGCTCGTCCAATGCGGTACGGGCCGTGGTCTTCAGGGCGGCGGGGATCGGTTTCGAGGGCTGGGCGGCCCAGTTCGCCACGGCGCGGCGCCAGCGGGCCAGGGCGCGGCTCGCCTCGTCGAGTTGCCCGGTCGTGATCGAGACCGGCTCCTCGTAGGGCCGGCTGAGCAGCAACAGGCGTACGGCCAGGAGGTCGGCGCCGGCGAGCGGGGGCAGCGTGGCGGCGCCGATGCGGAGGGCGGCGACACCCGCGTCCTCGTACGTGTCGGCGCCGAGCCGGACACCCGGGGGGCCGCCGAGTTCCTCGGCGATGCGCTCGGGGTCGCCTTCGGCGTCGGGCGGCCGGATGCCCGCCTCGGCGGCAGCCTCGCACCGAGGCCCGCTCCAGCCGATCAGCACGGCCCGGCCGCGCAGTTCGACCACGCGGGCCAGCACGTCGGCGATCAGCAGTACGCGCAGTCCGGTCCCTGCGTCACCGTCGGCGGGGGCGTGTGCGCAGACGCGCAGCGGGCCCGGGCCGGCGAGTTCCTCGACGATTCGCAGCACACGGCCGAGCCTAGGCGCTGCGGCCCCGCCCGCCTACCGGCCCACGCCCGCCCGGGCGCGGAATCGCCGCCCGGGGGGCACTTGAGACGGCCCCGGAATTCCCTGACCTGGTGTCAGGTGAGGACCGGCTTCAGTGCGCCGCCGCGCAGCCGCTCGACGAGTGGAGCCGCGTAGCGCCGCGCGGACCAGGTCACGGCGAGCGCCACCACGGCGCCGGTCGCGAAGGCGACCAGGACGTCGTGCGGGTAGTGCGCCCCGACGTACACCCGCGACGCGCCCATCAGGAGCGCGGCGACCGCGGCGACCGCCCCGAGACGCCGGTCCACCAGGAACAGGGCCACGGCGGCTGCCGCCACCACGGTGCTGTGATTGCTGGGGAACGCGTAGTCGTCCAGCGGCGGGCACTTCTCGATCAGGAAGTCGTGCGGCAGGGCGCGGCAGGGCCGCGGTTCCGTGAACACGGACTTGACCGCGTCGTTGACCACGTAGGCGAGCACCACCGCGACCGGCGTGGCCAGGGCCGCGGCCATCACCGAGGCGTCCTTGCGGCGGGCCAGCCACCAGCCGGCCAGCATGAACACGGCGAACAGGGCGACACCGTAACTGGTGTAGGCGGACACGGGCCCGTTCAGCCAGGGGGTGTGCCGGGCGAAGTCCGTGATGTCGCCGTACAGGCCGCCGTCGATGGACGCGCCGTCCAGGGCCTGGATCGTCGGGGTGGGGCTGGTCATGGGGTGCGGTACTCCGGTGGGTGGGGCGAACGGGGCAGGGCGTGCGGTGGTCCTCGGCGTGAAGGGCGGGGCGGCCGAACATGAACGACTACAAGCATGTAGACGCCAGAGTATCCGGATCGGTTGCGCGGCACGCGGGCCCGGGCTCCCGGCCCGGGCCTCGCCCGGGGCGCCCGGCCCCTCCCCGCCCAGGGGCCTCAGCCCCAGAGCGCCTCGGCGAGCCCCACGCCCAGGAAGACCGCGCCCAACCCGGCCACCAGGCTGACCAGCACGTTCGCCGCCGCTGCCCGGGTCGCACCCTGCTCGGCGAGCCTCAGCGTCTCGTACGAGAAGGTCGAATACGTCGTGAGTGCCCCGCACAGACCGGTGCCCACGAACAGCTGCATCTGGGAGGAGGCGGCTCCCTCCGTGACGGCACCCGTCAAAGCGCCGAGGACGAGACATCCGGCCACGTTCACGGTGAGGGTGCCCCACGGGAAGGCGCCCCCGTGCCGCTTCTGCACGGTCAGGTCGGTGAGGAAGCGCAGGGGCGCGCCGATCGCCGCCCCCACCACCACGAACAGCCAGTTCACCGGGCCCGCTCCCTTCCGGCCGCGTCCGCCGCCGTGGCTCCCCGCACCAACAGGCGGCGGGTCAGCCACACCGTGCCACTCACCGCCGCCAGTGCCGCGAACAAGGTCAGGGCGAGATAGGCGAACGCGGTGCCGGGCCGGTGCGCGGCCAGGAGCTTCTGGATGTCGACGGCGTACGTCGAGAACGTGGTGAAGCCGCCGAGCACCCCGGTGCCGAAGAAGGGCCGCACCAGCCGGTGCGCGGTCCGCACCTCGGTGATCACCACCATGAACACGCCGATCACCGCGCAACCGACGGCGTTGACGAGCAGGGTCGTCCAGGGGAAGGCCCCGGAGGGCGTGGCCCACAGGAGCGAGGCACCGTAGCGGGCACAGGCGCCGAGCGCGCCGCCGAGCGCCACCACCGCGACCAGCGGGCCGAGCCCCTGGGCCACCTCGCGGCGCTGAGCCGGTACGGCCAGATCGACATCGGGGTCAATCGGTGCCGGACCGCGCTCCGGCTGCTGTGCTCTCTCGGACATGCCTCTCCTGCTTGCGGGACACACGGATGGGGGGCGATCAGGGACCGGGGTGGTGGGGCGGGGGCGGCAGCGAGCCGAGGCCGGGGGCGGTGTCCGGCCAGACGAGCAGGACCGGGCAGGGCGCGTGGTCGACCACGAACCGGGTGGCCGGGCCCAGGCTGCGGGGCCCGAGATGGGCCCGGTCGCCGTCCCGGGCGCAGATCAGCAGGTCGGCGCCCTGCGCCGCGCGGACGACCTGGTGTTCTGCACGGCCGTGCAGCGCGAGGCGGCGGGCCGGGCGGTCGAGGCGGCGTTCGGCCTCCGCGAGGAGGTCCTCGGCTGCGGTGCGGGAGAGGTCTTCGAGCCGGGTGCCCGGGTCGCGCTCGCGGTGGCCGCGTCCGAGGAGCCCGGCGAACGCGCCGTGCGCGGCCTCGGGAACCGCGTCGTCGGTGACGTGCAGCAGCACGAGTTCGCGCTCGTCGGCGTGTTCGCGTGCCGCGTCCACGCAGGCGGGCCAGGTGCCTTCGGTGATCCAGACGATGACGCTCATGGAATGCGGTCAGCCTCCGATCGTGTGCAGGGCCGCCCACAGCGCGGCCGTCGCCGCGACCAGTGTGGCGGGAACGGTGAGCAGTCCGAGCCGGGTGAAGTGGCCGAGTTCGGGCGCGTCGTCGTGCTCGTGCAGGATCCGCCGCCACAGCAGGGTGGCCAGGGAGCCGACATAGGTGAGGTTGGGGCCGAGGTTGACGCCGATGAGAACGGCCAGGACCGGTCCCGCGCCCCCCGGTGCGGCCACCGGGAGCAGTGCCAGCACGGCGGGCAGGTTGTTGATGAGGTTGGAGAGGACCGCGGCGACGGCGACGACGGCGAGCAGCGCCGGCAGCGAATCCCCGTCGGGCAGCAGCCGTCCGATCGCCGGGCCGAGCCCGTTGTCGACGACGGCCTTGACGACGACGCCGAGGGCGAGCACGAACAGGCAGAACGGCACCCCGGCGGAGGCGACCAGGGCGCGCGGCGTGGTGCGCCGCCGGGACAGGCCGCGCGCCGCGAGCACGACCGCGCCCGCGAGGGCGGCCCATGCCGGGCTGAGCCCGGCGAACGAGGTCACGACGAAGCCGGCGAGCGTCAGGCCGAGGACCACGAGCGTGAAGACGGGCACCTCGGTGCTCTCGTGCGTACGCCCCCCGGCCGGAGGGGCCGCCAGGTCGCTGCGGAAGAAGACGCGGAAGGCGGCGTACTCCACGGCGATGGCCGCGAGCCACGGCAGGGCCATCAGCGCGGCGAACCGGGTGAAGGTGAGCCCGCTCGCGGCGAGGGCCAGCAGATTGGTGAGGTTGGAGACGGGCAGCAGGAGGGACGCCGAGTTCGCCAGGTGCGCGGTGGCGTACACGTGCGGGCGGGCCCGGACCCCGGCGCGGGCCGCCGTCGCGAACACCACGGGCGTCAGCAGCACGACGGTGGCGTCGAGGCTCAGGACGGCGGTGATCACGGCCGCCACCACGAACACGCCACCGAGCAGCCGCTGCGCGCCGGACCCGCAGATCCGGGCCACGGCGTCCCCCGCCGCGGCGAACAGGCCGTCGTCGTCGCAGAGTTGGGCCAGGACGAGGACGGCGGCCAGGAATCCCACGACGGGCAGCAGGTCGCGGGTCTGCTGCCAGGCCTCGGCGGGTGAGACCGCGCCGAGCGCGACCACGAGCCCCGCCGCCGGGACGGCCGCGACCGCCTCCGGCCAGTTGCGGGGACGCACGACGGCGAAGGCGAGCACGCCGGCCAGGAGGACGGCCGACACGATCTCGGCGGTGACGGTACTCAGGGTCGGCCTCCGGGCAGCGGACGATCACGGCGGCGGGCACCGTGCCGCGCCACCGCGATCGACCCTACGCGGCGCGCTCCGTTCCGCGTTCCCCGGCCTGCGCACCACCCCTTCCTCGTACGCCCGGGCACGAGGAAGGGGGACGGCGGGTCAGCAGCGGCCCTGGCCGCCGTCGGTGCCGGCCGACGCCACCCGGGGGGTGTCCGCACTGGCCGTCGGGGGCACCGGGAGCAGCTCGCCGGTCTCGGCGCGCAGGCCGGCCGCGTTGCGCGCGGTGACCCGGCCGAGCGGTGCCGGGGTCAGCACGGCCTGGCTCTGCAGGTAGGCGATGAAGCTCTCGAAGTCCCTTGTGTGGCGCACCGGTTGGGTGTGCTTGGCCAGGGCCGGATAGTCGTCGGCGCCGATCAGGGTGTAGGCGGGGACGGCGATCCGGTAGGAGGCCTTCACATCGAGGGGGGTGCCGTCGATGAGGACGTCGGCCGGGCTGACCCGGTCCCCGGCGGCGCCCGTCGCGTCGAAGGTGTAGCGCACGTTGTGCGAGACCGCGAAGGGCGCGTAGGTGAGCAGCGTGCCGTTCATCTTCCACTGCTGTTCGAGCGTGTCGTGGATGCACTGCCCCGTGACGGTGGCCGTGACGATCGGGTTGCCGTAACCGACCAGGGTGAACGCCTTGCGGAAGGACACCGCCCCCTGCACGCTCGCGTCGAGCGTGAGGTCGCCGCCGATCACGCAGGAGCCCTGGCGGGGGGCGAGCGCGATCAGGGCGAGCTGCGCCGGTTCGTTGGGGTTGATGTTGCCCGTGTCGAACGGATCGAGGGGCTGGCTCCCGGCCCACAGTGCCCAGTCGGCGGCGAGGTTGCCCATGGTGCTCTCGCCGAATTTGTTCAGCGCCCGCGTGAACGAGGCCGTCTGGCGGGCGATGCGGGTGGCGCCGCGGTTGTCGGCGTACCCGGTCCAGTAGTCGGTGGTCTCCTTCAGCTCCGGGTCGGGCGGCACGTCATGGGTGTTGGGGTGGTTGGTCGACGTGGTGAGCTCCCGTACGACCTCACCGGTGACCGGGTCGAGACGCAGGTTGATCTCGTTGATGAGCTGCCCGTGGCACCCCGCCTCGACGAACGGCCTGGGCTTTCCGGAGGGGTCGGGCACCATCATGTTGAAGGCGCAGTGCCAGTGGCCGGTGACGATCGCGTCGATGTCGGAGGACACGGCGAGGGCCAGGTCGTAGGCGGGTCCGGAGGGAGTGCTCCCGCTGTTGAAGTCGCTTCCGGCCACGGCCCCGTCGTGCATGCTGAGCACGATCGCGTTGACACCCTGCGCCTTGAGCTGGGCCGCGCACCGGTTGGCGGTCTCCAGTTCGGCCGTCATGCGCAGAGCCGTCTGGAAACTGGTGGAGCCGGTGTCGGTTCCGGTGACCGTCAGGTGAATGAACCCGATGGGCAGGCGCCGTCCGCCCCGACCGCGGACCCATTCCACATTCACCGGGGGGAGCACGGTTTTCCCCGAATTACCCCAGAGCATGTTGGCCGAATAGTAACGGAAGTCCGCGCCGTGGAAGATCCGTCCGCCCGAGTCGGGGAAGCTGTTCGTCCAGCCTTCTCCCGCGTACGATCTGCCGCGCTCCATGTGATTGATCAAAAACCCTGGAGTGCGGTCGAACTCGTGATTTCCGGCCGTCGAGAAGTCGAGCCCCATGCGGTTGAGTGCCTCGATGGTGGGCTCGTCCGCCAGTGATTCGGCCGGGAAGGCCCAGCCGGAGAACAGGTCGCCCTGCGAGAAGAACAGCGTGTTCGTGCGGCCGGCGCGCAGGTTGTTCAGATGCGTGGCCAGGTACGGCACTCCGCCGACGGTGAACCTCTCACCGCCCGCGCCGGTAATGACCGCGTCACTTGCGGGCGGGGCCTGCAGATAGCCGTGCAGGTCGGTGATGCTGAGCAGTTGTACGTCCACGTACTCGGTGGCGGTCTCGGCGTCACGGGCGTGGCCGCTGGCCAGGGCCGGTGTGCCCGTCGCCGCCATCGTCACCAGCGATCCCGCCACGGTCATGAAGCTCCGTCGACCCACGCCCCACATTTCGACTCCCTCTCTCGAAAGCTATGCGACCCTGCCGGGAGCGGTTATCCGACTCCCCGCCTGGCGGCCCGAAGAACTACGCGACACGAATCCGCCGATTGCGGCCACAAGGAATACAACACGGCAGGATGACCGGACCATCGACACGCCGCCCGGCCAAGGCGCCCCGAAATTACGATCGTCGACACGCCCCACTCAAGCACGTGAAGCGCACGACGGGAGAAAGACGTGCGGAACGCGGAGGTGGTGTCGCATGACGACTTGCTGAACTGGACCGGACGTTCTGCGCCCCGGCTTGCGGCCGGGCATTGCGATGCGGTCTCCGGGCGGCCGTACACGGCTGTGCGCTCGTTGGCAGTGTCCCCCGCGGTAACGCCTTCAAATCAGGCATGCGGAAAGGAGGTTGAGCAATCAAGCCATAGCCGGTGCGCGGCGGTGCGGCTTCGCCGGGTGTTCGGCGGAGGTGTTCAGCGCTGGGCGAGCAGGGTGAACAGGAGGGGGATGCGCGGCTCGCCGTCGGGCAGTCGCCACCGTCCGTGCGCGGTCGGTGCAGGTGTGCGCGGCGTCCCGCCGGACGGGCCCGCTGCCCCGGGAGTCCAAATGGCCCTGCGAGAAAGGCAGTTGACGTTCCAGCTGTGCTGCGCGGCGCGGATGCCTCAGCCCTCACCCGCAAGGCGGGCCGCCCGGTCGAGGAGGAGTTCCCTCTCCTGGGTGTTGCGGGTCAGGGAGGCCGCCCGCTCGAATTCGGCCCTGGCCTCGGCCGGGCGCCCCAGTCGCTCCAGGAGGTCCCCCCGGACGCTCGGCAGCAAGTGGTAGTCCTTCAGGGCCGACTCGTGCCGCAGGGCGTCGACCAGGGGCAGCCCGGCCGCGGGGCCCTCGGCCATGGCGACCGCCACCGCACGGTTCAGCTCGATCACCGGGGACGGGGTCATCGCCATCAGACGGGCGTAGAGGAGCGCGATCGAAGCCCAGTCGGTGTCCTCGTAGCGCAGGGCGTGTGCGTGGCAGGCGGCGATGGCGGCCTGGACCGCGTACGGCCCGCCGCCCGCGCGTTGCAACGCTTCGATGCCGCGGTGGATGAGCAGCCGGTTCCACTTGGCCCGGTTCTGGTCGGCGAGCAGGACCGGGCGTCCGTCGGCCCCCGTGCGCGCCGGGATCCGGGAGGCCTGGAACTCCAGGAGCGCGGTCAGACCGTGCACTTCGGCCTCCTTGGGCATCAGCGCGCCGAGCACCCGGGCCAGCCGCAGCGCGTCCTCGCACAGCGCGGGCCGCACCAGGTCGTCCCCGGCGGTCGCGGAGTACCCCTCGTTGAAGATGAGGTAGATGACGTCGAGCACGGAGGACAGGCGGGCCTCGCGGTCGGCTCCGTAGGGCACTTCGAAGGGCACGGCGGCCTTGGCGAGGGCCCGTTTCGCGCGGACGATGCGCTGCGCCACGGTGGCCTCGGGGACCAGGAAGGCGCGGGCGATCTCCTGGGTCGTGAGACCGCCGAGCAGGCGCAGGGTGAGCGCGGTCCTCGCCTGCGTGGACAGCACGGGATGGCAGGCGGTGAAGATGAGGCGCAGCAGGTCGTCGTCGATGCCGTCGGGGTCGTCGAAGTCCGCGGGGTCGGGCGGGGGCACGTCCTCAAGTGCGCGGCCGACCTCGGCCAGCTTCCGCGCGTAGGTCTCCTTGCGGCGCACCAGGTCGATCGCGCGGCGCTTGGCCGTGGTCATGAGCCAGGCGCCGGGCTTGTCGGGAACGCCCTGCGCGGGCCACTGCTCCAGCGCGGCGACCAGGGCGTCCTGCGCGAGTTCCTCCGCGATGCCGACGTCCCGCACGATGCGGGTGACACCGGCGATGATCCGCGCGGATTCGATCCGGAACACCGCTTCGACCGTCCTGGTCGTACTCACTGCCGTCACGGGCACCCATCAGAGCAGCCGGGGACGGACGCGGCAAGGCACGACCCGCGGGCCACCGCCCCCTCGACGGCCGCCGCCCTCACGCGCGGCCTCCGCGCGCGGCCCGTAGGCTGGCGGGATGCCTCAGCTGCAGCTCCTCCGCCTCGATCACGGCCCGGCGCTCCTGGAGTTCGAGCGGGCCAACCGCGCGTACTTCGCGGCCTCCGTACCCGACCGCGGGGACGACTACTTCACGCGTTTCGACGCCCGTCACCAGGCCCTGCTGGCGGAGCAGGAGGCGGGTGTCTGCTTCTTCCACGTGGTGGTGGACGACGACGGCGGGCTGCTCGGACGGGTCAACCTCGTTGACGCCGAAGGCGGTTCGGCCGAACTCGGCTACCGGATCGCCGAGCGGGCCGCGGGGCGCGGCCTCGCCACCGCGTCGGTCCTCGACCTCTGCACCCTGGCCGTCACGCGCTACGGCCTCACCGAGCTGACGGCCAGGACCACGCTGGACAACGCCGCTTCCCGGGCCGTTTTGGCCCGCACCGGATTCAGGGCCACGGGAGACACGGTGCTGAGCGGGCTGCCGGGACTGCGGTTCGTACGACAGCTCGCGCGCTGAGCATCCGGCCGCCGGGTGGAACGGATCGGCGCGGATCCCTGTCTACTCTCCTGAGCACCCCTGAGCGGTGCCACCCGGGCGCGGCTCGGGGCACCATCCGGCAGAGAGTTCTATCGACCCATGGGTCTCACGAGTAACAAGGTGCTGGCGCTGACTGTGCTCTGCGCGGTGGTGATGTTCACCGTCACCATCGTGCTGTGGCCGCGCCTGTCCCGCCGGCACTGGAAGACGGTCCTGGGCCGCCTCGGACTGCTGGTCGCCACCCAGGTACTGATCTTCGCCGCCGTCGGGCTCGCGACGAACAACTCCTTCCTGTTCTTCGGCTCGTGGACGGACCTCTTCGGCCAGGAGCAGGGCGTGGGTGTGGTGGTCGACCACTGATCCGGCCGACCGCCACACCCGGCGCGGCTTCACCTCCACGACTCAGCGGCGGCGCCGGCCACCGAGGGCCCGGGTGAGCAGACCGCGGGAGGCGGGGCCCGGCGCCGCAGCGGCGGGGTGCGTCGGCTCCGGCGCGGGGTCGGAACCGGGGTCGGGGTCGGGCGCGCAGTGCAGCGGGCGGGGCGGCGCAGGAGCCGTCGCCTTCTTGCCGTCGATCCGGATCAGCGGGGCGCCGGCCACCTCCTCCACCCCGTGCCACAGGTCGGAGCGCGACGTCAGCCATGCGAGGAGTTCGGTCCGCACCGGGTCGGGGTCGCCCCAAGTGCCGTACGCCTTGGTGCCGGTGATGCAGATGAGCTTCAGCCCCATCGTGGCGACCGCGCCCCAGACCGCCGCGGCGACTCCGGGGCAGTGCTCGGCGCGGAAGTCGTCGAAGGCCACGATCGCGTCGGGGGCGGCCAGTTGGCGGGCGGCCTCGATGTCGCCGTGCACGTGCTCGTACAGGTGCGAGGCGTCGACGTGGATGAAGCGGCAGCTGGATGGCTCGACCCGCCCGGCGATGACGGACGTCGGCGCCTGCACGACGGTGGGCAACCGCTCATGGAAGGCCAGGTAGTTGGCCTCGAAGGCCCGTCGCGTCAAGGTCGCGTACGACCTGCCCATCTCGGCGCTGTTGGGGTCGTCGGGGGCCGGGGAGTCGAAGAGGTCGCAGACCGTGAATTCCTCGCCGGGCCGCAGGTATCCGCCGATGAAGATCGCGCTCTTGCCCAGATAGGCACCGAGTTCGAGCAGATCGCCCGCCGGTCCCCCGGCGGCGTTCTGGCGGGTCAGGAACCAGTCGAAGAGGAGCTGGTCGGCCGGCCAGAACCAGCCTTTGACATCGGAGAAGCCGGCCGGGGACGCAACCGGTGCACTCGTCGTTTGTGACATGGCCCCGGTCCTACTCCTGCCGGATGACGGGCAGATGACCGCGGGGCGTGGCCCCGGGGCCTCCCGGCTGAAACTCCCGGCCCCGGCGGTCTTCGTCGCGTTCCGCTGCCGGGCCGGCACCGAGAGCGATCATCCCGAAGAAAAGGAATCAGGCAAGGGCTACATCTACACATAAAGGCTTCATAAGCGCACAATAGGGACGTGACATCGTGTCGCAGCGCGGCCAGACGTGCAGATCTTCAGAAGGAGGCGAGTCGTATGGCCGACGTCTCACACCGCCCCGGTGATATCTCCGGGCACCCCGATGTGTCGGAGATGCGGGACCGCTACGCCAGGGTGATGGAAACCCGAGGTGTGGCAGCGGTCGAGGAACTCGTGATCCTCGCCGGCATCTACGCAGCGATCTCCGGCTGGACGGTCCACTTCTCGGCCGCCAAGCCGACCCTGGCCCTCAGCAACCTGGTCGTCGGCATAGCCCTCGCGGTTCTGGGCCTGTGCATGTCCATGGTCCCGGAGAGGTCCCAGGACCTGAACTTCGTGGTCCTGCTCCTCGGAGCCTGGCTGATCGTCTCCCCGTGGGTCGTCGCACGCAGCGCCGGCACCGGGGCCATCCTCAGCAACGTCATCACCGGCGCCTGTGTGTGCCTGTTCTCGCTCATCGCCGGCGGAATGCTCATGTCCAGGTCCCGAAGGTCGACCTGACCTCGCGGCCGGATTCCGGCGGCGCCACGGCGGCGGCATCGAGGCCGCCTCCGCCGCCGGAACCCGGCACCACCCCACCACCTCGTATGCGGCTCGGTGGCGCCCGCTCCTCAACTCCCGGACTGCGATCCGGAGTTGACGCGGACGCCGTCGGGCCGCGCGTCCATGCGCCGCAGCCATCGGCGCTCCCCCTCGCGCCACTCCCCGGTGACCGAAAGACCTGCCGCCACGGCCACGGCGGCCGAGGCGTGGTGCTCGGGATGGACGAACGCCGCCACCTCCCGGACGCCGCTCCGGGCCAGCCACTCCACGAGCCCCGCGGCCGCCTCGCCCGCCAGACCCCGGCCCTGCCAGGGGACGCCCACCACCCAGGCGACCTCGGCCACCGCCCCCTGCCCGGCCGATGCCACCGTCGCTTGGACGGTCCCGACGAGCCCGCCGCCTTCCCGTAGCCGCAGCACCCAGTTCAGCCACCGGACCGCGGGGTCGGGCGAGCCCGCGACCAGACGTTCGTAGCGTTCCCGGAGCGCCCGCGGGCCGTGCGGGGCGCCGCCGATGAACGTGTGCAGGGCGGGGTCGCCCAGCACGGCGGCCATGTCCTCGGCGTGGGAGACGCGCAGGGGCACGAGATCGAGCCGCGCGGTCGCGATGTGTGGGGCTTCGGGAAGGTTCACGTCCTCATCCTGACCGCCGGCACACGGCCCGTCCCGCGTACGTGAAGATCGCCTCCGCGCGGACGCGCAGGTGTCCTGCCCCGCGCGGGGCCGTATCGCGCGGGGTGTGAGCGCCCTCACATCCCGAAGGGGCCGGGCGGGAGTAGCCTTGCCGCATGCCTCCGCTCGTTCGACGCCGCCACGTGGACTTCGTCCGCGTCACGAGCATGGCCTGTCGCACCTACCGCTGACCCCAGGCCCCCCTTCACCCTCCCCGGCCCCAGCGGCGCCCGCCTCACCCCGGCGGCACCGTGACCGCGCCCACCCGCGCCGACCGGGACACACCAGCGGATGGCATCCATGTCCCTCGTGACCACGTCGCAGCAGCTCCCCATCATCGATCTCTCCGCCGCCGACCGCGGCCCCCGGGCGCGTAGGCGGCTGCACGCCCAACTGCACGCCGCGGCCCACGGCGTGGGCTTCTTCCAGCTCGTCGGGCACGGCGTGACCGAGGCCGAGACAGCCGCGCTCAACGACACCATGCGTGCCTTCTTCCGCCTGCCGGAGGCCGACCGGCTGGCGCTGGACAACGTCAACTCGCCCCACTTCCGCGGCTATACGCGCATCGGGGACGAGCGCACCGGCGGTTCCCGCGACTGGCGCGACCAGCTCGACATCGGCGCCGAGCGCCCCGCCCGCACGCCCGGCCCGGGCGAGCCCGCCTACTGGTGGCTCGAAGGTCCCAACCAGTGGCCCGCGGCCCTGCCCGCACTGCGGACCGCGGCCCTCACCTGGATCGACAGACTCAGCGCGGTCGCCGAAAAGCTGCTGCACGAACTGCTCGCCTCGATCGGGGCACCCGCCGGCTTCTACGACGACGCGTTCGGCGACCGGGCCCATCTGCACCTGAAGCTGGTCCGCTACCCCGGCAGCGCGGGCGACGGCACCGCGCAGGGCGTCGGCGCCCACAAGGACTACGGGTTCCTGACCCTGCTGCACCAGGACACCGTCGGCGGACTCCAGGTGCAGCGCGAGGACGGCCTCTTCCACGACGTGCCGCCGCTGCCCGGCGCCTTCGTCGTCAACCTGGGCGAGCTCCTCGAAGTCGCGACGAACGGCTACCTCCTGGCCACCAACCACCGCGTGGTGAGCCCGCCCGGAGCCACCGAGCGCTTCTCGGTGCCGTTCTTCTACAACCCGCGCCTCGACGCCCACATCCAGCCGCTGGAATTCCCCTTCGCGACCGAGGCACCCGGCGCCACCGCCGATCCGGCCAATCCGCTGTTCGCCGAGTACGGCCGCAACGAGCTGAAGGGCAAGCTGCGCGCCCATCCGCTCGTCGCGGCCCGCCACCACGCGGACCTGCTGCTCACGGAACGGCCACTGGTCGGCGCTGCGCCGGGCGCGTAGTCGGGCCGACCGCCGGGTCGCTCAGACCCGGCGGTCCAGGAACAGCTCCGAGAGCGCGACCAGCTCGTCCACGCGGGGGCCTGTCAGGGGCAGCGCCCGCAGCTGGTCGCGCGCGGCCGACACCCGGGTCCGCGCCTCCCGCAGCGCGTAGGCCCGGCCGCCCGCCTCCTCGACGAGGTCCGCGGCATGCCGTACGCACGCCTCGTCCAGCGGCCCGTCACCGCTCAGCAGCCGCTCGATGCGCGGCCCGATGGTGGGCGCCGCGGCGGTCGCGCCGAGGACCGGGAGCGTCTTCTTTCCACGCCGCAGATCGCCGTGCACGGGCTTTCCGGTGACGTCCGGGTCGCCCCAGATCCCGAGCACGTCGTCAACGGCCTGGAACGCGAGCCCCCACTGGCGTCCGGCCTGGTCGAGGGCGGCGGTGAGCCGGGGCGGAGCCCCCGCGAGGACGGAGCCGAGGGCGGTGGCACAGCCCAGCAGGGCGCCCGTCTTGCGCAGGGCCATCGCCCGGTACTCGGCGAGGCCCACCGCGCCGGGGCCGGACCAGGGTCGGCTCTCGAACTGGACGTCGTCGGCCTGGCCGTGCACCAACTCGCCCAGCATGACGGAGAGTTCGCGCACCGCCGCGCCTGCCGCCGGGCCGCCCCGCTCGGCCAGGGTGCGTACGGCGAGGGCGAACAGGGCGTCGCCCGCCAGGATCGCGGGGCCGGTGCCGAAGGCCTTCCACGCGCTGTCGCGGTGCCGCCTGCGCTCGTCGCCGTCCATGATGTCGTCGTGGATCAGCGAGAACGTGTGGATCAGCTCGATCGCGACGGCCGCGGGCACCGCCGCCTCCGGTTCGGCACCCACCGCCTCTGCTCCGAGCAGGGCCAGCGCCGGTCGCACTCCCTTGCCGCCGTCGCCATCGCCGGGCGTTCCGTCCGCCGCGCACCAGCCGAAGGCGTGCGCGGCGACGAGCCCCGGCTGCGGATGCAGGGCGCGCACCGCCTCGCGCAGCGCGGGCTCGACCAGGGCCCGGCAGCGGGCGAGCGTCGCGGTCGCCCCGCGGGACGCGGACGGCGCCCCGGGCGGAGCTGACGCCTCGCCGGTGTGCGGGTGTCGGAGGGGCGCGTGCGGAGCGGCGTGGGAGGCCATGGGTTCCGTTTCTGTCGTGGGCGCGGTGCGGGGCGTCGCGGGCGTTGCGCTCAGCGCCCGGGTACGGCGTCGGCGGCCGTGACGCCCAGTTCGGCACGGGCCTTGGCGACCATCTCGCCGGCGTGCTGGATGCCGATGGCGGCGAGCGCTCCCTCCAGCTCGTCCAGGTCGGCGGCCGTCTCGGTCCGCGAACGGCCCTGCCGCGCAAGGGACTTGACGAGCCCGAGCCGCGCCAGGGCCTCACCGCGGGGCTCCCGCATGGCGAGGAAGGCGTCGAGCGCCTCGCGGTAGACCTCCTCGGCGTCGGCATGACGTCCGGCGCGGTACAGCACGTTGCCGCGCATCTTGCGGTTGTACGCGAGCGCGCCGACGAGCTGGACCTTCCGGCACAGGGCCTCGGCCTCGGTCAGCAGCACGAGGGCGCCCTCCGGGTCGCCCTGGGCGGAGCGCACGTCGGCCATGCCCCGCAGCGCCCAGGCGCGTCCGCGCTCGTCGCCGGCGTCCGCGGCTATGTGCGCGGCCTCCTCGAAGAGATCGAGGGCGGCGTCGAAGGAGCCGGTGTTGCGGTGCATCTGCGCGATGCCTTCGAGCGCCCACACCGTGTGCCGGGCCTCCCCGCGCCGCCGCGCCTCGGCGAGCAGTTGCTCGTGCAGTCGCCCGACGGCCTCGTAGTCGCCCTGGATGCGTCCCGTTTCGGCCAGTCCGGCCAGCGAGTAGCCGCGGGCGACGATGTCCCCGCCCTGTTCGGCGAGTTCGGCGGCGGTGGCCAGCCACCGGCGGGCCAGGGCGAGCCGGCCGCGCTGGCGCGCCAGGGTGCCGCCGCTCCACACCGCCCAGGCCATGGCGCCCCGGTCCTCGGCGCGCCGGGCCGCGCGGTAGCTGTCCTTCCAGGCCCGTTCGGCCTGGTCGACGCGGCCCAGGCGCCGGCTCGCCTCGGCGACGGCGAGGTCCGCGTGGGCCAACTCCCTTGCGCTACCGCTCCGTTCGGCCCGGTCCCGCTCGTCGACCGCCTTGGCCAGCACCTCCTCCAGCGAGGTGTTCACCGAGAGCTCGCCGAGCGACCCCTGGTACTCGGGAGCGAATGCCTTGCCGTACATGGTTGTCTCGCTTCGGATCGTGGTGTGGAGCGAGGGGCTCCACCTTTCCTCACGAAACTAGGAGACGACCGGGCCGCGCCGAGTCAGCCTCCGAGCTCATGTGCCGTACATCTGAAGGCGGACGCTCCGGCCCCGGTGTCCCTCCTCAGCGGGAGCCGGCGCACCGGCCCGGTCGGGCGCCCACGGCCCGGCCCCCGCGACCCAGGCAAGATCCGAAAGGCATGCCCTAGGATCGCGGCCGTGCCGCGCGGGGCGGCGACGTCACGTCAGGGGGAGCCATGGTCGAGGCCTTTGCCGAGTTGTCCACACCGCTCGTCGCGGATGCCTGCGTACGTCTCGGTATGGCGCTGCGCATTGCGCCGGCCGGAATCCGCGCGGTCGTGCCCGGCCACCGGGTCGCGGGGCGTGTACGGCCGGCGCGGCACTACGGCAGCGTGGATGTGTTCCTGGAGGCGTTCGGCTCGGCGCAGGCCGGCGACGTGCTGGTCGTCGACAACGGGGGCCGCACCGACGAGGCCTGCGTCGGCGACCTGACCGCCCTTGAGGCCGGGGCCTCGGGTGTGGCGGGCATCGTGGTGTGGGGCCTGCACCGCGACACTCCCGAACTCGCCGGGATCGGCCTGCCGGTGTTCAGCTACGGCAGCTACCCGCCCGGGCCGGTGCGCGTTGACGCGCAGGAGCCCGAAGCGCTCCTCAGCGCCCGCTTCGGCGCCCATCAACTGACGCGGGCGGACTATGTGTTCGGCGACGACGACGGGGTGCTGTTCGTCGCCGCCGACCACGTCGAGGAGGTGCTGGCGACGGCCCTGCGGATCCGCGCGACCGAACGCGAGCAGGCGGACCGTGTCCGCGCCGGGCTCACCCTGCGCCGGCAGACCTCGTTCGAGGACTATCTGGCCCGGCGCGCGGCCGATCCCTCGTACACCTTCCGCAGGCATCTGCGGCGCACCGGCGGGGCCATCGAGGAGTAGGGCGGCCGGCGGACCGGGCCGCCGCGCCCGGTGGCGCGGCGCGGGACCTGCACCCCCCGGACCGGGGTCAGGCGACCTCCACCGGTACGCGCAGCTCGGCACGCGGCCGGGTGTAGAGGCGGCCGCGCACCTCGCCGCGCGCCAACCGGTCCATCGCCGCCGGGAGTTCGGTGAACGGCACCTCGTGGACGACGGGCTTGAGCGCGCCGCGAGCGATCAGCTCGTACACCTCCCCCAGCTCGTCCTTGCTCGCGCCGAGCGAGCCGACGAGCTGGACGTTGCGCAGCACCAGGGAGGAGATCGGTATCGGAGCGACGGGCGCGGCCAGCCCGACGAGCACCACGCGACCGCCGGGCCGCACGACCGCCACGGCGGCGGCCACCGTCTCGGGCAGTCCCGCGAAGTCCACGACCACGTCGGGCCGTTGGGGCGCGAGCTGGTGGACGTCCTCGAAGCAGTCGGCGGCCCCCGCCTCCACCGCCGGACCGAAGGTGTCCGGGTTGACGTCGACCCCGTACACGGTCGCCCCGAGCAGCGAGGCGATGCGTACGCCGTTGAGGCCGAGGCCGCCGAGCCCTATCACGCCGACCGTCCGGCCCCGGCGGACGCCGCCGGCCGCGCGGACCGCGTGGTAGGCCGTGGCCACCGAATCGGTCGCGACGGCCGCTTCGGCGAACGTCACGTCGTCGGGGATGCGCACCAGGGTGGACACGTGGGCCAGTTCCTGTTCGGCGAACGCGCCGTCGTGCCCGACCCCGGGGGCGAAGACGGCCTCCTCCACCGGGTGCGACACGAGGGCGATGCCGACCCGGTCGCCGACCGCGAAGTCCCGCACGCCCTCGCCCACGGACGAGATCACTCCGGCGCCCTCGTGGCCCAGCGTCACCGGCGACTTGACGGTGAGGTCGCCGAGGTCCATGCCGCTCATGATGTGCAGGTCCGAGTGGCACAGACCGGCCGCCTCGATGTCGACCACCACCCACCCCGGCCCGGGCTCCGGATCCGCGACGGTCTCGATGTTGAGTGGCCGTCCCGCACCTGCGAACCGTATGGCCTTCATCGGTACATCCCCACCTTTGCACATGCGTCGCACAGTTGTTCCCTGATCTGGTGGTTGAATTCCCAAGGATCGGGCGTTTTATGCGCGTGAATCGTTTCAGCAGACGCATCATCCAGGACCGCCCCGGAACGCCGGCCGACCACCCCCTCGCACACCGACGGCGGCCCTCCCGGCGCCTGCCGGGCGGGCCGCCGTGGCGGGCGGGTCAGCTGCCGTTGACCTCCAACTCGTATATCCGGGCGGCCGGATCGCCGTTCTGGGTGGGGGTGAGGACGGTCAGCCGCACGTAGCGCGCCGAGCCCGTGACCGCGTTCGTGGTCGCGTCAGCGGTGTTGCCGCGCACCTGGGCCGCGGTGGTCCAGGTGCCGCCGTCGGCCGAGACGCTCAGGTCGTAGTCCTTGGTGTTCCACTGCGCGCTCTCGCCGCCGGCTCCGGCATGGCGCACGGTGACGGAGGTGAGGGGGTGCGAGCCGCCCAGATCGACCTGGAGCGTCTTGGCCCCGTCGGCCTTGGAGCACCACTTGTCGCCGGTGCCACCGGTGAAGCTGCCGTTGACCGCCTTGTCGGGACCCTCGGTCGCGTTGCAGGAGGCGGAGCCGGTGGCCGGCTGCCCCAGGGCGAGGTCGCGGCCCCCGCCGCCCGGCCCGTAGACCTCCAGCTCGTACACCCGGGCCGCGTCGCTTCCGCCGCCGCCGGTGTTGGCGGGGCTGGTGACCAGGAGCCGTACGTAGCGGGCCGCACGAGCGGACACCGGGTGGTAGGTACGGCTGGAGCGCGAGCCGGTGACCGTGGCCGCGGTGGTCCAGGCGGATCCGTCGGTACTGGTCTGGATCTGGAAGGCGCCGGTGTTCCAGCCGGTGTTCTCACCGCCCAGACCGGCGTGCTTGACGACGAAGGACGAGACGGTGCGGGCCGAGCCCAGGTCGACCTGGAGCGAGGGTGCGGCCGCGGCCGAGCACCACTTGCTGTTGTTCGTCAGCGAGCCGTCCACCGCCTTGTCGGCCGACTCCGCCGTGGCGCAGCTCGCCGATCCGGTGGCGGGCCTGCCGAGCGCGAGGTCGGGGCCGAGCTCCGGCGCGGTGGGCACCGGGGTGGCTCCGTCCTGGAACGACGGCGGCACGTCCGAGGCGCCGGTGCCCCAGGTGGTGCCGGGTTGGCCGCCCATCGTGTAGGAGAGGGTGGCGCCTCCCGCGACGTCGGGGTACCGCAGGTAACTGTGGCTGGTGGGCGTGCCGTTGACGCTCAGGGCCTGCACATAGGGTCCGGTCCCGGAGCTGTTGATGGTGATGTTCCCGGCCGCCCGCTGGATCACGATGGAGGGGAACTGCGGGCCGTGCAGGGCGAGGGTGTCCGCACCGGGGGTGGCGGGGTACATGCCGAGCGCGGCCCAGACGTACCAGGCGGAGGTCGCACCCAGGTCGTCGTTGCCGGGCAGCCCGCCCGCGCCGGTGGTGAACGACTCGGACATCACCTTGCGCACCGCGTCGGTGGCGCCGGCCGGATGGCGCGCGTAGTCGTAGGCCCACGGCACGCCGTGCTCGGGCTCGTTCCCTATGTAGTAATAGGGCCTGCTCTGACCGGCGTTGACCTCGGTGAAGTGGTGGTCGAGGCGCTGCACCGCGGTCTGCGGGCCGCCCATGGAGTTGATCAGGCCGGCGAAGTCGTACGGCACCATCCAGGTGTACTGCGAGGCGTTGCCCTCCGTGAAGGTGGACTGGCTCGCCGGGTCGAGCGGCCAGCTCCACGATCCGTCGCTCTTGTGCTGCTGCACGTAGGAGGACTCGGAGTTGAAGGTGTTGCGCCACCACTGGGCGCGCCCCATGTGGGTGGTGTAGCTCGACGTGTTCCCCAGCGCCTTGGCGAACTGCGCCACCGCGAAGTCGGACGCCGAGTATTCGAGCGAGTCGGAGGGGTCGTCGAGGTAGTGCTGGTCCAGGTACGCCGACTGGCGCCCGCGGATCGGACTGCCCTGGGCGGCACCGCCGTTGGACGACTTCTCCATCAGGGACAGCGCGGCCGACGTGTCGAAGTCGCGTGCCCCGAAGGCGTACATGCTGCTGACGATGATGGGGCCCGGGTCCCCCGTCATGACGAAGTCCTCGTTGGTCTGCTGCGACCATTTGGGCAGCAGCCCGCCCTGCTGGCCGTCCAGGACCATCGACTTGGCGATGTCACTGGCCTCGGTGGGCGCCATCAGCGCGATCAGCGCCGCCCAGGAGCGGTAGATGTCCCAGCCGGAGTAGTTCTGGTACACCGGCCGGGCCGAGGTGTGCACGGCGTTGTCGAAGCCCCGGTAGTCGCCGTTGACGTCACTGGAGACATTGGGGCTCTGGAGCACGTGGTAGAGCGCGGTGTAGAACTTCTGCTGTTCGGCGGTGCTCCCGCCGCTGACCTGGAGCCGGTTGAGCATCTGGTTCCAGGAGCTGTCGGCCGCCGTGCGCACCGCACCGAAGTCCCAACCGGCGTTCTCCGCCCCCACGTTGGCCTGCGCGTTCGCCACGCTCACATAGGAGAGCCCGACCTTGAACTGGACGGCGGCGTTGCTGGTGGTGTCGAAGGTGACGTAGGCGCCGGTGTTGGTGCCGGAGACGCCGGCGGAGCCGTCGCTGACGGTACCGCCCGACCAGGTGCCGAACCCGGTGGGCGTCCGGTCGAAGCGGACGTCGAAGTAGATCTGGTACGTCTTGGACGAGCCGCAGAACCCCCCGGCGGTCACGCTTCCCGTGAGTTCGCTGCCGCTGATGCGCACGCTGGCGGCGCGGTTGCCGGTGGCGCTGCGGCCGGTGCCGATGAGGAGCCGGGACGAGGTGGAGGCGGGATAGGTCAGCCTGCCCATGCCGGTGCGGGTGGTGGCGGACAGCTCGACGTCGGTGGCGTAGCGGTCCAGACGCGTCTTGTAGTAGCCGGGCCTGGCGGTCTCGTTGGCCTTGGTGTAACCCGATGCGTAACTCGTCCAGTTGGTGCCCGGCGAGCTGCTGAGTGCGCCGGTGACGGGCAGCAGCGGCAGATCCTCGTTGTTGGGGCAGCCGGCACCGTCGAAGTGGGTGAGGCTGAAGTCCTCCACGGAAGTGTCCTTGTAGCGGTAGCCGGACGGCGAGGCGGTAGGGGTGTCCGGTCCGAACTGGACGCCGCCGAAGGGCACGACGGCCCCGGGGTAGGTGCTGCCGCCGGCGCCGCCGGGCACCGGGTTCGGGGCGTTGCTGTCGTCGGTGCCGATGAACGGGTCGACGTACTGCGTCAGCGGCAGGGCCGCGGCGTGGGCGGGCACGGCGGCGGCGAGGCCGACGACGCCCAGGGCGGAGAGGGCCAGCGCGCTGAGGGCGCTGACGCATCTGGAGGCGCGAGGAAGCCGGATCGCGGATCCGGAGGGGGGCACGGAGCGGTGCACGAGGGGGACCACCTTCTCGCAAGGGACCGCTCGCCGTCCGGCGGGCGACCTCGGGACGGGGGATGCTCGGGTGCGGGACAAGGGTGCGGGGCACGGGTGTGGAACGGGGCCGCGGACGGGCGTACGGGGTGCGGCCGGCCCGGTCGGCGCATGTGAACGTTACCAATCAACTCAGGATTGTTGAGGTGTACCTGACCGCCCGTCAAGGGCACGGCCCCAATTGCGCAGCGCCTCCCCGACCCCTGACTCGTGCCACCTCCGTCGCGCGGGTAATCAGCAGTGCTGGCAATGACTTTGACTGTCCGTCAGGCCAGGAGGGTTCTGTGCCCTCCACGGCATGGGAACGTTACCAATACGGAAGACCGCCTCGGGCTGCCGCGCCCCGTCCGCCGCCGAGCACCACGCGGGCGGCCTGACATGGGGGTCCGTCTGCCATCATCGACCCGTCGCCGTGCCGGGACCCGGCACGGACCGGTCGATGAGGAGGCTCGTGAAGCGCCCGACGATGAAGGACGTGGCCCGCGCCGCCGGCGTGAGCCCGATGACCGTCTCGCGCGCGGTGTCCGGCGAACCCGGCGTCTCGCCCGACACGGCCGCTCGGGTGGAGCAGGCGATACGACAGCTCGGTTACCAGCGCAACGACAACGCCCGCAATCTGCGCCAGAAGGATCTCCGCACCTCGACCATCGGCCTGGTCGTCGACGACCTGGCCAACCCGTTCTACGCCTTGATGGCGCGCTCGGTCGAGGACGAGGCACACCGGCGCGGCTTCCTCGTCCTGGTCGGCAGCACCAATGACGAGCCGCGCCGCGAACGCGAGGTCATAGCCGCCTTCACCGCCCGGCAGGTGGACGGCATCATTCTGGTGCCGACCAACGGCGGCCACGGGTTCCTCAAGCAGCCGATGGACGGCGGCACTTGTGTGGTGTGCGTCGACCGGCCGGCCAAGGGTCTGGCCGTGGACACCGTGACCGTCGACAACCGCGCGGGCGCTGAGCGCGCCGTGAACCATCTGCTCGGGCACGGCCACCGCCGCATCGCCTATCTCGGCGACCGGTTCGACATCTGGACGCAGCGCGAGCGCCACGCCGGCTACCTCGACGCCCTCGCCTCGCACGGCATACCCGAGGATCCCGCGCTCGTCCGCCACGAGCTACGCTCCCAGTCCGACGCGGCTCGCGCCCTCGCCGAGCTGCGGGCGCTGCCCGCTCCCCCCACAGCCCTGTTCACCACCAACGACCTCATAACCATCGGCGTGATGGACGGACTGGGGCAGCCCGATCCGATCGCCCTCGTCGGGTTCGACGACTTCCCGCTCGCCGACCGGCTCAGCCCTCCGCTCAGCGTGGTCAGCCAGGACCCGGTGGCGCTCGGGGCCACGGCGGCGAACCTCCTGTTCTCCCGCATCGACGGCGACCGCTCGGCTCCCCGCTCGGTCGTCCTGCTCACCCGGCTCATCGTGCGCGGGTCGGGGGTGGGGCCGGGAGCGGGCGCGGAGTTGGGGGCGGGCGCGGAGTTGGGGTCGGGCGCGGGGCCGGGGTCAGGCGCGGGCGGCGTTGGATAGCCGCGTCGGCCGCCCGGCGCTTCACCCAAGCAGGTCGTCGGGCAGATAGGGCGACCGTACGGGGACGGCCCACCCCAGGCGGCGGGCGTGGCAGACCAGGCCCAGTACGTCCAGGTTGACGGCCGCCTCCGGACCCGTGCCGCGACTGCCCACCGTGTAGTGGGCCCGGTGTTCCTCCAGGGCGTCGGCCACGGCGAGCGCGAAGCCCGGACGGTCCCCTTCGACCAACTGGGAGAGCAGGACGATCGGTGGACGAAGGAAGCTGGGCCGGGGCGTCCGGTCCGCGGTGACGAGCGCGTGGTCCATCGCCGGCACGGGATCGACGCCGCGCAGGTAGTCGTGGAGGGCCGCGCAGTAGGCACCCCCGGGTGACGGGTGATCGCCCTCCGCGAAGAACTCGGGCGCGACGAGTACGCAGTCGGCGAGGGGGCCGCGGGCGCCGGCGATCAGGGCGAGCGCCACGGCCTGCTGCCACTGGGACGGGTTGGGCCGGTAGGGGCTGCGCCACGCCGGCAGCGTGCGGGACGTGCCACCGATGGTCACCTCCACCTCGGTGCCCGGCTCGGCCCGCGCCACCCGGAGGGCGCCCGCCCCCGCCTCGGCCCCGAGCAGCGCGGCCTCGTACGGGCGCGAGTCCTTGGGGTGCGGGGTGTTGGGGCGCGGGGCGTTGGGGCGCGGGGTGTTGGCGTGTGGGTCTGCCCGATGAAGATCCTTCCGATGTGGGTCCTTCTGATGCAGGTCCATGCGGTGCCGGTCGAGGGCGAGGTGCGCGAGCAGCAGCCCCCGCTGATCCGCCATCAGGGACGTCAGGTCCCGAGCGAGCGTCTTCGGATCCTCCGCCGGGTCGTGGAAGCGGGCCGTCTCCTGCGCCGCGAACTCCTCGTACCAGGACACGTCGGTCGGCCCTGCGGCGCCGGGTTGGTGCGGGCGGTCGACCGTCAGCGGCCCGGCGGAGAGCACGGCCATGGCGTTGGCACGCTTGTCGCGGCCATAGGCCCGTACGCGTGGAGCGCCCGGCTCGAACCCGGTGACCGGCCCGCGCGGAAGGTAGCCGGACTCGACCGGGACGTCCCAACGCTGCCATCGCAGGGCCATCGCCGTGAGCGCCATCGCGTCGAGCGGCAGCAGGCTGCGGGCTCCCGCACCGCGGACCGCGGCGCGCTCCCGGTGCTGCTCCAACTGCTCGGCGAGACCTTGGCCGAACGCCTTCTCATCGCCCGCCGCGAGGGCGCGCAGGGTGCGCAGCGCCGCGCGATGGGCGGGCCAGTCGTCTCCCTCGCCGAGCGTCGAGACCACCATGTCGATCAGCGCACACTTCTCAAGGTCCTGAACCGGACCCGGGCAGAAGCCGTCCGGCCCTTCCTCGTGGCCGAAGACATACGCCATGAGGGCGTGGACCAGCGCCACATCGGCGCGCCCCTCGTTGCCGCGCCACGGGGGTGCGGCCTCGATGAACACCTCGGCCCTGTCGTCCGCGATCCGGGCGAGGAAGGCCGGCCAGAGCGCCGCGAGCCAGTCCGACGCGCCGGTCTTCCCGTCCTGCTCCGAGCGCTCATCGCCCCGCGTGAACCCGCCGCCGTACGACACCCCGGCCCCGACGTAGTCGATGAACACCCCGAACCGCCGCCCCGGGAAAGCGGTCAGCTCCAGCGCGCCCACCGCGGCCGCGGCCGCCGACCCGAACGCCACCTCGGCGTCCCTTGCGCTCAACTCGGGCAGCCGTACGGACCGGGCCCCGAGGTAGTCGAGAAAGGCGTCGGCCACCATCCGCCAGCCCGCGGCCGGACAGGGGTCCTCCTGCATCCGGTGCACGTCCTCGGCGATCCGCTCGGCGAAGCCGGCCTCCGCTGCGGCCAACGCCGCCTCATCGATTCGATGGCGCTCGATCCACACCACTGCCTCCCGGCGAGTCCCCGTTCGATCTTGCCCTGCCAGCATAGGAAGGGGGTCTGACAACGCCTTCGGTTCGGCGGCCGTCGCCCGGCGCCGGGCGGACACCGTCCCGGTCGATGACAGGCCGCGGTGCGCCTTTGTCATCATTTGGTCACATGGGCATGCGATCGTAGGCCTGCTGACTGGCAACCGAGGTCATGAAGGTTCCGAAGTCGATTGGAAATGACCACTTCCGACGGGAACGACTTGGTGCGTTCTTGACGTCTAGGCGGCCGACAGCGCAGAGCACAGGGCGAGATCAGCAAGGCGGGCTGCACCACGTATGAACGAGAAGAACAGTGCGCAGACGGGCGGGGTCTCCGGCGCGGAGACCGGACCTGACGACGAGACCCCGGCGGCGGTGATGGACGCCGAGCGGGCGTCCGGGCCGAGGGACACCGAGGCGGCGCGGGCATCCGTTCGCCCCCAGCGCGGAGAGTCGGCGCCTGCCGCCGCCGGGGAATCGGGGAGGCCCGAGGCGTCTGATCCTGATGCCGAGTCCCTTCGCCCCGAAGGACCCAAGCCCCCTCGCCCCGAGGATCCCAACTCCCCTGGCCCCGAAGCGGATTCGGAAGCCGTTGCGGGTGCCGACGCGGATGCGGACGCACGTGTCGATGCACCTGCCGAAGCGGATGCGGAAGCACCTGCCGATAGGCGTGTCGATGCACCTGCCGAAGCGGATGCGGAAGCACCTGCCGATGGGCGTGCCGATGCGCACGGCGAAGCGCATGCCGATGCCGGCGCGGGCGCGGGCAAGTCCGCTCCGCCCGAGCGGGCCGAGCCGTCCGAGCGGGCCGAGCGGGCCGAGCGGGCCGAGCGGGCCGAGCGGGCCGAGCGGGCCGAGCGGGCCGAGCGGGCCGACAAGACGCTAATCCTCACCTCCCCGCCGTCCGGGCAGGCGCCTGCGCGCCCCGCGGAAGGCCGCCCGTCGCCCGGCCCGGACGAGGACCACACGGACGCGGCCCGCCCGAGCGACGCCGCCGGCGCCCCCGCCGACAATGTTGCTGCGAGCGCCGGCTCCGCCACTCCGCCGCGCCCCGAGCGCGCCGCGGGCGAGGAGCCGCAGCGCCCGGGCAGCGCCGACACGGCAGGGGGCGACGCATCGGCCGAACGCGCGGCCACCGCCGCCTCGGCAGCCGGGACGCCCCCCGGGGCCGCCGGACCGACCGCGCCCCAGCCGGCCCCGCAGCCCCCCACCCCCTCCTGGGCCGCCCGCAAGGAATCCGACTCCGAGCGGACCAGCGAGTTCGTCGCGCTCAAGCCGGACCTGCCGCACCCGACCACCCCGCGCCCCGCCTCCTCCCCCGCCACCGCTGCCTCGCCCGCCCCCGCCCCCGCCCCCGCTCCCCCGGCGTTCGGCAAGACCTCCGGGCGATCCGAGGTCACCCGGGAGTTCGCCGCGCCGCCGCGCGCGGAGGACGACCGCACGATGGCGCTGACCCGGCCGCCCGCCCCTGCCGCGCCGGCCCCCGTGACCGCCCCGGCGAGTGGTGACGCGGGCGGCCCGCCGCCCCCGCTCGACCTCCTCGCGCAGCTCACCAACACCCCGCCGAAGCCCGAGACCGTGGGCCGCACGGTGGGGCGCAGGATCAAGATCTGGGGCACGCTCGTCGCCCTGCTCGCCATCGTCCTGGTGGCGGTCCAGGCGCTGCGGCCACTCCCCGCGCCGGCGCTGAAGCTCACCGCCAAGCCGACCCACACCGCCGACGGCGGGGCGCTGTCGCTGCCGTGGCCGACCGAGGGCCAGGCCGTGGTGGACATCGACGGACTCGGCCGCATGGGCTCGTACGGGGAGATGCGCCCGCTGCCCATCGGCAGCGTGGCCAAGGTGATGACCTCGTACCTGATTCTGCGCGACCACCCGCTCAAGTCGGGCGACAAGGGACCCATGGTCCCCGTCGACCAGAAGGCGCAGGACGACTACACCAACGGCGTCCGCGAGAAAGAGTCCGTGGTCGAGGTCAAGACCGGGCAGCGGATCTCCGAGCGCGAGGCGCTGGAAGCGGTCATGCTGCCGTCGGCGAACAACGTGGCCCGGTTGCTGGCCCGTTGGGACGCGTCCACGGAGGAGGCGTTCATCAAGAAGATGAACGACACCGCCCAGCAGTTCGGCATGACCAACACGACGTACACCGACGCGAGCGGCCTGAAGGAGTCGACCGTCAGCACCGCCGAGGACCAGGTGAAGCTCGCCAAGCGCGCCATGGCGGACCCGGTGTTCCGGCAGATCGCCAAGCTGCCGGCGTACACCTCGACGACGACGTCCGGCGGCGGCACCGTCGAGACGTCCAGGACGCAGCGCAACTTCAACAAGCTCGTGCCGCTGTACGGCGTCGTGGGCATCAAGACGGGTTCCACGACCAAGGCCGGCGGCAACCTCCTGTTCGCGGCCGAGCGGACGGTCGGCGACACCAAGCAGCTGATCATCGGAGCCGTGTTCGGCCAGCACAGGCCGAACATCATCGAGACCGCCACGGCGGCCAGCAAGAACCTCATCCTCGCGGCGGGCAAGGCGCTCAGGAACGAGACGGTGGTGAAGAAGGGCGACGTGGTCGGGCAGGTGGAGGACGGCCTCGGCGGTACGGTCCCGGTCGTCGCGACCAAGGACCTGAGCGTGCCCGTCTGGTCCGGCGCTTCGGTGACCATCGGCCTGACCGACGGCGGCAAGGCACTGCCGCACACGGCGAAGGCCGGCACGCAGGTCGGCACGCTGACCGTGGGCACCGGCACGGGTGAGGTGAAGGTTCCCGTCGCGCTCAAGGGCGATCTGGCCGAGCCGTCGTTCGGCGCGAAGCTCACCCGCCTCGGCTGACCCGCGGCGGCACCGTCCGGCACCCGGCCCGCTCGGCGGTCAACGTGTGCGCGGGACGGGGAAGTTGGGGCGGCGGGCTCGCTGTCAGTGGCGCCCGGCAGGATGGTGGGCGGGCCGAACGGCGGGCGCGCAGGTCCGTGTGCCCGGCGAGGGGTCGGCCCGGTACGTCCGACGAGGGAGTCCGTGATGACGGCCAGGTTCAGGTTCGGAGCAGGAGCAGGAGCAAGGGAGAGGGGCACCGCGTCCGGGGGCGGGGGGTGGCCGTCGGCGCTGCCGCTCGCGGCGGGGCTGCTCACCGCGACGGTTGCCCTGTACATGGCGCTCGTCGCCTTCGGCAACATCACCGACTTCGACACCAACCGGCAGTTCGTCCAGCACGTCCTGGCGATGGACACCACGTTCAAGGACCCGGATCTGATGTGGCGGGCCATCACGTCCAGAGCCCTTCAGGACATCGCGTACGTCCTGATCATCATCTGGGAGTCGGTGGCGGCCCTGGTCCTGGTCGTGGCCTCCGTGGGCTGGGCCCGCGGGCTGCGCGGCGGGGCGGCCGGGCCGGCCCGCGCGCGCCGGCTGGCCACGGTGGGGCTGGTGATGGTGCTGCTGCTCTTCGGGGCGGGGTTCATCGCGGTCGGCGGCGAGTGGTTCGCGATGTGGCAGTCGAAGTCGTGGAACGGCCTGGACGCGGCGGCCCGCAACTTCATGATGGCGGGCGTCGTCCTGGTGATCGTCCATCTGCCGGGCGCCAACTCCCGTACAGAACAGGGGAGTTGACGTCCCGGTGACGACGGTTCCCGGCCAATGCGCCGGGGCGCCGCCTTGAGAACAGACGGAGGCGGTCGGCGTTTCCGACGAACAAGGTGCATAATGCATGTGTAGCCCTTCGCGCGTCCCCCGTCGCGAAGGGCTACACCTGCGTGCCACGGCCGCGCACCCTAGGCGCGCCAAGCGCGCAGGGCACAGCAGCCTCCCGAGCAAGGAACTCCCCTCGTGGCTCCCTGTTCGTGTTTTTTCGAGTTAACAGTGACGTAGAGTGTTTCCGCAAGTCCGGTTCCGCTGACGGATCGAGATGCTCCGTTTTGTCGTCGTCGGCAGTGGCCGACAGCCTCCCCGGCTGCCGGGCCGCTGTACCAAGGTCGGTTAAAGTACGAATCCGTTGACCGAATCGAGCAACGCACATCGTCGGACAGCGCATGAGCGGCGGACGTGGACGTGGGGACCCTGATGGACAGCGGCGAAGAGCGCACTCCCGAGCTGACGACGTTGCAGCAGAAGGTCGAGTACATGGTCGAGAAGACCTTCCCCGGCGAGAAGATCTCGGGCCGCGTCTTCGCCGATCTCGTCAAGGAGCGCGGCGGATCGCTCTCGCACAGCTATTTCTCCAACATCCTCGCCGGCAAGGTGACCCACCCGTCCGAAGAGATCCTCAAGGCGCTCGGGCTCGGTTTCGGCGTCGACTGGCGCTTCTTCAAGGACGAGTCCGAGGTGGTGGACGACGTCGTGTCCGGGCTCCAGTTCCTGGCCAAGCGGCGCACCGGGGAGATCAGCGGCCTGGCCGGGCGCGGCGTCGACGACGACGGCCTGGACCCGGAGTTGCTCCAGTTCGTGCTGTCCCTCCTGGAGGACAACAAGGACGGCGGGGACGGGCAGGGCTCCGATCCCGCGGCGGGCCCGGGCGGGCAGTCCGGGTAGCGGGCACCGCGTGTTCATGACCATTGGCTAAGATCGCAGATCGCATGTCACACACGCGTGACTACGATCAAGAGGTCTCAATGTCCATGCGCGAGCTGCGGCGAGAGTGCGAAGCCGGCCTGGCGGATCTGCCGATCCCGGCCCCGTTCAGCATTCCGGGTCTGGTGGCCAACATGGAAAAGGCCCGGGGCCGCACCATCGTGCTGCACGAACTCCCCGACCGCCTCGCCCGCGTGAACGCCGCGTGCGGACTTCGCCTCAAGTCGGGGGGCACCAGTTTCGTGCTCTACCGGCGTCGGCCCACCGCGTACCAGACGCAGCACGTCATCCTGCACGAGCTGTGCCACGAGTGGTTCGACCACGGCACCACCCTCGACGCCGAGCAGTTGCGCCGGCTCCTCCCCGTCTTCAACGCCTCGCTGATCAAGCGCGTCCTCGTGTCCGACGAGCCGCCCCCCGGACCGGCCGAGCCCGCCGCCGAGGAGGAACCGGACGGTCTTCCGCCGGAGGTCACGGAGGCGTTCCGCTCCGGCGGCCCCCTTCAGGCACGGGCGCAGTACGACACCCACGACGAGCGGATCGCCGAGTTCGGGGCCTCGCTGATCCCCCGCATGGCGCGTGACGTGACGAGCGACGACATGGTCGGACGGCTCGCCAACTCCCTCTCCCGGCCCGTCGCCCACCGGCGCCGCGGCTTCTTCCGCCGCTCATAGCCCGCGATGCCCGGCCCTCCCGCGCTCCCCCTCCCGCCCCCTCCCCGCCCCTCACCGTCCCCGAGGAATCCCCGTGACCGCGCTTGACCTAGCCGGCTATCTCATAGCCGGCCTGATGACTGCCGTAGCCCTGTGGCGCATGCCCGCGGCGCTCTGGGGCGACGAGGAGGACAAGCGCCGGCGTGCCCTGTGGGGCTGCTACGCCGGCTTCGCCATCGCCCTGTGGACCAAGACGAAGGTCGTCCGGATCGGGCTCAACAGCAGCCCGGTCGTGGATCTCGCCGTACTGATCAAGCACTACACGGCCACCATCGCGATCCTCGCCATCCTGAGCTACATCGTGGCCATCTACGGGCACTTCCCGGAGGACGGCGTCATCCCCCGGCACGTCCGGTTCGCGCGCATGATCCAGCAGGTGGCAGCCAAGGCGTCCGTCGCCACCCTGATCCTGCTGACCGTCCTCTTCTTCACCGTCGTCGACCGCTCCTACGCCTCGGACCGGTTCGTCTCCGACCACGCCGGGCAGTGGGGCGCCACGCTCTACATGAGCGTGTTCTACCTGTACTTGGGGGCCGCGTCCGCCGTCTGCGCCTACCAGTGGGCGCTGGCGACCCTCGGCGCCGCGGCCCGGCATCTGCGCATCGGCCTCGGCATGATGACCTTCGCCATGTTCATCGGCGTCGGCTACACCGTGAGCCGGACGCTGTTCCTGTGGGTCAGCGTCGTCGACCGGCCGAGCCCGGCCTTCGCCCTGAAGTTCGACGAGGTCACCGAGGCGGCCCAGGTCGTCCTGTTCGCGTTCTTCGCCCTCGGCGCCTCCCTCCCCGCCTTCAGCAAGGGCTGGCGCCGGGTCAGGCTGTGGCGGGCACAGGCCCGGCTCCACCCGCTGTGGCGGGAGCTGATGACCGCCTTCCCCGACCAGCCCTTCGAGCCGCCCGCCTCCCTCACCCGCGAACTGACCCGCTTCGGCACCCCGGCCGACCTGCGCATCGACCGCTGGGCGGCCGACATCGCCGACGCCGTCGAGAAGCTGCGCCACTACGTGCCGGACGGTCTGCTGACCGCCGCCCAGCGGGCCGCCGCCGACGACAGCCCGAAGGCGGAGGGCTCCGGGCCGCTGGCCGAGGCGTACTGGATCAAGGCGGCCCTCGCCGCCAAGGCCGGTGGCGCGGCGGCGGGCGACGCCGCGGCCGTCGAGACCAAGCACGCCACCGACCAGGACGGCGAGGTCGCCTGGCTGGTACGGGTGGCCGCCGCCTACCGCACCGTCAGCGGCGACCGGGCCCGTGACGTACTGAACTCCCTGGAGAAGACCGCGTGAGCGACACCCTGACCGAGGCCGGCGACCGCAGGACGGCCGCGGCCCGCACCATCACCGACGTACTGCAACCCCGCAACGTCCTGCTCGCCGGGATGCTCGGGATCGGTCTTGCCGCCGCGGGCGACTGGACCGGTCTGCTGTGGGGACTGCTCGGCGCGCTGTGCGCGGGGCTCGTCCCGGCCGGGTACATCGAATGGGAACGCAAGCGCGGCACCTGGGGCGACCGGCACGTCGTGGACCGCACCAAGCGGGCGCCGATCTTCTTCGTCATCCTCGGCTCGATCGGGGCCGGTTCGGTCGTCATGGTGCTCGGGAACGCTCCGGTCGGCATTCTGACCGCGATGCTGGCCCTGTGGGTGATGACGATCTTCCTGCTGGCCGTGAACACGGTCTGGAAGATCTCGGTGGACTCCGCCGTCGCCTCGGCGGTCGTCGCCCTGCTCGCGGTGGTGCACTCCCCGTGGTGGCTGCTGGCCTACGCGGTCACCGTGATGGTGTGCTGGTCGCGGGTCGCCCTGATCTATCACACGGTCATGCAGACCGTCGCGGGCGGCGCGCTGGGCGCGGCCACGGCGACGGCGTTCCTCTTCGTCTGAGCGGCCGGGACGCACCCCGATCCGGCCGGTCCGGGTCAGGGGAAGCGGACCGTCACGGTGAGGCCGCCGCCGGGGTTCGCCCGGGCGCCGGCCGCACCGCCGTGGGCCCGGGCGATGGAGGCGACGAGCGCGAGGCCCAGCCCCGCGCCCTCGCCGGGCGCGTGCCGGCGTTCGTTGAGGCGGCGGAACGGTTCGAAGAGGTCGGCCACGGCGTCCGCCGGGACCATGGGGCCCGTGTTCGTGACGCGGAGCGTACGGTCACCCGCGTCCACGGTGATGTGCAGGGAGCCGTCGCGGTGGTTGTAGCGCAGCGCGTTGCCGATGAGGTTGCGGACCAGGTGGGTGAGGAGCACGGGGTCGCCCTCGACGGTGAGGGGTTCGAGGGCGGTCGTCAGAGTGATGCCCCGTTCGTCCGCCTGCTCCTGGTGGGCCTCGGCGACGGCGGCCACGCTGTCGTCCAGGGCCACGGACTCGTGGTGATCCAGGCCCTGGTCGGAGGCGGCCAGCAGGAGCAGCGACTCGATCAAGTGCTCACTGCTGTCGGCCACTTGGAGGAGTTCGTCACGGATCCACCTGATCCGCTCCGGGTCGGGGTCCACGAGGCCGATCTCGGCTGCGGCCCGCTGCACCGCGAGCGGGGTGCGCAGTTCGTGGGCGGCGTTGGCGGCGAACCTGCGCTGTGCGCTGACGAGTTGCTCGATACGGTCCAGCATCTGGTCGAAGGTGTCGGCCAGTTGTTTGAGCTCACCCGGCGGGCCGTTGAGGTCGATGCGCTGATGAAGGTTCTCGCCGGACAGCTTGCGCGCCGTCGCGGTGATGAGACCTACCGGGCGCAGCACCCGGCCCGCCATCCACCAGGCGAGGAGGACCGACAGCACGGCGAAGGCGGCGAGGGCGATTCCGGAGACGGTCAGCAGCCGGTTCATGGTGGTGGCCGCGACGACCTGTACGACCTGGGTCTGGGCGTACTTGCCCGCCTGCGGGGAGGACACGAGGGCTCCGGGCGGGATCGCGTCGGGCCGCGAGGGGATCCGGCCGCCCGGCACCACGCCCGTGAAGGCACTGCCGATGCGGCTGTCCAGGCCGTACTGCACGAAGGCGTAGATCACCCCGACCAGGACGCACCCGGCGAGCAGCAGCAGCCCGCCGTACAGGGCGGTCAGGCGGGCGCGTTCGGTGGCGGGGACGAGCCGTCGGATCATCGCGCGGCCCGCCGGGTGCCGGGGGCGCCGTCGGGGGTGCGGGCGATGCGGTAGCCGGCGCCGGGCACGGTGTCGATGGCGGGCGGATCGCCGAGCTTGGCGCGCAGCCGGCTGAGGGTGACCCGCACCGGGTTGGTGTCGTACCCGGCGCCCTCCTCCCACACCTGCTCGATCAGATCCTCGCCGCTGACCACTCCCCCGTCGGCCCGCAGCAGCGCCTCAAGCACGGCGAACTCCTTGCGCGTCAAGGCGAGTTGGGTGCCGTTGCGACGGGCCTGGCGGCGGGCGGTGTCCAAAACGATGCCCGCCCGCTCGATCACCGGAGGCAGTGCGGGACGCGCGCGGCGGCCGAGGGCGAGGACACGGGCCAGGAGTTCGTCGTACGCGAACGGCTTGGTGAGGTAGTCGTCGGCGCCGAGCCCGAGGCCCTCGACCCGGTCGCGGACGGCGCCGGAGGCGGTGAGCATCAGCACCCGGGTGAGCAGGCCCTCCGACACCACCGTGCGGCAGACCTCGTCGCCGTGCAGGCCCGGCAGGTCCCGGTCGAGTACGACCACGTCGTAGTCGCCCAGCCGTAGTTTGCGCAGGCCGGTGAGACCGTCGAGGGCGACGTCCACCGCGATGGCGTCGCGGCGCAGGCCCTCGGCAATCATCGTGGCCAGGAACGCCTCGTCTTCCACCACCAGTACGCGCATGCCCCCTGTCTACCGGAAGGGGACCTTTCGCCGTTGTTACGCGGGGCTGCCATCGGGCGGCGTGCCCTTCGGGGTCGCTGGGTCGCCGGGTCGGGGCCACCGGGCCGCCGGGTCGCCGGGTCGCCGAGCTTGTAAGGGAAACGAAACAGCGGGTTCCTGGACGCTCTCCCCGGCCGTGTCGCACGGCCGGCCGCGCGCAGCCGTGCGGCGGCCACGCAGGTCCGCGAGGAGAGAAACGATGAGGAACCACCGGCTCACCCTGATTCTGGCTTCCGGTATGGCGGGACTCGCCCTGTTCGCCTCCGGCTGCTCCGGCTCGTCCGGCGGCGGCTCGGACAGCGGATCGGGCTCATCCGACCCGGACTCCGGCGGCGGCTCCGGCTCGGGCTCCGGCTCGGGCTCCGGCGGGGACTCCGCGGCCGCCGACAAGGCGCAGGCGCTGCGCGGCTGCCTGCGCAAACAGGGCATGGACGTGCCCGACCTCAAGCCGGGCGAGAACCCGAACTCCCAGGTGCTCTCGCCGCCGCAGGGCGCGTCGGCGGACAAGTGGAACCAGGCGCTCAACGCCTGTGGGTCCGGAGTCCAGGGCGGCGGGGGCTCGGGCGCACCGGATCCGGCACGCCAGGACCAGCAGGTCAAGATCGCGCAGTGTCTGCGGGGCAAGGGCTTCGACATGCCCGATCCGAAGGTCGAGGGCAATCACAGCAGTGGCTTCAAGATTCCCGAAGGGGCCGACCGCGACGCGTTCATGAAGGCCCTCAACGAGTGCGCCGCATGAGGCGGCGGACGGTGATCGCGGCAGTGGTGACCGCGGCGGCCGTCACCGGCGGCGGCTTCGCCGTCACGGGTCTCGCCCAGCCCGGATCCGAGCACTCCGCGCACCGGCGGACCGGACTCCCGCCCGCCACCGCGCCCATCGAACAGGGCGACCTGGTGAGCAGCACCAGCGTGGACGGCACGCTCGGCTACTCCGGCGAGAGCAGGCTCAACGCCGGCGCCGGCGGCACGCTGACCTGGGTCGCGAGCGCCGGCTCCACCGTGCAGCGGGGCGGCAGGCTGTACGCCGTCGACGGCAAGGACGTCCGGCTGATGTACGGGACCGAGCCGATGTACCGGGTCCTCAAGAGCGGTGACAAGGGCAGCGACGTACGGCAGTTGAAGGCGAACCTGCGGGCCCTCGGACACGGCGCCGGGCTCGCGGACGACGGGACGTTCACCCCGGGCACCGTGGAGGCGGTCAAGCGGTGGCAGCAGGCGAACGGTCTGGCGCGCAGCGGACAGGTGGGTCCGGAGCAGATCGCGTTCGCCGCCGGGCCGGTGCGGGTGCGGAGCGCGGACGCGGCGGTCGGCGACCGTACCGCTCCGGGGCAGAAGCTCCTCACCACGACCGGTTCCGACCGGGTCGTCCAGCTCCGGCTGAAGGTGTCCGACGCGGCGCTGGCCAGGGAAGGGAGCAAGGTGGGCGTGGAGCTGCCGGACGGCACGACCGCATCCGGCACGGTGTCGTCGGTCGGCGCGACCGCGCAGGCGGGCGACGACCCGAGCGACAAGACACCGCGGATCGCCGTCACCGTCACCTTCGACGACGCCGCGAGGGTCAAGGGCATCGACAAGTCCCCGGCGACGGTGAAGCTCAGCGGCGAGACGCGCAAGAACGTGCTGAGCGTGCCGGTCGCGGCCCTGCTCGCGCTGGACGACGGGTCGTTCGGCGTGCAGGTGGTCGAGGACGGCGCGGCGCGCGAGGTGAAGGTGGCTCTCGGCATGTTCGCGCAGGGCCGCGTCGAGATATCCGGCGCGGGACTGCGCGCGGGACTGCGGGTCGGGGTGCCGTCGTCATGAGCGCTGACCCGACCGAACCGCCCGTGGTCGCCCTGGCCGGTGTGACCAAGGAGTATCCGGGAGGGGTCGCCGCACTGCGCGGGGTGGACCTCACCGTCCGGCGCGGCGAGCTGCTCGCGATCGTCGGGCCCTCCGGCTCCGGCAAGTCCACCCTGCTGCACATCGTGGGGACCCTGGACCTGCCGACCGCCGGGTCCGTCAGCATCGCGGGCCATGACGCGGCCCTGCTCGGCGACCGTGCGCTGTCGGCGCTGCGGGCCCAGCACATCGGCTTCGTCTTCCAGGCCTTCCACCTGGTGCCGGGCATCAGTGCCCAGGACAACGTGGCCGAGGGGCTCCTCTACTCCGGCCTCGGGCGCACCGAGCGCCGGCGCAGGGCGGCCGTCGCCCTGGAGCGGGTCGGGCTCGCGGACCGCCTGGAGCACCGGCCCCACGAGCTGTCCGGCGGGCAGAAGCAGCGGGTGGCCATCGCCCGCGCGGTCGTCGGCGAACCCGACCTGCTGCTCGCCGACGAACCCACGGGCGCGCTGGACTCGGCGTCGGGCGAAGCCGTGATGGAGCTCATCCACGAACTCAACCAGGAGGGCGCCACCATCGCCGTGATCACCCATGACACGGACATCGCCGCCCGGCTGCCCCGGCAGGTGCGGATCCGGGACGGCCGGGTCGTCGAGGACAGCGGCCCCCGGGGCGTGCGGCGGCCGGCCGACTCCGGTGGCGGAGCCGCCACCGCGTTGCCGAAGGACGCCCGGTGAGCGGGCGGCCGGCGCTCAGGCCGGCCCGGCTCGGTCCGCGCGACGTCCTGCACACCGGCGCCGCGGGGATGCGCAGCCGCCCCCTGCGGGTGGTGCTGTCCGCGCTCGGTATCGCGATCGGCATCGCCACGATGATCGCGGTGGTGGGCATCTCGGCCTCCAGCAAGGAGCAGCTGCTCAGGGAACTCGACAAGCTCGGCACCAACATGCTGGTGGCCACGCCCGGTACGGATCTGCTGACCGGAAAGCCGGTCCCGATGGCGAAGGACGCGGCCGGACGGGTGGGGCGGATCGCCGGCGTCGAGCACGTCGGTGCGACGGGTACGCTGCCCGTGACCGTCCGGCGGTCGGAGAAGATCCCCGACACGATCACCGGCGGCATCCAGGTCCAGGCCGCCACCGACGGCCTCCTCACCACCCTGCGCGCCACTCTGCGGAGCGGGACCTTCCTCAACTCCGCCACGGGTGCGTACCCGTCGGTCGTGCTGGGCGACGTGGCCGCGGCGCGGCTGGGCATCACCTCTCCGGGCCAGCAGGTGTTCATCGCCGGGCAGTACTTCACCGTGCTCGGCATTCTGGACCCGCTCCCGCTGACGCCAGAGATCGCCCGTTCGGCGCTGGTGGGCTGGGACGTCGCGGCGAGCCGGCTCGGTTTCGACGGCCACCCCACCGCCGTGTACGAACGCTCGGCGGACGCCTCGGTCGACCGCGTGCACGATCTCATCGCCCGCACGATCTCGCCGCAGACACCGCGCGACGTCGACGTGAGCGACCCCTCCTCCGGCCTCCAGGCGAAGGCCGCCACCGAGGGTGCTTTCAGCAGTCTGCTGCTCGGGCTCGGCGGGGTGGCGCTCCTCGTCGGCGGGGTGGGCGTGGCCAACACGATGATCATCTCGGTGCTCGAACGCCGTTACGAGATCGGTCTGCGCCGCTCCATCGGCGCGACCAGGGGGCAGATCAGGGGCCAGTTCGTCACGGAGTCGCTGCTGCTCTCCGGGCTCGGTGGCGCGGTCGGCATCGTGCTCGGGGCCGCGGCGACGGCGGTCTACTCGATGTCGAGCGGCGTTCCCTGGGTGCTCCCGCTCTGGGCGGTCGCGGGCGGCTTCGGTGCCACCCTGGTGATCGGCACGGTGGCCGGGCTGTATCCGGCCGTCCGCGCCGCACGGCTCTCGCCCACCCTGGCACTGCACTCCGCCTGACACCGCCCGGGCCCGCCACTTCGGCCGGGCCCGGGCGGGCCCCGTTCGGGGCAACCGGGCGTTTCCGCGCCGCCGGGCGTTTGTGGCGGCGCGCGACGCGTGAGGTATCCGACGCACGACACACCGGTGCGCACGGAATGCACGCACCCGTTCCCGGGTTGTCCCCGCGTACGGCCGGGGCGGTTCGAGCCCGGGGGACGCATAGGGAGAACGGAAGACACAGCCATGGGTGAGTTGATCCTCGTACGTCACGGGGAGACCGAATGGTCACGGTCGGGCCAGCACACGAGTTACACCGACCTGCCGCTCACGGCACACGGACAGGAGCAGGCCCGCGCGGTGGCCCCGCTGCTCGCCGACCGGTCCATCGGCCTCGTTCTGGTCAGCCCGCTCCAACGAGCCCGGCAGACGGCCGAGTTGGCCGGATTCGAGAACGCCCGCGTCGTTCCCGACATGCACGAATGGGACTACGGCGGCTATGAGGGCATCTCCACCACCGAGATCCACCGCGACCGCCCCGGCTGGAACCTGTGGTCCGACGGCGTCGCGCCCGGCCCCGACGGCCACCCCGGGGAGAGCCCGGCGGAGGTCGCCGCACGGGCCGACCGGGTGCTGGCCGAGGCCGACACGGCGCTGCGCGGCGGCGCCGGGGACGGGGACGACGTCCTGCTCGTCGCCCACTCCCACTTCCTGCGCGTCCTGACGGCCCGCTACCTGGGCCTGCCCGCCTCCGGCGGCGCCCTGTTCGTGCTCGACACCGGCGCGCTCTCCCGGCTCGGGCGCGAACACGACCGCCCGGTGATCACCGCATGGAACACGATGGCCCAGCCCGCGAACCACTGACATCCGCACCGACGGGGCGGGCGCGGTGGTTCGGCCGGGCGGTACCAGCCCGACGGCCCCGGCGCGGCGGTTCGGCCAGGCTGCCCCAGCCCGGCGGGCAGGCCCCGGCGAGCAGGCCCCGGCGATCCCGGCCTGGGCCGCTCGGCGCAGGCCCGCCCTCAGGCCCGGGCCGCCACCCCCTCGCGGGCTCGGCGCAGGGACAGGGCGGCCAGCGCCTCCGGGGCGCCCGCCTGGCCCCGTATGCCGGGGAAGGCGTTGATGTCCACGATCAGCGGGGCGCCCTGCGCCCCCGTCGCCAGGACGTCGACCCCGTAGACGTCGAGCCGGAACACCTCACCGACCCGAACCACCAACTCGGCCCAGCCGGGCGGCAGTTGACCGAGGCCCAGAGAACGCGTCGCACCCCGGCCCTCGGGGGCCAGTTCCGAACGGCGCAGCGCTGCGAAGACCGTGCCCGCGATCACCCAGAGCTTGTGGTCGTACCCACTGTTCTCGGCGAAGTCCTGGGTGACCACGGGCTCGTTCGCCCAGCCGCCGGCCAGCTCGACCAACTGGGACCGGTTGTCGACGCGGGCCACCAGATCATGCCGCCGACTGTGACGGCTCTTCACCACCAGGGGACCGGCCGGCCCCGGCCCAGCCGCGAGCTCGCCGAGCGAGGCGTAGGTGCGGGTGGTGGCGAAGGGAAGGCCCGCGTCGCACGCCAGCTCCGCCATGGCCGTGCGGTCCTGGCACAGGGCGGTCGCCTCCGCGGAATTGACGACCGGAACCCCACGGGATTCGAGCGCCCGCGCCAGCGCGAGGGCACGCGGTGTGCGCGACTTCAGCAGATAGACGTCCGCGAGCCGCTCGAACGCCTCGGCACCGGCCGTCTCCGGGTGGAGCGTCACCACCCGGTGGTCACGCCCGAGCAGTTCCGTGGCGCCGGCGAGCAGCGGATGGTCCGGATCCGGCGTGATGAACCCGACCGTACTCACGCCGTTCACCGGCCCTCACCCGCCGCCGCCGAGGACGGCACCCCTGCCGACACCCCGGAGCCCTGCCTCCCCGAAGCCGCCACTCCCGCAGGCGCCACTGCGGCAACCGGCACCCCGGTGGACGGCACCGCCGTAGCCGGCACGGGCGAGGACGGCACCGGCGACGCGACCGCGACCGGACCGCCCGCCCCGAATGCCTGCTGAGGTGTCCGCCCCATGCCCGGCACGAAGGCCGCCGCGGCGACCGCGCTGCCCGTACGCGCCAGTTCGAGCACCGCCCGGGCCACCTTGGCCGCCGCGTCCGGCACCTGGCGGAAGCTCGGGAAGTCGTTCACATCGACCACCACCGGCCCGTCCGGGCCGAGCAGCACATCGACGCCGTACAGATCGAGCCCATAGACCGCGCCGACCTGGTCGACGATCGCGGCCACCTCGGCGGGCAGCGGCACATGCCGTTCGCGGACGCCCTGGTCGGGGTGGAGCGGGGACCGGCGCTCGGTGGCGTACAGCTCGCCGCCCACGCAGTACACCTTGAGGTCGATGCCCGAATTGTGCACGTATGGCTGGGCGATGAGCATCCCTTCGCCTGCCAGGGCGGGCAGCATCGCGGCCAAGTGCTCCGGCGTCGGCACCAGATGGACGGACCGCCCCGAGCTGCCGTCGGCCGGCTTCACCACGAGCGGGTACTCGGACTCGGGTATCTCCGTGAGCAGTTCGGGCCTGGCCGCCGCGTACGTCAGCGGCACCGGGAGGCCCCGGCTGCGGCCGATGGCGGAGGCGAGCGCCTTGTCCCGCACCCCGCGGATGGACCGTACGTCGTTGACCGTGGTCAGGCCGACCGCCGCAGCGGCTTCGAGCAGCGGCAGGCCGGGGCCCCCGGAGACCGTCTTGAGCACCCAGGCGTCGTGGCTGCCCGCGCGCACCGCCTCGGACATCCGCAGCAGGGAGCCGCCGGGCCGCACCACGTCGACCTGGTGCCCCCAGGCGACGAGTTGGCGGATCACCTCGACGGGCATGCCGTCATGGCGGTAGTGCTCTTCCACCAGGAAGCAGAGCCTCATCGACCTTCCCCGTAATGCCCGGACGTCCGCCGATCCCGTCCGGCGAGCTGTGACGTCACAGGATGTCATGAACCGCGACCCGGTCGCCGCCCACCCCGGTCGGGCCGGTTTGCCCGCGACAGCCGCCCCAGCAGACCGCGCCTCGGCCGCGCACCGGGCGGCCGTGGCACCGGCGGTTCGACCGGCCCGGGGGTGCATCCGGCCGGCGCCGGACCGTCGAGCGGACGCGGGGCCGGGCACTGGTCACGGGCGTCCGCCAGGGCCTCCACGAGGCGTAGCCGGTACCAGTCGATCTCGTCCGGCTCGTCCGCCAGGACCAGTGTGTCGAGGATGCCCTGCGCGATCGGCGAATCGGGGTGGACCCGGAGGGTCTCGGGCTGGAGCCTGCGCAGACAGGCCCGTTCATGGGGATCGGGCACGAGGTCACCGAGGAGCGCGCCGTCGAGCGCGGAGGCCACGGCCGCTGCGTGCTCCCACTCGTCGTCGGTCGCGCGCGCCAGCAGGGCGATCCTGCGGTGACGCCAGTTGCGGGGCCGCCGGTCCTGCCCCGCGACGTCCGCCTCGGGATGCCGTCCGGCGAGCAACTCCGGCTGCCGCATGGCCAGTTCGACCAGCTCCTCGGCGAGATAGAGCCAGACCACGGCCCGGTAGCGGTTGAGGTAACAGCGCACCGGAGTGAGTCGGCCGGCCCGGGCGAGCCGGGTGAAGCGGCCGGGCGCGATGCCCATCAGCTCGGCGCCTTCGGCGGTGCCGACGGTCCGCACCCGCTCCCGCAGCCCCTCCGGAAAGTCGCCGGCGGCTCTCAGGCGGGCCACCTCGCGCGCGGTGACCCGACGGTGGCCGCCCGCCGGGTCGGGCACCGTGCGGACGCGGCCGAGCTGGACGGCCAGCTCGAAATCGCCGCGCCGCAGCTCCAGTTCGCGCGCGGCCACCGCGGGCGTGAGGAGTGGGCCACCCGGCGCAGCCGTGCGCCCGGAAGGCGCGGGCACGGCGGCGGGACGGGTGCTGGTGACGGTCGCGGCGGCCGTGGCGGCGGCCGCGACAGCGGGCCTGGTGGCATGGGTGGTTGCTGCGGACGCGGTGGTCGCGGTGGTCGCGGTGGTCATCGGATCCTCCCCCGTGAGGAACGAAGTACGCGAGAGACGAATACTCTCGGTGACGACCGTAACGCGCTGCGCCCCCATCCCGCCCGGCCTGTGGATAACTCATCCCGCGCCCCAGGAAAGGCCAGTTCAGGCGCTGGACCGTGGCCAATGCCGAGGAATGGCGCAAGGCCGGTGCGGGGCTGCGGCCCCGCACCGGCACCCCGGCCGGTCAGAAGTCCGGCGCCCCGAAATGTCCCGGCTGCCTTGCTGCCACGGACAGGTGCTCGCCCACGCGGTTGACCAGCAGGGTCATCTCGTAGGCGATTTGCCCGATGTCTGCCTCGGCCGAGCTGAGGACGCACAGACAGCTGCCGTCGCCCGCGGCGGTGACGAACAGGACGCCCTCGTCGAATTCGACCATGGTCTGGCGGACCTTGCCCGCCCGGAAGTGCAGGCCGGAGCCCTTCGCCAGGCTGTGGAGGCCGGAAGAGACCGCCGCCAGGTGTTCGGCGTCCTCGCGCTTGAGGTCGGCGCTCGCGGCGGTGACCAGACCGTCGTTGGACAGCACGATCGCGTGCCGCACGTGCTCTACCCGCCGGGTCAGGTCGTCGAGCAGCCAGTCGAGTTCCTTGTTCAGTGCCATGTCAGGCCTCCCCGTTCATGCGGTCCCCGTTTCCCCGTTCACCTGCCACCCTTCACCACCGGCGCGCCCCGGGCAAGCGGTGTCGCGCGCCGGGGAGTCGCACGGCGGCGCGGACCGGTGCACCACCCGACGGAGTCGGGCGGCCGGGCGGTGTGCATGCGCCCCGCGTACTCCACCGGACCTGTCGGCCCCTCCTGGGCGCCAGGGCGGGGCGCGCGCCGGCGGAGCGGTTCGCGACCGTGCGGGATCATGGCGCCACGGCCGCAGACCACACACGGTTCGCGACCCGTGCGGGATCATGGCGTCATGGCCGGAGACCACGCACACGTTCAGGAATTCTTCGCCGCCCGGGCGGCCGACTGGGACCGCAAGTTCCCCGACGACGGGCCGGCTTATGCCGCGGCCGTCGCGGAACTCGGCCTCGCGCAGGGGGACACCGTGATCGACGCAGGGTGCGGCACCGGCCGCGCCCTGCCGCCGCTGCGCGCCGCGGTCGGCCCGCGCGGCAGCGTCCTCGGGGTCGACCTCACTCGGGAGATGCTCATCGAGGCCGTACGGGCCGGACGCGGTGCCGAGGCCGTTCTGCTGCGCGCCGACGTGGCTCGGCTCCCGCTCAAGGAGGCCTCCGTGGACGTCGTGTTCGGCGCGGGGCTGATCTCCCATCTGCCCGAACCCGACGCGAACCTGCGGGAGTTGGCGCGCGTCACGCACCCGGGCGGGCGGCTCGCCCTCTACCACCCCATCGGCCGTGCGGCCCTCGCGGCACGCCAGGGCCGCACCCTCACGGACGAGGACCTGCGCGCCGAGCCCCGGCTGCGCCCCCTGCTCGCCTCGGCGGGCTGGCGGCTGCGGTCGTACGCCGACGAGCCCGGGCGCTACCTGGCACTCGCCGTGCGCGAGGGCTGAGCGCCCGCCGCTCCGTGCAGCCCGGTCGCGCCGCGCGACCCCGCCCCCCTGCAGCCCGGCCGCTCCGCGCTACCCCGCCGCCCCGTGCACCCCCGCCACCTCGCGCACGAAGGCGGCCGGGTTGTCGAACATGATGTTGTGCCCGGCGTCCGGAACCGTCACGACCCGGACGCCCGAGGCGACGAGTTCGGCGCGCCCCACGAGGTCGTCCTCGCGTCCGCCCACCAAGTAGATGCGCTCGATCTCCCGTGCCCGCATGAGGAGTTGGCGCATCGTGGGGCGTGTGCCGTGCACGAGTCCGACCGCCGTGCGGTGCAGACCGAGCGGGTCGGCGAGGCGCATGGTGGCCGCCCAGCTCGGCGCGACGCGCGCGAGCACCTGGGCATGGCCGCCGCCGTGCACGAACTCCTCCTCCGTGTACGTGGCGATCCCGCTGCTGCCCGCGGTCGACACCGGATGGGGGTCGAGGTTGGCCTCGGTCAGCAGGAGCCGGGCGACCAGCTCGGGGCGCCGGTCGGCGAGCACGATGGCGACCGCCCCGCCCATGCTGTGCGCCACCAGCTCCGCGCCCGCCACGCCCGCCGCGTCGAGGACCGCGGCCAGCGCCCGGGCGTGGTCCTCCAGGGTGTAACCGAAGTCGGCGGGCCGGTCGCTGATGCCGTGGCCCGGCAGGTCCACGAAGAGCTGGCGGCGGTCGGCCAGTGCCGGGTGGGCGGCCGTATGGGCGTGGTAGACGGTCGCCATGGAACCGAGACCGTGCACGTACACGAGCGCGGGCCCCTCCCCCTCGCTCTCCGTCCACCGGATGAGGCTTCCCCGCCCGTCGAACTCCGCTTCCCGCATGACGCACTCCCCCGCTCCGACGACGCCCACCGCACCGTTCACCCCCGACCATACCTCGCTGACGTAGTACTCCGTACACGATGTACCGCCATGCCGATATACCCCGTACGACACAGCGAGTACGGCAGAATACGGGCATGCTCGAACTCGCCATCCTCGGTTTCCTCTACGAAGCACCCCTGCACGGCTACCAGCTGCGCAAGCGGATCACCGCGCTCACCGGGCATGTGCGCCCGGTCGGCGAGAGCACGCTCTACCCGGCGATCAAGCGCCTGGAAAAGGCGGGGCTGCTCACCCGGGAGACGGAGCCGGGAGCCGCGGCGGCCCCCCGGCACACCCTCTCCCTGACCACGAGGGGCCGGCGGGACCTCCTCGACCGCCTGGCCGAACCGGACCGCCTCGACATCACCGACGAGAACCGCTGGTTCACCCTGCTCGCGTTCCTCCGGCATCTGCCCGCCCCGGCCGAGCAGGCCCGCGTGCTGCGGCGCAGGCTCGCCTTCCTCGAAGAGCCCGCCAGCTTCTTCTACGACGGCGAACGACCCATCGCAGCCGAGGAGTTGGACGACCCTTTCCGCCGCGGCATCCTGACCATCGCCCGGGCCACCAGCGCCGCCGAGCTCAAGTGGCTGCGCGCGACGCTGCGTTCGCTGGAGTAGGGATCACGACTCCCGGATGCACAGCACACCGGAGCGCACGCGTTTCATCCCCCACCCGTCTGCGGAACCTCAACTCTACGGTCGTACAACCACTTTGAGGGCTCGTCGCCGCTCCTCCCGGGCACGGGCCCCGCGCAAGGAGGCGGTCCCGATGTTCGCGAGATTCCGTAAGCCGTTCCGGCCCCAGCCGTCCGAGGACCGCCGGCACAACCTCTTCGAAGCGGCGGCCGCGTACGTCGCGGCCTGCGCCGAGGACGACGCGGACGCGCTCGAGGAGGCGGCCGGCTGGGTGTCTCCGGAGGCCCTGTCGTTCGGGGTGCGCGAGCTGGCCTGCCGCGCGGTCGTCACCCTGGCCCGCGACCGCGACGAGTCGCCGGGCGAGGTCGTACGGGAACTGATGGGCCTGCCGACACTCTGATGCGCCGCCCCGCGAGTTGATGGTCCGGGACTCTCGACGTCCGCGTTACCGACTAGTTAAGGTGCGCCGACGAGCGAACCGAAGGAGAGGATTCCGTGACCGGGACGGACGAGGCGGAAGCGGCCGCGATCGCCGCAGACGAGTCGCTGTACGTGCTGACGGCGGCGCTGCTGACGCCCGCGCAGTTCCCGAGTGTGCTCGGCGACGACTACCCCGAGGCCTGCGCGGCGCTGGGCCTCGGGCCGTACGCCCAGGGGTACGGGCTCGTCCTGGGGCAGGACGGTGCGGGCGCGCGCTGGACGGTGGTCGTCGACGACGTGTCGTTGGTGGCGGTCGCCATCGCCTCCTGGGACTGCGGCATGGAGTACGACCTGTCGCCGGACGACCGCACCGTGGTGGCGGCGCTGCCCGGCTGGCCCCTCGAACTCGTCGTGGCGGCCCCGAACGTGGCGGCCCCGCACGACCCCGAGCCCGACCCGGAAGGCCCTCCCACCCTCACGCCGCCCGACACCAGCGCCTGGGGCCCGGCTCAGCGCCGACTCGGCGCGGACTCGGTCGCGCTGCAGTGGGCCATGTGGCGCGACCAGTTGGACACGGACACCTTCGGCCCGGCCCCACAGGAGGGGGCAGCCCCACAGGAGGGAACGGTTCCGCAGGACGGGACGGCCTCGCAGGACGTACCGGCCCCTCAGGACGGGGCGAACGAGCCCGCCGAGAAGCCGGCCGCGCCCGTTTCCGGGACCGGACAGCACACCCATGACCCCGAGGGTGAGAAGTCGGGCGTACGACGCGCCCTTGCCGAGCTGCGCGGCTACCTCGACTCCCCTCCGCCGATCGGCCGCGTGCGCTCGACGTTCGCCCCGGGCGGCGCCCGCACCCTGCGCGCGGACGGCCCGGGCTGGTCCCTGGTCGCCAGGACGGACGACGTCGCCTTCGTCCTCCTCGACGAGTGCCCCGGTGACGTCCATCCGGTGGGCCGCGACGCCGAACTGCCCGGTCTGCTCGAAGCGCTGGGGTCAATGGCGGTCCGACCTGCGTAGGCCCCCCGCCGCAGCGACCTCACCCCCTGCCAGCACCCCGCCCCCGTAACAATGTCCGGCCCCTTTCCCCCACTGCCTGACTACGATCGTGTCCGGCGCTTCGATCAAGTGCCGGTGTGCGACGTACGGAGGGAACTGGCATGGCGGACAGCGCCGTTGACGAAAGTTCGACAAGTGACGCGGAGGCCGTGAGCGCGTCGGCCGTGGTGTGCCGGCCGGTCGGAAGGGTGGTCGGGGGACGGGCCGAGGTCGCCGATGACCACTGGGACCGCGAGACGGCGGTGATCCGGGTCGACGCGGAGCAGTTCGGGCCCGAGGCGCTCTACGGACTGGCGGACTTCACCCATCTCGAAGTGGTCTTCCACTTCGACCGCGTGGCCCCGGAGAAGATCGAGTCCGGGGCCCGCCGACCGCGCGGCAACCCTGACTGGCCCCTGGTGGGGATCTTCGCCCAGCGCGGAAAGAACCGGCCCAACCGGCTGGGGGTCTCGCGCTGCCGGGTCCTGTCGGTCGAGGGTCTCGACGTACGGGTCGCGGGACTCGACGCGGTGGACGGCACGCCGGTGCTCGACATCAAGCCGTACATGGCCGAGTTCGGGCCGCGCGGCGACATCGAGCAGCCCCAGTGGTCGGCGGAGCTGATGCGGGACTACTACGAGTGAGCCGCCGCGCGGCCCCGACTCACTTGTGGAACGGCCCCGTTGACGGCTCGCTCACACCCGCTCCAGCGGGCGGTGCGGGGCCTGCGGGAGTTCCGCCCTGATCGTGTCGCCCGGGCGTATCTCGCCGCCCACCCGGACCACGCTCATGATGCCCGCCTTGCGCACGACGTGTCCCTCGGCGTCGCGGCCGACGACCTGCTTCAGGAGGCCGTTCTGGAAGCCGTCGATCTGGAGGCACGGATTGCGCAGTCCGGTCACCTCGATGACCGCCTCCGGGCCGATGTGCAGCAGCGTTCCGGTCGGCAGACCGAGCAGGTCGATGCCTTCGGTCGTGACGTTCTCTCCGAGCTGACCGGGGCCGACCTCGAAGCCGTGCTCGGCGACCTCACCGAAGAGCTCCTGGTGGATCAGGTGCACCTGGCGCAGGTTCGGCTGCGTGGGGTCCTGCGCCACGCGGGAGCGGTGCTTGACCGTCACTCCGGCATGAACGTCGCCCGCCACGCCGAGCCCGGGCAGCAGCGTGATGCTCTCCCGGTTCGGCTTGGTGAACGAGTACTCGTCGTTGCTGCTGACCGCTGTGACCGTTCCCCTGGTGCCGCTCATCGCGCGGAGCCCCCTCTGTCGGTTCAATGACGGCCCCGCCCCTGACGGGCGTACCCAAGAGGGCCGTACCCCATGACACGGCCGACCCTATCCCGGCAGGTCATGAGCTTTCCATCGGCCGAGGGGGACGCCGATCAGCACCAGCGGGGCGAGCCGGAACACGCGTCCGCCGGTCCTCGCAGCCAATCTGCCCGGCGCACCCGAGTCATGCGCGCAGCGGGGCACCCACCTCGTGCATGTGCCCCAGCGCCTGCCGGTAGGAGTCGGTCAGGGACGTCTCCGTGTACGCGATGCCCAGGCTCGCGCAGTGGGCGCGGACCATGGGCCGGGCGAGCTTGAGGTGCGGGCGCGGCATGTTCGGGAAGAGGTGGTGCTCTATCTGGTAGTTCAGGCCACCGAGGAACCAGTCGGTGACCGGCCCGCCCCGGACGTTGCGCGAGGTCAGGACCTGACGGCGCAGATGGCCCCAGGCGCGGTGCTCGGGGTCGTCCGGGTCGGGCATCTCCATGCCCTTGTGGTTGGGCGCGAAGGTCATGCCGAGGTGCAGGCCGAACAGGGCGTGGTGCAGCAGCGCGAAGAGGAGCGCCTTGCCGGGCGACATGACGCCGAGCAGCAGGCTCGCGTATCCGACGAGGTGGAGGAGCAGGAGCGGCGCCTCCACGGCCCGCTCGCGGGCGGGCTGTCGCTTGAGGTCCTGGAATCCGTACACCTTCAGGGCGATGCCTTCGAGGAGCAGCATCGGGAAGAAGAGCCGGGCCTGGTGGCGGGTGAGCCACCGCGCGAAGCCTTCGCGTCCCTCGGCCTGGCGCTGCGTCCACACCAGGGCGCCGACCCCGACGTCGGGGTCCTTGTCCACGTGGTTGGGGTTGGCGTGGTGGCGGTTGTGCTTGTCGTTCCACCAGGCGTAGCTCATGCCGAGCAGGAGGTCGCTGTGGAGCAGGCCGACGATCCGGCCGGCGCGCCTGCCCCGGGTGATCTGTCCGTGCCCGGCGTCGTGACCGATGAACGCGCTGCGCGCCCAGAACACGGAGAGCGGCAGCGCCAGCAGCAGCGTCCACCAGCTGTCCCCGCTGAGCGCCATCGCACCGGCCGTACCGGCCAGGGCGAGCAGGTTGACGGCGATGCGGGCCGCGTACCAGCCGGTGCGCCGGTCGAGCAGGCCCTGCCCCTTCACCGTCTTGAGCAGCGGCGCGAACTCGCTGCCCGCCCGCGGCTCGGCAGGGGCGCCGGCGCCCGTGGTGGGCTGCGGCATGGTCGCCTGGTGCATGACGTCTCCGGTGTTCGGTCGTCCCCCGCAGTCCCCTGCGCTGACCTCATCGAACGTACGGACCGGGCCACTTGACGACCATGGCGTCACCCCCCGGCCGCCCCCGGGGGCCTGCCCGGCGCCCGGGGGTGGGGCTGGCAACACCCTCTCGGGCCGGTGTGACGCAGACCACGTGGCACGGTCTCCGTCCGGGCGCTCCTTGCTGTACCCTCGGCCGCTCCGGTCCGCGTAGTCAAATTTGAGGAATACGTCAGCGCTGTGCAGAGGTTTCCCGCTCCCACGCCGCCCCAGCTCGCCGAACTCGCCCACTCGTCCGTGACCTTCCTCCCCCGCGACCCCTTCCGCGCCGGCCGCATCGCCTTCTGGCACCCCGAAGGCGACGAGCCCCCCGGCGCGCCGGGCGAGACGGGCGACCTGACCGTGGTCGGCGCCGACGCCGTCCCGCGGGTCGTTCGCGCCCTCCTGCTGCCCGTACGGGACGCACTCGGGGTGCTGACGCGGGCCCGCGCCCTCGCCGACGCCTCCCGGCCGGCCGCCTTCTGGGGCGCGGCCGGCCTGCTCGCGCTCCAACTCGCCGCGCGCGGGCTCCTGTTGCCCGGCCTCACCGCGAGCGACCACGATGCGTGGCGGGTCGGCCCGCTGGGCGCCGACGAGCTGGACAAGGTGCGCGAGCTGGCCGCCGCCATGCCCCCCGAGGCCCATGCCGTGCCCCTCGACGCCGAGGCGCGTCCGGTGCTCCTCGCGGACCCCGAGACGCTGGTGCGGGCCTTCCTCGACGCGGTCGCCGACGGGCTCCCCCGCACCCCCGCCGCGCCGCGCGCCACCGGCTCCCCCGCCTTCGCCGCCGACACGCCGCAGCGCCTGCCCGAGCAGCGGGCGTGGGCCGCCGATGTGGCCGCCGGGCACGACGCGGGCGTGCGCATCTCCCTGCGGGTCGAGCTGCCGGGGCTCACCTCGGCCGACCCCCTGGGCGCGGGACCGGTGTTCCGGGCGGTGCTCCAGCTGCACAGCGTCAGCGATCCCGCGCTCGTCGCGGACGCGGCCGAGGTGTGGGCCGGGACGGGGGCGGCCGCCGCGTTCGGGCCCCGGGCCCGGATGGACGCCCTGCTCGCCCTGCGCCGCGCGGCCCGCGCGTGGGCGCCGCTCGCCCCGCTCCTGTCGGACGCCGTACCGGACGCCGTCGAACTCGCCGACGAGGAGGCCGCCGAACTGCTCGGCGCGGCCTCGCGCACCCTTGCCGCGATCGGCGTGCAGGTCCACTGGCCCAGGGAACTGTCGCGCACCCTCACGGCGAAGGCCGTGGTCGGCCCCCGGAGCGACGAGCCGGACCGCCTGGAGTCCGGGGCGCCGTCACTCATGGCCACCGACGCCCTGCTCGCGTTCGACTGGCGATTCGCCCTGGGCGACGCGGAGTTGAGCCGGCAAGAGCTCGACGCGCTGGCCGAGGCGAACCGGCCCGTGGTGCGGCTGCGCGACCAGTGGGTGCTCGTCGACCCCGAGGAGGTGCGGCGCGCCCGTACGGCGCAGGACCGCAAGGTGACGCCGGTCGACGCCCTCGCCGCCGTCCTGACCGGCTCGGCCGAGATGGGGGGACGCCGGGTCGAGGTGACGGCGACCGGCTGGCTCGCCCGGCTCCGTGACCGCCTCGCCGACCCCGAGGCCGCCCGCGAACAGCCCGTGGCCCAACCCGCCGCCCTCACCGCCCAGTTGCGCGACTACCAGCTGCGCGGCCTCAACTGGCTGGCCGACATGACCTCGCTGGGGCTCGGCGGCTGTCTGGCCGACGACATGGGTCTGGGCAAGACGATCACGCTCATCGCCCTGCACCTGCACCGCCAGAGCGATCCGGCGACCGCGGGCCCGACCCTCGTCGTCTGCCCGGCCTCCCTCATGGGCAACTGGCAGCGGGAGATCGACAAGTTCGCCCCCGGCACCCCGGTCCGCCGCTTCCATGCCGCCTCCCGCTCGCTCGAAGCCCTGGCGGACGGCGAGTTCGTGCTCACCACGTACGGCACGATGCGTCTGGACGCGGCCAAGCTGGCCGCCCGGCACTGGGGCATGGTGGTCACCGACGAGGCCCAGCACGTCAAGAACCCGTACTCCGCGACGGCCAGGCAGCTGCGCACCATCGGGGCCGGCGCCCGGGTCGCCCTGAGCGGCACACCCGTCGAGAACAACCTCTCCGAGCTGTGGGCGATCCTCGACTGGACCACACCCGGTCTGCTCGGCAGGCTCGGCACGTTCCGCACCACCTACGCCCGCGCCGCCGAGAGCGGCCAGGACCCGGCGGCCGCCGAACGCCTCTCCCGCCTGGTGCGGCCCTTCCTGCTGCGCCGCCGCAAGTCCGATCCCGGCATCGCTCCCGAGCTGCCGCCGAAGACCGAGACCGACCGCGCCGTCTCCCTCACCAGGGAACAGACCGGTCTGTACGAGGCCGTGGTGCGCGAGACGCTCGCCGAGATCGCCGCGGCGGACGGCTTCGAGCGGCGCGGCCTGGTGGTGAAGCTGCTGACCGCCCTCAAGCAGATCTGCAACCACCCCGCCCAGTACCTCAAGGAGGACGCTCCCAGGATCACCGGCCGCTCGGGCAAACTGGAGCTGCTCGACGAACTCCTGGACACGATCCTCGCCGAGGACGGCTCGGTGCTCGTCTTCACCCAGTACGTCCGCATGGCCCGCATCCTCGAACAGCACCTGGCGGCCCGGGGCGTGGCCACGCAGTTCCTGCACGGCGGGACCCCGGTGGAGCGGCGCGACGAGATGGTGCGGCGCTTCCAGGACGGCCACGTGCCGGTGTTCCTGCTGTCGTTGAAGGCGGCGGGCACCGGCCTGAACCTCACCCGGGCCGGCCATGTCATCCACTACGACCGCTGGTGGAACCCTGCCGTCGAGGCGCAGGCCACCGACCGCGCCCACCGCATCGGCCAGACCCAGCCGGTGCAGGTCCACCGGCTCATCGCAGAGGGCACCATCGAGGACCGGATCAACGACATGCTGGTCCGCAAAAGGGAGTTGGCGGACTCTGTGCTCGGTGCGGGCGAGTCGGCGCTGACCGAGCTGACCGATGCCGAGCTGTCCGATCTGGTGGCGCTGCGAGGGAGCGGGCGATGAGCGACACGTACGAGAACGAGCGCACCTTCGAGCCGCTGCCGCCCGCACAGGGCCGCGGCTTCGCGACCAGTTGGTGGGGCATGGCCTGGCTCAAGGCCCTTGAGGACACGGCGCTCGATGGGCAGCAGCTCAAACAGGGCCGCCGCCTGGCCCGGATCGGCGCGGTCGGGGCGGTGACGGTGCGACCGGGCCGGATCACGGCGGTGGTGCGCGACCGGGACGGCTCGCAGTACCGCGGCGACGTGCTGCTCCAGGAGCTGGACGAGGACGACTGGGACCGCTTCCTCACGATGGCGGCGGAGCGCGCGGGCCACATCGCCGCGCTCCTGGACCGCGAGATGCCACCGCACCTGGTGGAGGACGCGGCGAGCGCCGGCGTCGAACTCCTGCCTGGCATAGGCGACTTGGAACCGAAATGCACCTGCGACGCCTGGGACCACTGTCCGCACACCGCCGCCCTCTGCTACCAGGTGGCCCGCCTCCTCGACCAGGACCCGTTCGTGCTGCTCCTGCTGCGCGGACGGGCCGAACGGCCGCTGCTGGACGCGCTCCAGGAGCGCGGCTCGCTGCCCAAGGGCGACCCGGCGACGGCGTCGCACGGCGTCCCCGCCGAGGAGGCGTTCGCCGCCCGGGACATCGTGCCGCCCCTCCCGCAACCGCCGCCCCTGCCGCCGGAGCCGGGCGGTCCGGCGCGGCTCGACACCGAGACCGCACCGGAACCCGGTGTCGATCCATCGGCGCTGGAGTTCCTTGCGGCCGACGCGGCGGCACGCGCCCACCGCATGCTGGCCGAGGCCCTCGCACCGAGGCACGAAGTCCAGCCCTGGGCAGCGGAGTTGACGGAGGATCACGACACCGTGCGGCTCGTCGCCCTCGGCCCGGACGCCCGGGTCGCGGCGCGCCTCGGCGCCGCGTCGGGGCGCCGGCCCGCCGAACTCGCCACGGCCGTACGCGCCTGGCGGCTCGGCGGGGTCGCGTCGCTGCGCGCCCTTGAGGAGGAGTGGACACCGCACCCCGAAGTGCTGGCCCGCGCGCTGACCCAACTCGACGGGGCCTGGCCCGAAGGGGAACGCCCGGCGCTGCGCGCCGCCTCCGGCAACCGGTGGACCGTGACCGGCCGCGACGTCCAGCTGCGGCTCGGCCACGACGGCCGCTGGTGGCCCTACCGCAAGGACCGCGGCCGATGGTCTCCGGCAGGCCCCGCCGACCGGGATCCGGCCGCGGCCCTGGAAGCGACGACGGCCCCGGCCGGGGACTGACCCCGCCTCCCGCCGCGCCCCTCCTGCGAGAGGGCCGCGGAGGAAGAGCCGGGTCGGCTCGCCTCGCCCGCACCCCGCGTCCCCTTCCGTCCCACGGACGGCCGACCGTACGGTAAGTGCCGTACACGGTAGACCTGTTGGCCGGTCGAAGGAGGTGAGCTTCGGTTGCGGAACGACGCGAACGGGGGCCCGAGCGCCGGTGCCGACAGCGGGCTCGCGAGGGATGCCGTCGGTCTGCGCGAGGTCCTCTTCCAGAGCGTCACCGCGATGGCGCCCGCCGCGGCGGTGGCCGCCTCCATTCCGGCCGGCGCCGCCTTCGCGGGCGGCAGTCTGCCGCTGTCCGTCCTGGTGGCGCTCGTGGCCTGCCTGTTCACCGCCTCCTGTGTGGCCGAGCTCGCCCAGCACCTGCCCGCTGCCGGCTCGGTCGCCACGTACAGCGCCCAGGGTCTGCATCCGGCGGTCGGCTTCCTGGTCGGGTGGGGCTATGTGTTCGTGGAGGCCCTGGTGCCGCCGCTGCTCCTGCTGCAGCTGGGCTTCACCACGGCCGGCACCCTGCACCAGCAGTGGGCGTCGTACCCGGCCGGCCTGTGGTGGCCCTGGTCCCTGGCCGGGGCCGTCGTGATCGCGGTGGCGGGCTTCTTCGGGGTACGGGCCTCGGCACGCTTCGGTACGGTGCTCGGCGTCTTCGAAGTCCTGGTGTTCGTGGCGTTCGCGGTACTGCTGATCGTGGCGGCCGGCCCGGACAACACCCTGTCCGTGTTCGGGACTTCGCACACCGCGCAGGGCTACGGCGGGTTCGGCGGGGTGTTCGCCGGGTCGGTGTACACGGTGCTGGCCTTCGCCGGCTTCGAGGCGGCTGCCCCGCTCGCCGAAGAGGCGAGGGACCCCCGGCGCACCATGCGCCGGGCGGTGTTCGGGGCGGCCCTCGCCATCGGCGTGGTGTACGTCCTCACCACGTACGCGATGGCGGTCTACTTCGGGCCCGACCGGTTCGCGGAGTTCGGAGCGTCGGGAAAGGCGTCGTGGGAAGGGGTGGCCCGGGCCTCGTTCGGCCTCTTCTGGGTGATCCTGTTCCTGGCGGTGGTCAACTCCACGCTCGCCAACGCCAACGCCTGCTCCAACGTGTCGACCCGTACGGCCTTCGCGCTCGGCCGGATCGGCGTGTTCCCGCGCTCCTTCGCCCGGCTGCACCCGCGCCGCCGCTCCCCCGTGACGGGGGTCGCGGTGCAGTTCGCGGTGGCGGTCGCCGCGATGCTCGGGCTCGGTCTCGCCTACGGCCCGGTCACGGCGTTCGCGCTGCTCGCCACCGTCATCGTGACCGTGATCATCGGCGTGTACATCGTGGCCGACGCGGCGTGCGCCGGATACTTCCTGCGGCGCCGCCGTGACCTGTTCAGCCCGCTGCGACACCTGGTGTTCCCGGCACTCGGCATCGCCGCGTTCGTCCCCGCGCTGCTCACCGCGGCGGGGATTCCGGCCTTCGGCTTCGTCGCCCGGCTCGCGCCGCCGGTCTCGTACGCCGGGCCCGCCGTCGGGGTGTGGATGGCGGCGGGGCTCGTCGTACTGGCGGTGCTGGCGCGCCGGTTCCCGGAGCGGCTGGCCCAGACCGGACGCGTCCACCTCGTCGAACCCGACAGCGGCACCGACCGCGTCGGCGGCCCCGACACCGGCCCCCACGGGGGCTCCCAGGAGACAGGAGCGGTACCAGGATGAGCGACGACCCGCGGATCGTGACCGTGCGGCCCAAGGAGAACGAGTACGCCTGGACCTTCGGCGGCGCGCCCCCGGTGGCCCGCATCGCCCCGGGCACCGTGCTCGATCTGTACACCGAGGACTGCTTCGCGGGGCGGGTGCGCTCGGAACGCGATCTGGTGTCCCGGGTCTGCGAGTTCCCGTTCCTCAATCCGCAGACCGGGCCCTTCCACGTCGAGGGCGCCGAGCCGGGCGACACCCTGGCCGTGCACTTCGTGTCGATCCGACCGGCCCGGGACTGGGCGGCGTCCACGACCGTCCCCCTGTTCGGCGCGCTCACCTCCACCCACACGACGGCCTCCCTCCAGCCGCCGCTGCCCGAGGTGGTGTGGATGTGGGAGCTCGACCGCGCGCGGGGCACCTGTCTGTTCCGGGCGCGCGACAGCGACATCGAGGTCGAGCTGCCGATGGACCCGATGCACGGCACGGTCGGCGTCGCACCGGCCAACCTGGAGGTCCGCTCCGCCCTCGTGCCCGACGCGCACGGCGGGAACATGGACACACCCGAGATGCGGGCCGGCGTCACCTGCTACCTGGGGGTCAACGTGGAGGGCGCCCTGTTCAGCCTCGGCGACGGACACGCCCGGCAGGGCGAGGGCGAGACGTGCGGGGTGGCCGTCGAGTGCGCCATGAACACGGTGGTCGTGGTGGAGCTGCTCAAGGGCGTCGCCACACCCTGGCCCCGCATCGAGTCGGACACCCACATCATGTCGACGGGCTCCGCGCGGCCCCTCGAAGACGCCTTCCGCATCTCGCAGTTGGACCTGGTGCGGTGGCTGGAGCGCGACTACGGGCTGTCGGCCCTCGACGCCTACCAACTCGTGAGCCAGGCGGGTGAGGCCCCGCTTGCCAATGTCTGCGACACCAACTACACCTGTGTCGCCAAGATCCGCAAGGAGTGGCTGCCCCGGCAGGGCGAGCCGCACCGGGGCCTGCACCGCCACCTGCGCGACCGCGCCGCTCGACTCCCCTCACCCACGGCCTAGTTCAGGGACCAGACGATGAACCGAAGAAGACTCCTCCAGGGCGCCGCCGCCACGGCCGGCGCAGGTTTCCTGTTCTCGGCGGCAAAGGCCTCGGCGGACGGCGCCACGGACTACCCGGGGGCGCACTGGACGGCCGCGTCCCCCTCCAACCGCACCGCCTCCACCAGACCGTCGGCGTATCCGATCGAGTACGTCGTCATCCACGTGACGCAGGAGACGTGGTCCAACACCATCGGCATCTTCCAGAATCCGGCGAAGCAGGTGTCCGCGCACTACGTGACGCGTTCCGCCGACGGGTACATCGCCCAGATGGTCCGGGAGCACGACATCGCCTGGCACGCCGGCAACTGGGACTACAACACCCGCAGCATCGGCATCGAGCACGAGGGCTGGGTCGATCGGCCGGCCTACTTCACGAACGCCCTGTACGAGCGCTCCGCCGCCCTCACCGCGAACATCTGCGACCGCTACGGGATCCCGAAGGACCGTGAGCACATCCTCGGCCACTACCAGATCCCCGGCACCGACCACACCGACCCGGGCCCGGAGTGGGACTGGGTGCGCTACCTCAGACTGGTCAACTTCGCCTGAGCCCGCGCCCGGTCCCGCCACTGTCCTTGTCGCACCGCGCCGGCGCGGCGACGATGGAGGCGGCCCATACGGTGTGCGCGGGAGGCCGGGTGACGGAACGGCGGGACGAGACGTGGGTGGCGCTCGGCGCCGGGGCGGATCCGGCCGAGCGCTGTGCCCAACTGCTCGGCGCGCACGCCCGGTTCACCCATGACGGCCGGGTCGCACGGGTGGTGCGTCCCCTGGTGGCCGCGTCCTGGCGCCGCTCCGCGCGGGCCCGGGTCAGTCCGGACGGCGCGGCCCGCGTGGAACTCGGCGAGGAGGAACTGGCGGCCTGCCGCGACGCCCACCCGCTGGCTCGCGCCATGCCGGTGATCCGCGAGCTGACCGGCGCGTACGCGGGAGACGGGGAGCACCTGGTGGCGGTGTGCGACGCGCAGGGGCGCCTGCTGTGGGTGGAGGGACATCGGCGGACCCGTGAGGCGGCCGAACGGATGAACTTCGTGCCGGGCGCCCGCTGGGCCGAGTCGGCGGCGGGCACCAACGCACCGGGCACCGCCCTCGCCGAGGACCGTCCCGTCCAGGTGTTCTCCGCCGAGCACTTCCGCCGGTTGGTGCAGCGCTGGACGTGCGCGGCGGCCCCCGTCCACGACCCCCGTACCGGCCGGCTCCTCGGCGCGGTGGACCTGACCGGCGGCGACAGCCTCGCCCATCCCCACAGCCTCGGTTTCGTCCAGGCCGTGGCGCGCGCGGCCGAGTCCGAACTGGCGCTGCACGCACCGCCGTTGCACCAACAGGCTCTCTCGCTGTACGCCCTGGGGCGGGACGATGCGCTGCTCCTCGCCCACGGCCGCACCCTGCGCATGAGCCCGCGCCACAGCGAGATCCTGGTCCTGCTCGCCCGCCACCCCGAAGGCCTGAGCGGCGAGGAACTCCAGATCGCGCTGTACGAGGACGAGTCGGTCAGACCGGTGACCCTGCGCGCCGAACTCTCGCGCCTGCGCGCCCTGTTGGGGTCCGGCCTGCTGGCCTCGCGGCCGTACCGGCTGACCGCGCCGGTGGACGCCGACTTCGACACGGTGGCCCGTCGGCTCGGCTCGGGCGCGGTGGCCGCCGCCATGGCCGTGTACGGCGGGCCGCTGCTGCCCGGTTCGCAGGCACCCGCGGTGGCGCGCCTGCGCCGACGCCTGGCCGATCAGCTGCGCGCCGCGCTGATCGCCCGCGCCGACCCGGGCCTGCTGGCCGACTGGGCGTACAGCCCGTGGGCCGAGGACGACCTGGCGGCCTGGCAGGCGCTGGCGTCCGCGCTGCCGGGGCCGCAACGGGCTGCTGCGGAGGCCAAGTTGAGGGAGCTGTCCGCGGCGTTCGGCCCGGCAACGGCGATGCAACGTCCGGACCCCTAACCTCCTGCGACATGTGCGCCGTCCGAGGGCGGGCGGCGCGGCAGAGGGAGGCCCACGGAGATGACCCGTTACGCAGCGCCCGGCACCGAAGGCGCGCTCGTCTCGTACGAGTCCCGCTACGACCACTGGATCGGCGGTGAGTACGTGGCGCCGCGGCTCGGCAAGTACTTCGAGAACCCGAGCCCCGTCAACGGCCGCCCCTTCACGGAGATCGCGCGCGGCACCGCCGAGGACGTCGAGCTGGCCCTGGACGCGGCGCACGCGGCGGCGCCCGGCTGGGGACGGACGGCGCCGGAGGTACGGGCGAACATCCTGCTGCGGATCGCGGACCGGATGGAGAGCCATCTGGAAGAGCTCGCCATCGCCGAGAGCTGGGAGAACGGCAAGCCGGTGCGCGAGACGCTGGCCGCGGACATCCCGCTCGCCATCGATCACTTCCGCTACTTCGCGGGTGCGCTGCGGGCCCAGGAGGGCTCCCTGAGCGAGATCGACGACGACACGGTCGCCTACCACTTCCACGAACCGCTGGGCGTGGTCGGCCAGATCATCCCCTGGAACTTCCCGATCCTGATGGCCGTGTGGAAGCTGGCCCCGGCGCTCGCGGCGGGCAACGCGGTGGTGCTCAAGCCGGCCGAGCAGACCCCGGCCTCGATCCACTTCTGGATGAGCCTGATCGCGGACCTGCTCCCGCCGGGCGTCGTCAACATCGTCAACGGCTTCGGCGTGGAGGCCGGCAAGCCGCTGGCGTCGAGCCCGCGAGTGGCGAAGATCGCCTTCACGGGCGAGACCACGACGGGGCGGCTGATCATGCAGTACGCCTCGGAGAACATCAAGCCGGTGACCCTGGAGCTGGGCGGCAAGTCCCCCAACATCTTCTTCGACGACGTCTGGGCCCAGGACGACGACTTCCGCGACAAGGCGCTCGAAGGCTTCACGATGTTCGCCCTCAACCAGGGCGAGGTGTGCACCTGCCCGTCCCGCGCCCTGATCCAGCGCGGCCACTACAGCGAGTTCATCGAGGCGGCCGTCGCCCGCACCCAGCAGATCGTGCCGGGCCATCCCCTGGACACCGACACGATGATCGGCGCCCAGGCGTCCAACGACCAGCTCCAGAAGATCCTGTCCTACCTGGACATCGGCCAGCAGGAGGGCGCCAAGATCCTGACGGGCGGCCAACGCATTTATCAGGGAGGTGAGTTGGAGGGCGGCTACTACGTCCAGCCGACCATCTTCGAGGGCGACAACCGCATGCGGATCTTCCAGGAGGAGATCTTCGGCCCGGTGGTGGCGGTGACGTCGTTCACCGACTTCACCGACGCGATCGCGACGGCGAACGACACGCTGTACGGCCTGGGCGCCGGCGTCTGGACCCGCGACCTGAACACGGCCTACCGCGCGGGCCGGGCCATCCAGGCGGGCCGCGTCTGGACCAACTGCTACCACGCCTACCCGGCGCATGCCGCGTTCGGCGGGTACAAGCAGTCGGGGATCGGCCGGGAGACGCACAAGATGATGCTGGAGCACTACCAGCAGACGAAGAACATTCTTTGTTCCTACAGCCCGAAGAAACTTGGGTTCTTCTAGAGCCTCAAGTTGGGTGCCTGGAGGGAGCCTTACCCCTCCAGGCACCTCAGCCATGCAGTCACTATACGTAACCATTCAGAAACCTTGCGGCCCCGATCGCCGCGAAACTGCGCGGCTCCCGGACCAGCCACGGACCAGCTGGATCTCTACGTTGCGCCCCGTCGGCGCGACGCGACCGTGCCAGCGTCTCCCACCTCTTTTGCCTGCCTGAGCAGGCTGGAGGAAACCGGGCCTTGACCCCGCGCCCTGGACACGAGTCTCTGCGACTTCGGTCAGCGTAGTTGCTGTTGTTGCGGAGGCTGTCCCGTAGGCGATGGGACTGCGGTGTGCGAGTCGGGAGCGGCGGCGCCATCCGGCTCCGCTTCGCCGGGCCCAAAGCGTTGCCAGCTCCCGGAGCATTCGCAGCCTGCACGGCCTCCAAAGCCGCGCAGCACCGCCCAACCTCAAGGCGACATCCCGCGACCGGCAGCCCCCCGCGACGATGGAGGGGGCGAACCCGTCGCGACCATCACCGCCATCAGCCTGACCAGTTCGGCGTGACCCAGGCTGCACGGAGCGTCACTCCGTAGGTTCAAGTCGCGACGGCGCACATTAGTCGCAGTGGCGAATACGCCAGATGCCCTCCAATCGGGCATGAGCGCCATGTTCGAATATCGGTATGGCCATCTATCGACTCGTGAGGCATCCAGCCTTCTGCGATCCAGCGTGAACTAGTGCTAAACGCAGGGCTGTTGACCCCAGGCGGATCACCCCGGCCCCAGCATCGCCGTACGCCGAGTGGCGTCCAGGACGAGAGACGAGTGAAGGGGTTCCTGTGCGTGACTTGTGTGAACCTTGTGTTGGCATGTACAAAGCTCTTTGCTGTTGATCATTTCTTGGTAGGGGATCCCTGTGCGCCCTGCGCGTCCGATCGTGCTTTGTGTTGCGTTCTTGATGGCCGTGCTGGCCGGAACGGAACAGGCCGCGCTGGCTGCGCAGCTCGGAAGTCCCATCGCGGTGGGCGAGTTGCCGGGCCAGGGATGGGGGTCGGCTGCCGGGCGAGGGCACGAGACGTCGCCCGACGCCACGTCGGCGGCGGCCTCGGGCGGGAACAACGGCGCCTTGCGGGCGCCGGGCGAGTTGCCCCGGGATGCTGCCGATGCGTCGAAGAACGCACCTCTCGGTGCGAAGCCGGCCCAGCCCGTCATGGGTAAGGCAGAGCCGGTCCCCGCGCCCGATGCCGCCAACCTGCATGGCTTCGATGAGAAGGCGAGCAAAGAACAGGTCGCCGAGCGGGCCCGGCAGGCCCGGACGTTCCTGAACGAGGACGGCACGCGCACCACGCGTTTCTACGACGAGCCTGTCAACTACCAGGACGGCGGCCAGTGGAAGGAAGTGGACACGCGTCTGGTGCGCTCTGCGGGTCCGCGCACGATGTCCGCCTCCGATCAGGGCTGGGTACCTGCCGCTACGGAGTCGCCGATTTCGTTCGGGGACTACGCGAACAGTGACCCCGTGGTGCAGATCGCCTACGGCCAGGGCGCCACCGTCGGCTACGCCGTTGAAGGTGCCTCGGCTGCGAAGGGCAGCGCGGACGGCAGCGTCATCCGTTACCCGGACATCCGCACGGCTGCGGACCTGGAGCTGCTGGCGGGCAGTGACTCCGTGAAGGAGACCGTTGTCCTCAAGAGCAAGGACGCGCCCACCGAATGGCGTTTCCCTCTTGCCCTCAACGGGTTGACGGCGCGGCTCGCCGACAAGGGCGGCGTGGACTTCGTCGATGCGGGCGGCACTGTGCAGGCGTGGATGCCCCCGGGCTGGATGGAGGACTCGAAGTCCGCAGAGAACGCCAACCAGGGAGAGATATCCCCCGGCGTCCGCTACAGCCTCGTCGAGGAAGCCGGACGGCAGATTCTGGTCGTCTCGCTGGACCAGCAGTGGCTTTCTGACCCGGCACGTGTGTTCCCCGTCAAGGTGGACCCCTCCGTCAACCGGTTCGACGCGACCGTGGCTACTTACGTGCAGTCCCCGTACAACCAGAACTTCACCAGCGACACGGTGATGAAGGTCGGCACGCCCAACGGCGGCAGCAGCAAGGCGGTTGGGCTGCTGCGGTTCGCAGGCGTGGAGAACACTCTCAAGAACGCCTGGGTGCTCAACGCGAACCTGTCGCTGTACAACACCTGGTCGTACTCGTGCGCCGCGCGACCGGTGACCGTGCACCCGATCACGTCCAACTGGTCGGAGAAGACGACCACCACCTATCCCGGCCCGCCGACTGGCAGCGCACTGGCGTCCAAGAGCTTCGCACACGGCTGGCGTCCCGCGGGCACCAACAACTGGGCGTGCGGGCCGGCCTGGGAGGGGATACCGCTGGGCAGTGACGGCCGTCAGCTGGTGGATGACTGGACGCACGGGCGCAAGCCCAACTATGGACTGGCTCTGAAGACGTCTGAGTCCGACAGCGCGAGCTGGAAGCAGTTCGGCTCGGCCAACTACCCCGGCGGCAAGCCCAGCCTGGACGTGACCTGGAGCAAGTACGGCGCCGCCTACCAGGTGGGCGGGTTCGTAACCCCAGTGACCGCGACGGCGGAAGGGTCGATGAAGGTCACGGTCACCAACCGCGGACAGCAGACCTGGGCCAAGGGCGGCAACATCAAGCTGAAGTACGACCTGTACGACGGCTCGGGTAACCGGCTGGGGGACGCGAGCAAGATCCGCTGGACGCCCATGCCGAACGACGTGGCGCCTGGCTCCAGTGTGACGCTCGAAGCGAAGATCGCTCCGCTGACCCCGGCCACGTACACCCTGGTGTGGACGATGGACGACGTCGGGGTCAGCGCCTTCAACGTGGACGGCGTGCCCGGCTACGCCATCAAGTTCGACGCGGTCAACATCCCCCCGCAGCTCACGGCCGAGAATCCGCCGAGCGGCATGGTCGCGGACTCACTGACCCCCACACTCTGGGCCGAGGGCAAGGACCCCGATCACTACCCGGCCGCGCTGGAGTACTCGTTCGAGGTGTGCGAGGTCAACGGCAAGGACACGCGCGTCAACTGCCGTACCGGTGACCGCAACGCGGCACAGCAGTGGTCCGTACCCGACACGTGGCTGTCGTGGGGCAAGCAGTACGCCTGGTATGCCTATGCCTACGACGGCAAGGACAACTCGTCCCGCCCCAACCCGGCTTTCTTCACCACCCAAGTGCCGCAGCCTCCCGTCACCTCTCATCTTGGGGGCGATGATGGTCAGGAGTTCGGCTACCGGGCGGGCAACTACGCCACCTCGTCGACGGACGCGGCGATGCCGTCCGTGGGGCCGGAGCTGGCCGTCACCCGGACCTACAACTCCCAGGACCCGCACACGGAGAACGCCTTCGGCCTGGGCTGGATGTCGCGTTTCGACATGCACCTTCAGGGGGTCCCGTGGGGCGGTCCCGGTTCGCTGGTGCGCGTCACCCTTGAGGACGGTTCCCGAGTCCAATTCGGCAAGAACCCCGACGGCTCCTATGCGGGCCCGTCCGGCAGCACCATGACGCTCGCATCCCACCTGCTGGGAGCAGACACCTACAACTGGACGCTGCGGATGCGTTCAGGTGTCACCTATACGTTCATTGAAACCGGGGCGCTCCAATCCATCACCGACAGCGCAGGGCGTGTTCAAACCCTGTCTCGCAGTGATGGCGACGGCGCGTTGCGCTCGGTGACCGATGTCCAGTCCGGACGCTCGCTGTCCTTCACCTGGGGCGACAACGGGCACGTGGCCTCCGTGACCACCAGTGCCGTTGGCCCGAAGACAGCTGGCCTGACCTGGACGTACACCTACAGCGGCAACCACCTTGCCAAGGTGTGCCCGCCTAGTTCCACCACTGCCTGCACGGTTTACGACTACGAGGACGGCTCGCTCTACCGCACCCGGGTGCTGGACGAGAACCCGGTCTCCTACTGGCGACTGGGCGAGAGCGACGGAGCGACGGCTGCGAGCGAGGCGCCGTCGGCGACGGGCGTGAACAGCGCTCTCTACCGCAATGTGCAGCTCGCACAGCCCGGCGCAATCGCCGGCACCGGCAACACAGCAGCCGGCTTCGACGGAACGAGCTCGTCTGTTGAGCTGCCCCAGAACACGCTGCGCACCAGCACCTTCCTGTCGGTCGAGCTGTGGTTCAAGACTTCTAAGCCCGGTGTGCTGATGGGCTTCCAGAACGGCCGGCTGGAAGATGGCGCGCCGTCCAACTGGACCCCGACCCTGGCAGTCGGCGCCGACGGCAAGCTGCGGGGCCAGTACTGGAACGGCCAGGCCCAGCCGATCACCAGCACGGCAATGGTCACGGATGACTCCTGGCACCACGCGGTGCTCACCGGTGCCAGCACCTCCCAGTCCCTCTACCTCGACGGCGCCCTCGTGGGTTCGCTCGATGGAACAATCAGCCACCTCGACCAGTCGTACACGTACCTGGGGGCGGGCTACTCCAGCCCGGCCTGGGACGGCAGCCCGGCGGGGGTGCGGAATTTCGCGGGTCAGATCGACGACGTCGCGGTCTACCAGCACGCCCTCAGCCTGGACGCAGTCAAGGACCACTTCGCGTCCCGTGCGCCCTCTGGCCGGATGACCAAGGTCACCAATCCCTCCGGGCGCGTGCACGCCTCCGTTACCTATGACGCCGGGACGGGCCGCGTGGCCCAGACGACAGACCAGAACGGCGGCACCTGGAAGGTCTCGAACCCGTCCTACTCGGCCGGTTCGGCGGCCTACGCCGATGCCGTGCGGGCATCGGGGCCGGCCAACTACTGGCGCCTGGGCGAGCGCAGCGGCGCCGCGGCAACCGATGAGATAGCAAGCGGTGGCGACGGCTCCTACCGTGACGGCGTACTGCTCGGCGACGCGGGTGTCTTCGCTGACGGCGACAGCAGCGCGATCACCCTCGACGGCACCAAGGGCGCCGTATCCGTTCCCGTCGAACCGCTGACCCGCTCCAACGCCCTCTCGGTCGAGCTGTGGTTCCGCACCTCCAAGGCGGGTGTTCTGCTTGGCCTGCAGAACGCAGAGCTCGGCTCCGTCCCGACGAACTGGGACCCCAGCCTCCTGGTGGACTCCGACGGCCTGCTGCGCGGACACCTCTTCAACGCCGGCGGAGGTACCGGCGCCATCAAGTCACCGGCCAAGGTGACCGACAACACCTGGCATCACGTGGTCCTCACCGGTTCCACCAGCGGTCAGTCGCTGTACCTGGACGGGACAAAGCTGGGCACGGTGGCCGGAGCCGCCAAGCCGGACGCCGTAGACCACGCCTACCTCGGCGCCGGATACTCCGGCACGCCCTGGGAGAACGGCACGGCCGGAACCCGCTATTTCACCGGCCAGATGGCCGAAACGGCCTTCTACGACAAGGAACTCGACCAGCAGACGGTCTCCGCCCACTACCGGGCCCGCACCCGGCTCATGACCGGAGGCAGCGACCGCTACCAGGGGACCGTCCTGGCGGACGCCCCGGCACAGTACTGGCGCCTTGACGAGAACACCGGCGCTCAGGCTCGCAACAAGATCGGCGCCTACGGCGGCTACGCCACCTACAACAACGCCACCCTCGGCACCGCCGGCCCCTTCGGCGCAGGAGACGGCTCGGCGGTCACACTCAACGGCAACAGCAACGTGGCGCTTCCCATGGACATCCTGGGAACGCCAAACGAGCTGTCGGCAGAGCTGTGGTTCCGCACCTCCAAGTCCGGTGTGCTACTGGGCCTGCAGAACGCGGAACTCGGGTCAGTCCCGACCAACTGGAACCCGATCCTGCTGGTGGACTCCGACGGCCTGCTGCGCGGACACCTGTGGAACAGCAACGGTGCCACCGGCGCGATCAAGTCCGTCGAAAAGGTAACCGACAACGAATGGCACCACGCGGTACTCACCGGTTCCACCAGCGGTCAGTCGCTGTACCTGGACGGAGCGAAGCTGGGCACCGTGTCCGGCGCCGTCAAGACCGAACCCCTCAGCCACGCCTACCTGGGCGCCGGATACTCCAGCCAGCCCTGGGACACCGGCACGGCCGGAACCCGCTACTTCACCGGCCAGCTCGCCGAAGCAGCCATCTACGGCCGCGCACTCAGTGACGACCAGATCGCCGCTCACTACGGCGCCGTCCACTCCCCCAGCACCTCCGCGCTGGCCTCGACCATCACCGTGACCGACCCCCAGGGGCAGACCAGCAGCACCACCTACGACGCGCTGCGCGGCCAGCGCACCGTCAGCTCGACCGATGCCGCAGGCGGCCGGACCGCCTTCGCCTACGACATCGGCGGCTACCTGAACACGGTCACGGACCCCAACGGCCACTTCACCATCACCGGCCATGACACGCGCGGCAACACGGTCTCGACCACCAAGTGCCGTGACATCAATGCCTGCTGGACGTCGTTCACCGAGTACTACCTCAACACCGCCGACCCGAACGACCTGCGCAACGACAAGCCGGTCGCCATCCGCGACGCCCGCTCGGCCAACCCGGCCGACAACCGCTACAAGACCGCGATGAGCTACACGGCCCTGGGCCTTCCGGCTTCGGTCACTCTTGCCGACGGACGCAGCTCGGCCACGGCGTACACCAGCGGCACGGAGCCGGCCGCGGGCGGCGGCACCACCCCGGCCGGGCTGGTGGCCTCGACCACCACGCCCGCAGGCGCCACCACCACGTACACCTACTTCGCCAGTGGCGACATCGCACAAGCCACCGCACCGTCCGGCCTGATCACCACCTACACCTACGACGGGCTCGGGCGGAAGATCACGGAGACCCAGGTCTCCAAGAGCTCCCCCGCCGGCGTCACCACCACCTACGCCTACGACTCCATGTCCCGGGTCACCACCGAGACAGGCGCCGCAGTCAAGAACGAGATAACGGGCACCGCACACGCTGCGAAGATCAGCCGGACCTTCGACGACGACGGCAACCTCCTCACCCAGAGCACCGAGGACACGGCCGGAGGCGACACCAAGCGCGTCACCAGCAACCACTATGACGACCACGGCCTCAACGACAGCGCCACCGACGCCGCAGGCAACCAGACCACGTTCGGACACGACGGCCTGGGCCGTGTAAACCGGCAGACCGACGCGGCAGGAAACACGTACACGTACACCTATACTCCGCGAGGCCAGCACGCCGAGACTACGCTCAAGGACTGGACCGGGGACGTCTCCGGCCAGACCCACGACCTGGTCGTCGCCTCCAACTCCTACGACCCGGCAGGCCGCCTCGCCACCGTCACCAACGCCATGGGCGCCACGACCGCCTACACCTACTTCGACGACAACCTGCCAGCCACCACTACGGCCAAGCAGGTCACCCAGGCAGACGGCACCAAGCACGACATCGTCCTGGAATCCAACTCCTATGACGGCGCGGGCCACCTGACCCAGAAGGTCACCGGCGGCGGGCACACCACGGTCGTCAACACCGTGGACGCCACCGGCCGCACCACGGCCAGCACGCTGGACCCGAACGGTCTGAACCGCATCACCACATACACCTACGACGCCGACGACCGCATCACCGGGCAGACGCACACCCTCGATGGCTCCGGCAACAAGCAGACCGTTTCCACCGTGTACGACACGGCCGGCAACCCCACCAAGTCGACCCTCTCCGACGGCACCACCAGCCGCATCACCACGCAGACGTACGACGACCGCGGCCTGATGACATCTCAGGTCAGCCCCCGCGGCAACACCACCGGCGCCGATCCCACCGCGTACACGACCACGAACCGCTACGACGCCCTGGGCCGCCTGGTGCAGCAGACCGCGCCTCCGGCCTCGGTGGAGGAGAACGGCGCCGCCGCCCAGACCGCGCAGGCCACCACCCGCACCGGCTACAACACCTTCGGCGAGCCCACCGAGACCCAGGACGCCCGCGGCGCCGTCACGCGCAACGAGATCGACAGCCTCGGCCGCACCACCGCCGTCACGCTGCCCGACTACACCCCGCCCGGCGGCGCGAAGATCACCGCGGTCTCGCGCACCCGCTATGACGCCCTGGGACACGTCGCCAGCACCGTCGACCCGCTGGGCCGCACCACCACCTTCGCCTACAACCAACTGGGCCAGCTGACCCAGAAAACGGACCCGTCCCTGGGCAAGAGCCTCAACCAGAGCCTGCCCACCAGCACGACGACGGACGTAAGCGGAGCCGGCGTGAGCCGGTACAGCTGGACACCCACCGGCCTGCAGCTGTCCGCCACCGGCCCGACGGGCGCGCGGACCGAATCGACCTACGATGAACTCGGTCGCCGGATCACGGCAACCACCCTTGAGCGCTACCCCACCCCGCAGAACCTGACGACCCGCTACACGTGGGACGACGCGAGCAACCAGACCGCGTCCACCACACCCGGAAACCACACCACCACCGCCACCTACAACGCAGCCGGTGAACCCCTGACCGCAACCGACGCGATGGGCGGAACCACCAAGTTCGACTACGACGGTCTCGGCCGCAAGACCCAGACCGTCGACGCCACCGGCCGTAAGAGCACCATGGCCTACGACGCCCTCGGCAACCAGACCGCCCTGACGGACTACGGGACCGGAACGACCGCCCTGCGCACGGTTTCCGCGGAGTTCGACGCCGACGGCAACCGCACGGCCGCCGTCTCGGCAACCGGAACCCGCACCACGTACGCCTTCGACGCTCTGGGCCGCATGACCCAGCAGGTCGAACCGGTTGCCGACGGACGCGCCATCACCACACGCTTCGGCTACGACGCCGCAGGTAACCGCACCCGTCTCACCGACGGCCGCGGCAATTCCACGACCTACACCTTCACCCCGTGGAACCTGCCCGAATCGACCGTCGAACCGGCGACGACCGCGCACCCCGCCGCAGCCGACCGCACCTGGACCACCGTCTACGACGCAGCAGGCCAGAGCGTCTCGGAGTCACTGCCCGGCGGCGTCAAGCGCGACCGCACCTACGACGCACTCGGCCGCCTGACCGCCGAGACCGGCACCGGATCCGAAGCCGCCACCACCGCAAGGTCCCTGCAGTACGACCTGGCCGGCTACATGACCTCCGCCGGAACGGACGGCCTGCTCGGCCGCAACACCTACACCTACAACGACCGAGGCCAACTCCTCACCAGCGACGGCCCCGGCGGCAAGACCGGTTACGCCTACGACTCCGACGGCAACATGACCCAGCGCACCACGAAGGCGGGCGCCACCGTCTACGGTTACGACGCCGCCAACCGCATCACCTGGACCCAGGACGCGATCACCCAGAACCAGATCTGGTCCTCCTACGACGCCGCAGGTCGGCCCACCCTGAACCAGTACGCGGTCATACCCCAGGGCGGGAAGACTTGGGCAGACTCCGTCGTGTCCGCCCGCCGCGCCTTCGACTACGACAGCCTCGGCCGCCTCTCCGGCGACAAGCTCACCGACCCGAACGGAACGAACGAGACGGCGTCGACCGCCTACGCCTATGACCTCGACGACCGCCTGACGAAGAAGAACACCAAGGGAACCGCCGGAGCCGCAGACAACACCTACGGCTACGACCAGGCAGGCCGCATGACCTCCTGGAACAACGGCGCTACCACCACGCCCTACGGCTGGGACGACGCCGGCAACCGCACCACAGCAGGCACCACGAACTCGTCCTACGACGAACGAAACCGCCTCCTGACCGACGGCACCGCTTCGTACTCCTACACAGCCCGCGGCACCCTCTCCTCGGTCACCGGACTCGCCGGAGGACCCCGCAACCTGACCTTCGACGCCTTCGAACGCAAAATCACCGACGGCGCCACAACCCTCGCCTACGACTCCCTCGACCGCGTCCACCAGAACGGCCAGACCACCTTCAGCTACGACGGCGGCTCCAACAACCTCACCGACGACGGCACCAGCCAGTACACCCGTACCCCAAACGGTTCCCTGCAGGGCATGACCAGCGGCACCACCCGCCAATGGGCGGTCACCGACCAGCACACCGACCTCGTCGCCGGCCTCACTCCCGACGGCAAGGCGCTCGCCGGCTCCACCGCCTACACCCCGTTCGGAGAGAAGGCGGCCTCCACAGGCAGCAACTCGACGCTCGGCTATCAGTCAGGCTGGACAGACCCGGTCTCCGGAGACGTCAACATGGCGGCCCGCTGGTACGCACCAGGCAACGGCAGCTTTGACTCTCGGGACACGCTGCAACTTGCCCCAACTCCCTCGGCCCAGGCCAATCGCTACACGTACGGAACCGGCGGCCCCCTGAACGGAACAGATCCCAACGGGCACTGGTGGAACCCCAGCCGCTACTACGACACTCTGGTGACGTTCGCAAGACCATCCTTTTGGGGCGCCTTCTCTGTCTTCTACTTTGGCGGAGACGACACCATCGGCAGCGGCACGTGCGGAATCCTCATTGACCGCTGCACGAGCAAGCGTCTCAGCAACAGCCTCAGCCAGCAGGCCAACTCCACGCGCGAAGGTTGGACGTCTGCGCGGATCACCGGCTCTTGGTCCAGCGGATCCAGTCGGTCCAGTGGCCGCGGTCGAGGCACGTACTCGGGAAGCAAATACCATGGTGGACGCCAAAAGACGTGCAATGGGTCGTGTGGCAGGACCATCACCACTCCGCGCCCCCCGGAGATCGACCAGAACCCCAACAACGGAAAGAACCCCACGCCCGCACCCCCTCGGCCACCGCTACTCCCTGTCGTCCCCGTGGCGACATGGGTAGCCGGGCAAGCCGTAAACGCCGTAGTGTCAGCACAGGCAGCCCTCGACTCAATCCTGACCATTTTCGTTCCGAAACTCATCAATGACGGAAGAGAACTGTTTCAACCGTCCCCAGACGATGGTTCCGGTGGCAAGAACCGAGGCCGAACGCGCGACGACGGCAAGTGTGATGACGGGCCGGGGTTCAGCTCCACTGGCCACGTCACCTACCTGCCGCGCGAACGGTACTACGACAATTTCGAGGGCAGCGAACAGTGTCGTGCGACTGGGGTCTCCGGCATCATCGATGGCAGCGACTACAATGCCGGTCGTAAGCGTCCTGGAACCAATACAAATGGTTCCACGCAGCCGCCAGGAATGAATGAGATCAGATCCGAACGAGAGAGGCCAGCTAACGGGCACCTGCAGCCAGCGGCCACGACCGGCTCCGGTATCGATCTGAGGAACTTGGTGGCCGAATACGAGAAGACGAATACCCCTTACCTGAGCACTGGGGTGGAGAAGGACCTGGTGCAACCGATTAAGCAGGGTAAGCATGTCGCTTTCTCGGTCGTCCCCCGATACGAGGTGGATGACGCAGGGAGGGACCGTTCTCACTCCGGCATACCTTCCGCCATCGAGTACAACATCAACATCATCGAGGACAATATTTCCAAGCACTGCGTCGTGTACCAGAACCCCAAGGGTGGACGGGTGACTGGAACCCCCAATTGCCGCAAGATGTAGGAGAGGTAAATGAGTCGATATCTGGAAATGCTGTTTCAGATGCTCGGAGACCCTGATGATGTCCATCCGTGCGCGGATGAGTGGCAGGAGATTGAAGCCGAGTTTGCAGCAGATCTACCTCTCGACTATAAGAAATTTATTGAAAGATACGCCCCAGTGGAGTTGAACAACCGCCTCTCTTTCGGGCATCCCGGATTTGAGTTGTGGAACCTGCTGCACTGGATGAGGGGAACTGTTGAGGCATTCCAGGAGTGCGAATGGGAGGAGATCACTGCGACTTCACTAAACCCTGAGCAACTGTCATTCGGAGCTGGCGGCCTGGTTCCCTTGGCGTCGACGAATGGAGGGGAGTACCTCTTCCTGCTCGCCAGGCCCGGCGGTGCCGCACCGCTGCTCGTAGTCCACGTCGGAGACGATGACGACTTCTACGAGTACGACATGAGCTTTGCCGAGTGGCTCTATCGCTATCTGACCGACGAGGAAATGGCCGGGCCAAACAGCAGCCTCGGCTGGGCCGGTCCTGTCCAGGTGCACAAGCTCCCCACGTGACGCGGAGTCAAGTCCTCCCCGCCGACGCAGGAGTGAGCCGATCCGCGCGCAGACCCCCACCAGAAGTAGTCCCCCCGCCGACGGGGGGCGCCCGGGGTGTCGTGTGCTCCGCATCGGTCGCAGCACTCGGGGCACCACCACGTATCTGCTTCGAGTGCCTGACAGCGGTGAGCCCGAGTACAACAGAGCCCACAAAGGAGACCACTGGCCATCCTGACCAGCCACGCGAGGAAACCCCCGCCGAGCAAGCCGGCGGGGGTTTCCTCGGCTCTCAAGCGACGGCACCAGCCAACGCACCCGCACCCCTAAGCGGGTGCGGCAAAGTCAATGACTGATCCTTTTCGTTGCTGGGACATCGGCCCAGCCAAACATCGAGGGATCAGCGGCGCGTTTCACCGCATCCGCTCAGTAGCCTTCGACGATGGGAGTCAGGCCGTCGAGGAGTGCCTTGAGGCCGGATTCGAAGAGAGCGTCGAGGTGCAGGTCGTAGCCGTCGTTGAAGGCTACGACCACCTTGGCGAACGTCGGGAAGCGGCCGGATTCCGCCAGTGCCTGGAGGGCGGGGCGCGATTGTTCATCCATTGGTCTTCCGTCTGGCCGGTGGAGGCTTCGGCGTGCGCATCCCACTCCAGGTGTACTACCAGTCCCTGGACGTGGCTGTAGAGCAGGACGTGCATGTCGAAGAGCGTGGTGGGGTCGAGGTCGTGGCCGTCGAGGGCACTCAGCACCCATTCGGCGTGGACCATCAGATTGGGCACGAGCAACGGGTGGGTGAGGGGGCCGAGCTGGGCCAGCCACGGGTGCCTGCGGTACAGGGTCCACAGGGTCCGGGCGCCGAGCCCGATGCGGGAGCGCCACCCTTCGGGTACATCGGCGGGGTAGGTCTCCTCGCCGAATGCGGTGTCGGCCATGAGCAGGATGAGGTCGTCCTTGCTGGGGACGGTAGGGCGACATGGCGGCCACGCCGAGCCGGGCCGCGACGCCGCGCATGGAGAATGCCCGCCGCACCCCAGACTGTGATCGTCGAGCAGAAGCGGCCGCGCAAGCGGACCTACTGATCTTTTCGTAAGTTCGGTGGGTGTGCTGGCGGTGTAGGTGGGAGGCTGTCGGGATGGCTTATCAACCTTCGCCTTTGACCGCCGGATCGTCTCTTCCGCCTTTGTCACGGCCGCAGTTGGAGGAAGCGCGTCGCGTTCGGGCGGTGGAGTTGTTCGAGGAGGGTGTCTCGCATGCGGAGATCGCGCGGGCGGTAGGGGTGTGTGCCGAGAGCGTGCGGCGATGGCGGCGAGTGTGGGAGAAGGACGGTGCTTCCGCGCTGCGGCGGCGGGCATCTACCGGGCGCCCGCCCAAGCTGGACGACTCCCAGGTCGAAGCGGTCCGAACCGCGTTGGAGCAAGGTGCCCGGGCTCATGGTTTCGAGGCCGACTTGTGGACTCTGGAACGTGTCGGAGAGGTCGTTGCCCGGGTGACGGGGGTGGTGTTGTCGCGGGCGTCGGTGTGGCGGCTGCTGACGGGCCGGCTGGGATGGAGTCTGCAGCGGCCCGAGCGGCGGGCGGTGGAGCGGGATGAATTGGAGATCGCCCGCTGGGTCGCGCACGAGTGGCCGCGGATCAAAAAAGGGCGGTGAACACACGTGCCTGGATCGTGTTCCTCGACGAATCAGGCGTCTCCCTCCTGCCTCAGGTCCGCCGCACCTACGCGCCCCGCGGACGAACTCCGCTCCTTCGGCACCGCCTGAACTGGAAGCGGGCATCGATGGCCGGGGCCCTGGGCTACCACTCCACCGACCCCGAACGAGGGGCACGACTGTGCTTCCACCTCAAGCCCGGCAGCTACGACACGCTCGGACTCATCGAGGTCCTGGAGCAGATGAAGGTGTTCTACGGCGGCGAGAACGTGGTGCTGGTCTGGGACGGCCTGTCGGCCCACTGGAGCCGGGCGATGCGGGCATGGGTGGCCGAGCAGGAATGGCTCACACTCGAGCGATTACCCACCTACGCACCCGAGCTGAACCCAGTGGAACTGCTGTGGTCCTCGCTCAAGAAGCGTGAACTCGCCAACCTCGCCGGCAACCACCTCGCCGATGTCGCCGACGCCACCGAACAAGGCATCCACCGCATCAACACCAACCCACAACTCCCCTGGTCATTCCTCACCCACACAGGACTCACCATCCATCCACCACACCCACCGAACTTACGAAAAGATCAGTAGTCGGGCTCGGAGATGAATGAGCGGACTCGATCGCGGGCAACTGGCCGAGGAGTGGATGGCCGTAGCTCCTGATCGTTGGACTACCAGACGTCGTGTGGCTCTCCCTCAGCGGTGAGGCCGTACATCTTCAACTGCTCGGCCTTGGTCGGCTGGTCCGGGAACAGGTGCTCGCCGAGTTCGCCGTGGGTGACGATGGTGTAGTCGCCGCTGTCGACAGCGGCGAACAGGGCATCGCGGGCTTCGTACTCCCTCCCCATGCGGCTCAGGAGCTGTCCCCACAAGCGGCGTGCGTCTTGGTGATGAACCGCTGCAGCTTCCAGGAGCGCGAACACCTCGTCGGGAATGCTCTCCAGCGGGGGCAGTCCCTCCTCAGGTGTTTCGAGTCGCTCGTACATCCACAAGGCCAGTTCGTACTGTGCCCAGGGTTGCCGGTCTCTCATGGCCAGAATGTGGGCGATGTCTTCAGCGGTGTGGCGTGCACTGGGGATCTTGTGTAGATGCCGGACGACGGTCCGCACGGCCCCGTGCCGGCGCTGACGGCGTGCTCTGCTGAGCAGTGCGAGTGCCTCGCGTCGGCGCTCTGGCCACAGTTCCATGAACAGCTGGAACAAGAAGTGTGAATCGGTTTCTGCTGCCGAACGTTTGAGGGCCGCTGCCTCCTGCTGATCCTCCGGGCGGTCCAGGAAGTCGAGCAACATGCCCAGAGTCGCAGCGGACTTCGCGGCGACGCCAGCATCCAGGAGTTGCCGGGCCAGGTCCCGCTCCCCTTGCTTGCTCAGCTTGGAAGGCCACGCGCAGAGACGGGAGGGCACGTCGAAGGCCCGGGCCACGAGGGCATGCCAGCGGGGTCCGCCGGTGCGCGCGAGCCTCTTCAGTTCGTGCAGCGCGTCCGCGTCGCCCTCCGCCGCCTGATGCAAGAGTGCCGCTGGATGCTCCTGCTGGGCTTCTGGAGCATCCGCTACCCGCGCCGCCGCGGGCCGCCTCATCCAGCTGGCCGAGATCCTCGTACATCATGACGAGGGCGGTCCTAGCAGACGCGTGGCCGGCCTCAGCAGCGCGCTCGAACAGCGCCGTCGCGAGTTCGGCACTCCTCTCTCGGTACTCGGCGTCCACCTGCCCCGTCGCGACATAGCCGATGTCGGTGCCCAGATGAAAGGCGCTTTCGCCGCCGTCCTCAATCGGTTCGCACAGAGCAAGGAGCTCGTCGATTCCGCGCCGCGTGTGGATCATTCCCGTCTCGCTATAGAGGACGCAGAGGTCACTGAACGCCGGTGTGTGGTGACGCTCAAGTGCCTTGATGTAAAGATCACGAGCGATCTTGAACCGGGCGCTGGAGAAGGCTGCGGTGCCCAACTTCGCATAGGAGAGACCGCCGAGATCCGCCGTCAGCGCAGCCTGCCAGAAGGGGGAAGGAGGGGCGGCGAAGGCACGCTCCTCGGCAATGTGCTGCTCCAGATAGTCATTGAGGTCGCATCGGTCCGGGTCCGGTCCGATGCCGTCGGGGTGCAGGACGGGCGGCAGCGCAGGGCACACGCCATGGCAGGGTTCTCGTGCCCAGGCGAGTGCGGTTGCTGCCCAGTCGCCGACGAGTTTCATGCGTGCGTGCGAGGTCAGGTAGCTGGGTGCTGCTGCGGTGAGGGTGCGCACTGGAATGGGTTCGCGCACTCCGAGTCGGCGGAGGTCAGCTGCTGCGGTCACCAGGGCTTTGCCGGGGTGGTCGCTGCGGCGGTAGCGGTGCATGAGTTCTACGGCGGCGGCCAGCGTCTGGGTCAACTCCTGGGTACCACGGGCGCTGTCTACCGCCTGCACCCACTGCGGGTCGGTGACCCGGCGTTGGAAGTCATCGAGCTCGCGGTCGGTGAAGGTGTCGGGGACGGTGACGCGGTGGCTGGCTTGAAGAAGCGTCCGGCGCCGAGCAAGGCGGTCCTGCCCCTGGGAGGCAGGGGCGGCGCCGGTGAGCATTTCGTAGTGGCCGGGCCAGATGGTGACCACGATCGCCAGGTGGCTCACGGCATCTTTGAGCGTCAGGAGCAGAGCGGCGGCCTCCTCGCCGTCCCGATCGGCAAGGACAGTGCTGTGGGCGTCGTCGAGCCAAATGATGGTTCGTGGTCTGACCAGCCCCTTTGCTGCCGCCTGCCTGAGGCCGTCAGCTGAGTGAGGATAGAGCAGCGCCCAGTCGTGCAGCTCTGTACCAGCGCCTTCGTAGGCTGCGCGTGTTTTCCCGGCACAGGAGTTTCCCTCGATCACAACGACTGAGGAGGAGCCGTTCCTGATCTTTCTCAGGCACTGACGCAACTCGTGGTCGTGGGCCCGCTCGACGTACGGGGGTAGCCCCTCTCCGACGGATGGTTTGACACTGAGTTCACCCACTTCCCAGGACGCGAAGGACTTGCTGACAGCTGGCAGCGGAGGCGCCGACGTGTGGGAGGGAGGGAAGTTGTAGATGACGACCTTCCCGGCCGCCATAGAACGATCCTGCGCAAGGATCAGACGCGCATCAGAGGGGAGCTGAGCCAGGTCCGGAAATACTGGCGCCTGGCTGGAGGTGGCCGTGGCTTCGTTCAGCTCTGTGCCGAAGTCGGCTAGGAAGGGGAGCCGAGGCTTGCTCCGCCGTTGATGATGGCTGTAGCGATGGAACCGCCTTCGGCCTTGATACTCATGTTTCCGGCCACTGAGACTCCACCGTCGCCCGACTGCGCGCCAACGGCCCGTGCGTGCTCCTCAAGGAGAGACCTCAACTCCTCGAGAGCAACTGCTTGTTGGTCGCCGTCCCAGTCACTGTAGGCGTCCTCGAACCGGCCGACCCAACGCTCATGCTGACTATTGAGTACGCCCCCGCCTTCCGGACCTTCGGGAGCAGCGCCAAGCACGTCAGCCGTGCGGTCCAGGCGGCTGAGGACGGTTTGCTCGGCATCATCGTCCCCCCGGGAGAACCACCGCGCTACAGCAGCCTTGATGCCCTCGCCCGTGCCGGCCTTGAGGGCCTGGAGGAGCCAGGTGACCGAGTCGTCGAAGAGCTGTGACGGGTCAAGATTCACGTGAGTTCCCCTGCTTCTATGGTGATGTCGGCACATAAGCGCCTGAACTCAGGTGTTGGTCAAAGATTCATCGGAATCACGTGGTCACCAGGCGCTACCAGCGTCAGCAGCAAGCACGACGGGGCAGGAGATCCGCTGCAAGGCGGCGTGCTGCATCGTCCGCCTGGGTGAGCGCCGCCCTGCTCCTGGTTGCCGCTCCTGCTTCCGCCGCTGTGGCGTCCGAACGTTTCCGCTGCGACTCATTGACCGCCGAAGGCCGAAAGGCGACCGACTTCCTCAACGGCCGACCCGGCGCCGCCGCCTGGACATCTGAACCCGCCGACCCGTGCTCGGCAAACGGGGGAGGTCCCCGGCGGAATCCAGCTCGTCGCACTGCCGATCACAGCGCCGGTCCGAGGAGGCCCCGCCCAGCAGCAACACCTTGCGCAAGCCGAGACGGACCAAGTTCCGGACCATTTCCGGACCAGACGCCTCCAGCGAGCCGCACCAACTGCTGTTTCTCCTGGTCAGCTTGGGTGCAACTGCTGTACCACCAGCAGACGAAGAACCTTTATTGCAGCTATTCCCCGAAGGCGGTTGGGTTCTTCTAGAGCGCCAAGTCGGCCTGACTAAAGAGCAGTTACCCTTCCGAAGTCGGTGCCGAAGCACCTGGGCCATGTCCTGCGTGGTCCAGCCCCGATGGACGTCGACATCCCTTGTCGCGCCACCTCGCCCTGATGGTCGAGAGAATCGGATCCGGTTCCAGGATCTGTAGACGAACCATTCGTGGCGGCACCCGCCCAGTCAGGGGGATGGCGCGACTCCTGGCTCGCGGTCGACGAGCGCGAGGGTCACCCGGTGCGTATCGGTGCGACCGCGCACCACCCCGATGAGTAGCTCAACGCGACCGCCCATGCCCAGGGTGCCCTCGCACCCAACAGGGCGACGCCGTCGACGCGTTCGTCCTCAGTTGTCGTGCCGTATGCGGAGGCGGTGGCCTCGCGGCTTACTGGACCATGGACGCCTGATTCCGGCTCGCCGATCGGCCGTGTCTCGGCACCCGGGCCCGCTCAGCGAAGTCATGCTGCCTGACCGCTGACCCCGGTGTTGTCGGATACGACCGGCGCAGGACGGCATCCTGTCGGGGGGGGGGGGGGGGGGGCGCGGGGGGGCCGCCCCCCCCCCCCCAAAAACAAGACAGCGAGGAGAAAAATGAGCAAACAGAACCCGGCCACCCACCCCCCCCCACGGCCGGGCCCCAC
>NZ_JBIDBD010000001.1:451767-642233 GCF_043202815.1 Streptomyces sp. NPDC048111
ACGCTCGCCCTGGGGGGGGGGGGGCCCCCCCCCGCCCCCCGCCCCCCCCCCCCCCCCCCCCCCCCCCCCCCCCCCCCCCCCCCCCCCCGACACAGTATGTCCAGCACCGTGTCAGGCATGAACTATCTGCCGCCTGCTCCTCCGGTCAAGCGCGCCGACCACTGGGACGTACCCGACCGGCTTCACCGGGGTGCGGATGCCGCGATCGGATGCGTGCTGATTCTTCTTGAACTGGTGGCGCTCGCCATCTGCGTGGTCGCGTGGCCGTTCGTCGATCACTTCGAACTCGACCCCCAGGCCCCCTACCGGCCTTACGTCTTCTGGGACTATGCCCCGGCGATCGCCGGGGTCGGTGCCGTCGTGGTCGTCATCGGAGTGATCTCCGTCAAGGGCCGGGCGACGATCACGGCCCTCTCCCAACTCCTGATGGCCCTCCTGGTTGCCGCGGTTCTCGTCTTCGGCTCCGTGGCACAGCAGCACGACGACGAGAGGCGGTCGGCTCCCGCGCCGGTTGAACGGGCGTTGCTTGAGCTGAGGGGTCCGGCGGCCACCGCGTACGCAGCCGGAAGTCTGCCGGCGGTGGGCGGGGGTCGGCCGGCGGAGGTAGCCGGGCGAACGGCGTGCGGGCCGTGTGTGTGACGCCGCATCGGTGAGTCCGCCGATGCGGCGTCGCTTGCACGTGCCGTTCAGGCGGCCCCGAACACCACCACTGAGTTGTGGCCGCCGAATCCGAAGTTCTGCTTGATGGCGACATCGATGGTGGCGGGGCGACCCATGATCGGGGTGTAGTCCAGGTCGCAGCGGGGGTCGGGGTTGTCCAGGTTGGCGGTGGGCGGCACGTACTTCTCCCGGACGGCGCGCAGTACGCCGACACTCTCCAGGATCCCGCACGCCCCGCACGCGTGGCCGATCACCGATTTGGGCGCGGTGATCGCCATTTGGCGGGCGTGAACGCCGAACGCCCGCTTGATGGCTGCCGTTTCGGCCCGGTCGTTGAGCGGGGTCGATGTGCCGTGCGCGCTCACCAGGTCTACTGCCGTGACGTCGATCCCTGCGTCGGCACAGGCGAGTTCGATCGTCCTGGCCGCCACCGCTCCGTCCGCCCGCGGCGCCACTGGGTGGTGTGCGTCGCAGGTGGACGCGGCGCCGAGCACCTCGCCGTGCACCGTCGCGCCCCGGCGCAGGGCGGACCTCTCGGATTCGAGTACCAGTACGGCGGCTCCCTCAGCCGGCACCATCCCGTCGCGATCGCGGTCGAACGGCCGGGACGCGACCGCCGCCTCCGCCGCAGGCCGTAGGGAGAGCGCGTCCAGCAGGCGGAACGATGCCAGCGCCGGCGTGTCCAGCCAGCTCTCCACCCCGCCGACGAGGACCACATCGGCGGTGCCGTCACGCACGGCGCGCAGGCCTGCTCCGATGGCGTCCGTCGAGGCCGCGCAGGCGGTCGAGAGGGTGAGCACGGGGCCCACAATCGCCATCTCCTGGGCGACGAGCCCGGCCGCCTGATTGGGCAGCAGGCGGAGCAGCCCGAGCCGGTCCATCCGCGGCCACCCACTGCGGTTCAAGACGGTCACCAGGCGCGCGGTCTCGTCAAGCCCGCCTCCGCCCGTGCCGACGTACAGGGCCTCCGGTGCTGTGCGCAGTCGCGCATCCTCTCGCGCCTTCATCGCCGCGGCGAACAGCAATTGCTGGAAACGCGAAGTACGGCGGGCCTGTTGGGCGGACATGTGCTCGCGGGGATCGAATGCGCCGATGACGCCACCGACCTGGCAGGGCATGGGCTCTTCGAACTCCAGCGGCGAGATCGCGGAACGCCCTGTGGACAGGGCCTCCCACAGCTCATCCGGTGTGGAACCCGCGCACGACTCGACGCCAATGCCGGTCACCAGCACACGCCGGCGTGCCACCTGCGGTGTCACAGCGCTCCCGACATGGCGTCGGCCACGTCCCCGGCTGTGCGGAGGTCCGTGATGCGGATGCCGGTTTCCGCCAGCTCCACCCCGAATTCCCGCTCCAGGACGGTGATCAGTTCCAGCGCTTCCATGGAGTCGAGACCAAGCACCGGTTGTCCGGTCTCCGTGGCGTAAAAGAGTGCGGCATCACGAGTGATGACTGTCCCGCTCTCGCCAAGGTCCGGCCGTATTCCGGTGATGGCCCGGGTGACGACGTTCCATACCTCGGTCATGACGATTCCTTTCATCGGGTCATTTACGCGCGGGTGGCCGAAAAGTAGACGCAGCGTCGTGTGACGGTGAACGGCGACCGCTCGTGCAGTTCTCGCAGCGCCTCGGTGAGGAGTTCCGCGGCGATGTGGCGGTCGACTCCCGGCAGCGCCGCGCCAGCGAACATCGGAGTGGAGCACAAAGCAGTGAGAAAACGCGGACCGAGGGTGAATTCCCGCTCGGTCCTGACGGCCTTGAAACCGGCCTCCTCAAGGGCCGCCTCGTAGTCGTCGGCGCTTCTGCGGAGCCCGGAAGGCCGTCGCGAGTCTGCGCGCGTCAACGGGAGCCCGCGCCTGCGGGCGGTACTCCGGGCCGTGCCGACCAGCTCAGCGTACCGAGGCAGGTCGGCCGCCCTCTCCGCGCCCGAGTAGAACGCGGAGTTGAACACCAGGCGTCCGCCACTGGCGAGGACGTGCCCGATCGCCTCGAGTGCGGTGGCAAGGTTCGGCACGAGATGGATGCAGTTGGCCAGGACGACGATGTCGAAGTCGCCAGGTGGGAACAGCCGGGAGACCAAGGAGGCATCGCCCTCGACGAACCGGGCGCGGTCGCCGAGCCGGGCCCGGGCCGCCTCTAGCAGTGCCGGATCGGGGTCGACACCGACCAGGGTCATGGCAGGGTCGCGCAACAACATCCGCTCGCTCACGGCCCCGTCGCCGCACCCCAGATCCAGAACGGTCGGTGTGGCGCCCGCCGGGACCAGATCCAGCAGCGCGCGGTTCAACTCGGCGTACTCCGGGTCACGACGCAGCGCGGCGTAATCCGAGGACGTGTGCCTGTTGTTCAGGGAACTGCCGCACTCGGTGTCTGCTTTTCCATTCATGAATTGCCCTCCGTCGGCCCGGTCAAATAAGCGGCGAGGTGCCAATACGGGCACAGTGCTGTTCGAACGACGTGGCAGACCCTAGCAGCGCGCCTGGGCGAGGAAAAGAAGGAATTCTTCCGGAGCCGCCTCCACTGGCTCGGTGATCAGCGAAAACATGTTCTTTCATTGTGATTTCATCGCGTTCGGATAACTTCCTGCGGACCGGATGAAGGATCTGTCGAGGGGAGAATCGCGATGGTTTTGAGAGATCGACGTCCCATGGTGCCGGATCGGTAAGACATTGGAATTCACGGAATTGGGCGATAGTCAGGTGCCCGCCGGTCGACTGGTGTTCTGGACTCCGACCGCCGCCGTCTCGGCCTGGGCGGACGACGCCCGGCCACCCGTGCTCAACCACGAGCACCACGTACGCACGGCGGCCGGCCGGGGACCGGGGCATGTTGCTCCGGCCTGGATCGGTGTGTCGTTCGCAGTGGGCCGGGCCGGCCAACAGCGGATCGGTGTCGCGCTCTCGGCCTGGCTGCGCGGCTGCGAGCATCTGCGCAGCAGGCTGATACCGGCCCCCGGATGCTGTGCGCGCCGGACGCTTCCCGCGAGCGCCGTCAGCCTCCGGCAGGAGGAAGTCGGCATCTTCGCCGACGGCGACTCGGTTCGCCGGCAGATCGAAGCCTTCTTCGACCGGAACACCCAGCCCTTGGGTTGGCCGCAGATGGTCTTCGCGACCGTCGAGGGCACCGACGGGACGGCCGTCTTCATCGGCGCGGACCACGGCGTCGTGGACGGCTACACGCTGGCCATGATCCCGGGGCAGATCCGGGACGCCCTCGACGGCCGGGCGCAGGACCCGTTCGGTCAGCAGTCCCTGGACTGTGCGGCCGAGGAACGGCAGCTGGGGGGCGTTCCATCGGCCGAGCCCGAACTCGCGGGCCCCTGGCGGTCGCTGCTCGACGACGCGCGAGGCAGGACACCGGCCTTCCCCCTGCCACTCGGGGCATCCGAGTCACCGAACCCCCAGCGCAGCGCCTACCGTTGGCTGCTCGACGACTCGGCAACCACGAGATTTGCCGCCGCGTCACGCACGGCCGGGGGCACAACCGCGGCCGGGCTGCTCGCCTGCCTCGCGCTTGCCACGGCGAGGGTCTCGGGCGAGCACTGCCTGTCCTTGATCAGCCTCGTCAACACCCGGCCCCGCAAGTGGCGGTCGGCGCCGGGCTGGTTCGTCGGCCTGCACCCGGTGCGGATCCCGGCGGTTCCCGGGGCCGATTTCACCGGCACCGTCGTCCTCGCCTCCGCGGAACTGCGTCGCCGGGGACCGGGGCCGGAGAGTTCGCTGCCCCACATCAGCCGGATGCTGCGTACGGAGATCCATCCCCGCTTCGTCGTGTCCTATCTCGATGTCCGCCGCGTGGCGGGCAGGACGCCCCACCCGCAGGACGCCATGCTGCGCAGCCGGATACACAGCCCCGCCGAAGTGTATGTGTGGCTGACCAGGAGCGACCGCGGAGTGCACCTGTCGGTGCGCTTCCCCGACACACCCCTGGCCCGAACCGGCGTCGGGCGTTTCGTCCAAGCCGTCGCGCACACCGCCACCCGCGTGGCCGAGGGCCACCAAGCGTCCCCAACCGTACCTTCGCCCGCCGGCCGGCCCGTCCCTCAAGGAGAAGGAGACTCCCTGTGCGCATGACCCAGATCCTCGACTGGCGGCCCGAGCCGGGTGCGGTGTTCGAGTTCCGGCCGACCAGCGACCGGGCCGCGGCGCAGCACGATGTGCCGGCGTCCCACTTCCAACGGGCGCACCTCCGCCTGGCGGCCGTCCAGCGGGCCGCCGACAAGCGTCAATCGCCGTGGGTAGCCACGACGTTCGACCTGGAGGGACCGGCAGATCTCGACGCGCTCACCGATGCGTGGCAAGGACTTGTACGCCGACACGAGGCGTTCCACACCTGGTACGAGTTGATGAACGAGGACCTGGTCGGCTTCCGCGTTCCGCCCGAGTCCCTGAGCATGCACCCAGTACACATGGGCGACTTCAGCGACACGGACGACCTGCGCGCTCATGTGCACCGGCGAATCGACGAGCAGACTGCCGTGAGCCGGCTGGGAACGCTGGCGGGAGTGATCCGACGGGACACGGTGTCCACGGTGTACTTCGCGATCGACCACGCCTATTCCGACGGTCACTCACTGACGCTGCTCTTCCATGAACTCCGCGTCCGCTACCAGGCGGCCCGCGCCGGTGCCCCGGTGGATCTGCCGTCGGTACCCGGCTACCTGGATCACAATCGCCGTGAATGGCGACGTTCCATGTCGCTGACGAAAGCCGCGCCGGAGCTCGCCGCGTGGTCGGGCTTCCTGGCCGTGGGGGACGGCGATCTCCCCACCTTCCCCATCGAGCTGGGCAATGGCACGGATGAACTGCTGCCAGCGACCCGGCTGGAGTACCCGGTGTTCACTGGCGCCGAAGCCCGCGCGTTCCGCGCGCATTGCGCCCAGCACGGCGGCGGGTTCGCAGCGGGGTTCTTCGCCGCCCTGGCGCTCGTACAGCGTGAGTTCAACGGGCACGAGGACTACCGGGCACTGACAGCCGTGTCGACCAGGACCTCCCCACGGTTGCTGCAGGTACACGGCTGGCTTGTGAATCTTGTGCCGGTGTCCTTCCGGCTTCCCGGCTCACCCCGCCTCGCCGACGCGATCCCGGTCGCACAACGAGCCTTCCAGCGGGCTCGTGAGGCGTATGACGTGCCGTTGCACCGGGCTCTAGAACTCTTTCGCGACGAGGCTGAGGGAGGCTTCCCGAGCATCCCGCCCATGGCGTCCTACGCGGATGCCCGGTCCGCTCCGGGCGCCGACGACTACCTCGGAGCGGACGCGAGGGTCCTTACAGGCCCGGACAGTGCCGCCGGAGTATCGCTGTGGTTGAACTGGTTCCCCGACCGTACCGATCTGGTGGTCAGCATGCCGGACACCTCGGAGGCGGTAGCAGGCGTGCCGAAATACCTCGACCGCGTCAGGGAACTCATGCTGGCAGCGTCGGGTGTCTCCTGCTGACCTGGGATGCCGCGTGGGCGATGCTGAGCCCTGCCGGTGTCGTCAGGGGTGGGGCGTGAGGCCGATGACAACCTCGCCCTGGACATGTCGGGCCGCCTGAAGTGGACGGCTGCGCGGATGTCCCGGACGGGGCAGGTCACCGCGATGGGGACGTGAAGATGACCTGCGCGACCTGACGCGCGGTGTTTTCGAGGCGTCCGGTGCGGTGTTGGTGCGGGTGGCGGCAGGGACGCCGTCGACCTGGCCAACGATGGTGCAGATACGGCCGTCCGTGGCGGCCCGCCCCGAGCCGGTGCGGGCGGGCCGCCGCGGTCGTGCGGGTCAGCACGAGGAGTATTCGCCCCAGTTCGCGCCGTTGGCGTAGGCGTGCCAGGAGCCGCCGGCCTGGGAGCAGCCGTAGGGGATGGTGACGATCGCCTGCCAGGTGTCGGGATCGGCCGAGTGGATGGGCACCCATCCGGAATACACGTCCTGCGGACCGTCGACCGTGTCGCCGCCGGCGCACGCCTGCCCGACGTAGTTCAGCGTCTGCACGCACGGGTGCGCCGACCAGCCGGTGCCGCTGTGGCCGAGCCAGTAGCTGTGGGAGTACTGGAAGTGCGCTCGGACGTAGCCGCAGCCGTCGTACTGCTGCTCCACCTGGCCCGCGTACACCCCGCCCGCGTTGATGTTGCCGGGGTTGCCGATGTTGATGGTGGCGCAGCTGGGTGAGGCGGCCTGCGCGGTGCCGCCGGCGCCGACGGCCGCACCGCCCGCGAGAGCGAGGGTGGCGGCGGTGAGGGCGATACCGCGTCGGGTCCTGGAGAGCTTGAGCATGGGAGCTGTCTCCTGCCGTGAGTGGCCTGGTCTGGTGCGGTGACGTTATGGGTACGGGCCCTTCGGTCGTCCTGGATCCGTCCTAACGCCAGGTCAGGACGGTGACGGTGAGCGCCGAAACGCTCCGGCCAGATGGTGCTGGAGGCGGGCGTGGCGGAACTGGTAGGCCGCACCCGCCTGGCGCAGGACGCCCCTTTGGTGGGCGTCCTCCAGGAAGGCGACCACGGACCAGGGCAGCCGCCCGGTCAGGGGGAGCCAGAAGCGGGAGAAGACCGTCCACTGGCCCCATGACGTCAGGCTGAACAGATAGCCCAGGGCGCCCCCGATCCCGCTGATGACTCCGAGCTTGAGCGCCGCCGCGGTGTTCCACACCACCGGTCCCACGACCACCGACATGGCATCGACCACCACCAGGGATCCGACCCCCGTGAGGAGACCGAACGCCGGTGTCCAGGCGAGGAGTTGAGCGGCGACCGTGCGCCCGTTGGCCCGCAGCAGGCTGCGCGGGTTGACGGCGGAGCGGATGTCGAGGGGTGCTTCGAAGAGCGCGACCAGACCGAGGGTCGGTCCGGCCGCCAGGGCGAATATCAGCGCGTAGATGCTGCCGTCCTGGACGCTGCCGACCAGGACGTCGGCGAACTGGGCGTGGTAGAGGAAGCCGTTGAGCCCCCCGCGGACGACCCCGTATCCGAAGCCGAACACCAGGCCGCAGAGCGCCCCGGTCAGCAGGCGGCGCACAGGACGCCGACCCGACCCGCGCCCTGTGCCGCGCATCTTCATGCGGACGATTGACGGCACCACCGCTCCGTCCCGCGCCGCGACCATGAACCAGTACGCGAGCCCGAACAGGAGCCCGCCCAGAAGCCCGGCCACCGGCCCGTCCACCAGTTGGTAGGAGACGGGGTCGAAGGCGATCCCGACGACGCCGTCGACCAGGGTGATGGCCAGGCAGACCACCAGCGCGGTCACCAGGGTGCGGGCGATCCGGCCCAGGCCCAGGCCGAGGCGCCACCACTCCAGGTCGGGGGTGTCGAGACGGTTGAGGTGGTGGGCGAGGTAGCCGAGCCAGTGGCGGGCGCGATCCGGGTCCCAGGTGGTGGGCGGCACGCCGCCCGGGCGCTGCTCGGGGCGCGGACGGTAGGCGGCTTCGGTGAAGTTGTCGAGGAGGTGGCCCTCCAGTTCCTCCGGGGTGGTGAAGCGGCCGGTGTCCAGGAGCGCCGCCGGATCGCCGCCGGGGCTGTCGCTGTAGACGGCACGGGCGAGGGTGACCATCAGGGGCGTGGCCAGGACCGTCGCGAGGTTGGCCCCGGCCGCGCTCGGGGGTTGCCGGCGCAGCTCGCTCAGCACGGGTTCCCACGCGGTCTCCGAGCGGGCCCCCGCGCGGGCTTTACGGGTGGTGCGCGGCAGATAGGCGGCCAGGTCGGCCAGGGTGAGGTCGCAGAGCTCGACCGCCGCGGCGGACGTCAGGACATCGGTCTCGGCCACCGCGGCGGCGTACTCGCAGGGGCGGCTCGTCAGGAGCAGCGCCAGCGTGGTGGCGTTGAGGGCTTCCAGGGCGGGTCGGCGCAGCCCGTCGGCCATCTCGTCGAAACCGTCGAGGACGGGCAGGATCCGGCCGGTTTCGACGAGCGCGTCGGCGAGGTTCGTCCCGCCGGGCCCGGGGGCCGCGAGACCGGGGTGGTCGCGGGTCAGCTGCGCCGCGAGCCAGTCCCGCAACGCGACGGCCGTCGGGTCCCAGGAGCCGATGTTGAAGATCACGGGTATGGCGTCGCCGTGGCTCCGGGCCTTCAGCTGGTCCAGGACGAACCGTACGGCGAGGACCGACTTGCCGGAGCCCGAGCGGCCCAGCACCACGAGGCGTCCGGAGGGGATGCGCCGGTACACCTCGACGATCGCGTCCACCTGTCCGCTCAGGTCCACGGGATCGTGGCCGCTCCCCGGGGGCAGACGCCGGATGTTGGCCCAGTGGTCGGTCAGCTCCTCGGCGGCCGGCCGCCAGCGCACCGGCAGCGGATAGGGGTCATGGACCTGTCGCCGTTCCTCCTCGCGCTGCCACCGGGCGGCCACGGTATGGGCGATCTGGTCGGAGACGTCGGCGAGGGCTTCGTGGAACGGCGACCCCGGCGGGCTGCCAACGGCCGGCATCGGCACGGGCGGGACGGGCGGCACGGGCGGGACGGGCGGGACGGCTGCGTCCTGCGCCGGCTCCTCCTCCGCGGGTCTGCGCACGACGGTCGCGAGCAGCCGGTCGCGCCCCTCGGAACTCAGCTCCAGCGCATCGGCGAGGAGCCGCACGGTGGTCAGCCGCGGGTCGGCGCGCTCGCCGGTCTCCAGTCCGCGGATGGTGCGGACGCCCACGCCGGCGCGCTCCGCCAATGCCTCCTGAGTCAGATTCGCCTCGAGCCGAAGCTGCTTCAGCAGCACGCTGAACTCATTGGTCACTGGTCTCGGCCTTCCCCCGGCATGTCGATTTCCCCAGGTGAGGGACTCTAGCGCGGCAACCGGCCGCATACGGCCGGTCGTTCGGCCTGTCCGATTGCCGCCCCTCGGGGCCACCGTCGGAGCAACGGACCACCCCCTCATGCCAGGAGAGACCGCATGCCGACGACCGCGATCCACGGCCGCTCGACCGTCACCCACCTCACGTGCCAGGAGCGCGAGGTCCTGCGCGCGGTCGGCTGCGGCCTGACGGATCAGGAGATCGCCCGCGTGCTCGCCCTCTCCGAAGGCGCGGTCACCGGCCACCTGCGCGGCGTCCTGGCCAGACTCGGTCTGCGCGACCGGGCCGCGGCCATCGTCCACGCCTTCGACAGCGGGCTGGTCGTTCCCGGCCAGGGCTCGCGCGCGGCGGCGCTCCCCGCCCAGCGGGCGACCGTGCGCGAGCACCCGTTACGGATCTCCGTGCTCGGCCCGCTGCGGGCCTGGCGCGGCGGGCGTCAGCTGGACCTGGGGCACCTGCGGCAGCAGGCCGTCCTCGCACGGCTGGCGCTGTGCCGGGACCGGACGGTCAGCAAGGACGAACTGCTCGACGGGATCTGGGGCTTGGAGCCACCGCTCACCAAGGTCGTGCCGGTCTACGTCTACAGGCTGCGCAAAGTCCTCCAGATGGAGAAGGGGACGGACTCGGTGATCGGGCACGACCGGTGCGGCTACCGGCTGGTCCCCGGTGCGGCCGAGGTGGACGTGGCCCGGATGGAAGAGCTGGCCACCGCCGCCGGCGCGGCCGTGCGGGCCGGAGCCACCGCCGAGGCGGTGCGCATCTGCGCCCAGGCCCTCGACCTGTTCCGCGGGGAGCCGCTGGCCGGGCTGCCGGGTCCGTTCGCGGAGCTGGAGCGGCTCCGCCTGACCGAACGCCGGATCGGGCTCACCCTGCGCAAGCTGGACCTCCAACTGGCGCTCGGGCGGCACTCCGAGGCCGTCTTCGAGCTGTCGGCGCTGGCGGCGGCCCGTCCGCTGGACGAGCCGGTCGGCGCGATGCTGATGCGGGCTCTGTGCCTCAGCGGGCGGCAGGCGGACGCGCTGGGCGTGTTCGAGCGCACTCGCCGCCGGCTGGCCGACGAGCTGGGAGTGGCGCCGAGCCGGCTCCTGCGCCGGACCCACCGGGCGATCCTGCACGGCGGCGACATCACTGCTCCCCCGACGGCGCCATGACGGGGCCGGCACCGCGAACACGCGGCGAGGAGCTGCTGCTGGCGCGGGTCTCCGCGGCGGCCGGCCGCGCCCGGCTGGGCCGGCGGCTGGCCACGCACCCGGTGACCGCCCACCGCCCCCGTACCGGGGTCGGCCTGCGCCGGGTGATCCGTCGCCTGTCGGCCCGGGCCCGTGACGGCCGCTCCCCGGCACGGGCGAGTCCGAACGCACGACTGGACCTGTACGAGCACGGGATGACCGTCGCTCTGGAGGGGCGCATCCACGTCGTCCGCTACGACACGACATCGGTGTTCCACCACGGCGCCGGGCCGCTCGACCCCGTACCTCCCGCAACCGCCGTCATCCGCGCGCTGACCGACGTCGACCACAAGTGCCTGGTGCTGTACGGCGGTTCCGGGGACGGCGACGCGCACACCTGGGAGCACGCGCTCGAACAGGCGGTCACCCGGGCCCGCCTGCCCGGCGCCCTGGTCGCGCTGCGCCGGGGCGAGCGGGTCTCGTTCGGCGAGGTGTGGCTGACCAGCGAACAGGTCGGGTCCGCGACGATGCGTATGCCGTGGACAGAGGTTCAACGAATCGGCGTGAGCGGCGCGTTCCTGTCCGTCACGGTCGGCGGGCGCAGACGCAGGCTCGGCCCGGCGGTCTCCCGGATACCGAACGTCTTCGTGTTCCGGGCCCTCGCCGATCACTGCCGCAGCCGGGACGCCCCCTGACCGCCGGGACGCGGTCCCGTTTCATCGCCATTTCAATGGGCGCCGCCACCGTGGGAGGGGGCGCCGAACAGTCCGTCGCGTACCCGCGCACGTGTACGGCTTCGACCGCCGCACGCCCCCAATGGGTTCAGCACCTCATCCACCTCATCCACCTCATCGACCTCATCGAGCTCGACTAGTGAACAGGTATCGCCATGAACGACCTCTTGCACAAGCTGGTCTCCGTCGTCATCACCGGCGCTCTGGTCGCCCTGGTCGGATATGCCAGCGTGTCCGCCCGCAGGCGCAGGGTCGCCCGGGAGGAAGCCGCTGCGCCGACCCCGGTCCAGGACGCGACGCAGGCCCTTCTGCGCCAGGCGCAGCAACTGGACCGGAGGCGGGACGAGTTGGCCGCACAGGGGCGGGCGCCGGAGGCACTGGCACCGGCCCGGCAGGCCGCCGACAGCTGGCGCAGGCTCACCGAGGCCCGACCCGGACGGTTCCATGCGGAGCGCAGGGCGGCCCTGGGACGCCTCGGCGAGCTTTTGGACGCCGGCGGCCAGGCCCAACAGGCGGCCCAGGTACGCCAGGAAGCCGGGCGCCTTCCCTGACCGAGCGACCGCCACTCCGGCCGAGCGGCCGCCGGACCCGCCTGAGTGGACGCTGCCCCTGACCGAGGGACCACCGGCTCTGGCCGAGTGACCGCCGGATTCGACCGAGTGGCCGCCCGACCTGTCTGAGTGGCCACCGGACCTGCCCGAGTGACCGCCGACCCTGACCGCCCGAGTGAAGGAGACCGACCATGCCCGCCGCCATATGGACCGGGCGCAACGCGACGCCGGAGCGGGCCGCCGCCGACGTCAGCGCAGCGCTCAAGGACGAACTCGGCCTCCCCGCACCGCCGTTGGCCGTGACCCTGCCGTCCGAAAGTACCGGCACACCGGCCGGCAGTTTTCTCCCGCCGCGCCCGCGGTTCAGCGGCATGGCCGCTCCGACCCACTGCTTCCTCTACGTCGATGCCCAGTCACCCCGGCGTTTCGAACTCAGGGCCTCCGTGATGACCGGCCGCTCAGGACTCCGCCGGAGCCTCGGCCTGGGGCACCTTTCCTATGCCGTGCCCCTGGGGACGCCGGCCTTCTCCCCCGTAGCCCTCGGCGGACCGACCGGTTCCGCCACCGCCCGCTTCGAAGGAGACCCCGCGGCGGCAGGACGGCTGAACCGGGATGCCCGACTCCTCGCCGCGGCGCGTGCGCTGACGCCGAGCACGGCCGGTCCCGATCGCACCCACACGTGGCGCGTGGCGAGCGGCCTGACGATCGAGCCGCTCCCCCAGGGCTCGGTCCTGCTGGTGCAGACCCTGCACCGCCCCACCGCCCGCGCCTGGTCCCTCGGCGCCGCGGCGGTGCTGGACCTGGCAGCCCGGGTGGAATCGCTGCTGGGGGCCGTCTGAGGCGAAGGGCGCGACCCGACGGTGGCGCGTGATGCCACGCCAACTCACCCGGATCTACTGGCCCTTCAGGTGTGCGGTCAGGCGTGACAGCAGGGGCAGGGCGGCCGCGAGCGTCTCCCGTTCCGCCGCGTCGAGGACGTCTCCGATCGCACCGCCGATCCAGGCCGCACGCCTTCGGCGCTCCTCGGCCAGACGACGGCTTCCCGCCGCTGTGAGATGGAGCAGGAACTTGCGCCCGTCGCTGGGGTGGTCCTCGGCGCGTACGAGACCCTGGCCGAGAAGCTCCTTGACCGCCTTGGCGGCCGACTGATGGCTGACCCCGCGCTGCTGTGCGAGGTCGGCCGTGGTCAGCGGGCCGCCGCGGTCCAGGTAGCCCAGGACTGCGGCCTCGCCCGGGGGCATCGTGTCGGCGGGGCGTACGGCGCGTACGAGCTCTCCGACGGTCATGCGGAGCTGTTCGGCCAGTTCGTCCTCGTCCACGGTGCCGCTCCTCCCCCTTGTGCCCCTCGTATGTGTCGCGGAACTGTACACCTAGGGTGGACAGTCTCCGATCCGGCCCACGGGTCCCTTCGACCTGGCCGACGAGCCCCCGGTGGGTCTGCCATGAGGTGTGTCAGCAGGTGCTGACGTCGTCGGCCAGGACGGCGGTGCCGTCGTCGGCGCGCTGAGGGTGAAGTGGGCGGGGGCCGTGCGCCGCAGGGCATACGGACCGAGGGTTTCCTCTGGGCGGCCTACGGCGTCTCGTCGGCGGGGGCGTAGTCGGTGGACAGGGTCAGGTGTTCCCAGGTGTCGAGGTCGGTCTCGACCGCCGTGCGTCCGGCCCGGACCAGGCGCAGGGCGTCGGAGCCGAGGACGAGGTGGGCCGGGGGGTCGGGTTCGTCGAGGATGCGCAGCAGGGCGGCGGCGGCCTTGGCGGGGTTGCCGAGCTGCTGGCCGCTGGCGGTCTGGCGGGCGGCGCGGATGGGTTCGAACAGTTCGTCGTAGTCGGGGATCGACCGTGGTGTGCGGATCATGGAGCGGCCGGCCCAGTCGGTGCGGAAGGGGCCGGGTTCGACGGCGGTTACGTGGATGTTGAAGCCGACGACTTCCTTGCCGACGGCTTCGAGGATGCCCTCCAGGGCGTACTTGCTGCCGCAGTAGGCGGAGACGCCGGGGAAGGAGGCGAGTCCGCCCATGGAGGTGACGGCCAGGATGTGCCCGCGGCGGCGTTCGCGCATGAACGGCAGGACGGCCTGGACGGTGGCGGCGGCGCCGAAGACGTTGACGTCGAACTGGGCGCGCAGGTCGGCCAGGGGTGTCTCCTCGAAGGTGCCCTCCAGGCCGTATCCGGCGTTCGCGATCAGCACGTCCACGGGCCCGACGGTCTGTTCCATCTCAGCGATCACCGTGCGGACCGCGGTGTCGTCGGTGACGTCGAGGAGGCGGGCGTGAGCACGCCCGGGATGCAGAGCGGTGAAGGCCTGCGCGTCGGTGTCCTTGCGGACGGTGCCGACGACCGTGTGGCCGGCGTCCAGGGCGGCGGTCGCGAAGGCGCGGCCGAGGCCGCTGCTGACGCCGGTGATCAGAAAGGTCTTGGCCGGTCGCGTCATGACTGCTGCTCCTTGTACAGGACGAGGTGCTCGTGGAAGAGCACGCCGTCGCGGATGTCGCCGGTGGCGGTGAAGCCGGTGTCGTCGATGTAGTCGATGTGGTGGCCGGTGACGGTGTAGCGGCCGGTGTAGGCGCTGCGGCGGGTGCCGCGCGCTTCGTCGTAGCGGCCGTCGGGCAGCAGTTCCTGGCGGATGTGCCCGTCCGCGGTCACCCACATCCCGACCACGTCCACGTTCCCGCTCTCGACGCCGGGCCCGCGTGCGGCGGTTTCCCACTGCGCGTTCGGCTGGTTGCTCACCATGCGCTCCTTCTCGTCTCGCTGTGCCGCTCATCAGCGTGAGCGGGCCGAGAGACAGGAGCCAGGACAAGTCGTGCCTGGGTACGGCGCACCCAGGCACGCGGACGGGGTGCGGCTTAGCCTGAAGGGGTGACCAGCAATGATCTCGGAGAGTTCCTGCGCGCCCACCGCGCCCGTCTACGACCCGACGACGTCGGGCTCGCCTCCTGGGGCGCACGCCGGGTGACAGGGCTGCGGCGGGAGGAGGTCGCCGTCCTGGCCGGCATGAACTCCGACTACTACGCCCGCCTGGAGCAGGGCCGCGAGCGCACCCCGTCCGCGCAGATCCTGGAGGCGATCAGCGGTGCGCTGCGGATGGACGACGAGGCGCGCGAGCACATGTTCCGGCTGGCGGGCACCGCGCCGGACGGGGAACGCCCGCAACCGCGAGAGACGGTCGCTCCCGCGTTGCGGCAGTTGCTGGACGGACACCCCGGTGCCGCGGCGTTCGTGCTGAACCCGGCCACCGATTTCCTGGCCTCGAACGCCCTGGCCGACGCCCTGTTCTCCGCGTTCGGCACGAGGGACAACATGGCCCGCATGACCTTCCTCGACCCGGCCGCGCGGGAGTTCTTCACCCAGTGGGAGCGGGCGGCGCAGGCGGTCGTGGCCGGTCTGCGCCACGCCACCGGCGTCGACCCGCACTACCGGCGCCTGCACGACGTCATCGGTTCCCTGACCGTGGAGAGTGAGGAGTTCGCCGCTCTGTGGGCCGCGCACACCGTCCACGAAAAGACCCGCGACGGCAAGAAGATCGTCCACCCCGACGTCGGACCGCTCGACCTCACCTACCAGACCTTCGACGTGCGCGGCGCCCCGGGGCAGCAGCTGGTGATCTACCACGCCGCGCCGGGAAGCCCGAGCGCCCAGGCGCTGGCCCTGCTCGGCAGCCTGCACGCCACCCGGAACCGGGAGTCCTCCACGGAGCGGTAGACCAACCCGGTCGTTCGGCCAGCGCGTGATCCCTCAGCGCAGGTGTTCCCGCGCTCATCGCCGCGTTCAACCACCGGGCTCGCTCCACCCGTATCAACACCGTGGGCGACTTCGGGGTGGCAAGGGCGCCCTTCGTCCTGTTGCTTGCACGAATGACGCGCTGACATTTCTCCTGGCAGAAGCACTGACGCTGCCGCGGCGGACGACACCCGGGGATGATGGTCCACAACCAAGTTGTACAGTCGAGCTGTAGACAGTCATCGGGCCGGAAAGCCGGAAAGGGCCACCTGTGAAGCTCACCAAGCACGCCCACGCCTGCGTCACGCTGGAGAAGGACGACACCCGCCTGGTCATCGACCCCGGCACCCTCACTCCGGATGCCGCGGAAGCCGTCGCGCGGGCCGACGCCGTCCTGATCACCCACGAGCACTTCGACCATTTCGACGAGAAGCTCGTGGCCGCCGCTCTCGTCGCCCACCCCGCACTGGAGGTCTACGGCACGGCCAGTGTCGCGGCGTCCCTCGGCAGCCACGGAGGCCGGGTGCACGCGGTGACCGCGGGCGACACCTTCAGCGTCGGATCCTTCACCGTCGCCGTTCACGGCCACCGTCACGCGCCGATCCACGCCGACATCCCGTGCCCCGACAACGTCGGCTACCTCCTCGACGACGGGGCCGTCCACCACCCGGGCGACGCCTACTTCGTGCCCGACGCCCCCGTGCGCACCCTCCTGCTGCCGACCAGCGGCCCATGGACGAAGCTGGGCGAAGCCGCCGACTACGTCCGCGCGGTCCGTCCCCAGCGCGTCATCCAGATCCACGAACTCATGCTCAGCGACCTCGGCCGGCACAGCACCGCCCAGCTCCTCGGCGAGAAGGGGCTGACCGGGATCCCGATCGAGCACCTGGACACCGGCACCACCGTCGAGCTGTAAGGCCGTACGACGCCCCCCTCGCCACCTCCTCAACCGCCCACCTGTGCCTAGGAGTTGGTGGGTGGCGGGGCGTGTCCCGGGTCGATGCCGTCGTCCGATTCCGGTACGCGGGCGGGGAGTGTGAGCCGGAAGGCGGTGCGCCCCGGGGCGCTGGTGACGGTGGCGGTGCCGCCGTGGGCGGTCACCACGGCGTGGACGATGGCGAGCCCGAGGCCGGTGCTGCCCGTGGTGCGGGAGCGGGCGACATCGGCGCGGACGAAGCGGCCGAACACCTCCGGCAGGAGGTCCGCGGGGATGCCCGGGCCGTTGTCGACCACGTCCACCCGAACCATGTGCTCGGCTCTGCCGAGGGTGACGGTCACCTCCGTGCCGGGCGGGGTGTGGGTGCGGGCGTTGGCCAGGAGGTTGCCGATGGCCTGCTGGAGGCGGTGTGCGTCGCCGGTGACGGAGACGGGTTCCTCGGGGAGGTCGAGGAGCCAGCGATGACCGGGGGCCGCGGCGCGCGCGTCGTCCGTCGCGTTCAGGATCAGCAGGGTCAGGTCGAGGGGCTCGTGTTCGAGGGGGCGCCCCGCGTCGAGCCGGGCGAGGAGGAGCAGATCGTCGACGAGGCGGGTCATGCGCTGCGACTCGCCGCCGATGCGCTCCAGGGCGTGCCGGACCTCGGCGGGGACCGGGCCGCGGTGGCGCAGGGCGAGTTCGGCGTGGCCGCGGATGTTGGCCACGGGCGTGCGCAGTTCGTGGCTGGCGTCCGCGGCGAAGTGGCGGAGCCTCTCCTCGCTGGTGTGACGCCGGGTGAGGGCGTCCTCGACGTGGCCCAGCATGTGGTTGAGGGCGGAGCCGAGTTTGCCGACCTCGGTGCGGGGGTCGGCGTCCGGAAGCGGACCGGGCATGGCGATCTCGCCGCTGGCCAGCGGCAGTCCGGCGACCTCCGCCGCCCGTGCGGTGACGCGCTGGAGCGGGCGCAGCGAGATCCGCACCCACAGGGCACCCGCGACCCCGGTGGCCAGGAGGGCCACGCCGAACAGGCCGGCCTCGACCCCTTCGAGGCGGTGCACGGTCTCCTCGACGGGGTGCAGCGGCAGACCGGTGATCATGACGTCCTGGTCGTCGCCCTCGACGGCCGTGACCCGGTACGTGCCCAGGGCGGAGAGATGGAGGCTGTGTCCGTGGCCGTCCATGGGCACGTCCGCGAGGGCCCGGCGGTCCGCCGCCGTGAGCCGGACCGTGCGCACGGTGGCCTCGTGCACCACCGCGGCCTGCGTGGTGGTGCCGTTCAACAGCCGTGCGCCGAAGGTCCGTTCGGCCTGGCCCCGGGTGTCGGGCCGGTTGTCCGCGTCGGGTCTGGCCTCGTGTTCCAGACTGGCGGCGAACCGGCCGCCCGAGGCGGCGAGCTGTTCGTCGAGGCGCCCGATCAGGAAGCCGCGCAGGGCGAGGGCCGTGGTGATGCCGACGGCGAGGCAGGCCAGGGCGAGCAGGGCGACGAGTCCGGCGGTGAGCTGGCCGCGCAGGGTTCGCGGCAGTGGCCGTCTCACGGGGAGTCCGGCTTCAGTACGTAGCCGACGCCGCGCACCGTGTGGATCATGGGCGTACGGCCGGCGTCGATCTTCTTGCGCAGGTAGCTGATGTACAGCTCGACCACATGGGCACGGCCCCCGAAGTCATAGGCCCACACGCGGTCGAGGATCTGGGCCTTGGACAGGACACGGCGCGGGTTGCGCATCAGGAACCGCAGGAGTTCGAACTCGGTGCGGGACAGCTCGACCGCGGCGCCGCCACGCCACACCTCCCGCGCCTCCTCGTCCATCGTGAGGTCCCCCACGGTGAGCCGGTCGGTGCCCGCCTGCGCGGTCATTCCGGCCCGCCGCAGCAGCCCCCTCAGCCGCGCCAGCACCTCCTCCAGGCTGTAGGGCTTGGTGACGTAGTCGTCGCCGCCCGCGGTGATGCCGGCGATGCGGTCCTCCACGGCGTCGCGGGCGGTGAGGAACAGGACGCACACCTGCGGCGCCTCGTGCCGCAGCGCGCGCAGGACCCGCAGCCCGTCCAGATCGGGCAGCATCCAGTCGAGGACCACCGCGTCGGGGCGGAACGCGCGGGCGGTGTCCAGAGCGGTCGTGCCGTCGCCGGCGGTGCGCACCTCCCACCCCTCGGCGCCCATGACCCCGGCCAGGACGTCCGTGACGTCGGGTTCGTCGTCGACGACGAGGACCCGCACGGGCCCTCCGTCCGGGCGGTGCAGCAGCGGGTTGGCGCGGGGTTCGTCCATGGTGCTTCCAGCATCTCCCGGAGCGCACCGGGGCGGGGCGGGGTGAGTCTCTGAGTTTCCTCTGAATCGGCTCTGAGGGCCCGCTGACGGCCTTTTCAGAGCGTTCTCAGAGGTTGGGCTGTGACGCTGGCCCCCCGTCGCCGGAGCAGCGTCCCATCCGGAGGAACCCATGACCACCCAGTTCACGACCGCAGCGACCGCGGGCCGCGGGCTGCCGCACCGGCGAGCGCGCCGCAGCGCCGTCCCGCTGCTCGCACCCTGGGTGATCGGGGCGGGCGCCGTGGGCGTGCTTGCCCTGTGGTGGAGCGACACGTCCTCGGTCGTCGGCCCGGCGGGCTGGCTCACCGGCGCGGGACGCATCACCGGGCTGCTGGCCGGATACGCGTGTGCCGTCCTGCTGGCCCTGATGGCGCGGGTGCCGCTGCTCGACCACACCATCGGCACGGACCGGCTCTCGCGCTGGCACGCGCTCGGCGGCCGCTGCACGGTCTCCCTCGCGCTGGCCCATACGCTGCTGATCATCTGGGGCTATGCGCTGACCTCGCACGCCGGTGTGGTGGACCAGACCTCCACGCTCGTCCTGCACTACCCCGACCTCCTCAAGGGCACGGCGGGCTTCCTGCTGTTCCTGGCCACCGGAGTGCTCTCGGCCCGTGCGGCGCGCAGCAGGACGAGCTACGAGACCTGGCACCACCTGCACTTCGCCACGTATCTGGCGGTCTTCCTGGTCTTCGGCCACCAATTGTCCAACGGCGCCGACTTCGTGGGCAACCGGACCGCGCAAGCCGCCTGGTACGCCCTGTTCCTGGGCGTCGCCGGCCTGGTCGCCTGGTACCGGTTCGCGGTACCCGTCCGGCGCGGCCTGCGCCACCGCCTGCGCGTGGCGGCCGTCCATCCCGAGGCACCCGGCATCGTGTCCGTACACCTCACGGGTCGCCATCTCGACGAACTCGGGGGCCGGCCGGGTCAGTTCCTGCGCTGGCGCTTCCTGCGCCCCGGGATGTGGTGGACCGCGAACCCCTACTCCCTCTCGGCGCCCGCCCGCCCCGGGCACCTGCGCATCACCGTCAAAGCGGCGGGCGGTCACAGCGCGGCCCTCGCCCGCCTGGCCCCCGGCACCCGGGTGTGGGCCGAGGGCCCCTACGGAGCGTTCACCGCGGACCGCCGCACCGCCCCGAAGGTGCTGCTCCTGGCCGGCGGGGTCGGCATCACCCCGCTGCGCACGCTCTTCGAGACCCTGCCGGGGCAGGTGACGCTCGTCTACCGGGCCCGTCGTCCGGAGGACCTCGCCCTGCGCGGCGAGCTCGACGCGACGGCGGCCCGGCGCGGAGCCCCCGTCCACTACATCGTCGACGAGCCCGCCGCGTCCTCCTCCCCGCTCACCGCCCGTGCCCTGAGTTCGCTCGTCCCGGATCTGGCCTCGCACGACGTCTATCTGTGCGGCCCGCCCGGAATGACCGAGGCCGCGATCCGGGCCCTGCGCGAAGCCGGAGTCCCCGCCCGCCGCATCCACCACGAGTCGTTCGCTCTGTGAAGCCCCGAGGAGAAACCGCCATGCCCCTGCGCCGAGCCGTCCTCGCGACCACCGGGATCAGCGCCCTCGTCGTGACCCTGCTCGCCCTCAAACCCCATCAGCCGGCGCCTCTCGCGGCGACGGCCCCGCGCTCCCCCACTGCCGTCCGCACCCCGGCGGCCACGTCCACGTCCGCGCCCACCGGAACCGGCACCTTCACCGGCGACCCGGTCGAGACCCGGTACGGAACCGTTCAGGTCTCCGCCACCCTCGCCGACGGACGGATCACGTCCGTCGCCGTCCTCCAGGCCCCGGAACACAACGGCCGCGACCAGGAACTCACCGCCTACGCGGTCCCCCGTCTCACCGAGGAGGCGCTCGGCGCCCAGAGCGCGCACATCGACGCCGTCTCCGGCGCCAGTTACACCAGCGAGGGATACATCCAGTCCCTGCAGAGCGCCCTGGACCAGGCCCGTGCCTGACACCGCGAACGGCCTGCGCCACGTCGAGCACGTGATGGGGACCGTCTTCTCCTTCGACATCCGCGACGAGCCCACCCCGGCCATCCGCGCCGCCCTCGCCCGGGCCGTGCGCCAACTCCACGACGTCGAGGCGGTGTTCAGCCCCTACCGGCGCGACAGCCACATCAGCAGACTGGACCGCGGCGAGATCCACCTGACGGGCTGCCCGCCCGAGGTCCGCGACGTCATGTCGCTGTGCGCCACGGCCGCCCACGACAGCGACGGCTGGTTCAGCGTCGTCCCCGCCGGTTCCCTCGATCCGTCCGGACTCGTCAAGGGCTGGGCCGCCGAGGCCGCTTCCGATCTCCTCCACGCCGCCGGCGCCCGCCACACCTGTGTCAACGGCGGCGGGGACCTGCAACTCCGGGGGCGGCCGACCCCCTTGGGAACATGGCGCGTCGGACTGGCCCATCCGCTGCGGCCGGGACGCCTGATCAGCGTCGTCACCGCCCCCCACGACCTGGCCATCGCCACCTCGGGGACCGGTGAACGGGGCCACCACATCTTCGACCCCCACACCGGAGACCCGGCCACGGCCCTCGCCTCCCTCACGCTCATCGGTCCCCGCCTGACCTTCACCGACACCTACGCCACCGCGGCCTTCGCCAGGGGGGAGGGCGCCCGTGAGTGGGTGGAGACGCTGGAGGGCTACGAGGCCCTCGGCGTCCTGCCCGACGGACAGGTGTGGCGCACGCGCGGGTTCGGCCGGTACGAGGCGTAGGCGCGCGGTCAGCGCTGGGGGAAGCCGAAGCCGTAGCCCTGCTGCTTCATCCAGGGCAGCAGGTGCTCCAGGGCCTCGACGGTCTGGGCGCGGTCTCCGCCGCCGTCGTGGAAGAGGACGGTCGGCCCTTTGCGTATCTCGTTGCGTACGGTGTTCTCGATCGACGCGGTCCCCTTGCGCTCGAAGTCCTTGCTGTCGATGTTCCAGCCGAGCGGGCGCATGCCGTGGTCGGCGGCGAGTTGCCGGCTGTAGGGGGTGAAGGCACCACCGGGCGCCCGGTAGTACTCCACCTCGGCGCCGCCCGCCGCGTCCTCGATCATCTTCTGGGCGTCGAGTATCTGCTCCGACTGGTAGGCGTCCGGCTTCTTGCCCATGCCGATGTCGTGGCTGATGGTGTGGTCGCAGAGCCGGTGCCCGGCCGCGACCACCTGCTTGACCAGCTCGGGGTGGGCCTTCGCCTGCGGGCCGATCATGCAGAACACCGCCTTGACGCCCTGCCTCTTGAGCACGTCGAGCACCTTGGGGGTCCACTTCGGGTCCGGGCCGTCGTCAATGGTGATGTTCAGGCTCTGGCCCGCCCGGTCCGAGGCGTGCACGATGCCCGGGTCCACCTTGGCGGCGGCCGGCCGGTGCGCCGCGCCCGACTTGCCATCCGTGCCCGAGCCGTCGCTCTGCACGTACGCCCACACGCCCGCACCGCCCAGCAGGACGGCCCCTGCCGCGGCGATCCCGACGATCCGGCCTTCGATTCCCTTGCGCTGTCGCGGCTGCGTCATGGTCCATCCCGTCTCTCCACTGCGCGAGTGCCGCTGATGACGTCCGTGCACTCGCCGACTTCTCAGGGACAGATACGCAGAAGTCCGGAAGGGATGCGTCTGTTACCGAATCATCAAAAAACCGCGCACCCGAGGCACTGGACGGCCGGTCAAGGCCGCCGAGCACAGGGGCACGCGGTGCACGCGGACGCGCCGGGCGCCGGGCCGCCCGCACGCGGGGACCCGACGGCCGGCGTCACCGTCACTCCTGGACGATCTCGTCCGCTCCGAACCGCAGGGCGAGGTCCCACGTCTCGGCGTCGCTGAACAGCAGCTGCACCAGCTGGATGGACCACTTCCAGTCACAGTTCTTGACGCCGAACAGCGCACCCAGGGCGTCCCGCAGGGGCATGCCGATGTAACGGCGCTTCAGGCCGACGCGGGACGGCACCCGAACCGAGCTGAGGTCTTCGGCCGAGACGTGCCGTTCGTCCACCAGCCACTTCTCGATGAAGGCCTGGGTCACTGTCTGGCCCTGGTCCTTCGCCGCCTCCACGATGGACTGGCGCAGCTCGTCGGCCGTACCGCCCTGGCACAGCTGGACCAGCCACTGGCTGAGCTCTTCGCGCAGCGCGAACGACGTGTCGTTCGTCTGGCCGGAACTCTGCTGCTTGCGCCATGTGTCGATCTTGCCCATGGCGTCGTACTGCTCGTCCCCGGTGAAGTCCTCGTGGTCGGGTCCGCCACCGAAGTTGGCCAGGTTGGACGCCTGGTTGCGGGAGGTGCCGCTGCTGCTGATCATGGTGGCGTTGGACGTGCCGTCCCGCTGGGGGAACGTGCCGGACATCGTGTAGATGAGGCCGTTCAGATCGTCGGGCGAGGACAGATCGAGGTCCATCTGCTGAGCGGTCCGCATGACGTCGTAGTAGTACAGGTGCGCGCCCGACTGCTTGATCGCCCTCTCGATGTTCTCGCTGAGCAGCACGCTCTCCACCGAGTTCTCCACGACGTCGACGCCACCGAGCTCGCTCAGCAGGTCCGTGTGGTTCTCGCCGATGTTGCCGAGGCCGACCTGCCCCGTGATGTGCTCTCGCTTCAGCTCGTTGAGGACCTGCCAGGCCTGCGACAGGGCGCCCCGATCGCCGTCGACGTTGTGGATGACCAGCTGGTCGAACCTGCCCCCGAACAGTGCGGCGACGCGTTGCAGCCGGGCGCGCAGCTCGGCGGCCTGCTCGCCCGAGCGGACGTCGAACTTGTAGAGGATCTCGTAGTCCTCCCGCGGCAGACCCCGCAGCACGTCGGCCACCGTGTCGATGTTGCGGTAGCTCTCCGCGGTGTCGAAGCGGCGGTAGCCGGCTTCGACGGCCGAGGTCAGCTGCTCCTTGCTGCGCCCGTCGACACCGAAGACCAGCCAGGGCTTGGCCACGTCGCCCTCGCTGCCCTCGGCGGGCATCCGCGCCACGACGGGCGAGCCCTGGTGGGCCGCTCCGGCGGATGACGTCACCGTGCGCTGCACGGGCGCCTCGCCGGACATCGCCCGGTGTGCGTTGGCCTCGGCCTCGCGCTCGAACCTGTCCGCCGGGTCCGAGACGCGCAGGCCGTCGCCCCGGTCCGTTCCGGCCACCGGTCCCTGGCGCTGCTGGATCACATGCGTCAACTCATGGGCCAGCGTGTGCTGGTCGGCCCCGCCGTCGCCGATGACGACATGGTCACCGCTGGTGTAGGCGCGGGCCCCGACCTCGGCCGCGGAGGCCTTGGCGTGGGAGTCGTCGTGGATGCGCACACGGGAGAAGTCGGCGCCGAGCCGCGCCTCCATGTCCGTACGGGTCCGGTCGTCGAGGGGGCGGCCGGGTGCCCGCAGCACATCGGGCACGGCGGACCGTTGCACCGTCTCGGCTGCCGAGGACGCGCGCTGCCCGTGGTCGCCGCAGCCGGCGGTGTGCCGGTGCTGGTCCTGCACACCAGTGGGTCCGGCCCCGCGGAGCAGTTGCAGGACGGCCGCGTTGCCCGCGGAGTTCTGGAGCGCCAGGAGACCGTGCGACGTTCCGCCCTGCGCGGCGGGGTTCCTGGCCACGACCCGGTGGGGCTTCCTGCTATCGGAGGCCTGGGCCTTTTCGCTGGCGTACATAAAGTCCTCTCACCGTGCCGCGGCCGGTACCTCGGACGGCGTGGAACGCTGCCCGGCCCGGAGCGGATCCGCCGCGTTCGACGGTTCCTCCGAGTCGGCTCTTTCCTCAGCGGACCATGTTTCCGCGGTAGTTGACGGGCGTCAGGTGTTCCACCCTATAGGTGCCAGGTGAATCGACCGAGCCGGAACCGGACTTGTGTTCGTGCCGCTGGGGGAACAAGTCGCCGGGTGGCCGGATCCGGCCCTTGGACCTCACGGTTCCAGTGGACCGCGCCCGTGCGAGAACCAGCTTCTGCGCGGGCACGACCAAGGCGTCGGGGCGCCGAAGCGGGCGGGGGCGCATCCTCTAGGTGGACCAACTACCGTGCCCAGGAAGCCCGTTGAAGCGTCGGAGGATCATCATGAGGAGCCGCTGCCCTCGCGACGGCCCCGACCCACTCCCCCCGCCTCGACCACTTCGACTACTTCGACCACGCAGAACGCGTGCATGGGCGCGTCCGCGTCCCTCCGTGTGAAGAACCCGACGACATCGCCGAGGAATCGCTCACCGTGCCCGCGGGTGCGCGAGCCCCCGGCGACACCGGCGCCCGCGTCGGTGAGCCAGTCGCCGATCCAGAACAGCATCTCCGCACGGCCGGTGATGACGATCGTCGAGGCGTGCTCGGCGAAGCGGGCGGGGTGCAGCTCGGCCCGGCGGCGGACCTCGGGCGGACGCTCCGGGCCCCGCGCCGCCGGAGCCGTCACGGTCAAGGGCGCCGAGGAGCGGCGCATCGCGCGTCGGACAGCGGGCCAGTCCGAGGGGCGCAGCCCGGTGTCCTCGCGGGCCACGAGCAGCGGCAGCGGGTGGCTGACCGCGACACCCGTGTTTCTCGGTCGGGCACCGGGCGGTACTGGGATGTGGAGGGCGCTGTGCGGTCCGGTCGCCGCGATGCGGAAGAGCGCCCCGAGCCGGAGGAGGTCGGCGCGGCCGGCCTTCAGATGGCCGACCTGGTCCGTGGGCGGGTGGACGAAGGTGTGGCCCAGCAGGGGGCCCGTGTCCAGGATCCGGCGGAGCCCGGACCCGGGGCGGGCCACCGGGTGACTCGTCATCCGCAGCCGCATCCGGCCGCCTTTGGTGCTCATCCACCCAGTACAGCAGCCGCGTCGGCGGTGACAGGGACAGGGTGCCGGGCCGAGCCCTGCGCATGACTCAACCGCATCGTCCCGCGTCGGCCGCTCGGACCGGAGCCGGTCCCTCCCTGTTGACCCGCTCAGCACCTCGCGATTGGCTTCCTACGGCTCGACCCGCCATCGCGTACACCGACCCCGTACACCGACCCCGTACACCGATCACATACACCGGTCACATACACCGTTCACCGCTTGAGCAAGGGGAGTCACATGCGCCATCTCAGACGCACGGCCGTCATGGCCGCGGCCTTGGGGGCCTGGGCGACAGCCGTGTTACCCGCGGCCGCCGCCACTGCCACGCCCGCTACGGCCACGACAGCCACCGCCTCCACCGCCGACGCACACCGGCCGCGCACCGAGCGGGTGAGTGTCGCCGCCGACGGCACCGAGGCGAACGGCGAGTCGGGGCAGGGAAGGATCAGTGGTGACGGCCGCTTCGTCCTCTTCGGCTCGCAGGCCGACAACCTGATCCCCGGTGACGCTGCGAAGGGCGGCCCCTTCGTCAAGGACCTGCGTTCCGGCCGGGTTGAGCGGATCAACACCGCTCTCGGCGGCGCACCGGCCGACGGCTCCATCTGGGACGCGTCGCTGAGCGGGAACGGACGGTACGTCGTCTTCAGCTCCGACGCCACCAACCTCGTGCCCGGCGGGAACGCCACCGGCAGTACGCAGGTGTACGTGCGCGACCGCTGGACGCGGCGCACCGAACTCCTCATCCAGGACCGGCCGCAGGAACGCGTCGACGACGCCGAGCCGTCCATCAGCGCCGACGGCCGCTTCGTCGCCTTCACCTCCACGCGCGGCGACCTGGTGCCCGGGGACACCAACGCGGTGCAGGACGTGTTCGTGAAGGACCGGTGGCGCGGAACCGTCGAACGGGTCAGCGTCGCCTCCGACGGCACACAGGCCGACGGCTACTCCATCTCCCCGGTGCTCAGCGCCGACGGCAGCCGGGTCGGCTTCAAGAGCCGGGCGGCCAACCTCGATCCACGCCCTGGCGGCGGAGAGGAGGAGGCGCTCGCGCGACCCCGGGCGCGGGTGTTCTACGCGCACGATCTGCGCACCGGCCGCACCCAGCTGGCCGGACACACCCTCACCGGCTCACAGGTGGCGGTCCTCACGGACATCGGCCTGAGCCCGGACGGACGCTACGCGCTCTTCATGAGTCTCAGCGCCAACATCGTCGCGGGCGACACCAACGGCACGACGGACGCCTTCGCCGAGGATCTGCGCACGGGTGTCACCCGGCGGCTGAGCCTGGCCGCCGACGGCTCGGAGCCCAATGACATGTCCTACGGGCACGTGGCCATGAGCGCCGACAACCGGCGCGCGTTCTTCAGCTCGTCCGCCTCCAACCTGGTGCCGAACGACACCAACGGCCACGAGGACGTCTTCGTACGCGATCTGCGCACCGGCGCGGTGGAGCGCGTGAACGTGGCGGCCGACGGGGCGCAGGCCACCGAATTCTCACTGAGCTTCGGCATCGACCTCGCCGGTCGTACGGCGGTGTTCGACAGCACGGCGGGCAATCTGGTGCCCCGGGACGGCAATGGGGTGAGCGACGTCTTCGTCCGCCACCTGCGGTGAACGTGCGGGCACGGACGGGGCCGATCACCGCGCCCCTCCGTGCCTCTCCCCGCCTCCCGCCCTGCGCCCCTGCCTTCCGCCCTCTCCGCCCGGCGCCCTCGCCTGGGCGGCGAAGCCGAAGCATCCGCCCGGATACACCGCCCGAGCCGGCGCAGACCCATCCGTTCGCCCGGCGGCTCCGAATGCAGTATCAGTAGGTGAAATCCGGCGCGCGAGCGCGTTCCGAAGGAGAGGGTCGGTCGATGGCACGAGGTCCGGGGGAAGCACCGGGCGGTTCCCCTCTGTGGATCCGCCACCAGCCCCGTCACGCGCGGGCTGCCGTCATCACCCTGCGCGGCGGACGTGCGAGCGGCTACGAGGCGGCGCGGCCCTGGCAGTTGGCGGCCCTGCGCATGCGGCCCGTGCTCCGTGCGGCGGCCTCGGCCGTGCGCCGGGACGAGACGGTTCTGGGCGACGTCCGCTACCGGTACCGAGGGTGGAACCAGGAAGACCCGGTCCAGGACACCGTGCGCGCCCTCGACGAACTCCGCGAGCTGGCCGGGTCGGTTCCCGTCGTGCTCGTCGGTCACTCCATGGGTGGCAGGGCGGCCCTGCGCGCCGCGGTGCATCCGAACGTCAGCGGCGTCGTGGCCCTTGCCCCGTGGCTGCCGCCGGGCGAGCCGGTCGAGCAGCTCGGGGGAAAACGGGCGGTGCTCCTGCACGGCGACCGCGACACGGTGACCAGCGCCGAGGCGTCCACCGCCCATGGTCGTCGGGCACGGGCCGCCGGCGCCCGTGCCGCCGTCGTCGTCATCCGCGGCGGAGACCACGCGATGGTGCGCCGCTCAGGCGTCTGGCACCGCACCATCACCGAAGTCGTCGCCGACATGCTCGGGCCGCTGGACGGCCGGCCGTCGGACCTGGCCACCGCACTCCGCGCGGCGGACTCCCCCGTCTTCCTGTGATCGGTCCTGCTGCGGCCCGTCATGCCGGGAACTGCCCAGTCCGGAATGGTCAGTCGGTGGCGATCTCAGTGACGGTGTCAGTGACGATGTCGGGGGTGCGCTCAGGGACGTTCGACCGGGACTCGCCGAACGGCTGGGCCTTGAGGTCCTCGGCCTCCTCGATGTCGTCCACGAAGACCTTGACGGCCGACCCCTCGGGGAACTCGGTCTTGACGCGTACGTCGACATCGCACTTGAGGCCGCCCTGGCCCCCCACGACCTCGCCGTTCTGCCGAAGGGCCACGATCTCGTGGCGCGGTGACCACAGCGCCGCGGACTTGCCTGCCGGCACCGTCATCGACCAGTCCTTCGTCTCCTGCTGGAACTGCGTCACGCCGTAGCGGCTGCTGTAGCCCATCTCGGTGGTCACACTGGTCTCGACCGACGCGGAGAACGCCTTGATCGAAATGCCCACCGAGGCACTGACGGTGATGCTGGTGCGCCGGCTGTACTCCTCGCTGCTCTCCGTGGAGATTCCCGTCGTGACCTGCTGGCGGTTGTTCTCCTCGGTCGAGCCGCCGGAGTTGTCGTAGAACAACTGCCGGTAGTAGTTGACGCGCCGTTCGAGTGTGTAGAAGGGCGAGTTGGCCACCTGCCAGTCCGCTTCCTTGCCCGGATCCTTGACCAGGGTGCAGGGCACGGTGACGGCCCTGTCCACGACCTTCAGCGTCTCCTGCTCCGGCACGCTGTGGGAGGTCAGGACGGGCCGCGTCGGCTCGGGCCGCTTGACGACGAGGGCCGGCAGGTCGAGGACGTACACCGTGCGGTTCGGCCTGCTGTGGTGCTGGTTGCCCGCGACGAAGGCGTCCAGGCCGAGGACGAGCCGTTCCGTGCTGTCGTCCGGGTACGACGGCGGATCGATCTGCCACACCGAGAGGTCCATGTGCGCGCCCGTCCCGCTGTCGTCGTAGATCGACGCCCCGATCCGGCCCTCCCGCACGTAGCTGCGGCCGCCGACCGGGGTCTTGCGGACACACCAGTAGCTGCGCGGGTCGGGTTTGTCCCAGCCCTGGACGAAGACGTCGCCAAGGGAGACGTAGCCCGCGGGCGGCACCGGCCGCCAGCAGGAGCCGTATGCCTTGGCTCCCGACGCCCGGTCCTCCCAGATCCGCTCGAAGTCGGTCGGCGACTTCAGCATCTGGTTGGCCGCGTCGACCTCCCGGGCCAGGATCGCCGTCCGCTGCCGGTCCAGGTGCTCGTGGTCCGGCCTGCCGATGTGGGCCAGCACTCGCCAGCCGAGCAGTGATTCGAGGACCGAGCGCGCCGGGGTGTAGAAGGCCCCGTCCCGCTTGCCCTTCGACCCCCGGTCGTCCCAGATCCAGTTGAAGCGCGAGGTGACACCCAGCTCGATCGCCCCGTACCGCAGACCCATGGTCATGACGAACCCTCCTGTGGACGAGTGTTCCTCGCCGGACGATAGGACCGGCCCAAAGGTCATGAATCGGAATCAGGGGGTCGTGTCCGGATTGAGGGCAGGTTCAGCCGGAAAGCGCGCATCCCGGGCCACGTCCCGGGGTAGCGCGAGCGCGCCCTCAGCCGCGCTCGTGCTGCTCCTGCTCCTGCTCCTGCTCCTGCTCCTGCTCCTGCTCCTGCTCCTGCTCCTGCTCCTGGAACTCCACCACGGCGCCACCGTGTTCGTGCCCCCACTGCGTCAGCACGGCGATCGGCTGCGCCAGGGTCCGGCCCAGATCCGTGAGCGCGTAGGTGGCCCGTCCCGCCTCGGCGCGGCGGTCGACCAGGCCGTTGCCCTGCAACCGGCGCAGCGTCTGGGTCAGCACCTTGCGTGAGACGCCTCCGATCGCGTCGGCCAACTCGCCGTGCCGACACGGCTTCCGGCTCAGCGCGAACAGCACGACCACCGCCCACTTGTCCGCGATGACCTCGACGGCAAGCCGGGCCGGGCAGTCGGCGAGGAAGTCACTGCCTGGGTACGCACGCATGCCCCGACCGTAGCCCGCCGCCAGGAACCCCGAGGTACCCGGCGCCTCACTAGCGTCGTCGGCGGAAGCGATGAGGAGCAGGGAAGGAAGGGAACGCGGATGAGAACCGGGGTCGGGTGGCCGGGCGGCCGGAAGGTCGTCGCGCTGGTCACCGTCGCACTGGAGCTGTGGTCACCGGGGCACTGGCCCCCGTACGCGCCGATGGCGGCGGCGTGGCCCCTGCCGGACGCCGACGACACGCACAGCACCTCCTGGGTGAACTACGGCGTCACCACCGGCATATGGCGCCTGATCGACGTCCTCGGTGACCTGCCCGCCACCGTGGGCGTCAGCGGCCTGGTGGCCGCGCGGCACCCCGAGACCGTCCGGGCCGTGCACGCGGCGGGCCACGAGATCGCCGCACACTCCTGGGCCCAGGACGTGGTGCCCACGCTGCTCGATGCCGATGCCGAGCGGCGCAACGTCCGCCGGTGCACCGATGTCCTCAGCGCGGTGACGGGCGTGCGTCCGACGGGCTGGATGAGCCCGCGCGCCACGGGTTCCAGGCACACCGCCGACCTGCTCGCCGAGGCGGGTTACCGCTGGATCGGGGACCACGGCGACCACGACCTGCCGCGGGTCCTGGCGACGGCGCACGGGCCGCTGGCGTCCCTCATGCACAGCGACCACTCCGACGTCCGCGACGCGGGTACCGGTCCGTACGCCTATCGCGACCTGCACCGCGCGCTCCTCGACCAGCTGATCGCGGCTCCCGGCCCCGGTGTCTTCCACCTCACCGTGCACGCGCATGTCGGAGGCCGACCGCATCTCGCGGGCATGATCGGTCAGATCCTCGACGAGGTGCGGAACCGCGATGACGTCTGGGTCGCCACCCACGCCCAAGTGGCCGAGCACATCCTGACGCGGCAGGAGGGAACGTCATGACCCGCATCCTCGTCGTCGGCGGCACCGGGGCGATGGGCAGGCGCGTCGTCCAGCGTCTGCTGGCCACCAGCGACGCCACGCTCACCGTGCCCACCCGTCACCCCGGGTCCGCCCACGCCGCCGCGCTCACCGCCATGGCCCCCGGCCGTGTGCGCCTGGTCCGCTCCGACCCGGCAGCCGTGGAGAGGCTGATGGGGCAGGCCGACCGGGTGTTCGCCAACACCGACTTCTTCGCGACGGGCAGCGCCGTGGGCGAGTACCGGCAGGGTCTGCGCCTGCTGGCCGCCGCGGAACGCGCCGGGGTGGAGCGCTTCATCTGGTCCTCGCTCGACAGCGCGGTGTCCCTGACCGGGCACCCCGTCCCGCACTTCGACAGCAAGGCCGCGGTCGCCGCCCACATCGGCCTGATGCGGTCGGAGGAAATGCTCCGCAAGGAGACCGACGGCTGGTACACGGAGCACGTCTCGGTCCTGACGACGGCGCCGTACTTCGAGAACCTGCGGGACCGGCTGGCCCCGCGACCGGACGGCCGGGGCGGTCTGACCTTCCGGCTCCCCCTCGGCGCCGCCCGCTATCCGCTCGTCGCCCTCGACGACATCGCCTGGTTCACCTGCCACCTGTTCGACCACTGGCAGTCCTGGGGCGCCCGCGACCTCGCGGTGATCGGTGACAGCCTGACGGGTGACGAGATCGCGGCCGCCTTCACCCGGGTGACGGGCATCCCGAGCAGTTACGTCCCGCTGCCGCACTCCGAACTGCGCGCCGCGGTACCGGAGTTCGGCCATGACTACGCGGCCATGTTCCGGTTCTTCGCCGACCGTGACCTCTACGCCAGAGACCGGGACGTCCCCCTCCTGCGCCGCCTGCACCCCGCCCTGATGACCTTCGAGGCCTGGCTCCACCACACCGGCTGGGCCGGGGCGGCGCCGCGCGAGGGTCTCCCCACGACCCGCTGAAGCCGGCTGAAACCGTCGTGACGCCGCACTGAAACCGCCCCCGCGCATGGTCTACCTGCACAACGCACCGCGGCACACGAAGCCGCGGACGACACCGAGACGCAGGAGCCCTCATGCGCACGTTCGTCACCACCGGCCCGATCACCGCCGTCCTCGACATCCCGGCCGGCCGCGTCCAGATCGTCGCCACCACCGACCAGGAGAACGTCACCGTGGACATCAACCCCGCCGACGCGGGCAGGAGGCGCGATGTGCACGCCGCCGAGCACGCCACCGTCGACTTCGGCGAAGGCGTCCTGCACATCGCCGTGCCGGTCCCGGTCAGGAGTGCCGTGTTCGGTTCCTCGGGTTCCGTGGATGTGACCGTCCACCTGCCCGCCGGCTCCCGGGTGCAGGCCGCGTCGAGCGCGGCGGAGCTGCGGACCGCCGGGCGTCTCGGTGACGTCGTCTTCGACGGCGCCCACGGCACCGTCCAGCTGGACGAGGCGGCGAGCCTGCGCCTGACCGTGCACGCCGGGGACGTCAGGGTCGGGCGGCTGACCGGTGACGGCGCCATCACCGTCTCGGCGGGCGACATCCGCATCGACGAGGCCGAGCACGGCACCCTCACCCTGCACACCCACTTCGGCCGGATCTCCGTCGGCGCCGCGCACGGGACCTCGGCCACCCTCGACGCGGGCACGTCCCACGGCCGCGTGCACAACACCCTCAGCAACACCGAGGGAGCCGCGGCCGCCCTCAACATCCACGCCACCACCTCGCACGGCGACATCACCGCCCGCAGCCTGTGACCCCTCGCGCGACCGGGCGCAGCACGTCACGTAAGAGCCGTGGCCAGCAGGGTGAAGGCGGCGACGAGGACCGCTACGCGGACGTAGTGGTAGCGGTTCCAGCGGTTCAACTGCTGCTTCCAGTCGGCGGGCCGGGTCTCGGGGGTCCACGTCTTGTTCCGGTTGTTGATCGGGACGAGCAGCAGGATCGACATGACCACGCTCAGCACCAGCAGCCCGCCCGCGGTGGCGAGGAGGCCGGCGCCACCGTGATGCCGGCCGGCCACGGCACAGGCCACCACCAGGGCGAGCGAGGAGAAGTACCACACCGGCATCACGGCTCCCAGCATCCGGCCGCCATGGGCGTTGCCGAGCTGGGTGCTGTCGTCCGGAAGGGCGTTGAGGATCGGGTTGATGACGAAGGCGACGGAGAACTCCACCCCCACCATCAGGCCCACGACCACGGTGGTGACGACTTCGAGTGCGCTGAGCATGGCGACGCCCCTTCACTTCCGACCGATCGGATCTAGCGGCGCTAGCCGATGAGCCAAAGCTAGACCTGCTGCCGCTCGCTTGTCTAGCGGTGCTAGAATCAAGGCATGTCACTCCAGGAGCGCAAGCAGCGCGAGCGGGCGGAGCGAGAACGCCTGATCGTGACCACCGCCCGTGAACTCGCCGAGCAGCAGGGCTGGGACGCCGTGACCACACGGCGGCTCGCCGAGCGCATCGAATACAGCCAGCCCGTCCTCTACAGCCACTTCAGCGGCAAGCGCGAGATCATCGGCGCCGTCGCCCTCGAAGGCGCCGGCGAGCTGGCCGTGGCCGTGCGGGCCGCGACGGCCCGGGCGGACGGTCCCCGCGAGCGGGCCGCCGCCCTCGCGCACGCCTACCTGGACTTCGCCGCGGCCAACCCGGCCGTCTACGACGCCCTGTTCCAGCTCGACGGCGGGCTCGCGTTCGCGCGGGAGGAGACCCCGGAGCCCCTGAAGGACGCCTTCGCCGCGCTCTTGGAGTGCCTGGGCGACATGGCGGGGGACGGCGTCGAACCGGGGCTGTTCACCGAGGTGTTCTGGGCGTCCCTGCACGGCCTCGCGACGCTGACCCGGGCCGGGCGGCTGCCGCGGGAGTACGTCGGGCCGAGGGTGAAGCTGCTCGTGGAGCGGCTTCCCGTGGTGTGACGCACGGCGGCCGGCCGCCCCCGCCCGGGACACCGCGGCCCACAGGCGCGCACGACGCCGTCAGGGCCGGGCTACGGCCGCTCCGCGCCTCGGCCCCCTTCGCCGCCGAACGCCCCGAGGATGCGTTCCGCGGCGAGCGTGGCCGTCAACTCGCCTTCCCGGACGGCCTGTTCGAGGTCGGGTGCGAGGGCCCGTACCGCGGGGTCCGCGTGGAGACGGCCGAGGAGTTCGTCACGGACCATCGTCCAGGTCCAGTCGATCTGCTGCTCGCGGCGCTTGGCGGCGAGGCGGCCCGTCGAGTCGAGCAGGGTGCGGTGCTGCTCGACGCGCTCCCAGACCGTGTCGAGACCGGTCGATTCGCGGGCGCTGCACGACAGGACGGGCGGTGTCCAGGCGGCGTCGGCGGGGTGCATCAGACGCAGGGCGCCGGCCAGTTCACGGCCCGCCGCCCTGGCGTCGCGCTCGTGCGGACCGTCCGCCTTGTTCACCGCGATCACGTCGGCGAGTTCGAGGACGCCCTTCTTGATGCCCTGCAACTGGTCGCCGGTGCGGGCGAGGGTGAGCAGCAGGAAGGTGTCGACCATGTTCGCGACCGCGGTCTCCGACTGGCCGACGCCGACCGTCTCCACCAGGACCACGTCGTAGCCCGCCGCCTCCATCACCACGATCGACTCGCGCGTCGCCTTGGCGACACCGCCGAGCGTGCCCGCGGTGGGCGAGGGGCGTACGAAGGCGGCCGGGTCGACGGAGAGGCGTTCCATCCGGGTCTTGTCGCCCAGGATGGAGCCGCCCGTGCGGGTCGAGGACGGGTCGACGGCCAGCACCGCGACCCGGTGCCCGAGCGAGGTGAGCATCGTGCCGAGCGCGTCGATGAACGTCGACTTGCCGACACCGGGTACGCCGCTGATGCCCACCCGGCGCGCCTTTCCGCTGTGCGGGAGCAGCCGGGTGAGCAGGGACTGCGCCAGGGCCCGGTGGTCGGGCCGGGTGGACTCGACGAGGGTGATGGCGCGGGCGATGTGCGCCCGCTTCCCGTCGAGCACTCCCTTCACATAGGTGTCGAGGTCGATGGCCATGGGGCTCAGCGGCCGTCGCCGACGTCGTGGCCGAGGCCGGCGGCGAGCTTGTCGACCAGGTCGAGCGCCGCGTCCGGGATGACCGTGCCCGGCGGGAACACCGCGGTGGCGCCCATGTCGAGCAGGGTCGGCACGTCCTGCGGGGGGATCACTCCGCCCACCACGATCATGATGTCCTCGCGGCCCTCCTCGGCGAGCTGCTCGCGCAACGCCGGTACGAGGGTGAGGTGCCCGGCCGCCAGCGAGGACACGCCGACGATGTGCACGTCGGCCTCGACGGCCTGGCGCGCCACCTCGGCCGGCGTCTGGAACAGCGGGCCGACGTCCACGTCGAAACCGAGGTCGGCGAAGGCGGTGGCGATGACCTTCTGGCCGCGGTCGTGGCCGTCCTGGCCCATCTTGGCGACCAGGATGCGCGGGCGCCGGCCCTCGGCCTCCTCGAAGGCGCTCACCCGGGCCCGGGTGCGCTCCACGGTCGGCGACTCCCCTGCTTCGTTGCGGTACACACCGGAGATCGTACGGATCTGGCTGGAGTGCCGTCCGTACACCTTCTCCAGGGCGTCGGAGATCTCGCCGACGGTGGCCTTGGCGCGGGCCGCGTCGACGGCCAGCTCCAGGAGGTTCCCCTCGCCGCCCGCCGCCCGGGTGAGGGCGTCGAGCGCGTCGCGGCACGCGGTCTCGTCGCGCTCGGCGCGCAGCCGGCGCAGCTTCTCGATCTGCTGGACGCGGACGGAGGAGTTGTCGACGGCGCGCACGTCGATCCGCTCGTCGCTCTCGACGCGGTACTTGTTGACGCCGATGACCGGCTGGCGGCCCGAGTCGATGCGCGCCTGGGTGCGGGCCGCGGCCTCCTCGATGCGCAGCTTGGGGATGCCGGCGTCGATGGCCCTGGCCATGCCGCCCGCCTGCTCGACCTCCTCGATGTGCTGCCAGGCGCGCCGGGCCAGGTCGAAGGTGAGCCGCTCCACGTACGCGCTGCCGCCCCAGGGGTCGATGACGCGCGTGGTGCCCGACTCCTGCTGGATGAGGAGCTGGGTGTTGCGGGCGATCCGGGCCGAGAAGTCGGTGGGCAGGGCGAGTGCCTCGTCGAGGGCGTTGGTGTGCAGCGACTGGGTGTGGCCCTGGGTGGCGGCCATCGCCTCCACGCACGTGCGGGTCACGTTGTTGAAGACGTCCTGGGCGGTCAGCGACCAGCCGGAGGTCTGCGAATGGGTGCGCAGGGAAAGGGACTTGGCGTTCTTCGGGTCGAACTGCTTGACCAGCTTGGCCCACAGCAGGCGGGCCGCCCGCAGCTTGGCGATCTCCATGAAGAAGTTCATGCCGATCGCCCAGAAGAAGCTCAGCCGCGGCGCGAACGCGTCGACGTCCAGACCCGCCTCCTGCCCGGCCCGCAGGTACTCCACGCCGTCGGCCAGCGTGTAGGCGAGCTCCAGGTCGGCCGTGGCACCGGCCTCCTGGATGTGGTAGCCGGAGATGGAGATCGAGTTGTAGCGCGGCATCCGCTGGGAGGTGTAGGCGAAGATGTCGGAGATGATCCGCATCGACGGCTTCGGCGGATAGATGTAGGTGTTGCGGACCATGAACTCCTTGAGGATGTCGTTCTGAATGGTCCCCGCCAGCTTCTCCGGCGGTACGCCCTGCTCCTCGGCGGCCACGATGTACAGCGCGAGGACGGGCAGGACGGCGCCGTTCATCGTCATCGACACGGTCATCCTGTCCAGCGGGATGCCGTCGAAGAGCTGGCGCATGTCGAGGATCGAGTCGATGGCCACGCCCGCCATGCCGACGTCACCGGTCACCCGCGGGTGGTCGCTGTCGTAGCCGCGGTGGGTGGGCAGGTCGAAGGCGACCGAAAGCCCCTTCTGCCCGGCCGCGAGGTTGCGCCGGTAGAAGGCGTTGGACTCCTCGGCCGTGGAGAAGCCCGCGTACTGCCGGATCGTCCAGGGCTGGTTGACGTACATCGTCGGGTACGGGCCGCGCAGATACGGCGCGATGCCCGGGTAGGTGCCCAGGAAGTCGAGGCCCTCGACGTCCGTCCCGGTGTAGAGCGGCTTGACCGCGATGCCCTCGGGGGTCTCCCAGAGGGCTTCGCCGCCGGCCGCCGCATCGCGGGCCGCGCGCCATGCCCGGGCGGAGCCGTCGGCGCGGGGCGTCCCCAGGTCGACCCCGGAGAAGTCGGGGATTCCCATCAGGACACTCCCATGCGGTCGAGGGTGGTGGTGAGCAGCGCGACGGCGTCGCAGCCCGCGAAGACGTACGCGTCCACGGCGTCGTACTCGCCGGGGCGCCCGGCGAGGAACACCCGGGTGGCACCGGCCGACTTCAGGCGTCCGGCGGCGTCCGCCGCCTGCTCCTCGTACAGCGCGTCGCTGGAGCAGAGACACGCTTCGGTGGCGCCGGAGGCGCGGAACGCCTCGGCGGTGGCGTCTCCGGTGACCGGTTCGATGCCGCCCGCCTGGAACAGGTTGGCGGCGAACGTCGCCCGTGCGGTGTGGGCGGCGGCCGGGCCCAGGGTGGCCAGGAAGATCCGCGGCCGGGCGCCGGTGGCGGCGAGGTGGGCGTCGGAGCGGGCCCGCAGCGCCTCGAACGCCTCGTCGCGCCGGACCCGCGGCAGCCCGCCGGACGGCGGCGGCGGTGCGGGCGCCCGCTCCACCGGGGCCTCGGCGAGATGCGGGAACTCGCTGACCCCGGTGATGGGTTCGCGCCGCTTGGCGAGCTTCGCCGAGCGTGCGGCCCAGGTGGCCGCGAGCGCGTCGCCGATGTGGCCCGAGTCGAGCGCCGCGGCCTGACCGCCCGCGCGCTCGATGTTCTGGAAGAACTCCCAGCCCGCGTGGGCGAGTTCGTCGGTGAGCCGCTCCACGTACCAGGAACCGCCGGCCGGGTCGATCACCCGGGCCAGATGCGATTCCTCGACGAGGATCGAGGAGGTGTTGCGGGCGATGCGCCGCGCGAACGCGTCCGGCAGACCGAGCGCGTGGTCGAAGGGCAGCACGGTGACGGAGTCGGCGCCGCCGACCCCGGCGGCGAGCGTGGCGACCGTCGTGCGCAGCATGTTCACCCACGGGTCGCGGCGCGACATCATCACGGGGGAGGTCACGGCGTGCTGGAGCTGCGCGGCTACCGCGCCGCACACCTCGGTGACCCGCGCCCAGAGCCGGCGGGCCGCCCGCAGCTTGGCGATGGTGAGGAACTGGTCGGCGGTCGCCGCGTACCGGAACTCGATCTGCCCGGCGGCCTGTTCCACCGACAGGCCCGCCTCGGTCAGCTCCCGCAGGTACGCGACGCCGGTCGCCAGCGAGCAGCCCAGCTCCTGCGCGGCCGAGCCGCCGGCCTCGTGGTAGGGCAGCGCGTCCACCGTCAGGGCCCGCAGCCCCGGGTACGTGTCGGCGCACCGCCGGGCGAGCTCCGCCACCGCCGCGAAGCCGAACGCCTCGCCGGTACGGGCCCGATGCCCCAGCGGGTCACCCCCGAGGTTGCCGCGGGCCGCATCGGCGGCGACGCCGCGCTCCTCGTAGAGGCGCATCAACTCCCGCGCGGCGGGCTCCACTTGGGCCCCGGCGTCCAGCACCACGGCGGCGAGGTCGAGATGGACCCCGTCCAGCACCTGAGGCAGCCGCGCCACCGGGAAGCCGCCGTCACCGGCGACGAGCCACAGTGACGTGACCCCGTTCTCCAGGTCGCCGAGCACGGCGCCGTCCGCGACGGCGGCATGGCGCTGCCGCACGTCCCAGCCGCCGGCGGTGCTCCCCTCGGCCCGGCCGCCCCGTACGAACGGGGCGAAGCCGGGGAAACCGGGATCGGGCGCGGGGTCGTCCGCCGTGTACAGGGGACGCGTACCGAGCCCGTCCTCCAACAGCGTGGACAGGGCGTCTTCGGCTGCCGCACCCGAGAGTTCCTTGCCCGACTTGCGCAGTACGCCTTCGACAAGGCGCTGCCACTGCTCATGGGTCGCATCAGGAAACTCGGCTGCCAGCGAAAGCCCGTCGTCAGGCAGGACCGTCATGCTCGCATGCTAGGGCAGTGACGCGAAGGACCAGCAGAGCACAGCGCTGTGACCTTGCACTCTTCCGATCGCCCTTGATCCTCCACCGGGTTCCCCGCTAGGGGAGGCCGGTAGCGTGCGGTCATGGACGAGTTCGGCACCGAAGGACCGCGGCCCTCCACCGAGGACCGCGACTACCCCGCGTTCCACGCGGCGCACAGCAGCGGGCTGTCCGAGCTGAACAGCCATCTGGTCGCATGCAGAGCCTGTCCCCGGCTGGTCGCCTGGCGCGAGGAGGTCGCGGCCACGAAGCGCGCCGGCTTCGCGCAGTGGGAGTACTGGGGCCGGCCGGTGCCGGGGTTCGGCCCCCACGACGCGCCGCTCGTGGTGGTGGGGCTCGCCCCGGCCGCGCACGGCGCCAACCGGACGGGCCGGATGTTCACCGGCGACGCGTCGGGCGACTTCCTCTTCGCGGCGCTGCACGCGGTGGGTCTCGCCTCCCGGCCCACGGCCACCTCGGCCGACGACGGCCTGGAGCTGTACGGGGTACGGGTGACCTCCCCGGTCCACTGCGCGCCGCCCGCGAACAGGCCGACGCCCGCGGAGCGCGACACGTGCCGGCCGTGGCTCGCGGCGGAGATCGCACGGCTCGACCCGCGCGCGGTCGTCGTCCTGGGCGGCTTCGGCTGGCAGACGCTCCTGCCCGTACTGGCCGAGGCGGGATGGCAACTCCCGCGCCCCCGGCCCCGGTTCGCGCACGGCACCGTGGTGACGCTGCGGCGCGCGTCGCCCGATGGTGCGCCGGCGGCGGGAGCGGCGCGGCGCGAGGGCGCCGACGCGAGCAGGGGCACGGGCGGGGGCGCGGGCGCGGGCGCGGGCGGGGAACTCCATGTGATCGGCTGCTATCACCCCAGCCAGCGCAACACCTTCACGGGCCGCCTCACCTCCCCCATGCTCACCACCGTGCTGGAGCAGGCCGCGGGGCTGGCGGGGCTCTCGACCGGGGCGCCGGGGTAGACACGAGCGCGTCCGCGCGGCCCGCTCAGTAGCATGCGCCCCATGGCCATCAAACTTGAGAACGTCGGGATCGCAGTACGCGACCTCGAAGCGACGATCGCCTTCTTCACCGACCTCGGCCTCACCGTCCTCGGCCGTGACACGGTCAGCGGCGAGTGGACGGACACCGCCGTCGGCCTCGACGGCAACCACGCGAAGATCGCCATGCTGCAGACGCCGGACGGTCAGGGCCGGCTCGAACTCTTCGAGTACATCCACCCCGAAGCGATCGAGTCGGAACCCACGCGGCCCAACGACATCGGCATGCACCGCGTCGCCTTCTCGGTCGACGACCTCGACGCGGCCCTGGAGACGGCGGCGAGGCACGGCTGTCATCCGCTGCGCGGTGTGGCGACGTACGAGGACATCTACAGGCTCACCTATCTCCGCGGCCCCAGCGGCATCCTGGTGATGCTCGCCGAGGAACTCAAGAAGGGCTGACGACGGGTGCGGGAAGGCGCAGTTCGCGTTCGCCGAGCGGAGCGAAGCAGCGGGCCACGTCGTCGTCGGTGACCTCCTCGAGCCGGGCCGGTGACCAGTGCGGGGTGCGGTCCTTGTCGACGACCTGGGCGCGGATGCCCTCGACGAGGTCGTGCGAGCGCAGCGCCGCCAGGGAGACGCGGTACTCCTGGGCCAACACCTTTTCCAGCGGCCCGAGTTCACGGACACGGCGCATGGCGGCGAGGGTGACCTTGAGGGCGGTGGGCGACTTGGCGGCGAGGGTCTCGGCGGCCTCCTTGGCCTCGGTCGCCCCGCACGTCAGGAGCCGGTCGATGATCTCCTCGACGGTGTCGGCGGCATAGCACCGGTCGATCCACTCCCGCCGGCGGGCAAGGTCGCCGGGGGGCGGCTCGGCCACGTGGCGGGCGAGCGCTTCGGGCACGGGCAGCCGCGCGAGATCGGCGACCAGCGCGCCGAGCCGCTCGGCCGGGACGAACCGGTCGGCCAGTGCGCACAGCAGCGCGTCGGCGGCCCCCACGGCCGCGCCGGTCAGGGCGAGGTGGGTGCCGAGCAGGCCCGGGGCGCGACCGAGGAGGTAGGTGCCGCCCACGTCGGGGACGAACCCGATGCCGGTCTCCGGCATGGCCACGCGGGAGCGTTCGGTGACGATACGGACGCTGCCATGGGCCGAGACTCCGACGCCGCCGCCCATGACGATGCCGTCCATCAGGGCCACGTACGGCTTGGGATAGCGGGCGATGCGGGCGTTGAGGCGGTACTCGTCGCGCCAGAAGTCCGCCGAGGCCGTGCCGCCCGCGCGGGCGTCGTCGTGGATGGCGCGGATGTCGCCGCCCGCGCACAGGCCGCGCTCGCCGGCACCGGAGATCACGACGACCCGCACACCGGGGTCGTGCTCCCAGGCGCTCAGTGCCTCGTCGATGCGCAGCACCATGCCGTGCGTGAGGGCGTTGAGCGCCCTGGGGCGGTTCAGGGTCACCTGGGCGGCGTGCCCCTCGGTGTGCAGCAGGACTTCATCGGTGTGCGGCGGGGCTTCGTCCTGGCCCTGGCCTCCGGTGCTCATCGCGGGTTCTCCGGGAGTCCTCGGGCGACGATGACGCGCATGATCTCGTAGGTCCTTCCAGGATGTGCTGGGGGTGCTCGGCCGGCCCTGCTCGCCGCCCGGTGCGAGCGACACGGTGCCCGGACGACACCGGCCATGATCCCATCCGGGCCGCACCACAACCGCTGGGCCCCGGAACACGGCGTCGGACGGGACGGGCCGGTCCGCCGCGCGGCGGCGCGGGGTCCTTCGCCCGGGTTTGGTATCGGCCCGCCGCGGTCATACGGCAGGAGCGGCGCACCCCGACGGGTGGCCGTCCGGGCGGCCGGGCAGTGGCCCCGTTGCCATCGACGACCAGCGCACGAAGAAAGCCTGAGTACGACGTGAGCACGCAGACACAACGGCCGGGGCCGAGCGGGGCCGAGGCCCCGGGGACCCTCAAGCGGGCGCTCGGCACACCGCTGCTGTACTTCTTCATCCTCGGGGACGTCCTGGGGGCCGGTGTCTACGTCCTCATCGGGCAGGTGGCGGCCGAGTCCGGCGGCGCGGTGTGGGTACCGCTGGCCGTGGCGCTCGGGCTCGCCCTGCTGACCGCGGTCTCCTACGCGGAACTCGCCACGAAGTACGCCCGGGCCGGTGGCGCCTCGTACTACGCGACCCTCGCCTACGGCCCGTTCGCCGGGTTCTTCACGGGGTTCTGCATGCTGGCGGCCGGCATCGTCTCGGTGGCGGCGCTCGCGCGGGGATTCGGCGGAACGTATCTGACTGCCTTCGTGCGGCTGCCCGTCGCCGTCGTCGCCGTGCTGTTCCTTGCGGCCCTGGCCCTGCTCAACGCGCGGGGCATCAGCGAGTCGACCCGGGCCAACGTGGTGGCCACGATCATCGAGACGAGCGGACTGCTCCTCGTCATCGGGCTCGGCGTGTGGCTCGTGCTGCGCGGCGACGGCGACCTCGGCCGGCTGGTCCAGCTCGGCACTCCGGAGAAGGGGCCGGTGGCCGCCGCGCTCAGTGGCGCGGTGCTCGCCTACTACTCCTTCGTCGGGTTCGAGACCTCCGTCAACGTCGCCGAGGAGACCCGCGATCCCCGCCGGGCCTACCCGCGGGCCCTGTTCGGCGCCCTCGGCACGGCCGGGCTCGTCTACGCGGCGGTGGGCGCGGCGGCCTCGGCGGCGGTGCCCACCGGTGTGCTGGCCGGCTCCGACGGGCCGCTCCTCGAAGTCGTGCGGGCGGTGGGCGCGGTGCCCGAGTGGCTCTTCTCCGCGATCGCGCTGGTCGCGGTGGCCAATGGAGCGCTGCTCACCGGGATCATGTCGTCCCGGCTCGCGTTCGGCATGGCCAGGGAGCGTCTGCTGCCCGTCTTCCTCACCCGGGTCCTGCCCCGGCGGCGCACCCCGTGGGCCGCCATCGCCACCACTACGGCGCTGTCCCTGCTGCTCGCGCTCACCGGTGACATCGAGACCCTCGCGGCGACCCTGGTACTGCTCCTGCTGGTGGTCTTCTTCACGGTCAACACCGCGGTCCTGGTGCTGCGCCGCCGCGACGACTCGGGCAATCCGGACCACTTCCGCGCGCCCGCGGCGATCCCCGTTCTCGGCGCCCTGTCGTGTGTCCTGCTCGCCACGCAGGTCGACGGCGCGGTGTGGCTGCGCGGTCTCGCCCTGCTCGCGGTGGGCGCGGTCCTCGGGCTCGTACCGATGCTGCTCGCGCGCCGCCGTTCCGACGCCGGAGCGGGCACCGGTGCCGGGTCCGGTTCGGGTGCGGGGTCCGGCTCCACTGCGGGTACGGGATCCGGCTCCGCGCCGGGGGCCGGGACCGGTTCGGGTACGGGTACCGGTACGGGTACCGGTACGGGACCTGGCTCCACGGACGCCGCCGAGGACATGCGCTGAACCACCGTCGCGCGAGGCGTGGAGGAATCGGCCGCGCCCCCGGGACGGCGGCCCGCCCGGGGAACGCCCGCGCGACGTCCGCCCTAGGGAATGACCGGGAGCGCCGTCAGACCACGGATGAGGCGGGTGCGCCGCCAGGCGAGGCGGTCGGGCGGCACGGCGAGGCGGATGTCGGGGAAGCGGGTCAGCAGGGCGCGCAGCACGATCTCGGCCTCGGCCATGGCCAGGGGCGCGCCGACGCACCGGTGGATGCCGTGCCCGAAGGCGAGGTGGCCGGTGGCGCCCCGGTCCCAGCCGAGCCGGTCCGGCTCGGGGAACTGCTCCGGGTCGCGGTTGGCGGCCCCCAGGGCGACGAACACCGCTGATCCCGCCGGGATTTCGGTGTCGCCCAGGGTGAGCGCGCGCGGGGCGAACCGGAAGGTCGCCGTGCTCACCGGGGAGTCGAAGCGGAGCAGTTCGTCCAGCGCGGCGGGCAGATCGTCCGGGGTGGCGCGCAGGCGGCCCAGTTGGTCCGGGTGACGCAGGAGCGCCAGCAGGGCGTTGCCGATGAAGTTGGTCGTGGTCTCGTGGCCGGCCACCAGCAGGAGCACCGCGAGGGAGACCAACTCGTCCTCGCTGAGCCGGTCCTGGCCGTCGCGGGCCGCGATGAGGTCGTCGAGGAGCGAGGTTCCCGGGCGCGTCCGCCGGGCGGCGATGAGGTCGGTCATGTAGGCGGCCAGGCGGTGCGAGGTCGCGTCGACCAGGGCCGGGTCGCCCGCGGCGAACAGGTCGGCGGACCAGCCCCGCACCAGGGGCCGCTCCGCCTCCGGCACACCCAGCAGCTCGCAGATCACGATGACGGGCAGGGGCAGCGCCAGATCCGCGACGGCGTCGACCCGGCGCCCCGTGGGCCAGCGGTCGAGGAGCTCGTCGGTCACCTCGGCGATGAACGGCCGCAGCCTCGCGACCGCCCCGGTGCTGAACGCCCTGGTCACCAGCTTCCGCAGCCGGGTGTGCCGGGGCGGGTCGCAGGCCAGCATCGTGTGCGCGACCGCCGGGTGCAGATCACGCCGTGACTCCTTGCCGGCGAAGAAGGCGGCCGTGTCCTTGGAGAGCCGGGGGTCGCCCAGCGCCTCCCGCGCCTGCGCGTAGCCCGTCACCAGATAACTGCCGTATCCGGAGCCCCTGGTGGGCAGGGCCTGCACCGGACAGGCCGCACGCAGGGCCGCGTAGGTGGGGTAGGGGTCGCGGAGGAACTCGGGGCTCGCGGTGGGGTCGGTCATGCTGTCGGGCTCCAGGCGGTTTCGGCCGGCCCGGGGCGGTTGCGGGCCGGCGCGCTCGGCACCGGAGCCTTGCGGCACATCCGGTACTGCCCTGTGTACACCGCCGTCGGCCGCGGATGCCACCGGTCTCGTCGGTGCGGGTCGCGCCCGGAACGGTCCTCACCCCGCCGGGGCCGGTCCGAACGCTCCCCCGGACAATGCGGGGATGCGTATTCCTTCCGAACTCGTCCCGCTCGACGACCACGTGCACGCGTGGCTGCCGCACTTCCCCGCCACCTGGGGCATGGCCAACTGCGTCGTGGTGGCCGGTGGTTCCGAAACCCTGGTCGTGGACACCCCGTACACCGCTCCCCTGACCCGCGCCCTGATCGACGCGGCGCGTCGGGTGTCCGGCCCGGGCGCCCGGGTGTCGACGGTAGTCAACACCCACGCCAATGGCGACCACAGCTACGGCAACGCCCTGTTCCCGGACGCGGAGATCATCAGCACCGACGCCAACCTGGCGCATCTGTGCGCCGAGCCGACGCCCGCGCAGCTGCAGGGGTTGCTCGACGGATGCCGTGCGGACGTGGAGTTCGAGCGCTACCTGCTGAACCACTTCGGCCGTTACGACTACGCGGGGCTCCAACTCACCCCGCCCACAAGGACGTTCAGCGGCCTCCTCGACCTCGTGGTGGGTTCGACGCCGGTGGAACTGCACGAGGTGGGGCCCGCGCACACCGTGGGCGACCTCATCGTGCATCTGCCGCACAGCCAGGTGGTGTGTGCCGGGGACGTCCTGTTCATCGGGGACGTGCCGGTGCACTGGGCCGGTCCGCTGAGCGGGGTCGTGGACGCCTGCCAGAAGATCCTCGACCTCGACCCGCGGGTGGTGGTGCCGGGGCACGGGCCCCTGGTCGGGCAGGCCGAAGTGCGCACCTACATGGACTACATGGAGGAGCTGCGGGACCGGCTGCACACGCTGCACGGCGCCGGCACGGACGTCGAGGAGGCGTCGCGGGTGCTGCTGCGGGAGCACCGGCGGCCCGGTCTCGGCCTGTGGGAGCGGCTCGCGGTGCTGGCGACGGCGGAGTACCGGCACCTGAACGACGCCGAGGAGCCGCTCAGCCTGGTGGAGGTGCTGGCGAGGGCGGTACGGCTCGCTCCCGACTGCGTGCCCGCCTCGGTGGCCTCGCGCCAGGAACTGACCGCGGGTCTCGCGGCGCTCGGCTCGGCGGCGGCCACGCCCGGGCGGCAGCCGGGGCAGCGGCCCGGAGAGGCGCTGCCCTCCTCGTACGCCTGACGCCTGGCGCCGGGACCTTCCGCCGGCCCACGCGTGCGCGTCCCGGGCCCGGCGCACGGGCCCGGGACGCGCGTCACGCGTCGTGGGTTCAGCTGTTGATGCAGGTGGTGCCGGACGCCGGGTTCAGGGCGCCGGCCACGCTGATGGTGTTGCCGCACACGTTGATCGGCACGTGCACCGGGATCTGGACGAGGTTCCCGGACAGCACACCGGGCGAGTTGGCGGCGACACCCTGGGCGCCGGCATCGGCGACGGCACAGGTGCCACCGGCCAGTACACCGGCCACGGCGAGGGCGGCGGCGGCAATCGCGGTTCGCATACGCATGTCTAGCTCCCACATGATCGGAGGAACGTTCCAGATGACAGAAGGAACGTCGAGCCGACATCAGACCCCGGGAGGCGGGCGGCAGGGCGCCATTCACCTCTCCGGTCGCGTGTCGCCGCCCGCGCCGCGCCCCGCACCCACCCCGCGTCCACCCCGGACGCCCTGATGGCCGGGCCGTTTTCCCGGACGGTTGGCGGGTAGCCGCGAAACGGGATGAAATGGTCCACGGGGCCGCGAGCGCGCCCTGCGGCGCCGTTCCGCGCTCACCAGGAGGCTTCCGGCATGGCGACGAAGGACGGGACGAAGGACGGGCTGAGCGAGTACCACCGCAAACGGGACTTCACCAGGACCGCGGAGCCCAAGGGCGACGCACCGCACGACCAGGGGCGGGCGCCCGGCTTCGTGGTGCAGATCCACGACGCGAGCGCGATGCACTTCGACTTCCGTCTGGAGGTGGACGGGGTGCTGAAGTCCTGGGCCGTGCCCAAGGGGCCCTCCGCCGACCCGCACGACAAGCGGCTCGCGATGCCGACCGAGGACCACCCGCTGGCGTACGCGGACTTCGAGGGAGTGATCGGCGCGGGCGAGTACGGCGGCGGGACGGTGATCGTCTGGGACTCGGGCACCTATCGCAGCCTGGCCACCGACCGCCGTCACCACGAGGTCCCCTTCGCCGAGGCGCTGGAGCACGGGCACGCCTCGTTCTGGCTGGACGGCACCAAGCTGCGCGGCGGCTACGCCCTGACTCGCATGCGCGGCGCGAAGGAGGGCGAGCGTGAGGCCTGGCTGCTGGTCAAGCACGACGACGAGCACGCCTCGGACCACAGCACCACCGAACCCACCCGCGCCCGTTCGGCGCTCAGCGGACGCACCCTGAAGCAGGTCGCGCAAGAGGCGTCCCGGGCCGAAGCGCCCAGCACGGAGAAGCCGGGGACGCACCCCGCGGACGTGGTGGGAGAACACCCGCAGGGAGGCGGCCCATGAGCCGAGCAGCGACGAAGGCCGTCCGGGCCGGGCGGCGCACCGTGCGCGTGAGCCGCCCCGAGAAGGTGCTCTTCCCCGACGACGGCATCACCAAGGGCGACCTGGCGGAGTACTACCGCGCCGTGGCCCAGCGCGCGCTGCCGCACTTGCGCGGGCGGCCACTGATGCTGGAGCGCCACCCGGACGGCGTCACGGGCGGCTCGTTCATGCAGAAGGACGTCCCCGAGTACTTCCCCGACTGGATCGGCCGGGCCGAGCTGCCGAAGGAGGGCGGCACGGTCACCCATGTGCTGTGCGACGACACGAGCACCCTGGTCTACCTCGCCGGCCAGGGCGTCCTCACCCTGCACCGCTGGCTCTCCCGGGCCGACCGGCCCGACCACCCCGACCGCCTCGTCTTCGACCTCGATCCGCACGGCGACGATTTCGGTGAAGTGCGCTTCGCCGCACGGCAGTTGCACGATCTGCTCGATGAACTCGGCCTCCCTTCCACCGTGATGACCACCGGATCCCGCGGCCTGCACGTCATCGTGCCCCTCGACCGCAAGGCCCCCTTCGACGACGTCCGCGCCTTCGCCCGCGCGAGCGCCGACGTCCTCGCCGCCCGGCACCCCGACCGGCTCACCACGGCTCCCAGGAAGGAGGCCCGCGAGGGGAGGCTCTATCTGGACATCCAGCGCAACGCCTACGCGCAGACCGCGGTGGCGCCCTACTCCGTACGCGCCCTGCCCGGCGCGCCCGTCGCCGCCCCGCTGGCCTGGGACGAGGTCGACGACCCGGGTCTGGACGCACGCCGCTGGACCCTGGCGACGGTCACCGACCGCCTGGACCAGGACCCTTGGCACGACGCCCCGGGCCGCGGCCGCTCCCTGGCCCCGGCCCGCCGGCGCCTGGACGCCCTGTCCTGAACGCCCCCGCACCGCACTCCCGCACATGTCCAGTACTGACCGGTCCTGCCCGTATCGCACCTGAGTGAGCAACTCGACCCCATCACGGCGGAGTTGACTCCTATAGTGCTCAGCGGTTCGACGGCCGAGAACGGGGAGCACGGGTGCGGCTGGACACGGTCATGGCGCAACTCACCTACAGGCAGCGGTTCGTGCGCGGACGGATACGGTTCGAGCGGGGCGCCGGCGCGCTGGTGTTCCAGATCGAGGGCGGCGGCGAAGACGTCCGGCGGTGGCTCGCCGAGCTGCTCCGTCAGTACCGCGGCATCGTCCCGGTGAACAATCCGAGCGACGTCGAGGCGGACGTCGCCCAGGAGCGGCAGGTCCTTGAACAGTTGCAGGCGATCGTGGAGGGCTGCGGTTACGGCGGCATCGTGGCACACGGGCTGCCCGTGGTCTTCCCGCGCTTCGCCGCCGCGCGCACGGCGCTGTACGACTGGCGGCCTACGCCCGAGCACTCCCACGCCCGGCGGATGGGCAACCTGAAGGGGCAGATCAAGGAGGCGATCTCGCAGGAGCGGCGGCACACCCTGCCCGACGCCCGTCCCCGGCTCGACCCCCTGCTCCAGGACCCGTACGTGACCCAGCAACTGGGCGGCCTGCTCGGCCTGTTGCTCAAGCTGGCCGACCTGCTGCGACTGCCGCACCGCCGTACGGTGCGCTGGTTCCGCACCAGCAGGTTCCCGGGGCTGCGCACCTTCGAGGCCGTCTGCGAGGAGCTGGACGGCCGGCGGACCGGACCGGCCCACGAGAAGCAGCGGCTGCTCGTGGAGGCGCTGCTCGCCGACATCGACGCGCACTACGGAGTCGTACGCCGGCTCAACCGGGCCCGCCGCCCCGTGATCCTCCTGCCGGACGTGGACACGGTGGCCGCCCGGCGGATCATCAGGGACCGCGTCCTGGAGGCGTACGACGGCGAGTCGCGGGCGCTGCGGGTGTGTCCGGTGGTGGTCGCCACGGCGCGCCCCGGTCTGGCCGGCCCGGTGGCGGGCGCACGGCCCGCCGTGCCGGCGGACGGGCTCGCCGAGGAGATCCCGGCCCGGTTCCGCGAGCGTCGGGAGGTCGCCGCGCGGCGGGCACGGGGGGAGAGCGATCCGCTGCCCAGCCGGCTCGTCCAGATCGCGCTCGGCGACGCTCCCCCACCGGCCCCCACCGCGGGTGTGCGCCTGCTGGGGCCGGTCACGGCGGTCGTGACCGTCCTCGCGCTGCTGACCGGCTCGATCGGGGCCTACGTCGCCTTCTTCCGCCAACCCCCCAGTTGCGGCCGTGGGCTCGAGGTGCGCGGCGGGGAGTGCCTGGGCGTCTCCGACGGGAGCGGTGTCTTCATGCCGCAGGTCACGGGCATGCCCGAGGTGTTCGCCCGCATCGCCGAGCAGAACAAGGCCGTCGCGCACCGCAAGCACGCGACGGTCGCCCTGCTCATCCCGCTGGAGTCCGCCAACGCCGCCGTGCGGCGGCAGATCCTCAGCGAGGTCCAGGGGGCGTATCTGGCCCAGGTGGCGGCCAATGGCGCGGACGCGGTGAAACCCGCGATCCGGCTCGTCCTCGCGAACCCGGGCGAAGGCTACGGGCAGTGGCGCGCAACCGTCGACCAACTCACCGCCACAGAGCCCGACTTGAGAGTGGTGGTCGGATTCAACCTCAGTCTCGCCAAGACCAAGGAGGCCCTCACCCATGTGACGAACACGCTCCACCTGCCGGCCGTGGCCGGCGTGGTGACGGCGGACGGCTTCGCCAACCCCGAGGGCACCGACACCGTCCCCTACCCCGGACTGGCCCGGGTGGTGTCCACCTCGCGCGAACAGGCCAGGGCCCTGCTGGCCTTCGATCCCCAACTGGTGGGCGCGCAAACGGCAATGGTCGCCGACGACCGGCCCGGCGACGACTACAACCGCTCGCTGCGCGACGCGTTCGCCGAGGCCCGGCGCAACGAGGGCGGCGGAGTCCAGGACATGCGCTTCACATCGCCGGGCGTCGAGGAGGCGGGTGTCACGCCGAACGAGTTCGAGGACTTCGCGGGCAACATCTGCCGCTCCCGCACCCATGTCGTCTACTTCGCGGGCCGCGCCTTCCACCTGCGCCTCTTCGTGGAGAAGCTGGCCACCACCTACTGCGGCGAGAAGACGTCGTACACCGTGATCACCGGCTCCGACGCCACCACGCTCGACCAGCGTTTGGACGACCACGACCGGGCGCTTCTGCGGGGCGACCCCGGATCGGGCAAGCCGTCCGTCACCATCCGCTATGCCGCACCGGCGCACCCCGATGCCTGGAGCGCCGAACTCGCCAAGTGGCGGACCGACCCGAAGCACAAGGGGCAGGAGCCCCCGCCGTATCTGCGGGAGGCCGAGGACGCGATGGCCACCCTGCGTCGCGGCATCGCGGAGCAGGGCGGGACCATCGGCCCGGTGAACCTCGACGACGGGCGGGCCATCGTCACCTACGACGTGGTGCTGACGGCGAGCCGCGCGCTGGCCCGCGCGGTCCACACCAGCGGCCAGGAACTGCCGGGCGCCGACCGCGTGGTACGGGACCTCGGCAAGCTCAACTCCGATCTGCGCGTGCGGGGCGCCGGGGGCTGGATCTGTCTGACCAATGCCGGTAACCCCTACAACAAGGCGCTGTCCGTGGTGCGCCTGGATCCTGGCGCGCGCTCGCTGGTGTTCGAGGGCGTGGCCTGGCCGACGGGGCACGCACCGGGTGAGGAGGACACCTGTGTCGTTCCGGCGCACCCCTGACAGCGGGTCCGCCCGGGGCAGCCGGCGCCCCCGGTCCCGCGAAGGACCGCGAACGCCCCTGCACCGGGCGGAAGTCGGCCGACGCCTTGTGCGCCGGGAGCCCGCTAGGAGCGGTAGCGGAAGATGATCCGGCCGCGCGTCAGGTCGTACGGGCTCAGTTCCACCAGGACCCGGTCGATCGGCAGGATCTTGATGTAGTTCTTGCGGATCTTCCCGCTGATGTGGGCGAGCACCTGATGCCCGTTCTCCAGCTCCACCTTGAAGGTGGCGTTGCGCAGGCACTCGACGACGGTGCCTTCGATCTCGATGCCTTTGGCTGTTCTGGCCAAGACGTATCACTTCTCCATTCGGGAACTGCTGATGATGTCGTGGGGTGTGCGGGTGAGGGGGTGTCAGTCACGGACGAGTTCCAGTACGCCGCCGGCGCGCTCGGCGCCCGCGCCCTCGAACAGGGCGGCGGCCGGCCCGTTGGACTCGTCCACCTCGGCCCAGGCCGTGGCCTCCCCCGCGGTGTGCAGCGCGTTCAGCGCCTGGGCGAGCATCGCCCGGGCGACGCCGCGGCGCTGCCGGTCGGCACGGACGGCGATCAGGCCGATCCGGGGCCGCCGCGGCACCCGCGCCACCCGGAGCAGGCCGACGTACCGGCCCGATTCGGCCGCGGCCACGTAGGCCGACGGGTCCACCACGGTGGTCCCCGTCCGCGGGGGCAATACCTCGGCCGGCATCGTCCGCCAGCCGGCCGTGGCCTCGACCTCGTCCCGGATCGTACGGTCGAGCACGCGCAGCGGCCCTTCGTGCGCCTGCCCGGCCGGGACGATCGTGATGCCCGAGGGCGGCGGCACCGGGACGAGACCGGTCATCGCCGGGTCGGTGGGCAGGCGGTAGGAGCGCTCGCGGCGCGCGATGCGGAACCCGAGGCGCTTCCAGTGGGACACGAGGGCGAGGTCGCTCTCGTCGACCACGGTGTGGAGCGGCGCCGGCAGGTCCGCGAGCATCGCGGCGGCGAGCCCGTCGAAAGCCGCGTCGTGCCACGCGTCGATGCTGATGAAGAGCCGTCCGTCGAACCGCTGCGCCGCGTCGCCGCGACCGAGTACCTGATCGTCCGCGACGGCGTGCCACTGCTGATCGGCGACGCGCGTGATCCGCACCGACGGCCCGTGGGGGCCTGGCGCGAGAGGAAGGGAATGCATGGGGTGCTGCCTTTCGGAGTGCCTGATGCGGCGTGGCACTCCCGGCGACATCCGCGTCAGCCGCCCCGCGTGACGACGAGGGGGAGCACCCACCTGCTTACTGCGTTCACGGGTCTCACCTCCCAGGTCTCTGTCACGTTCTCCCCCACCATAGCCACGGCGCCGCCTCGTTCCCACTTCTTTTTTCCGACCGTGCGTGCGGGGGCGCTTCCGGCAGGCGACCACGGCCCTGCGCGCGGGGCGGGCGCGGCACCCCGACGCCGGCCGCGAGCCCGAGTTACCGTCGTCGCCATGACCGACAACGCGCTGCGCTCCGTCACCCTCCACCGGGTCGGCCCCGGCCGGTTCACCGCGACCAACGCCCGCGGGGACACCCTGGACTTCGCCACCGACGGCACCGGGTTCACCCCTGTCGAGCTCTTCCTCGCCGCGATCGGCGGCTGCACCGCGGCTGACGTCGAGGTCGCCACCAGCCGCCATGCCGAACCGGCCGACTTCACCATCGACGCGCGGGGCAACAAGGTCGAGGACGAGGGCGGCAACCGGATGTCGGATCTCGAAGTCACCTTCTCCGTAGCCTTCCCTGACGGGACGTCAGGTGATCGCGCCCGGGCGATTCTGCCCCGGGCCGTGAAGACCTCGCACGACCGCCTGTGCACGGTCAGCCGCACGGTGGAGGCGGGCACCCCGGTCGCTGTGACCGTGGCGGGCACGGGCGGAACGCTGACGGCTGACAGCTGACATCCATCGGCTGACATCCATCGGCCGACATCCACCCGCTGACAGCTGACAGTGGCCGCCCCCTCAGGCCCCCGGCGCCGCCCCGTGCGCCGGGGCCGGGCGGTCGCGTCCGCCGGGGTGGCGGTGGCGCCAGAACCAGAACACCCCGCAGGACAGCAGCGACCAGCCGGCCAGCACCAGGAACGGGAAAGGGTGTTGGGCGTCGGCGAAGTACACGGCCGTGTGCTGGGCGTTCACCGAGGCCCCCGGCGGCAGCCAGCGTCCGACATGGCCCAGGAGCGACGGCAGCAGCGGCCACGACACCGCGCCGCCCGACGAGGGATTGCCGAGCAGCACCATCAGCCCCCACGTGGGCAGCATCGCCCAGCGCCCGATGAGGGTGTTGAACATGGTGAAGACCATCCCGGACGTGAACATGGTGAACGCGAGGATCAGCCAGGACTCCACGAACGGCAGTCGCACCGCGCCGAGCCCCCAGTCGACCACGGCCGCGATGGTGAATCCGCCCAGCAGCGCGTATGCCACGGTGAACGCGATCCGCTCCAGCGGATTGAGCGAACGGGCGTGCACGCTCAGCTGGATGGAGCCGACGAAGCCGAGCACCACCGCGGCGAGCGAGATGTAGAACAGCGCGAGGCCCCGCGGGTCGCCCTGTTGGAGCGGCTTCACATCGGTGATCGTCACCGGCACGCCGAGCGCCTTGCCCACCTGGGGAGCGGACTGGGCGAGCACCTGCGCCACGGAGGCACCGGCGGCACCGGCCACGTCCATGCGCACCCCCTGCGGCCGGACGTCGAGGATCGCGAAGACGCTCTGCTCCTCCATGGCGTGCCGGGCCGCGGGCACGTCCGCGTACGGGCGCACCTCCAGTGAGGTGTTCAGCGCCTTGTCCATCCCGGCCACGAACTCCTTGGCCTGCGTGGAGCCCGGCGGGGCGACCAGCGCGGTGGGGATGTGGTGCGGTGTCGGGTTGGCCATGGTGTACGTGTACGAGCCGGCGAAGAGGCCGGCGGCCGCGGCCAGGATGAAGACGAGCACCACCGCGGGCAGGAAGGGCGAGTCCTTGAAGTCGGCCCACGTGCCCGCCGCGCCGCGCTTCCTGGCGTGCGCGCCGTGCCCGTCGGACGTGCGCGCCCCTGACGCCACGCTGCTGGTGTCGTCTTCGTCTTGCATCGGCATGTGCGACCACTCCGGGACCGGGGACGTTGTGCGTGCGCCTGCCCCGGCCGCCGCGGCCCGGCGGGGGACCTTCGGTCACGGACCGGGGGTCGTAGGTCCCGTGAGCGGGCTTGTCGCGGGGGTACCGGTTCGACGGCGAACGCGGGGACCGGCTCCCCGCTGCCACCACCCGGTCGGCGGCGCCACCGGGTCGCGCAACGAAAGGAATCGGGTTTCCGTTATGGGCATCATCGCCTGGATCGTCATCGGGCTCATCGCAGGAGCCGTCGCCAAGGCGCTGACACCGGGCAAGGACCCCGGTGGATGTCTGGTCACGATGGTGATCGGCATCGTGGGCGGTCTGCTCGGTGGCTGGCTCGGCCAGCTGATCTTCGGGGTCGACGGCATGAAGGGCTTCTTCCATCTGTCGACCTGGATCACGGCGGTCGTGGGCTCGGTGATCGTGCTCTTCCTCTACCGCCTGGTCGCGGGACGACGGGACTGATCCCCGCGGGCGGGGGCCGCCGGTGCCCGCCGACCTGTTGCGCCGCGTCGGCCCCGGCCGGGGCGCCACAACAGGTCGGCGGGCACTGCGCCGTCCGGGCTACGGCTACGGCTACGGCTACGGCTACGGCAGGATCGAGTCCACGTAGCCGCCGTCCACCCTCAAGGCCCCGCCCGTCGTGGCGGAGGCGAACGGGGAGCTGAGGTAGACGACCATGTGGGCGATCTCCTCGGGCTCGATGAGACGCTGGATCAGGGACTGCGGCCGGTATTCGCGCATGAAGGCGCGCTGGGCCTCGTCCCAGGGCAGATCGCGGTCGACCAGCGAGTACACGAAGTCCTCGACCCCGCCGGTGTGGGTCGGTCCCGCGATCACGGAGTTCACCGTCACACCCGTGCCCGCGGCCTCCTTGGCGAAGCCCCGCGAGACGGACAGGAGGGCGGTCTTGGACATGCCGTACTGGATCATCTCGGCCGGCACCACGACCGCGGAGTCGCTGGCGATGTTCAGGACCCGGCCCCAGGAGCGCCCGGTCATGCCGGGCAGGTAGTGGCGGGTCATGCGGACCGCGGTCAGGACGTTGACCTCGAAGTAGCGCCGCCACTCGGCGTCGTCGATCTCCAGGGCGGGCCGGGCGCCGAAGATGCCGAGGTTGTTGACCAGGATGTCCACGTGCGGCACCGCCTCGAAGACGGCCTCCGCGCCCCGGTCGGTCGCGATGTCGCCGGGGGCCGCCACGAACGCGCCGCCGTCGGCGCCGAGACGGTCGAGCGCCTCGCCCACCGACTTCTCGCTGCGTCCGTTCAGCGCCACCCGCGCGCCGGCCGCCGCCAGACCGGACGCGATGGCCGCGCCGATGCCCTGGGTCGAGCCGGTCACCAGGGCCGTCCGGCCGGAAAGATCGATGTGCACGCTGCCCGCCTCCGTACTGCCGCCCGGGGGCGGCCTCGCTCAAGTCGCTGTGCGGTGTCCCTTCCCCGTTTTCCCGGTTCGTCCCGCTGTGGCGCAGGGCTGCCCCGTGCGACTCCCCCGGAGTGCTCCGTGCGCGTCCCACGGCATCGGCCGTGGGCGTAGGGGCAGGCGTGCCGGGTACGCCACCCGGAACCATCCGGAGTGACAGGGGTGCGCGTGCGCGGTGGACTGGGGCGTGCCCTGCGGTGAGCTCCCCGGCTGTTCCGGGGAGCTCACCGCAGGGGGGTGGGGCGCGGGCAGTCGGGGACGGCGGGGCGGTCCTTGGTGCGGATGGCGGGGAGCCAGGCCGTGGGCCGGTCGGATCCTTGGGGCAGTCGCACTCGGTACCACTCGGCGGAGTGCGCGTCGGACTCGTCGATGATCGGCATGCCGTCGGCGAGGTGGCATTCGACGGCGAGTTCGTCGCCGTTCCAGACGCGGGTCTTCACGACGTTGTCGATCGTGTACGCGTGGGTGGGGTCGATGGCCAGGCCGAGGCTGCAGTCGGGGTCGCGGTCGGTGCGGGTGCGGCAGCTCGGTTCGATGTTGAACACCTGGATGTGGCCGTGCACTTGGGACTGCCAGGAATCTAATGAGGTGTCATGTCCGATGTGCGGCCAGGCGGTCGCGCCGACCGCGCACACCGCGAGGGTGACGTAGGCGGCCCGTCTTCGGCGAGGGTGCCGGCGGGGTGCGGCGCCTGTGGAGGACGGGGCCGCGTCGGCCTGGGCGCGGGCGTCCGGGTCGGTGGCCGGCCGTTCGGCGATGCGTGCCAGCAGGCTCTGGGCGGTGTGCCCGGCGCGTGCCGCGTGGGTGGGGGCCAGGCAGTCGGCCGCGAGCGTCCGCCAGAACGGCGGCAGCGCGGCGTCCAGGCGCAGTGGCGCCCGTCCGTCGGCGTATTCCTGGGTTGCCGCGCCGCGCGCCATGGGGGTGGCGCCGGGAAACGGCGAGGTTCCGGAGGCGAACAGTTCGTGGAGGGTGATGCCGAGGGCCCAGATGTCGGCGCTCGGCCGGACTTCCACGCCGTGTTCGCCGAGCGGTGCCTTCCAGCGTTCGGGCGGGAGGTAGTCGAAGGTGCCCATGGGCGGTGCGTAGCCGTGGGTGCCGTGGGTGCCGGTCAGCTGGGTGACGAGCCCGAAGTCGGAGAGCTTCACGGTGCCGTCCGCCATGAGCAGGATGTTGTCCGGCTTGAGGTCGCCGTGCACCCATCCGCTGTGGTGCAGATGGGCCAGGCCCTCGCAGATCTCCGTGATCAGCCGGGCGCCTTCCGTTTCGCTGACCGCGGCGCCGAGCAGGTCGCGCAGGCTGCGTTCGGCGCGCTCCATCACCAGGACGATCGCGCCGTCCAGGAGCGGATCGCCGGGTGCGGCGAGGACGACGGTGTCGAGGAGCCGGATCAGCCGGGGGTGGGAGGAGGTGCGGCCGAACTCGACTTCGCGGCGGGCGGTTTCGGCGACTTTGCGGGCCTGGTGCGGTGAGAGTCCGGCGGTCGGCAGCACCTTGAGCGCGACGGACTCCTCCTCTCGCGTCCGTGCCCGGGCGCCCTCAACGAGGCGCCCGCCGTGGACAGTTGCCCATCCCCCGGTCCCGATGAGTTCGGTGACCTCCCAGCGGTCGACGCGGTGGCCGGGTGGCAGGAGCTGTGTTCGGTCACTTCCGGACGTGTCGGCGGGACCGCGCACGGGGACCCCCTTCGCTCCGGCCGGCGGCGCCCCGCGCGGGTCCTTTGCTCATCCGGCCGCTCCCCGTTCGGGGCGGGCCGTCGCCGTGCGGGGCGGCAGCAGCGCCAGGTGTTCCTCCCGTACGAGTCCGAAGCGCAGGACGAGGCCGACGATGGCCTCGCGCTTGCCGTTGCGGCGTGCCTCCCTGCGCGGTCCGGCCTGGGTGGGTGAGCCGATCCGCATCTTGTCGTCGGCGAGGTAGTCGATGTGCGAGCTGACCGCCCTGGCCGTGAGCCGGCCGCAGGCGGGGTGTGCGGCCAGGCGTGCCACGATCTGCGGGGTGGTCGGCACCGCGACCGGGGACTCGTCACGCAGTCGCGGTTCGCAGAGGGCGACGAGGATGAGGAAGTAGAGGGCGGTCTCGTCCAGGGAGTACGCGGTGACCGTGCGGTTTCCCCATGCGCCGCCCAGGCCGTCCGGGTCGAGGTAGACGTGGTCGGGTGCGAACACCTGGAAGGAGATGGAGGTGGTGCGGCGGGCGGGCAGGACCACCCGCGCGAACTCGAAGGGGATGGGTGCGCCGGCTCGTCTCGGTGGCACTCTCAGGTACTCCCCCGCGCCTTCCGGGTTCTCCACCAGATAGCTCTGTGTGGTGCTGAGGTTGCTGAGCTGCCAGTGGTCGTCGGTCACGCGGATCTCGCCGGCGAGCCGGGAGACGGCTTCGTCGTCGAGGCGCAGTTCGACCGGCGTGGTCGCGGAGCCCCGCCCGAACCGTGCCACCTCGCCCGGGCCGAGGCGGAGCGTGACCGCCTCCCCCGGCGGGTCGCTCCCCTGTGCGCCCTTGCCTCGCGGCAGATGGATCACTACCCCGCTCACTGCCCCCTCCTCGCCCCCGGGCCGCCGAATGCTCACTCGGTTCGAACGGTACACATCCTGACCATCGGTCAACTCCTGGGATCTGGCCGAATCGGGGTCCTGGGCGGGAGGGTGTTTCGTCCGGGTACGCGGGGTCGTGCGGGCTCTGCTCCACGGTTCGTGGTTCCGAGGATCCGTGGACCGCGGCGGCCAGGTGGCCGCGGAACCAACGATGGCCGGGATCGGCCGAGTTGCGGGGGTGCCAGGCCATGCCGATGTCGACCGGGGCCAGGTCGAGGGGGATGGGGAAGGTGCGCAGTCCGAGTGCCTCGGTGGCGTCCGGGAGCCAGTCGGCGACGGTGAGGGCGACGAGGTCGGTGTCGCGGGCCAGGATCATCGCGCTGGTGTGGCTGGGCACCACGACCGCCACGCGGCGTTCCAGTCCCCGTTCCGCGAGGGCGTCGTCGATGGGGCCGTTGCGCTTGCCGTGCCGGGAGATGCCGATGTGATCGGCGGCGGCGAAGCGGCGGGCGTCGATCCGCCCCGCGAAGAGGGGGTGGCCCGCGCGGGCGACGCCCACCAGGACCCGTCGCACGATGTGCTGGGTGCGCACTTCCGGGTCCAGGTGGCCGAGCACTCCGAGTTCGATGTCCACGGTGCCCTGCCGCAGGGCGGGTCCGCCTTCGAGGGACTCGGGCAGGAACACCACGTCCACGCGGGGCGCTTCGGCGCGGACCCGGTCGGTGAGGGGTCCGGCGAGTCCCGCGAGGAGCAGGTCGGTCGCCTGCACGGTGAAGGTGCGCTGGAGGTGGACGGCTTCGAAGCCGGCGCCGGGGCGCAGTACGTTGTCGCAGCCCTGGAGCAACTCCCTTACCTCTTCGCGGAGTTCGAGGGCGCGGGGGGTGGGGACCATGCGCTGTCCCGCGCGGACCAGGAGCGGGTCGCCCACGGCCCGCCGCAGCCGGGCGAGGGTGCGGCTGACGGCCGCGGGCGAGGTGCCGAGGCGCTCGGCGGCGCGGGTGACGCTGTTCTCGTGCAGCAGGGCGTCCAGGACGCGCAACAGGTTGAGATCCATCGGGGCGGGCGCTCCTGAACTGCACGGTCTTCGCGGGCCCGGGGTCCGGGCCGTGCTTCGGTCGGGCCGGGGCCGAAGTGTGTTTCCGCAGAACCACACGCCGGCCCCGGGGGTACGCCGATTCTTTCACCGGGGTTCTTTCTCCGGGCGCGCACCCCGGATCGCCCGGGCGCCCGCACCGGGCCCGGGTGATGCGGGGTGTGTTCAGGAGTGGCTGAGCACGTTGACGACCCTGCCGTTCGGATCCCTGACGAAGAAGCGGCGTACGCCCCACTCCTCGTCCGTCAGGGGGTGGACGATCTCGGCGCCGCGCTCGACCATCGCCCGGTGCACCGCGTCCACGTCGTCGACCTCGATGCTCACGTCCGGGTTGACGGGGGCGGTCAGGTCCCTGGTCATCAGGCTCAGTTGCACCGCGGGGTTGTCCGCACTGGCCAGCGTCCTGATCCAGCCGTGGTCCATCACCTCTTCGAAGCCGAGCACCCCGTAGAACCCGGAGCTCTCGGCGAGGGCCTCTTCATCGGACGGGAAGTTGGGGACGATCCGGCGGACGTTCATGCGTCGCTCCCTGTCCGAGGGGTCTGCGTGGGTCCTGCGCCGGCCGCCGCCAGGGCGGCCGGCCCGTCCTTCTCCGCGAGGCCCGTGCGGTCGAGGGCGCGCAGCATGGCGGGCAGGTCCTCGGGGTCGCGGTCGGACGCCGCGGCCAGCGCCTGCACCAACTCCCTTGACAGGGCGTACTGTTCGGCGCGGCCGAGCAGGGTCTCCGCGTCCATCCCGTGGTCTTCGTCGATGTCGAGGGCGCCCAGCACGTCGCCGCGGTCGGCGAAGCGGCTCATCCCGCAGTCCAGGCCGTCGTCGTCGAGGCCTTCCGGGTACGGGGCGCGCGACCAGGCGCCGTTGTCGTACCAGTAGACGCAGCCGAGTTCATAGCCTTCGATCAGATCGCGCAGCGCGTCCAGCGGCAGCCAGTCCGGGGCGCCGGCCAGCATGTCGATGGGCGGCTTGTGCCATTTGACGTCGCTCGACTCGTCCTCCCCGTACAGGACGTAGCGGCCCGGGGCGCGCTTCTCCAGCGTCCAGCACGTGCACCCGCAGTCGTCCAGGTGGAGGCCGCCGCCGTCGATCCACATTCCGGTGCGGTGCACGAACGGGAGCTCCTCCTGTTCGGCCGAGGCCTCCAGGACGGCGAGCAGGCCCCACCGGGCCCACAACAGGTCGGGCTGCGGCAGGTCGCCCGGCAGACCGGGCCGGTGAATCGTCATGCGTCTCCCCCGTGAGAAAGCGGCTCCAGGTAGGTGGTCCGAGACTAGCGGGCCCCTGTGACAGACGGTCCGCGGCGGCCGCCGGCCCCGTACGGCGCATGCTCGGCCCGGGCCGCGCCGAGTCCCCCGTCCGGCCCAGTCCGGCGCGCCCGTGCGGGGCCGGACGCCTTGACTGGGGTGCGTGGACACCGTTACGAAGCCCTCCGCCGCCGCGTACCGCAATCTGGTGATGGCCACGGTCGGATTCACGCTGACGTTCTGGGCGTGGGACCTGATCGCCCCCCTCGCCGGTGACTACAAGGACCGGCTGCACCTCAGCTCGCTGCAACAGTCCCTGCTCGTGGCCGTCCCGGTGCTGGTGGGATCGCTCGGGCGGATCCCGGTGGGTGCGCTGACCGACCGCTATGGCGCGAAGCTCATGTTCCCGCTGATGTCGGCGCTCACCATCGTGCCGGTCCTGCTGCTGATCCCGGCGCGCGACAGCTACGGCCTGATGCTGGTGATCGGCTTCCTGCTCGGTCTGGGCGGCACGACGTTCGCCATCGGCATCCCGCTGGTCAACTCGTGGTTCCCGCCGCACAAGCGCGGGTTCGCCCTCGGGGTGTTCGGCATGGGCATGGGCGGTGTGGCCCTGTCGGGGTACCTCACGCCCCGCATGGCCAAGCACGGCTATCACGTCCCGTTCCTGGTGGTCGCGATCGCGCTGGCCGTGTACGCGGTGCTGGCCGTGCTGCTCATCACCGACCGGCCCGACCGGCCCGTGCCCACGGCGTCCCTCGGCTCACGGCTCGGCAGCGCCGGACGGCTGCGCGTGACGTGGGAGCTGTCCGCGCTGTACGCGATCGGGTTCGGCGGCATCGTGGCGTTCGGCGTGTATCTGCCGACCTACCTGAAGACCTGGTACGCCCTGTCGCCGACCGACGCGGGTACGAAGGCGGCCGGTTTCGCGCTGGCCACGGTGGTCTTCCGCCCGATCGGCGGCTGGCTCTCGGACCGCGTCCACCCCGCCGTGGTCACGGCCGTCGCCCTGGGCCTGGTGGCCCTGCTCGCGATCGTGCAGGCCTTCGACCCGACGCTGTATCCCGGCGGCACGATCGCGCTGCTGTGCATGGGCGCCGGGCTCGGCACGGCCAGCGGCAGCGTCTTCGCCCTCGTCTCGCAGGTCACTCCGCAGCCCCAAGTGGGCAGTGTGACCGGCATCGTGGGCGCCACGGGCGGCCTGGGTGGCTTCGTGCCGCCGCTGGTGATGGGCGCGATCTACAGCGCGAAGGAGTCGTACTCGATCGGCTTCATGCTGCTGTCCGACCTGGCCCTCGCCGGCTGTGTGTACGCCTTCACCCGGATGCGGACCAGCCGGCCCGCCGGGTCCGGCCCCGAGTCAGCGGCCGTCGCCCCCGGTCCGCAGGGGGAGCAGGTCCGGCGCTGACAGTTCGGGCGGCAGCGGTTCGTGGTGGACGATCTCCAGCCCGGACACCGCCCGCGTCAGGACCACGTACAGGCGGTGGAGCCCGCGTTGCTCCGCCGCCGCGATCGCGGCCGGTTCGACCGCCACGACGTGGTCGTATTCGAGCCCCTTGGCCAAGGTGGCCGGCAGCACGGTGACGCGCGGTTCGGCTGCCCCGTCCAGGCCGGCCGTCGCCAGGCCGGCCGCGGCCAGCGCCTGGCTCACCGCGGGCAGATCACGGTCCGCCGCGATCACTCCCACGGAGCCCTCGCGGGCGAGCGCCGCCCGCACGGCGTCGGCCACCGCAGCGGCCAGGTCCTGACGCGTCGCGGCGCGCCGCACGCTCAACCGGCCGTCCCCGCGCAGGGACCGGCCGCACGGCACGTCCACGCCGAGCGCGGGCAGCAGGCGGTTGGCCAGCTCCACGATCGCGGCCGGCACCCTGAACCCCGTCGTCAGCGGCACCACCGCGGCGTCCGGCTTGCCCAGGTGGGCCAGTTGGGCCGGCCAGTCGCGGGCGGCCCACGGGGTGGTGCCCTGCGCCAGGTCACCGAGCACCGTGAGGGAGCCGAACGCGGCGCGCCGGGCGATGGCCCGGCACTGCATGGGGGACAGGTCCTGGGCCTCGTCCACGACGATGTGCCCGTACCCTTCCGGATGTTCGATCAGCCCGGACACCTCGTCGAGCAGCACCAGATCGACCGCGCTCCACTTCGCGGACTTCCACGACCGCGGCGGCCTCGCCCACAGCAGTGCCTGCTGCTCGCCGGGCTCCAGGATGCCGTCGGCCGCAGCGGCCAGTGCCGCGGGGTCCGCGAACAGCTCGGCCAGCACCTCCTGGGGCCGCACCTTCGGCCACACCGTGTCGACGTACTCCGTCACCGGCCGGGCCCGGGTGATCTTCTGGAGCCAGGCGTGGTTCACCGCCCCCGCCCGGCGCTCGGCCTGGAGCCGCACAGCCCGGACGGCCCGGCTGCGCACCCGCTCGCGGCCGGTCGCGTACGGGGGCGCCTCCTGTCGTACCGCGGTGACGATCGAGGCGAGCTCGTCCCGCGTCAGCCGCCAGGTGACCGAACCTTCGCGCAGGGCAAGGGAGTTGACGGGCGGGGAGACCCGTCCGTACAGGGCGCGGCGCAGCACCCGCGCCATGCGCGCGTCGTGCTTGACGAGGGCCGCCTCCGGTCCGTCGAGCGCCCGCACCTCAAGGCCCCGCGTCTCGCGCACGACCTCGTCGTCCACGGTCGACTGCCGGACGTCGCTCTCGCCGAGCGCGGGCAGCACCTCGCAGATGTAGGAGAGGAAGGTGCGGTTGGGGCCGAGGACGAGGAGGCCGCGGCGCTGGATGTGCCGGGGGTACGTGTAGAGGAGGTAGGCCGCGCGATGCAGGCCCACGGCGGTCTTGCCGGTGCCGGGGGCGCCCTGCACGCAGACGGAACGGGCCAGTTCGGCGCGTACGAGGTCGTCCTGTTCGGGCTGGATGGTGGCGGCGATGTCGCGCATGGGGCCGACCCGGGGGCGTTCGATCTCCCCGGTGAGGATCGCGCCGGCCGCCGGCACCTCCCCGGCCGCGAGGCGCTCGTCCTCCAGGCTCGTCAGGTCCTCGGCCGCGCCCCGGCTGCCGCGCGCCCAGCCGAATCTGCGCCGGACCTCGACGCCCTGCGGGTCGCGGGCGCTCGCCTGGTAGAAGCGGCGGGAGACGGGGGCACGCCAGTCGACGACGAGGGGCGGGGCGGAGGGGTGCTCGCTGATGCGGCGCCGGCCGATGTGGTAGCTCTGGCCGGCGTGGTCGGCGTCGGCCGACGCGTCGAAGTCGAGCCGCCCGAAGAACAGCGGCCCTTCCGGCATCTCCTTCAACTCCTTGGCCCAGCTGCGGAGTTGGTAGCCGAGCACCTCGGCGTCGGCGCCGGAGGCGAAGGCGTTCTCGCCACTGACGACCCGTTCGCCGGCGCCCTCGGTCATGGCGGCCAGAGCGGCCCGGCAGACGTCGTGGTGGGCCCGCTCACACCGGAGCTCACGGCCGAGGTCACGCTCGGCCTGGCGGGCGGGCTCCTGCGCGGGCCCGCTGGCGCGGTCGCGATCAGGCTCCCGATCACGTTCCTGGTCGCGGCCCCGGTCGCGTTCCTGGCTGAGTGACGTCATGCCGACCAGAATAACGTAACCGGGTAACATTTTTTACTCGGTAACGAATGCCGGACAGGGACGTCACCACACAACAGGGGGGGGTGAGCGCTGAGCCTCACGCCCGCCCGTACGCGGCACCGAGCCCCTGGGACAGCTGGTGGAAGGCGTGGTCCGCCGCCGCCAGCGCGTCCTCGTACAGCGCGTCCGCGCTCGCGCCGCCCGCGATCCGGTTCCAGTTCTCCTCGGCGAGGATGCGCTGCGCGGCGATGATCTGGCCTGCGGCGACCCGCGCTCCGACCCCCTCGCCGAGTTCCGCCGCCAGCGCCTGCTCCGACCGTCCCTGGTAGCCGTAGAGGCGGGCCACCAGGCTCGGCGTGCCGTACAACAGGGCGTGATAGGCCCGCACTTGGGCGTTGTCGCAGAGCCCCGTCACCGGGTCCCGGCGCTCCAGGCCGGTACGGAAGTGGGCGTACAGGGCCGGGAGCGGCGCCACTCCCGCGGTACGGCCCGCCGCGACGACCCGGGCCGCTTCGTCCTCGTGGTCGGCGAACCGGTGCAGGACGAGGTCCTCCTTGGCGGGGAAGTAGCGGAAGAGCGTCGGCTTGGAGATCCCGGCGGCGGCGGCGATCTCCGCGACGGACACCTTGTCGAACCCGCGCTCCAGGAACATGCCGATGGCGGCCTCCGAGACCGCCTCGAAGGTCTGCCGCCGCTTGCGCTCCCGCAACCCCATCTCACTACCCATGCGCCCGAGCCTACGGGGCGCGCCGGACGCACCCGGGGTGCGCCGGCTCGGGCCGTCGACCGTCAGATGCGCCAGTCCCGGATCCGGTCGGCGGCCTGGTAGACGCTCACCTTGCCGGCCTGGATGTCGCGCACGAGGTCGACCATCGCGCCGTACGGGGGGTCGATGCCCTCGCCCGACGCGTACATGTAGGCGGCCGTCACCTGGCAGGCGTACAGGCTGTTGCGGTGCGGCAGCGGCTGGAGCCGCACCAGGGTGTGCAGCAGGGCGGCGGCGCGCCAGGAGGGTTCGGGGTCCGCGGTGGCGGGGCGCGGGATGCGGGTCTTGTGCCGGGCGACGGCGGCGACGAGGGCCGAGTAGTCGGCCACGCTCACGTCTTCGGGCACGGCCTGCTCCTGGACGTCCAGGAGCCACGGGACGTCGATGTAGAGGACCATCAGGCCGCGTCCGCCCCCTCGCCGCGCGCGTTCGGCGGTGCCTCGTCGGGGAAGGCCTCGTCGAACTCGGCGCGCTGGCGCTCCCCCCAGGAGAGCGCGTAGCGGACGAACTGCAGGCGCTGCTGCTCGCGCAGGGGCAGGTCGTGGACGTACTGCTTGAGGGACTTTCCGTCGGCGGCCGCAGCGGCCCTGACCGCTTCGAGTTCCTCGTCGGTGAAGGTGATGTTCAAGGACGGCATGACTCGATGGTACCTAGTTGGTACCTGCTCGGCCACGGGACGGACGCAACTGCGCGGACCGCCCCCGGCCGCCACCGAGAAACTGCCGCTCGGGTCGTCACACTCCATCTCCCCCGCGGGTCAAAGGGGTGTTGCCCCACAGGAACGACCCCACCGAGGAGACGACCATGCAGACGCGTTCACTCACCGCACAGGTACCGATGGCCCCGCGCATGACCGACGACCCGGCGGAGCTGGTGCCCGAACTGGCGGGGGTGTCCGCCGCGCTGTTCCGGATCACCGGCAACGGTTCGGTGCCGCGCTCCACGATCGGCCTGGTGCAGCTGCGGGCCGGGCAGATCGCCGCCAGCACCTATCTGACCGTGCTGCACACCGGGTTCCTGCGCCGGGCCGGGGAATCGGAGGAGCGCATCGCCTCGGTGGTGTCCTGGCAGGACTCGCCGTACTTCACCCCGCCCGAGCGGGCCGCCCTCGCCCTGGCCGAGGCCACGCTGCGGCCCGCGGCCCACGGCGAACGCGTCACGGACGAGTTGTACGCGCTGGCGGCCGAGCACTACGAGCCGAAGGCCCTGGCCACCTTGATGTTCGCCATCGGCCAGGTGAATTTCTTCACGGCCGTGGCCCTGATAGCCAAGCCGGTACCGGGCCGCGCGTTCACGGACCCCTGGAACTGATGCGCTGCGCGGTGGGGCCGGCGGCCGCCCGCTCACGGGCACCCGTGTCCTCAGGTCCGCCCCTGTCCGCACCGCCGGCACGGGCGGGAAATCCAGGAGCCAAGGGCTGACGTTCCCGGCAGGATGCCTTCGTGCACCATGTTCTGTGCGGGCTCGCCGCCAACGTAAATCTGCCGTCCGAGCTGGTCGACCGGCTGATCGCCATAGCGGATGCCGACATGGCCGCGGACCTCGCTCTGCGGGCCGACTTGAGCCACGCGCAGGCGGTGGCACTGGCGTCCCGGGGTGAGGAAAGCGCCCTGTCACTCGCCCACGCGGGCCTGTTGACGGCCGCGGACGTTGATCCCGCGACGCGTCCGGATGTCGCGCTCGCCCTGCTGTCCGAGCGTGCCGGACGCCCGGAGTGGGCGCGCCTCCTCGCGGAAGACCCCGTCGTCGAGCGCCGGGAGAAACTCGCCGCCTGCCCCGGCCTTCCGCCCGACGTGGTGGAGAAGCTGGCCACCGACTCGGACGCACAGGTCGTCGCGGAACTCGCGTTGTGGACGACGTCGGGCATGGCCACCAGGCTCGCGTCCCATCCCCATGCCGAGGTCCGGCGCGCGGTGGCGGCCAACGAGGCCACGCCACCGGCCGTACTGGCAGCACTGCTCACCGGGAAGGGGCTGCCGGCCGCACAACGCTGCCTGGTCTGCGACCGTGAAGAAGTGCCGTTCATGCACGATCCGCAATGCGCGCGAGTCGACTGCGACCTGTTGTCCGGCGCCTCCTGCGACGGCTCCCACGAATCCACCGGACACGGCATACGGCAGACGGCGATTCAACACCCGTCCACACCCACGGAAGCCGTCGTGGGCTTCGTCGGCGACCCATCGCCGGGGCTGCGCCGGACGCTCGCGGGCCGTCCCGATCTGCCATCGGAAGTCTGCGCTCGGCTCGCCGTGGATTCGCATCCCGGTGTTCGAGCCGACCTCGTCCGAGAATCCGGCGATCGACGACGCCCTGATCCACGCACTGGCCGCCGACCGCGACCACGAGGTGCGGCGCAAGCTCGCCCACAACCCGCGCGTCCCGCTCGAAGTGCTGACCCGCCTCGCCCGCGCCACCAGGATCGGCGCCACCCTGCTGCCGCGGATCGCCTCGGCATCGCCCGCGGAGGTCGAGCAACTGGCCGCATCGCCGAACCCGGCCGCACGGATGCTCATGGCCCAGCGACGCGATCTGCCACCGGCGCTCCGTGACGCGCTGGCCACCGATGCCGATGCGAAAGTGGTCAAGTCCATCGCTCCGCATCCAGGTCTCTCGGAACGCCGACTGCGCGCCGCGCTCGACCGGCACGGAGTCCAGATCGCCGCCGCGGTGGCAACCAATCCGGACGCGACTCCCGCACTCCTGGAGGACCTCGCCCGGCACCAACCATCGGCACGGAAGGCGCTGCGCGAAATCGCTCGGCATCGCCATGCGTCGGCGCCGGCACTCCTCACCTGCCTCGCCGATGCCCGAGCGAGGCCCTTGGCCGCCGGGCATGCGGCGCTCCCGCCTCGGATCATCCAGGAACTACTGACCGACCCGGACTGGCAAGTGGCCGAGGCCGCAGCCGCCAATCCATCGCTGCCGCCGGCGGTGATGTCGGAACTCATACCTCTGCGGTAAGCCCTGGCCACCCCGTGGCAGCTGTTGGCACAGCCGTTGGGATACTGCGCCCATGGACACGAGTAAGGGGCCCGGTGCGACCGGGATAGTCGCGGCGGGGGGCCGGGGGGCGTGGGCGTTGCGGCCTGCGGAGGGGGCTGATGTCGAGGCGATCGTCGAGCTGCGGGCCGTGGCGATGCGGCCGGACCTGGAGCGGCTCGGCCGCTTCGACGAGCACCGGGTGCGTCAGCGGTTCCGCGACGCGTTCTGCCCCTCGCACACCTGGATCGTCCTGGCCGACGGCGCGTTCGCGGGGTGCGTGGCCCTGCGGCCGGCCGAGGACGGTTACTGGCTGGAGCACTTCTATCTGGCCCCGGCCGTCCAGGGCCGCGGCCTCGGCTCGGCGGTCCTGCGTGCCGTACTCGCCCGCCCCGAGGCCATCGCGGCGCCCGTCCGCCTGAACGTGCTCCAGGGCAGCGCGGCGCGGCGTCTCTACGAGCGCCACGGGTTCGCCGTGGAGTCGCAGGACCCGGTGGATGTCTTCATGGTGCGCCCGCCCGGGGCGCGGGCCTGATCGTCGTGGGGGCCCGGTCGGCTGCAAGAGGTGAGCGGCCGGCCCCGCCCGCTTGTTCCTGCTCCCCGCGCCCCACTACCGTGCGCCCCGTGGATCTCTTCTCGCGCTCATGGGACGCCCTGCTCACGGCCGTTGACGGGCTTGCGGACGAGGACTTCGGCCGGGCGTCCGGCTGTGCCGGGTGGCTCGTGCGGGATCTCGTGTGCCATCTGGTCATCGACGCGCAGGACGTCCTCATCACCTTGGTGACGCCTGCCCCGGCCGGGGCGGAGGTGACCGTCGACGCCGTCACGTACTGGCGGCTCGGCGACGAGCCCCCGACGGGGGACGACCCGCTGGACGCGCTCATCGTCCGGCTGGCCGCCGCCTACCAGGAGCCGCGCCTGCTCCGGTTCCACCTGGACGACGTCGGCTCCGCCGCCGGGCGCGCGGCGCGGCTGGCCGATCCGTCGGTGCGCGTCAGCACCCAGGACCAGATCCTGACGACCGGCGACTACCTCGGCGCGTACGTCCTGGAGTGGACGCTGCATCACCTCGACCTCAGCGACCGGCTCCCCCACGCCCCGGCGCCGCCCGCCGAAGGCCTCGCCCGCTCCCGCGCCCTGCTGGAGGGGATCGCCGGCGCCGCCTTCCCCGCGTCCTTCGGCGACACGGCCGCCCTGCTGATCGGCACCGGCCGGCGAACGCCCACCGACGCCCAGCGGGCGGAACTGGGCGCGCTGGGCGAGCGGCTCCCGCTCGTCATCGGCTGAGCCATACTGCGCCAAGTCCGCGCCGCCCGCCCCGGCCGGTACGCCCTCCCCCGGCCCTGGGCGAACGGCCGGCCTCGCCGACCGCGCGGCTCGATGGCGGAGGATAGGGGGCGGGTCGCGTCCGCGCTGCCCAATTTGCTTGCTGCGCCGGGGAATTGGCCGCAGATGCGGTGACTCTGTCAAGCGGGCGGCCGTTCGGCGGGGTTGCGGCCCCTGACGCCCGCCCGGGCCAAGCCGCCGGCCCCGCGGGTTGGAGCCATCAGGGGCTGGCGCGAATGCCTCCCGCACCGCCCGCGCCCGAACTCCGGCACTGTTCACTGGTCAAGGACCAAGGCCCCGGAACCACGCACGCCTTCGGGCCGCACCGATGGCGGCGGCGCCGGGAAGATCGGGGAACGGAACTTGCCATGACCGACGGAAACGGACGCGCCGACAGCGTTGTCGACGCCCTGGAACGCCACCTCGTCCACGATGTGCCACCGCTGCGCCTCCAGCGGGCCCGCCGCGCATTCCTCACCCAGGGCTTCGTGAAGACCGGGTTCCTCGCTCCGCGCGACGTCAAGAAGTTCTTGGCGGAGGAGACGGAGTCACTGATGGGCCGTCATGCGGTGCGCCGGGACGGCGTGTTCGCGGAGACCGGGGGCACGCCCCGGCGGATGCGCAACGTACGCCGGGCCGAGATCGCCGAGCACGGCCGGATCCTGCCCGGGGTGTACGCGTCGGAGGGGCTGCGCGAGGCCCTGTCGGCGGTGGCGGGGGAAGAGGTGCTCGCATGTCCCTACGCACCCGAGCAGTTCGTGATCACCGAACTCACCCGGTCCGGCGACACCCACGGCTGGCACTGGGACGACTACAGCTTCGCGCTCGTGTGGGTGATCGACTGTCCGCCCCTGGAGCGGGGCGGGTTCGTGCAGTGCGTCCCGCGGACGGAATGGGACAAGGAAGACCCGCAATTGCACCGGCAGTTCGTGTCCCGCCCGATCCATTCCGTCGAACTCAGGCCCGGCGACCTGTACTTCCTGCGGTCCGACACCACCCTGCACCGGGTGTATCCGGTCAGCGGCGGACGGCGCCTCATCGTGAACATGGGGTACGCCGCGCGCCGCGACCTGGCCAAGTCCCTGTCCCACGAGACCATGGACGCCTTGTGGGCCGATCCGGTCCCGGATACGGCCATCGGCGGAACGGAACAGGAGAACTCCCCGTGGCGGCGAACGTCCTGCGGCGGCACATCGGAGTCCCCGGACTCGTCGTCCACTACCTGACCTCGGTCCTCGGCGTCGGCCTTCTGGTCATCCCGGTGCTCGCCTGGAGCACGGCCGGGCCGCTCTCGCTGCTGGCCTGGGCCGTCCTGATCGTCTACAGCTATCCGTTCGCGCTCGTCTTCGCCGAACTCTCGACGCTGCATCCGACGAGCAAGGGGGTGGCGCAGTTCGTCGAGGTGGCCTTCGGGCGGCGGGCCGGCCGGATCGCCGCGCTGTACCTCCTGATGACGCTGCTCGCGGCCAACCCCGTGCTCGGTCTGATCGCCGGGCGCTACCTCCTGGCGGCGCTGGCCCCGGGCGCCTCCAACCGGGCCTCGCTGGCGGCCGGTGCCGTCGTCATCCTCTGCTGCGTCGCGCTCAACCTGCTGGGCGTCAGGGTGAGCGGGCGCGTCCAGCTCACCGTGCTGGCCGTCGTGACGGTCTTCCTGTGCGCGGTCATCGTGCTGGCCCTGCCGCAGGGCAGCACGGCCCGACTGCAGCCGTTCGCCCCGCACGGGTGGGCGGTGCTCGGGGACACGCTGCTGATCTGCTTCTTCGGCTTCATCGGCTGGGAGAACGCCGCCCCGATCGCGGAAGAGGTGCGCGACCCCGCGCGCACCTTCCCGCGCGGCATCCTGTATGCCGTGTGCGTGGTGGGAGTGCTCTACTTCGCGATGGCCCTGACGGTGGCCCTCACCCTGCCCGCGGGCCAGAGCGCACAGGAGCAACTCACCGGGTTCACACGCCTGTTGAGGCTGGCGACCGGTTCCGACCACACCACCCTCGGCTATCTGGTGGCGGCCGTCCTGCTGGTGCTCACCACCAACGCCTGGTGCCTCGGCACCTCCCGGGTCGTCTTCGCCCTGGCCCGCGAGGGCGTCGTCCCCCGCGCCCTGAGCCGTCTGTCGCCCCGGACCGCCACCCCGTACCGGGCGGTGCTCGCCCTCGTCCCGGGCTACAGCCTCACCCTCGGCCTGCTCGCGGTGACCGACTCCAACGAGTCGGTCCTCATCAAGGCGTCCTCCGCCGCCTACCTCCTGGTCTTCCTCCTCGCGTTCGTGTCGGCCCTGCGGCTCGTACGGAGCGCGGCGATGCGCTGGACGACGCGCCTGGTCACGGCGGTGACCGTGCTGATGCTGCCGTTCATGGGGGTCAGCGTCGGCTACGCGGCGGGCATGTTCGCGGCGGCGGCGCTCATCGAGACCTGGCAGTTTCGGCGCGAGCGCGCCCGCGGGCGCCCGACGCCCGCCGACAGCGTCGCCTCGACCGCCGTACCGAACACCTCAGCGCCCCGACACCGTTCCCACCACGACCGACGAGAGAACCGTCCCCACCACGACCGGACAGAGAGGTGACGCCGTGCTCGGCCGCCACATACTCGGGATGACCGACTTCACCGCCGATGAGTTGCGCACCGTCCTCGACCTGGCCGCCCGCATGAAGAGCGGCGAGGACACCCGCCCCCATCTGACGGGGATGGATCTGGGCCTGCTCTTCCACGTGCCCTCCACCCGTACCCGGGTCTCCTTCCAGGTGGCGGCGGCGCAGCTCGGCGGGCGCAGCTACACCTACGGCCCCGAGGAGCTGCGGCTGGCCAACAACGAGACGATCGAGGACACGGCGGGTGTGCTCAGCCGCTATCTGAGCGCGCTGGTCGTCCGCTGGTACGACATGGCGGACTACGGCGCCGGGCACCGCAGGCTGCGCACCATGGCCGACCACGCCTCGATCCCGGTGATCAACGCCCTGGACGACGAGGAGCACCCGTGCCAGGTGCTCGCCGATCTGCTGACCCTGCGCGAACGGTTCGGCGACGACCTGCCGCGGCGCCGGGTCGTCTACACCTGGGCCTACTCCTCCCGGCAGAAGACTCCGGGCGTGCTGCACTCCTCGCTCCTGGCCGCGGCCCTGCTCGGCCATCACGTCACGTTCGCGCACCCACCAGGTTTCGGCCTGGACGAGCGGTATGTGAAGCAGGCCCAGGACCTCGCCGCCGGATCCGGGGCCCGTCTCGACTTCTGCGAGGACATGGCGGAGGCGGTGCGGGGCGCCGACGCGGTGTACGTGCAGAGCTGGAAGTCGCTGCGGCTCGCGGGGCAGCAGGAGTGGCAGACGCGTACGCGTCTCGCGGACCGGTGGCGGGTCACCGAACCGCTGATGGCGCTCGCCGCGCCCGGTGCGCCGTTCCTGGACTGCATGCCGAGCAACCGCGGCGAGGAGATGGACGCCGAGGTCAAGGACGGGCCCCGCTCGCTGATCTTCGACCAGGCCGAGAACCGCCTGCACGCCCAGAAGGCGCTGCTGGCCCTGGTGCTCGGCAGCGCGTCGCAGGCCCCGTCGCTCACGGAGGATGCGCGGTGAGCGGGCCGCGGGAAGGAGTGGCCGGGGCTGTGGAGGATGACCGGGTCGTGCTCGTCACCGGTGGCGCGGGCGGCATCGGGTCGGCCGTCTGCCGCCGGCTGGCCGACCACCGCACCACGCTGGCCGTGGCGGACCGCGCCATCGAAGCCGCCCGCGAGGTGTCCCTCGACGTGCGGTCGGCGGGCGGGCGGGCCGAACCGTTCGCCTGCGAGCTGTCCCGGCCCGACGACGTGGCTCAGCTCGTGACGTCGGTCGTGGAGCGCTTCGGAGCGCTGCACGGGCTCTGTACGGTGGCGGGCAGCATCCGGCGCGGTGACATCACGGAGCTGAGCCCGGCCGACTGGCGGGCCACCTTCGAGGACAACCTGGACTCGGTGTTCCTCACCTGCCGGGCCGCCGTCCCGCATCTGGCGCGCGCCGGCGGGGGCGCGATCGTCACCGTGGCGTCGGGCTGGGGTCTGCGCGCGGGCCGGCGGGCCGCCGCGTACTGCGCGGCCAAGGCGGGCGTGGTGATGCTGACGCAGGCGATGGCGCTCGACCACGCGGCGGCGGGCATCCGCGCCAACTGCGTGGCGCCCGGCGACGTCAGGACGGGCATGCTGGAGCGCGAGGCGCGTCAACTGGGGCGTCCGGTCGAGGAGTTCTACGCCGAGGCGGCCGACCGGCCGCTGGGCCGGATCGGCGAGCCCGGGGAGATCGCCGACGCCGTACGTTTCCTCCTCGGAGAGGAGGCGTCCTTCATCACCGGCGCGGTCTTGACCGTGGACGGCGGCGGCACCGTGTAGCTGCCGGGGCGCTGCGCGGTACTCGGCCACCGCCCCGAACACGCCCCGCCCTGCTGGGAGTTCAGACCAGTTTCGGCAGGAGCAGCTCGATGTCCCGCTGGGACAGTTCGATGCCGAAGACGTCGGCGATGACCTTGGGCACCTCATGGGGTTCGAGCTCGCGGCTCTCGTGAGGGGCCTCGGCGCCGGGCCTGATGGTGGTCAGGCGCCGGCTGTCCAGGAGGTGCAGCCGGTCGGGGTGCAGACGCTGGAGGAAGAGGCGGTCGCTGAAGACCGACTGCGGGCTCGACGCGCCGTAGTGGTTGCTGACCTGGAGGTCGATCGGATATTGGCGGTGGAGGGTGAAGGTGTGCCGCACCATCCATCCGTCGTCGGTCACCTCGATGCCCGCGCGCTTGTCGGCGGGCTGGTAGAGCGCCCAGCCGACTTCGCCCGGCGAGACCTCCTGGCGGCGCAGCCGGTAGGACCAGACCCCGTCCGTGGTGTCCGTCGCGTCGGTCAGCTCGATGGGTTCGAGGGGGCTGGCGCCGAAGCCGACGTCGCTCAGCCAGCGCCGTCCGTCGAGCTCGACGATCACCATGGCGTGCGTCTCGGGCCGGATGCTCGGCGAGCCCGTCCTGACCCGGCCCTGGACGACGAAGAACGCGTAACCGAGGCGTTCCAGGGCGGCCGCGTACAGGGTGACGTGCTCGAAGCAGGTGCCGCCGCGCGGGCTGCCGATCAGCTTGGCCTGCACCGACTCGACGTCCAGCGGCCGGTGTTTGCGCAGCACCGACTCGATGTTCTCCCACCGTACGGAGAGCACATGGGCCCGGTGCAGCGCGCGCAGGGTGGCCAGGGTGGGGGTGCGGTCCCCCACATGACCGACGTGGGTCAGATAGGCGTCGAGATCGAGGGCGTCGCCGTTCCACATAGAAGGCGGTCTCCTTGTGTGCTCACGTCGGATGTGGGGACGGCGGCGCCGGTGGATCGGCCGGTGTATCAGGGGGCGATGGGCAGCCGGCGCTTGTGGTCGGTGAGGCGGTAGCGGTCGACGATCGTCTTGAAGACCTGCTCGTCCACCGGCCTGCCCTCCAGGAAGTCGTCGATGTCGTCGTAGCTCACGCCGAGGGCCGCCTCGTCGGTCTTGCCCGGGTCGAGCGTCTCCAGGTCGGCGGTCGGCACCTTGCCCACCAGGCCGGACGGCGCGCCCAGGGCGGCCGCGACGGCGCGCACCCGGCGCTTGGTCAGACCCGTGAGCGGGACGAGGTCGGCCGCGCCGTCGCCGAACTTGGTGAAGAACCCGGACACCGCCTCGGCGGCGTGATCGGTGCCGACGACCAGGCCGCCGTGCGCGCCGGCCACCGCGTACTGGGCGATCATCCGCTGGCGCGCCTTGATGTTGCCGAGCACGAAGTCCTGGTGGCTCTCGTCGCGGAACGCCACGTCGCCGTCCACGACGGCCTGGAGCGCGGCGTCGCTCGCGGGCTTCACGTCCACGGTCAGGACGTGGTCGGGCTTGATGAAGGAGAGCGCCGTCTGGGCGTCGTGCTCGTCGGCCTGGACTCCGTAGGGCAGGCGCATCGCGTAGAAGCGGGCCTCGTGGCCGGCGGCCCTGGCCCGCTCGACGGCGAGCTGGCACAGCCGGCCCGCCGTGGTGGAGTCCACGCCGCCGCTGATGCCGAGGACGAGGCAGCGCAGCCCCGTGGAGGTGAGCCGCTCGGCGAGGAAGGCCACGCGGCGCTCGATCTCCCGCTCGGCGTCGAAGGTTTCGGCGACCTCGAGTTCCCGGGCGATCTCCTGCTGCAGGGCGATGGACGCCGACTCGCTCACGTCTGCTCCTTGTTCCGCGTTGCGCTGCGCTGTTGCTGTCGGGGACCAGCCTAACCAAGCCGGCCCCGGCCGACTCCTCGGGCCGCCGCCCGGCGGCGGGGACCTCGGTCCGAGCCCGGCCGGCCGGTCATGCTCCGGCGCCGGGCCGCTGCCGAGCGCGCAGCACGGACGCGATGCGCCGGCACCAGTCCCGGTGCTCCGTCTCGAAGGCGAGACCGCGCAGGCACGTCAGATAGGGGCCGATGCGCTCGCCGTGCAGCAGGAACTCCTCCTCGTCGCACGCGCCCCTCAACTGCCGCAGCAGCGCGCCGAGTTGCTCGATCTTGGCATCGGCGGCGCGGGCGCGCCCGTCGAGCTGTTCGATCACGGACGCGGTGCCGATGCGGTCGGCGGCCTGGACCTTGACCAACAGGTCGTCCCGGATGAACGAGGGCTTCGAGGCGGCTGCCGCGAACGCCTCCAGTTCGGCGCGGCCGGCCTCGGTGACGTGGAAGAGGCGCTTGTTGGGCCGGGTCTCCTGGACCACGTGGCGCCCCGCCACCAGGCCGTCCTTCTCCAGCTTGGCGAGTTCGGCGTACAGCTGCTGCGGCAGGGCGTGCCAGAAGTTGGCCACCCCGATGTCGAAGGCCTTGGCCAGCTGGTAGCCGCTGTACTCGCCGTCCAGCAGAGCCGCGAGCACGGCGTGTCGCAGAGCCATCCGGGCGCCCCTTCCCTTTCGTCGCGCGTGACGGCATCATACTCAACGATCTGAGTAGTCAGATTGATGACTATGACGTTGCCGCTCGCCCCAGGAGGGTTCATGAACGCCGCCGGATCCGCGCAGACCGCCCGCTTCACCGAGACCGCCGCACGCTTCCGTGCGGCCGTGGAGAAGCGCGATCTCGCCGCGCTCGACGCCCTGTTCACCGACGAGGTCCGGCTCTACAGTCCGGTGAAGTTCGTCCCGTTCGAGGGCAAGGCGATGGTGCTCGGGCTCTTCGGGGTCCTGGTGCGCACCTTCGAGGACCTGCGCTACGTCGGGAGTTTCGAGGGCGCCGCCGAGACGAGCGCCGACGGGTCGCAGGCCCCGTCGGTGGTCCTGCCGTTCCGCGCGACGGTGGGCGGCAAGCAGATCCACGGCATCGACCTGCTCCAGTTCGACGACTCGGGGCGGATCAAGGAGTTCACCGTGATGGTCCGCCCGCTGTCGGCCGTGCAGGCGCTGGGCGGGGCCGTCCTGGCCGGCCTGGTCGAGGACGGCCTCGCGCCCGCTCCGGCCGAGGGCTAGCCCCACCCCGTACGGAAGCCCGTGCGGACACGAACTCACCCTGGACACCAGCTAGTTGACGCCGACGCCGGCCGGCGCCGCGGCCCCCGCCGGCGCCAGCAGCTCCAGCCGCTCGGCGTCCCGGCTGCCCGGTTCCGCCGTGTAGACCATGACGCGCAGCTCGCTCCCGGCGACGGTCAGGACATCGCAGTCCAGGGTCACCGGGCCGAGCTCGGGGTGTCGCCCTCGGCGGCCGGACCGGCGTCCAGACGGTCGAGCAGGGCGCCGGGATCATCGTCCGCATGGCGCAGGCCGGGCCGGACGGGCCGACCGGCGGGTTCTTCGATGTCCATGGTCCGCTGCCCGGGTAGCGGCGGTGGCGCGGTTCGTCGGGATGCCCCGGCCAAGATGCCGGAGACCGTGAGCTGTACGAGGGTGGTGACGCGGTCAACCGCTGACTGTCCGGATCGAGGAGCTCGTGAACGATGGAAGCACAACACGGCCGGAGTGATCAGGGCCCGGGGCACGCCCCCCGGGCCAATCAGCACGGCGCGACGGAGTCGCGCGTGACCCTGACGGTGAACGACGCCGACCACCGCGTCGAGCTGGAGCACTGCGCCACGCTGCTGGAAGTGCTGCGCGAGTCCCTGGGCCTGACGGCCTCGCAGAAGGGCTGCGACGACGGCCGCTGCGGGGAGTGCACGGTGCTCATCGACGGCCGCCGGGCCACGAGCTGTCTGCTCCTCGCCGTGGCACAGCAGGGGCACGACATCGTCACCGTGGAAGGCCTGGTGGCCGCGGCCGGCGCGGACGGCGACCGGCACCCGCTGCGCCGCGCGCCGGTGGAACGCGACGTGCTCCAGTGCGCGTACTGCGCACCGCAGCGGCACGCCGGGCCCGGTGGCCCGGACGACGGGGCGCCGCCCGCCGTCGTCACCGACATCGACCTGCCGGTGGACGTTCCCGTGCGGCTGACCGCGGACGAGGTGCGCGACCGGCTGAGCGGGCGGCTGTGCCGCTGCGGGGCCTATCCGGGCACCGCCCGTGCCGTACAGGACGTGATCGTGTGAAGCCCCTCGCGTATGTGTGCCCGCGCTCCCTCGCGGAGGCATCGGCCGCCCACGGCGGGCGCCCGGAGGCCCGCTACCTCGGTGGTGGAACCAGTCTGGTCGAGCTGATGAAGCTCGGTGTCGAGCGTCCGGACCTCGTCGTCGACATCACCCGTCTGCCGCTCGACGCGATCGAGGACATGCCGGACGGCTCGCTGCGGGTGGGGGCGACGGCACGCAACAGCGACCTCGCCGCGCATCCGGCGGTGCGCGAGAGCCGCCCGGTCCTGGCACAGGCGCTGCTCAGCGGCGCCTCGGGGCAGCTGCGCAACATGGCCACCACGGCCGGCAACCTGTTGCAGCGCACCCGCTGCGGTTACTTCCAGGACCTGTCGAGGCCCTGCAACAAGCGGGTGCCGGGCAGCGGGTGCGGTGCGCTCGAGGGCGTGAACCGCGATCACGCGGTCTTCGGCCACTCCTCGCAGTGCGTGGCCACCCACCCCTCCGACCTGGCGGTGGCGCTGGCCGCGCTCGACGCCCTGGTCGAGCTGGAGGGCCGGGGCGGGGTACGGACCGTGCCGGTCACCGAGTTCTACCGGCTGCCGCAGGACAGGCCCGATCTGGACACCGTGATGCGGCCCGGTGAGCTCGTCACGGCCGTCCTGCTGCCGCCGGTGCCGCCGGGCAGCGTCTCGCGCTACCGCAAGGCCCGGGACCGGGCGGGGCACACCTTCGCCCTTGCCTCGGTGGCCGCCGTGGTGCGGGTCGAGCACGGTGTGGTGCGCCATGTGGCGGTCGCCTTCGGCGGTCTCGCCCACCGGCCGTGGCGGGCCCGGCAGACGGAGGCCGCCCTGCTGGGCACGACCCCGGCCGCCGAGAGCGTGGAGCGGGCGGTGGAGGCGGAGCTGGCGGGCGCGGTGCCGCTGCGGCACAACGCGTACAAGGTGGAACTCGCCCGCGGACTGGCCCGGGAGGTCCTGGACGCGCTGACGTCCCGGCCGCGCCGCCCCTGAAGGGACCGACGTCGGACTTCCCGTTCACGACCGCGAGAAATCTTTCACGGCGCCCCGTGTACGACACAGCAACCGGGGCACAGGAGCAGCAACATCGTGACCGTGTCGACGGGAGGGTCCCACCCATGCTGATGGCGCATCCGGCAGTGCTCCGCGATCTGCTCGACGAGTACGAGGCCCTGCTGCTGCTGAACGCCGCCGACGGCAGCGAGGCCACGCGACAGCGCCTCGACGACGTGATGTACACCCTCTGCGTCTCGACGGGCACCAGGGACATCGACGCCGCCGTCATCGCAGCCCGCCACCGGCTGCCCGGGGCCCGCACCTTCGACGACTCGGTCCTCACCGCCTGACACCCCCGCTCACGCCCTGTTCCGCGGCTCCGCCGCTGCCCCTCCCCCGACTCCCGTAGGGTGCCGGAAGGATCCAGGAGGCAGGGCGGAGCCGCGGCCGTGCGCGCACAGGGCGGCCGGGGAGGGCGATGGCAGTGGTGTTGACGGCGTTCGACGCGAGCGAGCGGCGGATCTGGGCGGGGCGGGCCCAGGCGTACGCGGACAGCTTCGGCAGGCTGTGCGCCCACCCCGTTCCGCGGCTGCTCGACGCGGCCCGGGTACGGGACGGGGTGCGCGTCCTCGACGTGGGCACCGGAACGGGCACGGTGGCCGCCGCGGCCTTGGAGCGCGGTGCGCGGGTGACGGGCGTGGACGCCGAGGTCAGCATGGTCGAACTGGCGGCGCGAGCCGTCCCGCAGGCGGAGTTCCATCTGGCGGTGCTTCCTCAACTGCCCTTCTCCGAGGGCCTGTTCGACGCGGTGACGGGCAACTTCGTCCTCAATCATGTGGGACGCCCCAGGGCCGTCCTCGCCGAGCTGCGCCGCGTCGTGCGGCCGGGCGGCCGGGTCGCACTCACCGTCTGGGCGTCGCCCGCGGGAGCCGGGCAGGCCCTGCTCGGCCGGGCCGCCCAGGCAGCGGGAGCGTCCCGCCCGCCCCACCTCCCGGCCCTGGCCGCCGACGACGACTTCCCCCGGACCACGACCGGCCTCGCCGATCTCCTCCGCTCGGCCGGCCTGAAGGACGTCGCCTGCGAACCACTGCACTGGGACCACCGCACGACCGCCGAGGCGTGGTGGGGCGGCGCCGCCGACGGCATCGGCACCATCGGCCAGACGATCCTGAGTCAGCCCGAGCACATCCGCGCCGAGATCAAGCGCCGGTTCCACCTCCTCAGCGCCGAATTCGCCCTGCCGGACGGCCAGTTGGCACTCCCCCACGCGGCGCTGCTCGCATGGGGCCGTCGCTGAGGTTCGGTGACGACCGCCCCGAGGGGAACCCCGAGCGCGCGGGCCGCTGTGACCGGCCGTCGCCGCGGGGACCTGCGCGGGGCCGCGCTACGCACCGGATCCGATCTCGACCACCCTGGCCCACGCCGGCGGCCTGTCCGGTACGTAATCGGGGTCGTCCTCGACCGCGGAGCGACGGCCACCGGCGCGCGGGAAGAGCCCGACGACCGTGCGGCACGGGGGCCGGCTGTCGGGCCAGGGGGTCTGGCCGTCGGTCATGACGACGATGACGTCCGGCCGGGGCCGGGCCGCGAGGGCCCTGGCGAAGCCCGCGCGCAGATCCGTGCCTCCGCCGCCCACCAGCGCGATCCCCTCCCCCCGGCACAGCGTCCGTACGAAGTGCGCCGCCGCGTCGCACGGCAGGACGCTGACCAGGTCACGGCCGCCGCCCACCGCGCTGGAGATCGCGGCGACCTCCAGCAGGGCGCTGCCCAGTTCGGCGTCGCTGACCGAGCCCGAGGTGTCGATGATCACGCACACCCGGGGCGGGGTGCGGCGCAGGCTCGGCAGCACGACGCGGGGCACGCCGACCGACCGCCGCGCGGGCCTGCCGTAGGTGTAGTCCTCCCCCGTCCCCGCGCCCGACACCGCGGCGCGCAGGGCCGCTCCGAGCAACTCCCGCCAGGGCTGCGGTGGATGGAACGCCTCCTCCGCCCAGCGCCGCCACCCTTCGGGGACGCTTCCGGGGCGGCCGCGGATGCCTTCGGCCACCCGGAACCTGACGGCGTCACGCTCCTGTTCGCTGAGCGCGTGCGAGCCGCCGGGCCCCAGCTCCCAGCCGCGCTCCAGGCCGTCCGCGCCGCTGCCGCAGTCCAGCCAGTTCAGCAGCCGGGTGTTGGGGCCGAGCCGGAACTCCCGCAGGTAGTCCTCCATGAGCAGCCCGGCGCGCAGCCCGAGGGACGACGGTCCGACCGCCCCCTTGGGCCGCACGAGTCCGTCGCCGTACACGTCGTCGTTGATCTCGCAGTCCGCCGCGATGTTCATCCTGAGCCGCTCGCCCCGGCCGGTCAGACCGTGTTCGCGCGCGAACCGGTCGCTCCGGCCGTGGTGGTCGCGCAGCAGGTGCGACACCTCGTGCACCCACACACCGGCCAGCTGCTCGACGGGGGTGCGGGCCACGAACGCCGGCGACACGTAGCACCGCCAGTGCCGGTCGACGGCCATCGTCATGACCTCCGGCGCCTCCACGGGATGCAGGGCGAACAGGGCCGTCGCCAGATAGGGCCGCACACGCGCGGCGTGCAACCGGGCGGCGAACAGTTTGTCGAAGTCGAGGGTGCCGGGGTTCCGCACGACGGATTCGGGCCGAGCGTCAATCGGCTTGTCCGGCAGCCCAGTTGGGGCACCCTTCGGCGCGGCTCCGCTCCTCATCGTCCCCCCTTGGCGCCGGCCGCGGGCCGCGCGTTGCGGGCCGCCCGGTCGGCACGCCGTGACAGCGACACCGCCCCCGCGAGCCGCTCGATCGTCGGTGGTACGTCCCAGTCGTCGCGGCGCAGCGAGGCGAGGGTGGTGGCCGGGACGACGACCACGTCCGGAGCGCCCGTCTCGACCGCCTTGGCCATGAGCGCCCAGGCCGCGTCCCAGCGGGCCCGGTCGGGGCGTCGGCGTACGGCGGCCACCACACCGTCCAGCACCGCCTGACGCAGGTCGCCCCGCTCGGGCAGCGCGGCGCCCGCCGGATCGGCCAGGAGCGTCTCGGGGTCCGGCAGATCCATCCGGTCGAGGCTCGCCAGGAGTTCGAGTCCCGGGCCGTCGCCCACGGTTCCGCGCACCAGCATCGCCAGCACGTCGCGCGAGACGCCGGCGGCGGTCGCGAACGCGATCAGCCGCAGGGTCATGTCCCAGCTGCGCGGCGAAGGCCACGCACCACCCCGGCGCGTCTCCGTGCTGGGGAGCTGGTGCACGAGCGCCGGGCGGGCCGCGAGGAGACCGCACACGGCCCGGCGGGCGAAGTCGACGGCCTGCGGGAGCCGTTCGGCGGCGAGGCGCGGCAGGGTGGCGCGCGGCCAGGTGCCGCCGAGTCCGCGCACCACGACCTCGTGGTCGTGCGTCCACTGGAGATGGACGAAGCGGTTGGCGAGCGGCGGGCTCAACTCCCAGCCGTCGGCGGCCGAGGCCCGCGGGTTGGCCGCCGCCACGATCCTTACCCCGGGCGGGAGTTGGAGCGTTCCGATGCGGCGCTCCAGGACGAGCCGGAGCAGCGCCGCCTGAACGGCGGGCGGCGCGGTGGACAGCTCGTCGAGGAACAGCAGGCCACGGCCGGACGCGACCAGGCGCACGGCCCACTCCGGCGGCGCCATCGGCACGCCCTGTACGGCGGGATCGTCCCCGACGACGGGCAGCCCGGAGAAGTCGGACGGTTCGTGGACGCTGGCGATCACCGTGGTCAGCGGAAGGTCCAGCTCGGCGGCGAGTTGGGTCAGGGCGGCCGTCTTGCCGATCCCCGGCTCGCCCCACAGCAGGACGGGCAGGTCGGCGGCGACGGCCAGGGTGAGCGCCTCCAGCTGCGGGTCGGGGCGCGGCTCGGTGGTGGTGTCGCACAGGAGGCTCAGCAGCTCACCCGCCACATCGAGGGGTGATCCGGCGGGGACGGGCGCCGGCGTGGACGGCCCGGCGCCGGGGCGGCAGGCAGCGTCGAAGCGGGCCTGCGAGCCCGAGTCGGAGAGGGGGTCGCAGTCGGAGCCGGCGCCGGGGCTGGGGCTGGGGCTGGGGTTGGAGTCGGCGCTGGAGTTGCAGTTGGAGTCGAGGTCGGAGTCGAGGTCGGAGTCGGAGACAGGGAGCGGACGGGTGGAGTGTGTAGCGGCGTACGCGGTGTGCGTGGACATATGTGGTGATCACCTATGGGTTCGTGGGGTTACGTGGTGGGCCGGGCGTGCGAACGGCGGTGTGCACCGCGCGGTTCGCGTGGTGTGCCGCAGCGCCCGGGGACAGGCATGCGTCTCGGTGCGGTCGGCGGGGTGGCGCGGGGCCGGGCCGGGCACGGCCCGGTCAGCGTGCGTGGGTGTGGCGCGGGTGGGCGCGGCTGGTGCGCGGGCGGGGTCGGCGCGGTTCGATGCGTCCCGGCCCCGGCCCCATCAGGCCGGTGCGGTACAGGCCGTGGTCGAGGCGGCGCCGTGCCGCGACCTCCAGCTCCTCCTTGAGCGCCCCGTCGCGCAACACCGCTTCGGGGCCAAGGAGTTGCTCGACCACGGCCAGCGCTCCGGCGATGTCGCCGTGGTCCAGCCGCTCACGGACCCCGGTCAGGCACTCGGGCCGGCGGTGCGCCTCGTCGATGGCCCGCAGACAGGGCAGCGGGGGGCCGCCGAGGGCGAGGAGCAGCTCCTCCTGGCGAACCTGCGCCGGAGGGTGGTCGAGGGGCGCGAGCACCCCGTCGACCAGGGCGATCCGATGCCGCTCGCCCCGGCACTCCACGACGCGCGTGCCGTCCGCACGGTTCCGGTTCCAATCCGCTCCTGGTGGCTCGTGGCCCGGCGCGAGCGCGGCGGCGACCAGCGGGTGCAGTCGGCCGGCCTCGATCGCGCCGGCCCCGATCAGGTCCAGGTCCGGAAGTACCCAGGTCGCCGCGTCGGGCAGGACCGGTACCGGCCCCGTCCCGCTGCCCTGCGGGGATGTTTCGGCGAGCCGCAGGGCGGGGCCGTGCGGAGCGCCGACCAGGGCCAGCTGGAGACGCCTGCGGGCAGCCAGGCGAACGGTGAAGTCACCGTGGGACCGGCCCTCGGAGCCGAGCAGGATGCCGGCCTCCGCGGCCCATCGTCCGACGGCGCAGCGCTGCCCGGGCGGCAGCGCTGCCCGCACGTCCGGGTCGAGCGCCACCGGATCCAGCGCGTCCGGGCCCGGTGCTCCCGGGACGAACACCCCCGAGCCCGGCGCCCGCGGCCCGAACGCCGACGGGTTCAGCCCCGGGCCCCCGCCTGCGGCGCACCCGTCGGCCCCGGAGCGCAGGGCCAGCTCGCCGGTCCGACGGGCGTCCCACAGGTGACGGTGCAAATCGAGGCGGAACCGCTGCTGGGGGCGTGGATGCGGATGGCCGGCAGGGCATCCCCACGGGGAGTCGTGCTGGTCCTCGCCCCAGAGCGTGAGGGCGATCCGCTGACCGGCGTCCGCCCAGGCGGGCGGAGTGCGCACGACGAGGTGCACCGGGCCCGGGCCGGGCCGTCCGGCGGCGCCGTAGCGCGCGAGCGTGAGGGTCAGGCCCGGGCGCAGCAGTCCGTCGGGCGCGATCCGCGGCATGTGCCAGCGCAGCAGGTCGGGGGCCAACTGGCGCAGATCGGCGCGGAGTTGTGCCGCGAGGTCGCGGCCGTGCGTACGGGTGAGGGAGCGTAGGTCCAGATCGACGTCGAAACCGGCGGCGGCGCACGCACCGGCCCAGTCCCCGACGGAACGGCGGGCGGTCGCGGTCTCGATCATGGAGGGCGGCACGGCGAACTCGCGCACGCGCAGCCAGAGGGAGAGGCGGGAGTGGCCCTCCGCGACAGAAGTGAGCATCAGCACTCACCTTGCGCGGACGGGTCCCCCAATCTGTGAACGGGAGGAGTAGTCATCGCCGGGAGCATAGCCCGGTCGCTCGTGATCTGTCAGCCGTGTTCCGGCCATGATCGACTGGTGACGCCCCGGACCCGGGCATAGGGTCGAACGGTGGACGTCAGCGTCCACCGTCCTCGTGCGAGGGCAGGGTCCATCATCATGACGAGTTCACGGGCGACACCCACGGTCGAGCCCGCGGCCCCCGACGGCGGAGGCGGCGGCAAAGGGATCGCGCTGCTCGTCATCGCAGCCTGTCAGCTGATGGTCGTCCTCGACATCACGATCGTGAACATCGCCCTGCCGCACATCCAGAGCGCGCTCCACTTCTCCACCACGGGCCTCGCCTGGGTGGTCAGCGCGTACACCCTCACGTTCGGCGGCCTGCTCCTGCTGGGCGGCCGGACCGGCGACATCCTCGGCCGGCGCAGGGTGTTCATGTGCGGCGTCCTGCTCTTCGCGGTCGCCTCGCTGCTCGGCGGACTTTCCCAGAACTCCGGCGAACTGCTGGCCGCGCGCGCCCTTCAGGGAGTGGGCGGTGCCATCGCGTCGCCGACCGCACTGGCGCTGATCACCACCACGTTCACCGAGGGCCTTGAGCGCAACCGCGCCTTCGGCGTCTTCGCCGCGGTGTCGGCGGGCGGCGGAGCGATCGGTCTGCTGGCCGGCGGCATGCTCGTGGAGTGGCTGAACTGGCGCTGGGTGCTGTTCGTGAACGTGCCGATCGCCGTTCTGATCCTGCTGGCCACCCCGCGGCACATCAAGGAGTCCGAACGGCACTCCGGCCACTTCGACGTCCTCGGCGCACTGACGTCGACCATCGGCATGGTGGCGCTGGTCTATGGCTTCATCCGTGCTGCCCAGGAGGGCTGGAGCGACCCGTTCACACTCGGTTCGTTCGCCGTCGCGGTCGTACTCCTGGCCACGTTCGTCCTGGTGGAGCGGCGTTCGCAGCAGCCCATCACACCGTTGCACATGTTCGCCGACCGCAATCGCGCGGGAACGTACGGCATCATGCTGAGCCTGGCCGCCGCGATCTTCGGCATGTTCTTCTTCCTCACGCTGTTCGTCCAGGACGTGCTGGGCTTCTCGCCGCTCCGGGCCGGCCTCGCCTTCCTCCCGGTCAGCGCGATCATCGCGGTGGGTGCGGGAACCGCCTCCCAACTGCTGCCGAAATACGGGCCGAAGCCCTTCATGGTGGCCGGATCGCTCCTTGCCGCGGGCGGACTGTCCTGGCTGACGCAGACGGACATCCACTCCTCCTACGCGGGCAGCATCCTCGGCCCGATCCTCGTCTTCGGCCTGGGCATGGGCCTCAACTTCGTGTCGCTGACGCTGATGGCCGTCTCCGGTGTGCCGCCGCACGAGGCCGGTGCGGCCTCCGGCATGCTCAACGCCACGCAGCAGGTGGGCGGTTCACTGGGTCTGTCCATCCTGGTCACGGTGTTCGGAACGGCCAGCCGCAACGAGGCGACGGAACAGGTGCCCAAGTTCCTCGGGCAGGCGGACCCGGCGCAGCGGCTGATGTTCCGGCGCACCGGACAGCTGCCGCGGCCGTGGAGCGATCAGGTACTCGCCTCGGGAGTGTCCACGGCGTTCGTCGTGGCGGCCGCCTTCGCGGTGGTGGCCGCGCTCATCGCCCTCATCGCGATCCAGGTGCGGCCGTCCGACCTGGAGCGCCTCCAGGGTGCCAAGCCCTCCGGCGTCTGAGCCGGACGGTTCGCAGGGGCAGCGGGGTCGCACGGCGGGGCGCCTGGGAGCGTTGGGGCGCGCCCGTGCCGTGCTGTTTCGCGCCGGGTTCCACCGCGTGGGGCGTGGGGAGGATATGCGGGATCCGGGGGCCGGCCGGGCCCCCGGCCGGCAGATCCCTCCCGGAGGTGCCCCACCGTGAGCACGACGTCCCCCACGCGTACGGGAAAAGCCCCAGGCGCCTGGCCGTTGCTCGGCCACGCATGGCAACTCCACGCCCGCCCACTGGAGTTCCTGTCCTCACTCCCCGCGTACGGGGACCTCGTACGCATCGGGATGGGCCCCTGGCCGGCGTACGTGGTCTGCGATCCGGACGCGGCCCACCGCATGCTCACCGACTCCCGGACGTTCGACAAGGGCGGCCCCTTCTTCGACAAGGCGCGCGTGCTGTTCGGCAGCAGCCTGCCGATGGCCGGCTGGCAGGAGCACCGGTGGCAGCGCCGCCAGATGCAGCCCGCCTTCCAGAGCGACCGGATCGAAAAGTACGCGCTGGTCATGGGCGAGGAGGTCGACCGGATGACCTCGCGGTGGCGGCCCGGGCTGCGCTTCGACGTGACCGCCTCGCTCACCACCCTGACCCTGCGGATCGTCACCCGCAGCGTGCTCGCCGCCGAGGCGCAGGACGAGGCGGTGGCCGAGGTCCAGGAGAGCCTGCACACCGTGATCGACGGCATCTACCAGCGCGTGATGCTGCCGCTCGGCCCGCTCTACCGGCTGCCCACCCGCGCCAACCGGCGCTACCGCGCCGCCTGCGAACGGCTGCACCGCGCCATCGACGGCATCATCGCCGAGCGCCGCGCGGCTCCCGGGGGCGACGACCTGGTGTCCATGCTGCTCGCCGCGGTCAACGACGACACCGGTGGCCCGATGTCCGACGTGGACATCCGCGACCAGCTCATGGTCATGATCGGCGCCGGTTTCGAAACCACCGCCAACAGCCTCGCGTTCGCCGTCTGGCTGCTGAGCCAGAACCCGGAGGCCGAGGCGCGAGTGCACGAGGAGGTCGACCGGACCCTCGGCGGGCGCACCGCCACCACGGCCGACCTCGACGGGCTGACCTACACCCGGCACGTCATCAACGAGGTCCTGCGCCTGTATCCCGCGGGCTGGTTCTTCACCCGCGTCACCACCACCGACACCACCCTCGCCGGGCGCGAACTGCCCAAGGGGACCGCCCTCCTCTACAGCGCCTACCTCCTGCACCACCGTCCGGAGCTGTTCCCCGACCCCGACCGCTTCGACCCCGACCGCTGGGCGGCGCGCGGCACCGAAAGTCTGCCGCGGGGTGCGCACGTGCCTTTCGGGGGTGGCAACCGCAAGTGCATCGGGGATCAATTCGCCCTGATCGAGATGACGTTGGCGCTCGCCACGGTGTGCTCGCGCTGGCGGCTGCGCCCGGATCCGGGGAGCACCATGACCGTACAGGTGCGCGGCACGCTCGGGCCCGGGCCGCTCCACGTGACGTGCGAACCCCGGGGCGCGTCGGCGGACGGCTGACGATCGCGAGGCGGAACCATGAGGTGTGCATGCCGCGTCCACACCTTCGGTCACGTCATCCGCCGTTCCCAGGAGGGGAAACACCATGGTCGACCCGGGCAGCACCTTCGCGCCCCAACCGCCGCGCAGGAGAGGGGGCTGCCTGCCCGCGCTGGTCGTTCTCGTGGTGATCCTTGGCCTCGGCTTCGGCGCGTCCAAGCTGTTCGGCGACGACCACAAGAAGTCCTCGGCGTCCCCCTCCTCCTCGTCGTCCCACGACAGCGGCACCTGGAAGGTGGGCGACTGCGGAGGGCCCGACCCCGACGACGCGCCGAACGGCTACAAGGCGTTCGGCTGCGGCGACTCGGGCGCCACCTTCAAGGCCCTCGACATCCAGCCCGCCAGTTTCATGCCGGACTCCATCCAGTGCCCGGCCGGGACGGACCTCATCATCCAGGTGAGCATCAGCTACGGCAGCAGCAAGAGCAAAGGCGGCGGCATCCCCTCCAAGACGGTGTGCGGCCGCAACCTCTCCGCCACCCATCCCGGCGATCCGGGCGCCGGCGGCGGCCAGTTGGTGAAGGGCGACTGCGTCACCTCCACGGCCAAGGAAGTGGTCTGCGCCTCGGCCGGACCGGACACCTACCAGGTGCTCGGGCTGACGAAGGAGACGTCCCAGTGCCCCTCCGGCACCACCGAGCCCATGCGGCTGACCCTCGCCATCGGCAGGCCCTACGACGTGATCTGCGCAGCCAAGAGGTGAGCACCGAACGGCCGGGCGTGCTCGGGCGGTTGACCGCCGCGCACGTCGTCGCGATCGGGTGGCTGCTGTGCGCCGCCGCCTTCGCCGAGCGAGTGCCGGTGCTCTTCTCCGGGCACCGCCATCTGCTGTGCCACGCGTCGTCGCACCTGGACCGGCTGACGCTCACGGCGCTCGGGCTCGTCCTGGCCGCGGCGGTGGCGGCGTTGGCCGGCGCCGTCGTGATGCAGGGGAAGGGGCAGGGCGTGGCCGCGGTTCCCGTGGTGTGTCTGGTCGTGGTGGTCGCCCTGCTGATCGCCGCGGACGGGGTCGACGCCCACGGCGAGGCCCTGGCCCGCCAGCTGTCGGCCACACCGTTCACCGCGGGTGCGTGTGACTACGTTCCGCAGGACTATGTGGCCACTCCTGGCTGGTTCTGGTAGGCCGCGCACCTCGTGGGGGCGCGGCCCGTCCGATGGTGCCGCGCGCGGGTGCCCGGGGTCGCCGTTCAGGTGCCGAGCGCGGCCAGGAGCATCGGCAGGGAGCGGTGCAACTCCCGCTGCCAGTAGGGCCATTCATGGATCCCCGGCCCGTAGAAGTCGGTGACGGGCGGGCTTCCGAGCGCTCGCAGCCGGGCCGCGAGGGCCAGGTTCTGCTGCTCGAAGTAGGCCTCCCAGGCGTCGTCGGGGGTGCCGGCCGGATCGTAGGGCCCGGGCACCCCGTTGCCGCAGGACAGGAAGACGGGCAGCCCGCGCAGGGCGCCCGCGAGTGCGGCGGGGTCGTGCGCCCGCCACACCGCGCGCTGGCGCACCGGGTCGCCCCAGACCGCGTACGGGTCGGCCCCCTGGCTCCTGACGAGGTCGAGGAACCAGCCGGGCCCGAATCCGCCGGGCACCTGGAGCAGCGGATGCACGGTCCCGCTGTACGAGGCGACGGCGCGGAAGAACCCCGGGTGGCGTGCCGCGTACGACAGCGCGCCGAAGCCGCCCATGGACAGCCCCGCGGCGACGCGCCGGCCGCCCGCGCCGTATCCGCGTTCCAGGATCTGCCGCACCTCGCTGAGGTGGAAGGTCTCCCAGCGCGGCGTGCCGCCCGCGCCGTGGTTCCACCAGTTGCTGTACCAGCCCACGGCGCCGGCTTCCGGCATGACCACCAACGCGTTGCGCAGGGAGTCGAGTTGGGCGACGTCGGTGTAATGCGTCCAGTCGGTGTAGCCGCCGCAGCACCCGTGCAGCAGCCACAGCGTGGGCCAGGCGCGCCGCCCCGGCGACCAGCCGTCCGGGGTGAGGAGCCGGACATGGGCGGTGGTGCCGAGGGCCGGTGAGTCGATGGTGAGATCGAGGAGCCGGGGCCCGACACGCTGTTCGGCGACGACCCGGGCGCCGTCGTCGGCGGACGTCACCCGGCCCCGCGCCTGCCCTGCGCCCGTCGTGAGGACGCCGGCCAGCAGCACGAGCAGCGCCGTGACGACGACGGCCCTCACCGGTGCACGGCGCATGTTCGGCCCCCTCGGTCTCAGAGTGACAGGCGGGACGGCTCGCGGCTGAGTCTCGGCGCGGGCACCGGGCGCGGCCTGGGCGGAGCGGCCGGGCCGCTGCGGGCCACCGAGGTGATGAGTTCGCGCAGTTGTTCAGCGTAGCGGTGGATGTTCTTGTGCGCGATGGCCGTGTCCGGGTAGCGGATGGCCAGTTGCAGGCCGCCGTGCAGCCGAGTGAACCACGCGCAGACCTGGTCGCCGTAGGACACCCTGAGCAGGGCGTAGGCGCGCAGTTCGTCCCACTGTCCGGCTCCGGGGATGTCGCGGGCGTCGACGAAGGAGACGATCGAGTACAGGTCGGGGGAGGTCGGCCGGAAGTCGGAGCCGAGCAGCCGGAGCACCCGGGCGATCGGCAGGTGCGCCAGCGCCTTGTTGGCGCGCAGCGCGCCGTGGACCATCTTCAGGGCGTCGTCGAAGCCGAGCGCCTGCGCCACCGGGATCTCGATCGGCGCCCCGCCGACGTACCACCCGACCGATTCCGCCCACCGGGACTTCGCCCGGGTGTGCAGCGGCACCACCGTGCGGTAGACGGGCTCGCCGCCGATGTCGTGCACGATGAGGCTGGTGGCCGCGAGGATGCCCACCTGACCTCCGCCGAACGGCCGGCAGTACGCGGAGAACGCGGCGGCGTCGGCCTCGCCCACCAGCGTCTCGTACAGGAGCTTCTGCTCGGGCAGCGGGCCGCCGGGCTCCAGGCCGAGGTCCACCGGGAACGCGGGGAGCCTTCCGTCGCACCGGCCGATGAACTCCCGCCAGCGGGCGACGATCGCGTGGGTGTCGTCGACCTGGTCGGCGCTGGCCCGCTCGATCTCGCAGAAGTCGACGTAGCTGCCGGCCGGCGCGGCCTCCGCGGTGCGCCCCTCGGCGCGCGCCGAGTAGAGCTCGTGGATCTCGGCGGGGATGCGCTGGATCGAGTAGGCGTCGACGTTGCTGTGGTCGAAGGCCATGTACACGCTGGTGGACTCGGGCCGGACGACCGCCGTGTACAGGAAGTTCGGCCAGCCGAGCGCGTCCGCCTCCACATCGAAACGGTCCTGCAGGTGGTGGCTCAGCTCTTCCGCGTCGGGGAAGTCGCCCACGACCTCACGCCGCAGCGCGACGGCCTCGGGGGCCGCGGTGAAGCGGCGCATCTCGTCCTCGACCCAGCGGAAGCCGCTGCGCAGCGTCTCGTGCCGCAGGGTCCAGGTGCGCAGGGCCGCTTCCAGGACGTCGAGGTCGACGGTCCCGGGGATGTCGAAGGCGGTGCCCAGCCATGTCGGCACGAACAGGCCGTCCTGGCGCACGGACCGCGCGGTCCTGATGTGGGACTCCTGCACATAGGCCGGCGGCCGTGTGTCGTCGGGCTGGCTGGTGGCGGCCTCGACCATGGCGGGGTCCAGGGTCCACTCCACCAGCCGTCCGGGACGGACCTCGCAGCCGTGAATGTCGGTGATTCGCACGGGAGTTATCCATTCACAAGCTGTCGGGGAACACGGACTGTCGGGGAACACGGGCGGAGGAGGGACCGACGGGAGTGGCGGGCCGTCCTCGCGCAGGAACCCCGGCACCCGGGGACAGGACACCCGTTCGGCACGGCGCGGGGCGGGGGCCGGCAGTCGCACACCGCTGCCCAGGAAATACGGTCATGTGGTGACCAACGCGCGACGAGCGCTCCCGGGCACGCGAAACCACCCCATCGAGTCGTGTGCGCCGAACCGTACGCCGGCGCGCCCCGGATGAGGTGGTGCCCCCGCCCCGCCGTCCACAGGGCCCGTTGAGTGCGTGAACTGCCGCTGTACGTGAGGACTTTGGGGCGGCAGCGACTCGGGGCGGACGGCGGGAGCGCGGAGGGAAGTCGTTCCGAACGGGCGTCAGCCCGTCGCGGCGGGCGGGACGAGCGGAGTCGAGGAAATCGCGGGCAGGCCGGCGGGCTTGGTGCCCGGCTTGGTACCCGGCATGGTGTTCGGCGTGGTGTTCGGCGTGGCGCCCGGCATGGTGTCCGACTTCGCCTGCGACACGTCCTGCTTGACCATCGCGGCGACCTCCTTCAGGATCGCCGCGACCTCGGCCTTGGCCGCGGCGACATCGGCCGCGGCGTCCTTCTTCGCGTCGGCGATGAGCTGGTTGATCTCCTTCATCATCGACGCCAGTTCGGCCTTGATGCCGGTGACGTCGTCGTCACCGGCCCTGCCGTCCGCCGGCGCCGGCTCCGCCTGGGAGACGGGCACGGCCGGCGCGGGGCCGGCGGCGAAGGCAGGGGCTGCGGTACCCGCGGCGATGACGCCGCACAGGGCGATCGCGGCGACGGTGGCACAACGTTGCATGATCGCGCTCCTCATCAGGTCGACTGCAAGTCACCCCCCACTCCCGGTCCACTGTTCGCCACCCCCGCCGGGACGGCCAGCCGGCCTTGCCGAACGAGTGAGGGCGTCTGACGCCGTGTCGCCTGACGGCATGTCGTCTGACTGCCCGTCGAGGCGGCTCCCGCCACGGCCCAAAGGGCGGTCGGGGAGGATGGGGCCATGGGTGAACTGGTGGAACGGGTCGACGAGCAGGACCGCGTCATCGGCGTGGTCGAGCGCGGAGCGGCCGTACGCGAGGGCTGGCTGTACCGGATGGCGATGGTGCTGTGCCGCGACACCGAGGGCCGCGTGCTGGTGCACCGGCGCCCGGAAACCAGCGCACGCTTCCCCGGCCAGTACAGCTGGCTGGTGGCCGGGGCGGTGGGGGTGGGCGAGCCGTACGCGACGGCGGCGCGCCGGGAGCTGCGCGAGGAACTCGGGGTCGACGCGCCGGTGCGTCCGCTGTTCACGTTCCTGTGCGACGGGGAGCTGAGTCCCTACTGGTTCGCGGTGTACGAGGCCGTCGTGGCGGAGGGGGACGTGGTGGCGGATCCGGCGGAGGTCGCCTGGCACGGCTGGCTGACCGAGGAGGAGCTGGCGCGGGCGATGGACGTCTGGCCGTTCGTCTCGGACAGCCGGGACGCCTACACCCGCTACCTCGCCCTCGGCCCGTCGGGGCCGGCGGCCCCGACGGCCCCTACGGCTCCTCCGGCGGACGTCAGGCGCGGCCGACCCGGCCCGCCACCGCGTGACCTATGAGCAGGTAGACCACGGCGGGCAGTCCGTAGTTGACGATCGTGCGCCAGTTGTCGGACCTGATGGTGAACATGTCGCGGGACCAACCGGACAGCCAGTCGGCGGCGTGCCGCACCCACGACACGAGGTCGTTGGCCGTGTTGGCGTTCACCAGGAAGAAGGCGATCCAGAGGATCAGGATCAGGGCCATGACATCGACGATGATCAGGATCGCGGTCGCCGCGGGGTTACCGCCATAGCGCCTGGGCATGGTCGACTCCTTGTCTTCGAAGGGTGGTTGAGGCTCTGAGGCGGGCGAACGGAGCGTGTCCCGGGGGCGCCGGGAGGGCGCCCGCCGGGGCACGTGAGAGGTCGGACGTCACAGGCTGAGCAGGCGCTCGGCCAGCCGCCGGTACTCGCGCAGGGCCATGCGCAGATCCTCCGTGGCGGTTCCGCCGGACGCGTCCTGCCAGGAGGCGCGCAGGGTGTCGCGGCGCTGTTCGAGGGTTTCGACGATCTGCTCGGTGAGGGCGTCGACCGCGGAGGCGGCCTCCTCGACCGCCGAGCGCGGCTCGTCCACGAACCCGCCGACGGCCTGCTTGATGCGCAGGCGCAGCTTGTCCCGCTCCGCCGCGTGCAGCACGGCGTCGTCGCCCGCGGGGCCGTCGTGCGCGGTGCCCTCGGGCCGGAGTTCCCGGTCCTGCGCGTGCCGTCCTTCGACGGAGCCGGTCTCGGTGGGCAGGCCCTGGTCCCTGACGGGGCCGTCGGTGGCGGGCCGGTCCGTGGCGGACGGCCGGTCCGACGCGGGCCAGTCCGACGCGTGCTGGTCGTCCGTGTGCGGACCGGCACCGGCCGGGTCGGCAAGGTCGCGGCCGGGGGCGCCGGGGCCTGCGACGGGCTGTTCGACGGCGCTTCCGGCGGGCACCTCGCGCCCGCCGAGGGGCCGGTCGGGAACGCGGTGCTCGGGCACGTCGCGTCCCGTCAACGACTTGTCGCTCACGTGCTGTTCACCCGCGCGGTGCTCGGTCGGGGGCTGTTCGGCCAGGGTCTGGTCGCGTACGGGACGCTCGGGCTGGGTCATGACTGGCTCCCTCGGGCGATGTCACTGTGGTGTGTGCCGGTGCCGGACGTGTGCCGGCCGCCGCGCGCGCCGAGCCGTCCGGCCCGGTCGCCACGGCGCTCCCCCGCCAGGACCGCGAAGAACTCGTGGGCCCGCACGAGGGTCTCGCGCAGCTCCTCCGTGCTGGCCCGCCGCCCGTCGGCGCCCTGCGCCACGCCACGGATCCGGCGGTAGCCGTCGAGGTGGTGGGGGTGGTGCACGGAGAGGGCGGCCAGCTGCTCCTCGGACGAGCCGCTGGGGAAGCCGCGTTCCTTGGCGAGCCGGCCGAGCAGGGCCTCGGCGTCGGCCACGGCCTGTGTCGGCGAATCCACGAACTGCTCCTGGACGCGGGCCCATTCGGCCGCGTACCGGGCCCGCTCCTCGCCGGTCGGGGGCGAGACCTTGAGGCTGCCGTACCGGCGGACCCGCTCGTCCAGGTCCTGTTCGGCGGCCTTCACATCACCGTTGTGCTGAGCCACCGTCCGCTCGTACTCGGGTCCGAACCGGTTGCGCAGGCCGTGTCCACGGCGTGCGAAGACCAGGCCGAGGACCGCTGCCACGGCAACGATCACCACCACGGCGATCACGATGATGACGACCCAACTGGACATGGCTGCCTTCCCGTCGGTGAACGGCCCCGTGCGGGCTGTCCCTCTTCGTGTGGGCGGGAATCGGCCGAATAAACGTGCTGTAAGGGGACCGTCTTTCCCCGTCCGCTCCACGAGCGCCGTCACCCCAACGGGTCACGCGAATGTCGCTCGGGCCCGAGCGCGGAGAGGCTGCGAGGGAGAGCTTCCCTCACCCGTAGGAGGAATTGTGCGTATCCGTACCGCTGTCGCCGCAACCGTTCTGACCGCCACCGCCGTCCTGGGCACGGCCGGCGTCGCGACCGCAGACCCCAACCCGCCGACCGCGACCGGCACCGCCCAGAACTCTCCCGGCGTGCTGTCCGGCGACGTCATCCAGGTCCCGATCGGGATCCCGATCAATGTGTGCGGCGACAGCATCGACATCATCGGCCTGCTCAACCCGGCGTTCGGCAACTCCTGCCGCAACTGACCGGGAGTTCCCGGCCGACCGCTTCGCCCCGGAGCCGCCCTCAGGGCTCCGGGGCGAAGCCACGCCGGACGGCGACGTCCACCCGCCGGCGGGCCGCGCCGAGCAACTCACGGGCCGCGTCCAGGAGTTGGGCGTCGGACAGTGACCCGGCCGGATCGTCGCCGTCGGGTGTCCCCGGCCGGGCGGGCGACGGCGCGTGCGGGCCGTCGGCGCCGGCCTTCCCGAGGACGAGCGCGAGGTGGACGGAGAGGCCTTCGCCGCCGGTCGCGGTGTGCGGCGCGCCGCGCGGCACGAACAGCACGTCGCCCGGCGCGAGGACCGTGTCCAGGGCGGGCCCGTCCGCCGGGGGCGGCTCGGGGAGCCCGTCCCGGCCGGCCGGGGCGTCGGCCACGGTCCAGCGCTTGCGGCCGACGAGCTGGACGACGAGGACGTCGGCCTCGTCGCGGTACCCGCCCGCCCCCGGCGTGGCCGCCGTGGTCGCACAGCACAGGGCGTCGGTCTCGCGGCCGAGGTCCCGCGCGAGCAGGGCGCTCAGCGCGCCCACCGAGGCGTTCCACTCGTCGAGCCTGGGCAGCAGCAGCGTCGCCCCCTCGGCCATCAGGCGCATGATCCGTTCCGGATCGGCGAAGCCTTCTCGCTCGCCCGCCCGGGCCGGGGCCACCGGCGCGCTGTACTCCGAGACGGCCACGCTCCGGCCGTCCCGCACCATCTCCACGTACGGCGGGCGCAGCAGAGGGCCGCCGAGCCCGCACGTCAACTCCCGTAGCGTGGGCACCTCCTGGGGCAGGGTGCGGGGCCGCAACACGAGCGGCCGGCCCCGGTCGCACGCGTCGAGGAACCGCTCGGGTTCCCCCAGCAGCCGGTCGAGCACTCCCCAACGCATCGTTACTCCCCAGGTCCGGGGCGGTACGGCGCCGCCCGGAACCGAACCTACGGGAGCCGCCCGCACCAGGGCCCCTGGACGATCGGGCAGCGTCCGTGGCCTGCGTACCGCCGGAACTGCCCGGGCGGCCCTTGACCCGGGCGGCGATCCGGTCCACGCGATCGTTGACCTCAAGCGCACTGGAGGTCGTACGTTCCTCGCATGAGTATGGAAGCCACCGCGTGGACACAGCTCCACAACGTCATGAACGCCCAGCAGGACAAGCGCCCCTTCAACCGCGCCACCCTGCGCCGGATCGGCGCCTTCGCCCGGCCGCATCGGCGCCGTATCGCCCTCTTCCTGGTCCTGAGCGTCGCGACGGCGCTCCTCGCGGTGGCCACGCCGTTGCTGGCGGGACGGGTGGTGGACACGATCGTGGCGGGCAAGGAGACCGGGACCGTCACCCGGCTCGCCCTGCTGATCGCCGTCATCGCCGTCGCCGAGGCGGCCCTCGGCATCGCGAGCCGGTGGCTGTCCTCGACCCTCGGCGAGGGCCTGATCCTGGATCTGCGCACGGCGGTCTTCGACCATGTGCAGCGGATGCCGGTGGCGTTCTTCACGCGGACCCGCACCGGCGCCCTGGTGAGCCGGCTGAACAACGACGTCATCGGCGCGCAGCGCGCCTTCAGCAACACGCTGTCCGGCGTGGTCAGCAATCTGGTCACACTGCTGCTGACGCTCGCGGTGATGCTCGGCATCTCCTGGCAGATCACGCTGCTCGCGCTCGTTCTGCTGCCGGTGTTCGTGCTGCCCGCGCGGCGGATGGGCACCCGGATGGCGCGGCTCCAGCGGGAGGCGGCCGAGCACAACGCGGCGATGGGCACCCGGATGACCGAGCGGTTCTCGGCGCCGGGCGCCACCTTGATCAAGCTGTTCGGGCGGCCCGCCGACGAGTCCGCCGAGTTCGCCGCCCGGGCGGGCCGGGTGCGGGACATCGGCGTCCGTACGGCGATGGCGCAGTCCGCGTTCATCACCGCGCTCACCCTGGTGTCGGCCCTCGCGCTGGCCCTGGTCTACGGCCTGGGCGGCTACTACGCGCTGCGCGGCACCCTCGAAGCGGGGGCGGTCGTCTCGCTGGCCCTGCTCCTGACCCGTCTGTACGCGCCGCTCACCTCGCTCGCCGGCGCCCGGGTGGAGGTGATGAGCGCGCTGGTCAGCTTCGAGCGGGTCTTCGAGGTGCTCGACCTCACGCCGCTGATCGCGGAGCGGCCCGGGGCCCGCGAGGTGCCGCCGGGGCCGGTGTCCGTCGAGTTCCACGACGTGCGGTTCGGCTACCCGTCCGCCGACAAGGTCTCGCTCGCCTCGCTCGAAGAGGTGTCGAGCCTGGACACGCGCGGCGGCACCGAGGTGCTGCACGGCGTCTCGTTCCGGGCCGAGCCCGGGCAGATGGTCGCGCTCGTCGGATCGTCCGGGGCGGGCAAGTCGACGGTGGCCCAGCTGCTCCCCCGCCTCTACGACGCCGACGCGGGCACGGTGCGGCTCGGCGGCATCGACGTGCGGGACCTGACCGCCGACTCCATCCGGGACACGATCGGCATGGTCACCCAGGACGGCCACCTCTTCCACGAGTCGGTCCGCGCCAATCTGCTGCTGGCACGCCCGGACGCGGACGAGGAGCACCTGTGGGACGCGCTGCGCCGCGCCCGCCTCGACGAGCTGGTGGCGTCGCTGCCGGACGGTCTGGACACGGTGGTGGGCGAGCGCGGCTACCGCCTGTCCGGCGGCGAGCGCCAGCGCCTGACGATCGCCCGGCTGCTCCTGGCCCGTCAGCGGGTGGTCATCCTCGACGAGGCCACCGCGCACCTGGACAACACCTCGGAGGCGTCCGTGCAGGAAGCCCTGAGCGAGGCGCTGGAGGGCCGCACCGCCGTGGTGATCGCCCACCGGCTCTCCACGGTGCGTTCCGCCGATCTGATCCTGGTGGTGGAGGACGGCCGGATCGTACAGCGCGGCACACACGACGAGCTGCTCCAACTGGGCGGCCGTTACGCGGAGTTGTACCGCACGCAGTTCGAGCGGCCGGGCGGCGCTCCCGCCCTGGGCTGACCCGGGGACGGCCACCGCGCCCGGCCCGCGCGGCGCGGTGGGCCCGGCCGCCGAAAGACGGACCCACCAGGCAACGGATCACGCCGGATCGCGGTCTAGTTCCGTGCGCCCCCGTGGAGGCGGTGCGCACGGACACCGCCCGGACGGGCGCGGCGTCCGCAACGACCGCGTGCAGAGAGTGTTCCTGACCCATGGGCCTGACAAGTACCGCCGTCCTGACGGTGGCCGTGCTGTGCACGGTGCTGCTTTCCCTCGTCGTCGTCTGGCAGTGGCCGCGCCTTTCGGGGCGCGGCTTGCGGGCGGTCCTCGGCCGGGTGGGGCTGATGTGCGCGGTCCAGCTGCTGCTGTTCTCGACCGTGGGTCTGGCGGCCAACAAGACCTTCCTCTTCTACGGCTCGTGGGCGGACCTGTTCGGGCAGCAGGACGGCGTCGGTGTCCTGGGCGCGCACGCGGCCGCGAACCCGGGGGTGCGGATCGAGGGCAAGCAGAAGGTCGACGTGCCGGGCGCGGGAAAGCCGAGCGTGGGGGGCGAGGTGCAGAGGGTCACGGTGCAGGGCGAGCGCTCGCGGATAGTCAGCCCGGCCTATGTGTATCTGCCGCCCGAGTACTTCCAGAAGGGGTACGAGCAGACGGCCTTCCCGGTCACCGTCGTCCTGACCGGCTACCCCGGCACGGCGGAAAACCTGATCAAGGGGCTGCACTACCCGAAGACCGCGTGGACGCTGTCCAAGCAGAAGAAGACCCGGCCGATGATCCTGGTGATGATGCGGCCCACCGTCGCCCCGCCGCGCAACACGCAGTGCATCGACATCCCCGGCGGTCCCCAGACGGAGACGTTCTTCGCCGACGATCTGCGCAAGGCGCTCTCGGGGACGTACCGCGTGGGCACCAAGCCGCGGAACTGGGGCTTCATGGGGGATTCGACGGGCGGCTACTGCGCCCTGAAGATCGCCCTGCACCACCCCGAGGCGTACGCGGCCGGGGTCGGTCTCTCGGCCGACTACGCGCCGGAGGTCGACCTCGATTCCGGTGATCTCTTCCACGGCAACAAGCACGAGCAGAAGCGCGCCGACCTGCTGTGGAGCCTGGACCACCTGCCGCAGGGCAACTCGTCCTTCCTGGTCACCACCTCGCGGCAGGGCGAGAGCAATCTGCGGGCGACGCAGAAGTTCATCGCCAAGGTGAAGAAGCCGGCCCGGGTCTCCTCGATCACGCTCGCGTCCGGCGGTCACAACTTCAACACCTGGCTGCGTGAGATCCCGCCGTCGCTCGAGTGGCTGAGCGCCCGCCTCGACGCGAACTGAGGGGAGGCCGGGGCCGGCCCCGGGTCAGCCCTTCTTGATCTGCACGCGCTTGATGTCGACGGGCAGCGTCGGATAGCCGTCACCCGGCCCGTTCTGGTCGTCCTCACCGCCCGCGGCGATCTTCTGCAGGACGTCGAGTCCGGCGGTCACGCGCCCGAACGGCGTGTAGGCGGGCGAGAGCTTGGTGTCCTTCCACACGAAGAAGAACTGGCTGCCGTTGGTGTTGGGCCCCGCGTTCGCCATCGCCACGGTGCCGGCCGGGTAGGTGGCGCCGGTCAGGTTCTCGTCCGGGAAGGAGTACCCGGGGCCGCCGCTGCCGGTGCCCGTCGGGTCCCCGCACTGCAGGACGTACAGGCGCGCGGTGGTGAGCCGGTGGCAGTGCGAGCCGTTGAAGTAGCGCTTCTCGGCGAGGAACCGGAAGGAGTTCGTGGTGCACGGCGCCTTGTCGGTCAGCGCCTTGAAGGTGATGGCGCCCTGGCGGGTGCGCAGCGTGGCACTGAACGGCCTGGCCGCCTTGACCGGGTCGAAGTCCGGAATCCCCTTGTAGTTGTCGGCAGGCACGGCCGGCGTGTAGGCGCAGGCGGCGGCCGGCGGCGCCGGAGCCGTGACGTCCGGGTGCGGGCCCGGGGCGGCGGCGCCCGCCCGGGTCGCCGTGAGGAGCGGGAGCAGGACGACGGCGGCGAGCAACGCGCTGTGTCTACGCAGCACTTGAGGGGCTTCCTTCCGAACGGGTCGGTCATGACATGGCCGCATCATCCCTGCCCATTCCCGCCCGCACCATGCACCCGTCGGCCACCACCGCCCCCACCCCGTCGCGCGGCCTCCGCGGACAGCCCCCGTTCATCGGATCGGCACATCAACTGCCGCACAACGGCCGGAAGTTACGCCATCCGTGGGGAACGGATCGCCGCGATCGACGCTCCTACAAGGCGCACCACCCAAATGGATCGAAAGGGGAACACCATGTACGTGTCCGGCATGCGCAGGATCGTCACGGCGGGCGCGGTGGCGGTACTCGCCGGATCGGGGATCCTGCTCGGCGCGGGCGGCGCCTCGGCGGCCGACCCGACGCCCGTCGGCGCCCCGCCCCAGCAGTCGGCTCCCGCCCCCGCGCCGACGGCCGAGCCCCTGGGCAAGGTCGTCGCCAACGGGGGCCTGTGGGTCCACCAGGAGGCCACCACCGCCTCCAAGCGGCTCACCCTGCTGCCCCAGGGCACCGTCACGGCACTCAAGTGCAAGAAGAACGGCCAGGACGTGGGCGGCAACAAGCTCTGGTACAAGCTCGGAGCGGGCAAGCCCGGCTGGGTGACCGCGCGCTACGTCCAGAACCTGGCGGCGGTCCCGTACTGCAGGTGAGCAGACGCACCGGGCGTCAACGACCGCTTCCCACTGGGTCGTTGACGCCTGTGCCGCACCGCACACCGGCCGCCCGGGCGACGCGCAGGCCGCGGCGGCCCGGCACGCTCCTCTCCTGTTTCCCCCAAGTTTCCTCCCGGCCCCTGTACATATGCATACCCGCCAGTAGGGTGTGGCAGCGCGGTGGGGCACGACCGGCCCTCCGCGCCATCAGCAGCCAGTGCCTTCAGGGGGATACCCATGCGCGGGATGAGCCGCCGTCAGTTCGTTTCCAGGATGTCCGCCGCGGCGGCGGGGGCCGCCCTGTGGTCCGCGACGGCACAGGACCGGGCGCTGGCCGCCACCGCCGCCCGGGCCGTACGGACCGGCGGGACGACGCTCGAACAGGCCGCCGTCCCGGTCGGCTCCGGCGCGTACAAGCGGCTCGTGGCCGGACCCGGCTGGCCGCTGGTGGTCCGGGGCGAGCTGGCCGCGGGGAGCGCCGGCCGGGACGACCGCCGTACCGGGCTCGCCTCCTTCGTCCAGTTCACCGACATGCACCTGGCGGACACGGAGTCGCCGGTCAGATTCGAGTACCTGGCGCAGTTCAACGACAGCGCGTACCGCCCGCAGGAGGCCCTCACCGTACGGGGCGCCTCCGCGCTGGTGGAACGGGTCAACTCGGTGCGCCAAGGCCCTTACACGGGGCTTCCGTTCGGCATGGTGATGGCCACCGGTGACAACACCGACAACCATGAACTGGTCGAACTCGACTGGTACTTGACGGTCATGAGCGGCGGCCGGATCACCCCGACCACCGGTGACCTCTCGCGCTACGAGGGCGTACAGAACTCGGGCAGCGCGAGCTACTGGAACCCGGAACTGCCGTTCCAGGACTCCTACAAGGCCAAGGGCCTCCCCCAGATACCCGGCTACCTCGCGGGCGCCGTACGCCCCTTCAACGCGCCGGGCCTCGGCGTCCCCTGGTACACGACCGTCGGCAACCACGACGACAGCATCGAGGGCACCCTGCCCGATCTCGGTCTGCTGAACGAGCTGTACACCGGCGACCGGAAGATCGAGGGCTGCGACGACGCCACGGCGGCCAAGCTCGCCCACGCCCTCCAGTACAACCCGGCGCAGGCCGCCATCCTGCTCGCCCAGTTGCTCGGCAACGGCGGAGCGATCCGCAAGGTGACCCCCGACGAGCGCCGCCGCCCCTTCACCCCGGCGGAGTTCGCCAAGGCGCATCTGAACCCCGCGTACACCGGGGCGGGCCCGGTCGGCCACGGCTTCACCGCGGACGCGGCGGCCGGCGGGCGCCTGTACTACACGTTCCCGCTGGCGAGCGGGGTGCTGGGGATCAGCCTCGACACCACCAACCGGGCCGGATTCGCCGACGGTTCACTGGGCACGGCCCAGCTGAAGTGGCTGGAGTCGGTGCTCAAGTCGCACAGCGGCCACTGGTACGACACCGACGGGCACGTGGTGCGCGGCGGATCCGGGGACTCGCTCATCGTCCTGTTCAGCCACCACACCAGCACCACCATGGGCAACCTGCTGCCGGACCCGTACCACCCGTTCGAGGCCCGGCACGACGGCAACGCCCTGGTCGCCCTGCTCCAGCGCTACCCGAACGTGGTGGCCTGGGTGAACGGACACACCCACGAGAACCGGATCACGCCGCACGGCCACGCGGTCCCCGAGCGGGCCTTCTGGGAGATCAACACGGCGTCCCACATCGACTATCCGCAGCACGCCCGCATCATCGAGATCGCGGACAACGGCGACGGCACCCTGTCGCTGTTCACCACGCTCATCGAGTCCGACGCCCCGTACACGACGGACTTCGGCGACACCTCCGACCGGGGCCTGGCGGCGCTCTACCGCGAGCTGTCCTACAACGACCCCTACGCCACCCCGGCCGCCAGACTCGGCACCTCCGCCGACCACAACACCGAGCTGCTGCTGGCCCATCCGGCCAAGTAGCGCCCCGGCGTCACTGGGCTGCCCCGCCGCCCCGCCGCCCCGGATCCGTACGGGGCGACGGGGCGGCCCGTACGGATCCGCACCCTCGCGCGGCCACCCCGTGCCGGCCCGGCCCGGCGTCGCGCCGTCGGCTCACGCCCTCAACTGGGCGTGGCCGTACCGGACTTCGTCCCTCGCAGGAGCCGCATGGCCAGCGCCGACCCGGCGACGACGGTCAGGGCGGACGGCACGCTGTCCCAGTCGAGCAACCCCGCACAGAAACCCGTCAGAACGAAACCGGCGCCGGACAGGGCGAGTTGACCTGCCGTGCGCACACCCGAGAACGCGCCGCGCCCCGCCAGGACCAGCGCGGCCAGCAGCGGAACTCCGTACCTCCACAGCAGGAGGCCACCGAATCCGGCCGGCTGGACCAGCGCCGTGCCGGCCACGACCAGCGGCACCCACATCACCAGGGCCGCCACGCCGGCAGCACTGCGGATCCGCGGTGCCGGTCGCAGGTCGGGCGGACAGGCCAGCGGCGCGGCGGCCACCAGGAGCGGCGCCAGCAGATAGGCGGTGAGCTGCAACGGCATGGCCGATGCCGAGGGAAGGACGGGCAGCAGCAGGCAGGCCGCCGCGCCCACCATGCCGAGGAGCGCGCACCATCTGCCGATGACGAACCGGCCGCCGAGCGCGGTGACCGCGCCGACCAGCGCCAGAAGGTGGCATCCCATCAGGGCATAGCTCATCGGGACCAGGAAGTCGCCGTTCTGGCTGACGTACCAGTCACCGAGGACGGAGACGAGGTTGAACGCGGCGTACGCGGCGGTGGCGACCAGAGCGAAGGGTGCGACCGCCGCGAACAGGCGGCCTCCGCGCCGGGCGGAGCCGAGCCCGAGCCGCAGGCGCAGGGCGTGTGCCACCACGTCGCAGGTCTCGCGGAAGCGGGCGGCGGCGCTCGCCCCCTCGGTGGCCTCGCGGAACGCGTCGGCCAGCTCGTCACCGAAGGCCCGCCGGAAGCCGGCCGGGTAGAGACGGAGCAGGGCGGAGTTCACGCGGTGGCCGTCTCTCCGGAGACCCGCAGACGGCGGGTGGCCTCCCGCGCGGTGGCGGCGATCCGCTGCGCCTCGGCGGCCAGACCCTGGCGCCCGGCGTCGGTGAGCGCGTAGGTCCGGCGCAGCCGGCTGTCCACGATCTCCTCCTCGTGCACCTCGATCAGGCCCTGCCCCAGGAGGCGCTCCAGCGCGCCGTACAGGGTGCCGGTGCGCATCTTGACCCGTCCGTCCGAGATCTTCTCCACCTCGCGCGCGATGGCGTAGCCGTGGCGGGGCTCGTCCGCCAGCGCGGTCAGGAGGAGCAGGGTCGGTTCCTGCATCGCACGATCACTCATGTCGGCATCGTAGGTCATCGACCGGCATATGACGCCGGGCCCGGGACTCTCCCGTCGCCCGGTGCGCCCCGCCCGCGCGGCCGTCCCGTCTGGCGGGGCGGCCTCCCGGGCGGTCCACTGGAGGGGCCCGGGATGTGCGTGACACGACGAGGAGTACCCCTGCGATGGCGGACACCCAGTACGTCCTGCTGATCTCGTTCACCGATCCGGCGCGGTGCCGCTCGGCCTTCGAGGACGCGGTCCATCTGCCGGGCCTGCGCCAGGCGGCCGTTCTGGAGCGGTCGGCCGACGGCCTGCTCGACGTCCCGGCCAACGAGGTACGGGGGGTCGGAATGCCGACGGTCGGGGGCGGTCTGGTCGGCGGACTGCTCGGGCTCCTCGGCGGGCCGATCGGGGTGCTGCTCGGCAGCGCCGCCGGCGCCACCCTGGCGAACGCGGCGGAGAACCACCGGCTCCTGGAGGACGGGGCGGGGCTCATCATGCTGAGCGGCAGGGTGGAGGACGGGACGTCGATGCTGATCGTCGATCTGCACGAGCCCTCGCGGCAGCCCGCCGACGAGCTGGCCCGGCGCCACGGAGGGACGCTGGAGCGGCTGCCCGCCAAGGAGTTCGCCGCCCAGGTGGCGGCGGCGGAGCGGGCGGCCGAGGCGCACGGGCCGGACGACGCGGGCGGCGCTGGGGCCCGGGGTGGCCCGGAGGGGGACGGGCAGGCGTGATCCGGGGCGGGCGGGGCGGGTCGCCCGGGCGTCGGGCCCCGGTGTGCGGACCCGTCGTTGCGGGCCCCGTCGCTGCGGACCCGTCGCTGCGGACCCGGCGGAAATTCACCTGCACCTCCGCCGCGCCCGCCGTACCCTGGTCCGCATGAAGGTCATCCACCGCAGCAGCCTCATGACCGCGCGAGCGACCAGCTCGCCGGTTGCCGCCGCCTGACCTCATTCCCTCCTCCCCGGCGACCGGAAACGGCCCGCCGGTGGACCGTCGGATCCCTGATCGGGGCTCGCTCTCGTCGAGTCCGCGTTCCAGGGCACTGGCCGCGTCCCGTGCCCGCGGTCCCTTTCCGGCTGCCCCGCAGTCAAAGGATCCGCACCATGAACCGCACCACGAACCGCGATATGGACCTCGACGGGGACCGCGGCACCCACACCCGCACGGCCACCGTCCACGGCATGAGCACGGACCGCGTCGTCCGCACCTTCCTGGACTACTTCCAGCAGCGGGGCCACCGGCGCATCACGGGCTCGACCCTGCTCCCGCCGCCCGGCGACTCCGTGCTGTTCACCACCGCCGGGATGCATCCGCTCACCCCCCACCTCGAAGGCCTCCCCCATCCGCTGGGCCGGCGTCTGGTCAACGTCCAGCGCTGTCTGCGCACGACGGATCTGGACGAGGTCGGGGACGACACCCATCTGACGGTCTTCGAGATGCTCGGCACCTGGTCGCTGGGCGACTACGGGAGTTCGCGGAGTCTGCGCTGGGGTCACGACCTCCTGGTGAACGGCTTCGGGGTCGACCCCGGACTGCTGCACGCCACGGTGTTCGGAGGCGATGAACGGACCGAGCCGGACACCGAGTCGCTGCGCACCTGGCAGGAGCTCGGGGTGCCGGTCGAGCCGACCGTCGAGGAGAACTGGTGGTCCAACGGGCCCACCGGGCCGTGTGGACCGGACTCGGAGATCTTCGTCTGGACCGGCGACACACCGCCCCGGTCCACCCCGACCCGCGACGGGCGATGGGTGGAGGTGTGGAACCACGTGATGATGCGCCACCGCCGACACGAGGACGGCGTCCTGGAGACACTGCCGCAGCAGAGCATCGACACCGGGCTCGGTCTGGAGCGTCTCGTCGCCGTTCTCCAGGGCAAGCGGTCCGTCTTCGAGACGGATCTGTTCGAGCCGTGGATGCGTACCGTGCCGTCCCTGTGGCACCCCGACGACGAGTCGTCGCTGCGGCTCGTCTGCGACCATCTGCGGTCCGCCGTCGTCGTGATCGGGGACGGGGTCGTGCCGTCCAGCACCGGTCGCGGCTATGTGCTGCGCCGCCTGGTGCGGCGGGTGCTCACGACCCTGTGGCGCGACGACCCGTCGCGCACCCTGGGCGATCTGCCGGAGGAACCGTACGCCCACACGCTGGACCGCTTCGGGCAGAGCGGACGGCCGCAAGGAGTGCGCGAGGTGCTGCTCGACGAGGAGCGGCGCTTCGGCCGACTCGTCGAACGGGGCCGGCGCGTCCTGTCCCGGCCGCGCTTCGCCGGCCCGCTCGGCGAGGACGACTTCCACTACCTCCACGACACCCACGGGCTGCCCCGCGATCTCGTGCTCGCCCTGCGCGCCGACCCGCGGTAGGTGCGACCGCGCGGACCGTAGACTCGTCCAATGGCCAAGTACTTCGACGTGCACCCCGAGAACCCTCAGCGGCGCACCATCAGCAGCGTGGCGGACAGCATCCGTTCCGGGGCGCTCGTGGCGTACCCGACGGACTCCTGCTACGCGCTGGGGTGCCAGCTGGGCAGCCGTGACGGCATCAACCGCATCCGGTCCATCCGGAACCTCGACGACCGTCACCACTTCACCCTGGTGTGCGAGAACTTCGCGCAGCTGGGCCAGTTCGTACAGATCGACAACGACGTGTTCCGCGCGATCAAGGCGGCGACGCCCGGCAGCTACACCTTCATCCTGCCCGCGACGAGGGAGGTGCCCCGGCAGCTGCTGCATCCGAAGAAGAAGACGGTCGGTGTGCGGATCCCCGATCACGCCGTGGTGCAGGCCCTGCTCGCGGAGCTCGGCGAGCCGCTGCTCTCCAGCACGCTGCTCCTGCCCGACGAGGAGGAGCCGATGACGCAGGGCTGGGAGATCAAGGAGCGCCTCGACCACGTGGTGGACGCCGTCCTCGACTCCGGCGACTGCGGCACCGAGCCGACGACCGTCATCGACTTCTCGGGCGGCGAGGCGGAGATCGTGCGCCGGGGCGCGGGCGACACCTCCCGGTTCGAGTAGCGGCCGGCGTCCCGGGCCCGGCGGACGCGCGGTCCGGCCGGGCCGCGGGGGCGCGTCAGTCGCGGCGGGGGCCGATGACGCCGCTCCCGTCGTGCACGGTGATCGCCTGGGCCGGGCAGGCGTCGGCGACGTCCAGGACGCGTTCGTCCGGCTCGATCGCCTCCGGGAGCACCCGGGCGTGCTCGGTGTCGAGCGTGAAGACGTCGGGGGCCGCCCCGGCGCACATGCCGGAGGCCAGACAGAGCTGCGGGTCCACGCGTACGGTCCAGGTCATGGCGGTCACCACGCGACCGGCATGACGCGCGGGCCACGGACCAGCATCTCGGACTTCCAGGTGATGTCTCCGGCGAGCTTCAGGCCGGGGAAGCGGGTGATGAGCGCGCTGAGGGCCTCCTGGAGTTCGAGTCGGGCCAGCGGGGCGCCGAGACAGTGGTGGACTCCGTGGCCGAAACCGAGGTGCTGGTTGCCCTCGCGGGCGATGTCGAGCACGCCGGGTGCGCCGAAGCGCAGCGCGTCGCGGTTGGCGGCGCCCGTCGCGACGAGCACGGGCGTACCGGCCCGGACCAGGGTGCCGCCCACCTCGACGTCCTCGGTGGCGTAGCGCGCCTGCCCGGCGCCGCTGCCCAGGGGCACGAAGCGCAGCAGTTCCTCCACCGCGTTGGCGACGAGCGCGGGCTCGGCCCTGAGCCGGGCCAGCTGGTCGGGGTGTTCGAGGAGGGTGAGGGTGAAGTTGGGGATCTGCGATGCGGTGGTCTCGTGTCCGGCGACGAGCACGGCGACGCACAGGTCGACGAGTTCGAGTTCGGACAGGCGGTCTCCGCCGTCGCGGGCCTCGATGAGCGCGGTCATCAGGTCGTCCTGCGGGTCCTGGCGGTGCAGGGCGATCAACTCGCCCATGTAGGCGCGCAGTTCCTCGCGGTTGGCCTCGAACTCGGCGGCGGTCAGCGAGCTCGTGGACAGCGCGGCGTCACTCCACACGCGAAAGCGCGGCCGGTCCTCGGTGGGGACGCCGAGCAGTCGGCAGATCACCGCGACCGGCAGCGGCAGCGCGTACAGGTCCACGAGGTCGGCGGGCGGGCCGGCCGCTTCCATGGCGTCCAGGAGGCTCGCGGTGAGTTCGCGGACCTGGGGGCGGAGCTTCTCGACCTGGCGGACGGTGAAGGCCCGCGCCACCAGGGACCGCAGCCGCGTGTGGTCCGGCGGGTCCATGCCGAGGATGCCGCTGTCGGTGCGGCCCTCGGACTGGCGGGGCTCGTCGTGCTCGGCGCCCGCGGCCCGGCTGAAGCGCTGGTCGCCGAGGACGAGCCGGGCGTCCGCGTAGCGGGTGACCAGCCAGGCGGACTCCCCGTACGGCAGCTGGACGCGTAAGAGGCCCGGCCGTGCGCGCACGCGCTCGTACTCCTCGGCGAGCTGGAGCCCGTCGGAGGTGTTGAAGGGATAGGCGAGGGGGGTGGTGTCGGCTGTCGTCACTGCGGCCTCCCGGATGTAAGCAGCTGCTTACAACGGTAGGGGCGCCCCCTGGGGCGGTCAACGGCGCTTTGTGGCCGTTATCCTGACGGACCGTCTGAGAGGACCCGACCCGATGCGAGAAGCACCCGACCCGCCGTCCGGCCCGGCCGCCGGTGAGCGCCGCCGCGATGCCGGAGCCACTCGCCGGCGGCTGCTCGACGCCGCCCGCGATCTGTTCGCGGAGCGCGGCTACGAGGGCGCGACGGTACGGGAGATCGCCGAGCGGGCCGGCGCCAACCAGGCACTGCTGTTCCGCTACTTCGGCTCGAAGCAGGGGCTGTTGACCGAGGTCGTCGCCCAGGGCGGGCTGGAGCAGCTGCGCGCCACACCGCCCGAGGAGCTCTTCGAGACGGCGCTGCGCTCAATGCTGACGAGCAGCGCCGCGGGGTCGTCCGACCGTTCCCTTGAGGTGTACCTGCGGTCCATCGGACGGGGTGACGAGGCGACGGGGACCCTGCGCGAGCTGGGTGAGCGCTACCAGAGCGCCCTGGCCGAACTCTCCGGCGCCAAGGACGGCGCCCTGCGCGCGGATCTGGCCATGGCCTGGCTGCTCGGCATCGGCCTGATGCGCACCGTGGTCGCGCGTGAGCCCCTCGCCGGCGCGGACCCGGACACCGTGTGCCGTCTCGTCGTCGGCGCTCTCGACCACCTCTGGTCCGCGCCCCAGGAGGACGCGTCACAAATGATCGCTCCGGAGGAGGGCTGACCGCTCCGGGGGCGGGCCGCGGCCTCCAACTGGGCCTCGCCCGGCGCCAGTTGGAGGCTGCGTGCTGCTGGGTTCCGCGGCCCGCCGGGTCCGGAGGAAGAGCGGGTCTACTCCGTGATGCGGACCGCGCCGGACGGGCAGAGGCCGCCGGCGTGGCGGGCAGCTGTCCGGTGCGCTTGCTCCGGGGCGGGGGCCAGCACGGTGACGAGACCGTCGTCGTCCTGGTCGAAGACGGCGGGCGCGGTGAGGGCGCACAGTCCGGCGCCGACGCACACCTCCCGGTCGGCGGACACACGCATGGGGGTTCCTTCCTTCCTGGCGTTCACCAGGTGACCGGGAGTTCGTTGACGCCCTGGATGGTCGTGCCCGGACGCAGCCGCAGTTGGTCCACCGGGACGGCGAGGCGCAGGGTCGGGATGCGGTCGAAGAGCGCGGTGAGGATGACTTCCAGTTCGAGGCGGGCCAGGTTCTGGCCCAGGCACTGGTGCACCCCGTAGCCGAAGGAGAGGTGGTGGCGGGCGCTTCGGTGCACGTCGAGGCGGTCCGGATCGGCGAAGACCGAACCGTCGCGGTTGGCGATGGAGTTGCTGACGATCACGCCGTCGCCCGCGCGGATGAGCTGCCCCTCGACATCGATGTCGGCGCGGGCCACGCGGCCGCCCGCGATGTCGGCGATGGCGAGGTAGCGCAGCAGTTCCTCGACCGCTGCGGGCACCAGGGCGGGGTCGGCCCGCAGGGCGGCGTGCTGGTCGGGGTGCTCCAGCAGGGTGATGACGCTGAGCGAGGTCATCGAGGCCGTGGTCTCGTGCCCCGCGACCAGCAGCAGCAGCGCGGTGGAGACCAGTTCCTCGCGGTCGATCTCACCTTCCGCCAACTGCCGTGCCACCAGGGTGTTCAGGAGGCCGGGGCCCGGTTCGGCCTGCATCCTGCTGATGAGCCCGTCCAGATAGCGGTCCAGGTCCTCGCGGGCGGCGGTGGCGCCGGCCAGGTCGACCGACTGCACGAGTCGACGGCTCGCGTCCTGGAAGAAGTCGTGGTCGGCGTACGGGACACCCAGCAGTTCGCAGATCACCATGGAGGGCACCGGCAGGGCGAACCGGGCGACCAGATCTGCGGGCGGGCCCGCCGCGAGCATGTCGTCGATGAAGCCGTGCACGATGCGCTCGACGTCCGGGCGCAGGTTCTTGATGCGCTTCACCGTGAACTCGCTGATCAACATCCGTCGGCGGCGGCCGTGTTCGGGCGGGTCCATGCCGATGAAGGACTGCCGGACACCGCGGATGGCCTGGAAGCGCGGCGAGGTGGCGGGAAAGCGGTGGTCTTCGCGGTCGGAGGAGATCCGGGGGTCGGCGAGTAACCTGCGCGCGGTCTCGTGCTGGGTCACCACCCAGGCGCGGCGGCCGTCGAAGAGGGTGACGGGGTGCAGCGGGCCGGGTCGGTCGCGCAACTCGGTGTAGGTTTCGGGCAGTTGATAGGGGCAGGTGCGGTCGGCCGGGAAGGCCGGGGCCTCGTTCGCCTGGAGGGGGGTGGTGCTCGTCCGCACCGGGGTGGGGGTGGTCGTCTCCGTCGTGTCGGTCATCGAATCCCTCGAAACCTCGACATTAAAGAACGGATAGTTCTCTAAACGGGAGGCTAGGCTGTCCCGCCTGGAGAACGCAACGGCCCCTATCGGACACACCCGGGAGGCATGGGTGCACAGCAGCACCGGTCCGGCCGTAGAACCCCCCGTTGACCACCGCAAAGGCCCGCGCCGCCGCGGTGAGGAACTGGAATGCGCCATTCTTCGCGCCACCCTGGAGGAGCTCACCGAGGTGGGCTACCCGGCACTCACCATGGAGCGGGTGGCCGCCCGGGCCCGCACCGGCAAGGCCGCCGTCTACCGGCGCTGGCCCAGCCGGGCCCAACTGGTGCTCGACGCCTGCAAGTTCGGCAAGGTGGACGATCTCGTCCCGCCCGACACCGGCGGGCTGCGCGGTGATGTGCTCGGCCTGCTGCGGCAGACGGCGGCCACGATGGCCAGCCCGCTCGGGGGCATCATGCGCGGGCTCCTCGCGGAGATGACCCGCGATGCCGAGCTGGCCGAACTGATCAGGGAGCGCATCCACACGCTGCGTCCGGCAACGATCCACACCGTCCTGGAACGGGCCGTCGCGCGCGGCGAGGTGGCGCCGCGGATCCTCTCCTCGCGGCGCGCGACGGTCGCGACCGATCTGCTGCGCAACCAGTTCCTGTTGTTCGGAGCGCCGGTGGCGGACGAGGTCATCGTGGACATCGTGGACGAGGTCTATCTGCCGCTCGTCCTGAGCCAGGGCGCGGGAGCCGGTCCGGACCGGGTCGCGCGACCGGAGCCCGGCACGGAGCCGGAGACGGGCCCCCTCACGGACCCGCGCCCGGACCCGCCGCAGTGGGCACGGCGGGAGCCGGGCACGGAGACGTGATGCGAGGGCAAAGCCCCTCGGCAGAGCGCTACTTGAGCCGCTGAACGATCTTGTTCATTTGCTCGATCTCGGCGTTCTGCGCGGCGATGACGTTGCCGGCGAGCCTCTTGGCATCCGGATTGCCGCCGTTCGCCTGCTCGTCCTTGGCCATCGCGACCGCGCCCTGATGGTGGCCGATCATCAGCTGCGCGAACTTCCGGTCGAACTCCTTGCCCTGGGCCGACTTGAGACCGCTCATGTCGTGGGCGGACATCATCCCGGGCATGCCGGACGATCCGTGGTCCATCCCCGGCATGTCCGCCATGGAGGGAGAGTCCGAAGGAAGCGGCCTGCCCCAGGACTTGAGCCAGCCCTTCATGGTGGCGATCTCGGGGTCCTGGGCCTTGCGGATCGCGGTGGCCAGGCGCTTGACCTCGGGGTCGGTGGCACGGCCGTCGGCCAGCCCGGCCATCTCGATGGCCTGCTGGTGGTGCGGGATCATCTGCTGGGCGAACCGCACGTCCGCGTCGTTGAAGGCACCCCCGGCCGAGGGGCCGCCGGACGACGCGGCGCTGCTCGGACCGTGGTGCCGGGCGGGCGCCGCCGCACCGTCGGAGTCCTTCGCCGACCCGCAGGCAGCGAGAGCGACCGTGAGGGCGGCCACCGCGGCGACGGCCGCGAGGCAGCGGCGTACGGAGGAGGGGGCGGGCGGAACGGAGGAGGGCGACGGCGGAACGGAAGAGGAAACGGACATCGTGTGTGCTCTTTCCAGGGGGTCGCGCCCGCGTCGGGCGCGTGAAGGTGAAGGGAGCGGAACGCTTCGCCGATCCGGCCGGGGCCGTATCGGGCGCTCCCGTCACGTCCGCGCGACGCACACCTGGAGGAGCAGACCTCTGCCACCGAACGGCGGCCCGCGCCGCGCCGTGCCGGGCAGCTCGCCACGACGTCGGTGGCATGCCCCCGCGACGACGCACACGAATCCGAGCAGCGCGAAGAGCCCGGCCGCGGCGAGCGGCAGCCGGTCCCGCGCGGGGGTGGACACACACTGCTCGCTGCCCATGGGGAGGGCGAGCGGGGCGGCATAGGGGGCGACGGAGGACGAGGCAGTGTGGTCGCGACCCATGTGGGCGCGTCCTGCGTCCGGCTCCACACCCATGCGGGGATGCGAGCCGGTGTGGTCCGCGGCCATCGGAGCATGAGCCGGACCCGCGTTCATCGACGGCGTCATGGTGAGGTCGCCGTGGCATCCCCCGGCCGCGCTCGCCGGGGCGCCGTGCATCAGGAAGAGGCCGAACAGAACGGCACACAGCACGAGGAGACGGGAGACCCGCGCCTCATGTGTCCGCCTGCCGCCCACGACCGACCTGCCCTTCCCTCTGCGCACCAAGTCCACATGCGTCACGTCGAGCTCGACCATACCCCCACCGGGTTTATGGAGGGGCAGCACACTCCGGCACGCGCAGGGTCCCGCCCGGACGCGCCGAACTGATGACCGTCGCCGGCTCGTGGCCCGTGCGGCACTCCGAAGTAACCAGGTCAGTGGTGGAATTCGGGCTGGTCCGCCACAAGGGTGAGCTATGTTTTGAGCACATGTGGCTTGAGAAGGAGGCCCGCCGGTGTCATCGGGGCAGCAGGTACGCGCCCAGTCGGCCGCGATCACGCCGAGCGGGGAGCCCTCGGACCACGAGCGCGCTCCGGCGGACCGGGTCCGCGCGCTCTTCGACGGCCACCGCCTCTCCCCCGGGCAGCGGCGCATCGCCCAATACCTGATCGATCACCTCAGGGACGCCGCGTTCCTCTCGATCACCGAACTCGCCGAGCGGGTCGGCGTGAGCCAGCCGTCCGTGACCCGGTTCGCCTCCTCCCTCGGCTACAGCGGTTATCCCGCCCTGCGCGAGGTGCTCCAGCCGATCGCCCTCAGCGCGGTGGCCGGCACCCCCGAGGGCCGCGAGGAGAGCCGGCACAACGAACTCCAGGCGGCCGTCGACGCCGAGATCGAGAATCTGCTGAACGTACGGCGCCTGGTCGCCAACACCACCCAGGTCCTGGAGATCGGCCGCGAGCTGGCCGGTTCGGTGCCGCTGACCGTGCTCGGTCTGCGCATCTCCGTCTCGCTCGCGGAGTACTTCGCGTACGCGGCACGGCGCATCCATCCCGATGTGCGGCTGGTGACACGTGGCGGGAGCGTTGCGTATGACGCGCTGCTCCAGTCCCGCTCGGCCGGCGGCACCTGGGTGCTCGCGTTCGCCATGCCCCGGCACGCCAAGGAGACGTTGGCGGCCCTGAAGGCCGCCCGCAGCGCCGGGCTGCGCATCGCCCTGGTCACCGACACCACACTGGGCCCGCTGGTCGACGAGGCCGATGTGGCGCTCACCGCGGGGACCGGGTCCCGGCTGGTCTTCGACTCGTACGCGGCGCCCGGCGTCCTCGCCGCGGCGCTGCTCCAGGCCATGGCCGACGCCGACCCGGAGCGGACACAGGCACGCCTGGAGGAGTACGAGCAGGCGGCCGACAAGCACGGCTTCTTCCTCTGACCCGCGCGGTCACCCCGCTCGGCCCGGCGGCACCGTCACATCCGCCGGACCGCCACGTCCGCCGAGACGGTCATCCCCACCGGGGCCCGCGGGATCGGCCCTCCCGTTTCTTCCCGGCAGGACCGGAATTGTCCGCTCCGCCGTGCGGGATCTTCACAACATCACGGCGCATGAATTTTTTCATACCCTTGTTTACTCAACGGTATATATGTTTACTGAGCCGTGGCTGCCACCGATCTCCCCCACGCCAAGGAGAGCGACCCCAGTCCTCTGAGAACGAACAGCCGGCGTGGCGCTCCCCCTCCTCACGCCGCGCCGGCTGTCCGTTCCAGGCTGTCGGACCCGGTGGCCCCGCCCCTGGCGGCCTCGGCTAACCCCTGAGCCGGGGCCGCCCCCACCTCTCGATCAGAGTTCGACAACCATCGGAAGCGACGAGAATGTCCCCTACCGCCCCCACCACCACGCTCAGCCCGGACTGGCCCTGCCAGGTCAAGCCCCCCGGGACCCGTGACTGGGAGCGCACCGCCACCCGTTGGCTGCGCGACCTGCTGCCGGCCCGCTACGCCGGCTACTCCCCCCTCATCCGCCACCACGTCCTGCTCGCGCGGCACGCCCAGATACAGGTGCAGCACGAGATACGCGCGGTGCGCGTCGCCCTCCAGACCAGCCGCGCCGAACTGCCCACCCTGGGCGTGGCCCCGGCCGTCATCGAGAACACGATCCGGATGTACGCGATGGAGCTCGAACAACTGGGCCGCCTCGCGCGGGGCGTGCGCCTCGTCATGGAGGCCCTCATGGACGACGGCCCCACACCCCGCAGGACCACCATGCCGCGCAGGTGAGGGGGAAGCTCCGCGACTGCGCCGACCCTTCGCCCGCGTCACGGGCCTGTCCCCGGAGGCGTACGGCGCACCCTCGGCACACGCTGAGCCCCCGGCCTTCCGCTACCCGCCCCGGGCTTCGTCCCCGCCATGGACGACGCAGCGCCCACAGGTGACCACCCTCAGGTACCCGGATGCGATCCGTCACGGCGCGTGCGAGCGTGGAAGTGGCTCAACCTCCGACCCGCCCAGCAGGGGGCGACCACGATGAGCAAGAAGCAGACCCGCCAGAACCGGGGAGCACGCACCGGCGGCCACGACCGGAGCACCACCCCCGACCTCAAGGAACAGACGAAGACCGCCACGACCCCCACCGCGGCGCACCCGATGCCCGAGGCCTCGCACAAGCAGCCACGGCGATTCGGACACAACTAGCCGTCAGGCAGGGCGCGTTGGGGGTGTCACGGTCACGCCCCGGGACCCATGGTCCTCAGAACACGGAGTTGTCCACCCAGTGCGCGAGCAGCCGCTGGTCCCCGGAGACGGAGAGGGCGTCCGCCGCACGGTCGACGCGTCCGTACAGCAGCAGGAGCAGATCGGCGGCGGGCCCCTCCACGGTGGTGTCCGCCGCCACCGCCGCGTCGGCGGGAGGGGGCACGAGGCCGAAGCCGTCGGGGCGCAGACGGATCAGCCAGTCGCCCGCGCGGTCGGCGCAGCGGAACCGGATCGTCTCGTCCTGGCCGCGCAGTTGCAGGGTCTTGGGAGCGAACGAGGCGGCGAAGGGCAGGTTGACCAGGAACTCGTCCACCCCGTCGACGGCCAGGGCGGGGTCGATGGCGGCCCGCAGACCCAGGGCACGTTCCGCGTCGACACGGTGCACCAGGGTCTCGTGCAGCATGCGCCGCATCCAGAATCGGGCATGCGGGTCCGCGCCCCACACCCACATCGGTGCGTCCGGGTCGGTCCCGGCGAAAGCCTGGTGGGCGATCTCGGCACCGGCGGCCAGCCAGGCGGGGTAGCCGTCGTCGCTGCGGGGCAGGCCGAGTTCGACGTCGCGGGTCAGCGGCCGTTCCTGGACCTTTTGGCGCAACAGCCCGGAGAACGCGCGCTGCACGCTCCCGGTGTGCCGGATCAGGTCGACGAGCGTCCAGCCGGGACAGCTGGGCACCGGGGTGGACAGATCCGCGTCGGCCACGACCGCCACGAAGCGCGCGGTCTCGTCGAAGACCGCGCGGCAGAGGGTCGCGGGGTCCACGCCCGCGTCACTGTTTCCGGCCCTGTCCATGTTTCCGGCCCTGTCCATGGGTGACACCTCTTCGTTCGTGCTGTCGCGGTCCGGTCCCGTCCGGTCTGGTCCCGTCCGGTGCCGTCCGGTCCAACGATCATCACCGACCTGTCGGCCGACCGTCGCCGACCCGACCGAGCGTTCCCGATCAGTCTGCTCCGCGGTGCCCGATGGTGTGCTCCCGGGGTGCCGGATCCGAAGGGGCGGGCTCCACTGCGCGCGGTGCGCTCGGTCCGCTCGGCCGGGCTTGCCGGGCGGGGGCGGCGGTGCGGTGTATCCAGGGGGGATGGATCCTCAGGTACCACGCGGGCCCCTGCCCGGCTCCCTGGCGCCGCGGCACGTCCTCCTCGCGGTGCCGTTGGCGATGATCACCCTGGTCACGGTGGGGGACCTGCTCGTACCCCCCGATGTGCACCTCGGGCCGTTCCTGGCCGCGGCCCCCGCCGTCACGGCGTCGTTCGCGGGCCCGCGGATCACCGGATCCATCGGCGCGGTCGCGGTCCTCGCGCAGGTGGTCGTCGCGATGCTGCGGGGCAGCGTCACCGACCTCAACCACACCTTCCAGATCATCACGCTGATCGTGATCTCGGTGTTCGTGACGGTCTTCGCCCATCTGCGGGAAGTGCACGAGAGACAGCTGGGGCAGTTGCGTTCGGTGGCCGAGGCCGCCCAGCAGGTGGTGCTGCGCCCCGTGCGCGAGCGGCTCGGCCCGCTGCGCGTCGCGAGTGTGTACCTGGCCGCCGCGGCCGAGGCCAGGATCGGGGGCGACCTGTACGCCGCCGCCCGCACCTCCCACGGCACCCGCCTGATCATCGGGGACGTACGGGGGAAGGGACTTGAGGCGGTCGGGGACGCGGCGCTCGTGCTCGGGGCGTTCCGGGCGGCCGCCCATCAGGAGGACGACCTCGCGAATCTGGTCGCCTATCTGGAACGTGCCGTCGCCCCCGACCTGGACCGTACCCGCCACTCCCCCGGCACCGCTCCCGGCGCGGACGACGACCTGCGGCCCGGAGACGGCCCCGGCTCCGGCCCCGGGCCCGTCTCCGACTCCGGCCTCGCACTCGACGCCGATCCCCAGGACCACAGCGAGGCGTTCATCACCGCGGCCGTCGTCGACATCCCGGATCTCGGTCATGCCGTCCATCTGGTGAACTGCGGTCATCCTCCGCCACTGCTTCTGCGTGCGGGCACAGTGATCCCGCTGGAAGTGGAGGATCCGGCGCCGCCGCTCGGGCTCGCCGGCCTCGCGGAGGCCCAACTCGCCGTCCAGGGCTTCTCGTTCGAGCCCGGCGACATCCTGCTCCTGTACACCGACGGCGTTCTCGAAGCACGTGACGCGGCGGGTGACTTCTATCCGCTCGCGGAGCGCGCGGCCGCCTGGACCGGCACGGGTCCCCGCGCCCTGCTCGACCACCTCGTCGGCGACCTGCTCGCCCACACACCGGCAGGGACGCTGGGGGACGACGCCGCGATGCTGGCCATCGAGCGGCTCCCCGGACCCGGCGGACGGCATGCGCCGCGCCCGTGGCGGTTCGATGATGGGAGGAGGGCGCATACGCGCTGGGCCTGACGCGTGGACGTGGCGTGGACGTACGCGTCAACGTACTCGTGGATGTACGCGGACAGGTACGCGTAGGCGTACGCGGCTGAGGAAGGAGCCGGGCCATGCCGCGGGAATCAGCGGGCGAACGGGCGGGCCCTGACGGCCGACGCGAGCCTGCGGACGGGCGCGACCGGAGGCCCGAGCGGCCCGGGCCGGGGCCCGCCTGGTCGGGGCAGGAGGGTGCGCGGGCTTTCGCGGCGGTGGATGCGGCGACCGACTGGCTGCTCGGCTACCCGTTCGTGTTCCGCGCCCTGGCCGGGCGGACCGGGGCCGACGACGTCCTGCTGGACTTCGGGTGCGGGCCCGGCACGGTGGCCGGCCGGGCCGCCCGGCAGCTCGGGGTGCGGATCATCGGCGTGGACACCTCCCCCGAGATGCTGGCACTCGCCCGCGGCCTCGGCACACCCGGCGCGGAGTACCACCTGGTCCGCGACGGCCGCGCCGATGGCCTGCCCGATGCCTGCGCGGACGCGGCGATGTGCAACCACGTGCTGGCCTCGCTGCCCGACGAGCGGGCCGTCCTGAGCGTGTTCGCCGAGATCCGCCGGCTGTTGCGGCCGGCCGCGCCGCTGGTCCTGCTCAGCACGGACCCGGCGTGCGGCGGCATCGAGTACGCCTCGCTCCGGGTGGGCGAGCCGGGGGTCGGTTACCGCCCCGGGCAGTTCATGACCGTACGACTGCGCCGCACGGACGGCAGCTGGCAGGCCATGCCCAACCACGCCTGGCCACCCGAAACGATCGCGGGGCTCCTGGAGCGGGCCGGATTCACCCCGTCCTCGCAGCACCATCCGACCCCGGACGAGGCGGACGGGGTGGCCGACCCGGACCATGTGGCCGGGCACGACTGGGCGGCCGAACGGCGAAACCCGCCGCTCGTGGTGACCGTCGCCCTCAAGCAGTAGGCCCCGCACCCACCGGCCGGCCGGACGGTGTCAGAGGCGGCCGTCCAGGAAGGCCCTCAGCGCGGCGCGGTCCATCGGTCCGGTCTCCAGGGCGACCGCGTCCCCGTCCCTGATCAGGACGACCGAGGGTGCGGCGGTGACACCGTGGCGCCGCACCGGCTCCGGGCAGCGGGTCATGTCCACCTTGACGGCGGTCAGACGCCCCGCGTACTCATCGGCGATGTCACCCACGACCGTGTCCATCTCCTTGCAGGCCGCGACCGCCTTCGGCCACGTGCCACTGAAGTACGCGAGGACGGGGCCGTCGGCCCGGGCGAGGATGAAGTCGAACTCCTCGTTCTCCTGGGGTTGGTGGACCCTGCGGGCCATGGTGCTCCTCGTGGGGAGGGGTGGGTGCGGCGGGTGGGTAAGCCGCGCGGCGCTCGGGGTGAGTGCGGCGAGTCCATGATGGCCCGTGTCCACAGGGCCCGGCGCGACCGCCCCGGCGGGACCGCCGTCCTCGCCGGGGTTCCCGTTCTCGCACGGCCACTGTTCTCTGCGGGCTGCTCGCCTCGGCTCTCTGTGGACCGCTCTCCTCGCGGACCCCGCCGCACAGCCGGTCGTGGGCCCCGTCCGGCGAGGCGCGCGGCGTCGGCGGCCCCTGGGCGGATACTGGCGGCATTTCCGTACGCCCACGCGTCCGAGGAGCCGGTCACCATGGTTCTGCCGCCCCCGTCCAGCCCGCCACCACCCCGTGTCCTCGCACGTCGTACGGCCCTTGCGGGTGCGGTGGCGTGGTGTGCGGGGGGCGTGGTGGGGTGCTCGGACGGTACGACGTCGTCATCGGGCGCGGCCGGTGTCACGAGCGCGACGCCGACGCCTACGGGGTCACTGTCGCCCGGCTCGGCCTCCGCATCCGGCCGGCCGTCCGCATCCGCCGGCCCCGCGGGTGAGCTGCCCCGGGCCGTGCCGTGGCAGCCGAGGGCGGGCGAGATCGAGCCCGCGGCCAAGGTGGCGGCCGTACGGCTCGTGGAGGCGCTCGGCACCTGGTCCCCGGGCGGCGGTACCCGGCAGGCGGCTGCCGAACGCGCCGCCGCCCTCGGCGTACCCGACGATCTGGCGGCGCAACTGGCCGACGAGACGGGCTCGTTGACGCCTGCGGGCGAGGCGGCGGTGGTCCGGGTGATCGATGCCCAGTACGGGGGCCTGCTCGCCGACAGCGCGAGCGTCCTGGTCGTCTGCGACCAGCCCACCCTGATCGGCGGGACCGTGCGGCCAGGCGGCACGACCGTCGACGTGCGTCTCAGCCGCGACTCCGGCCGCTGGGCGGTCACCGCGCTCCACCCCGCGGCGCCGGGCCCGGCCAAACCTCTGGACGCGGCGGCCCGCGACGTGCTGGCCCAGTCCCGGATCGAACTGCCGCCCGCCTCGGGCGCCGACATCCGCAGCGGCGCCGTGCACTCCAGCGTGCTGCGGGCGATGCTCCAACTCGCGGGAACCTACCGGCTTTCGGTCAGCGTCGTCCGCTCCGGCCACCCGCTCGACGTGTTCGGTACGGACCGCCCCAGCGACCATCCGCTCGGCCGCGCCTTCGACGTCTGGCGCATCGACGGCCGTCCTGTGGTCGACCCGTCGACCTCACGCGGCCTGATCGCGTCGTTCATGCGGGCAGCGGCGGCGGCCGGCTCGTACAACGTCGGCGGTCCCGTACAACTGACGGGCGGCACCACGGCGAACCAGTTCTTCTCGGACACCACACATCATGACCATGTGCATGTGGGGTTCACGTCCTGACCGCGGCGGCCCCGGATGCCCGGGGACCCGACTCGGCGGGTGTGGTCGACCCGTCGCCAACAGAGCGGCCACACCTGCCGGTTGAGGCTCAGCCGGTGGGGACGCCGAGTCCCTTCACGAGGGCCGACGCGGTCGCCGCGATCACCGCGCTGTCCGCGGGGGCGTCGGCGGTGGTGTGGTTGGTGTAGATGGCGATGATCACCGGGTGCCCCGACTTCGGCCAGGCCACGGCGATGTCGTTGGCGGAGCCGTAGGCGTCGCTGGTGCCCGTCTTGTCGCCCACGGTCCAGTCCTTGGGCAGGCCGGCCCTGATGCGCTCGCCGCCCGTGATGGTGGCCTTCAGCCAGTCGTTCAGCCGGTCGCGGTCGGCCGGTGCCAGGCCGCTGCCCAGGGAGGTCCGCGCCAGGTCGCGGCCCATGGCGGCGGGGGTGGTGGTGTCGCGGCGCTCGCCGGGCCGCCAGTCGTTCAGCTCGGGTTCCCAGCGGTCGAGCCGGGAGACGGCGTCGCCGAGGGAACGGTAGTAGCGGGTCATGCCCACTGGCCCGCCGATCTGGCGCAGCACCATGTTGCCCGCGGTGTTGTCGCTCTGGGTGATGGCGGCGTGGCAGAGGTCGGCGACGGTCATGCCCTGGGCGCCGCGGCCCTTGGTGACCGGCGAGTTGGGCACCTCGTCGCCCGGCTCCCAGTGGACGACCTTGTCGAGGAGGTCCGGCTCCGCGTGCCGCGCCCGGTCGAGCACGGCCGCACATGCCATGGCCTTGAACGTGGACAGGGAGGGGAACTTCTCGCCACCCCGGTAGCTGACGGTCCGTCCGGTCGCGGTGTCGAGGGCGTACGCGCCGATCCGTACGTGCTGGGAGGTCTCCAGCTCACGCAGGTCGTCGGCCACGGCGAGGGTGTGGCCCGCCGGGCGGGGCGCGGACGCCGAGAACGTGGGCGCGGCGCTCCGGTCGTGGGGTTCGGCCGCCTGCGCGGTGGCGGCGGCGCCGGTGGTGAGCACCACGAGGGCGAGCGCCGCGGCGGGCCACTTCGCACCGGAGCGACGCGGGGAGGCTGGGCGTGTCATGTTGTCTCGCATGGCTCCAGCAGAACAGGGCCCTCCCCGCCTCGTCCAAGAGGCGACCCGGGAACGCGTGCATAACCGATTGCCTATGACCGCAGTTCGCAGGGGCTCACGGGCCCTTTCGGTCGCCTCACGCCTTCCTGTCCTGGCACCGCCAACACCCAGGGGTCGCGCCCGTGCACCACCCGGTGGGGCCGAGCCCGGACATGGTTTTCGCCACCATGGCCGCACGCCCCCTGCGCTCCCGCGCGCCGCCGCGCCCGGCGGCTCGGCGCACTTCTGCACATGACCGCGGCCTGCGTATGGTGAGCCGTCACATGTGTACGGGCAGAGGGGAATCATTGGTGCGCAGGAGCAGGATCAACCGACGCGCTGCCGGGCTCGCGGCCGCTCTGCTCGTGGCCATGGGCCTGAGCCCCGCCGCGCTCGCCGAGGATGCCACGGCGGCGGCCCGGCCGGACGCGGCCGGACTGAGTGCCTACTGGACGCCGGCCCGGATGTCGGCGGCGGTGCCCGCCGACACCGGCCGGGACCGCTCGGCTGCCACCCGCACCACGTCGCCCGGTGTGGACGGGCCGCGACCGGGCGAGATCATCCCGCCGAGCAAGAGCTTCGACGGCATCCCGCAGGCCGGCACCTTCTTCTGGACGGACGCCGCCGGCACCGGACGCACCTGCAGCGGCTCGGTGGTGCGCAGCCCCGGGCGCGCTCTGGTGCTCAGCGCCGGACACTGCCTCAAGGGGTATGCCGGGAGCTCACCGAGGCGTCATCTGGGCTTCGTGCCGCAGTTCCACGACGGCCTGACGCCCTTCGGCATCTTCCCCGTCACGGACAACGGCGTGTACGTCCCGCAGGAGTACTACGACCGGGGTGAACACGCGGGCGCCGCCTACGACTTCGGGTTCGCGGTGACCGGGCCGAACGAGGACGGCCGGCGTCTGGAGGACGCGGTCGGCGGGGTCCAGCTGCTCACCGGGACCGGATACGTCCACGTCCCCGTGCGGATGATCGGGTATCCCGGCGGGGCCAGGAAACCGCTGGAGTGCCTGAGCGCGACCGGCAAGTGGGTCAGCGACGACCCGGCCGACCCGGGCACCTTCGAACGCATCCCGTGCGACGGCTTCGTGGGCGGCACGAGCGGCGGCCCCATGCTGGTTCCCTGGGGCGGCGGCTGGGGCGTGGTGGGCATCATCGGCGGCTACCACACCGGCGGCAACACCCCGCAGGTCTCCTACAGCGCGTACTTCGGCACCGCCGTCAAGGCCCTCTACGAAGCCGCGACGACCGGCGCCCCGCCGGCCGGGCCGAACACGTGAGGGCCGTGCCCGTCTCCCCTTGACGTGGCTCACTGCGGCGGACCGCGCGCGGTGCGGGGTCAGGCGGCACACCCCACACCGCGCTGACGGCGTGTCAACACGCCTTGACGTGCCAGGCCGGGGAGAAGTTGTAGCTGCCGTTGTACCAGTTGTTGGTGGGGTCGGTGTCGACCAGTGTGTTGTAGTTGCGGTCCTGTATCAGCGCGTGGGCTCCGCCGGTGTTGTCGTTGATCCAGGAGCCGACCCCGTTCCAGTTGTTGAGGTTGTACTCGACGCAGTGGTACATCCGGAACATGGTGCCGGTGTAGTCGCTTCCGGTGTAGATGCAGAAGTATCCGGGCGTACAGCCTTCGCTGGGGCTGACGCCCGCGACGCCGGACACCGTGGCGCCGTTGTTGTCGTGCGGGCCGGCGTAGGCGACCCCCGATGTGGTGGCGACGAGCGAGAGCGCCAGGGCGCCGATGCCCAGGACGGCCTTGGTGGTGGTGCGCATTGCCATGCTGTTTTCCCCTGCCGGGATGAGCGGGACCGGCCCGGTGCCGGGCCCTGGTGCCTGCGCGCGATGACCTCTGCGGCGACCAAGACCCTCGCACGCACCCCCCGTCCCGGCCAGATCCCTACCGGCCGACTGGAAGCACATCGTCAACTGCCATGGTGTTATTGGCAGTTCGGGCCGGCCTGTCAAGCCCGTCCGCTCGGACGCTCCTTCTCCGCCACACCGCCGGGGACGCCGGGAAGGGTGTGCGGCGAGTGCCGGGGCGGGGAGGGGGCGGGTTCAGGGCTGCGGGCGTGGACCGAGCGGGAACCGGCCGGTCGGGTCTCGGTCACAGCCACCGGTACCGGCGCGATGCGGCCGGTGTCCCCCCGCGTCTTGCGATGATCACGATTGTCGGGCGAGCGGGTGACGCGGCCGTCGGGCGGCTCGACCCCGTGCGCGCCACCCGCTACGAAGAGGCACGCGGACTCCCCCGCCGCCCATCCCGCCCTGGAGGCGCCCCCGTGGACTGGTTCTCGTCGTCGGCGTACTGGTTCGGCCGGCTGGTCTTCCAGCGTTCGCTGGCCGCCGTCTACCTGGTGGCGTTCCTCGCGGCGGCGCTACAGTTCCGGGCGCTCATCGGCGAGAAGGGCATGCTGCCGGTGCCGGCCTTCGTCCGCCGCGTGCCGTTCCGTGCGGCGCCGAGCCTGTTCCACCTGCGGTACTCCGACGGCCTGTTCGCCGCCTGCGCGTGGGCCGGCGCGCTCCTGTCCGCCGCCCTGGTGGCGGGAGCGGCGGACGCGGTGCCCCTGTGGGCGGCGATGGTGTGCTGGGCGGTGCTGTGGGCGCTGTACCTGTCGATCGTCAACGTGGGTCAGACCTGGTACGGCTTCGGCTGGGAGTCGCTGCTCCTGGAGACCGGGTTCCTGGCCGTGTTCCTGGGCAACGACGAGGTGGCTCCGCCCGTGGTCCTCATGTGGCTGCTGCGCTGGGTGGTGTTCCGCGTGGAGTTCGGCGCCGGGCTCATCAAGTGGCGCGGCGATTCCTGCTGGCGCGATCTGACCTGCCTCTACTACCACCACGAGACCCAGCCGATGCCCGGCCCGCTCAGCTGGTTCTTCCACCATCTGCCCAAGCCCCTGCACCGGGTGGAAGCCGCCGCCAACCACGTCGTCCAACTCGTGGTGCCCTTCGCCCTGTTCACGCCCCAGCCGGTGGCGGCCGGGGCCGCGTGCCTCATCGTCCTCACCCAGCTGTGGCTCGTCCTGTCGGGGAACTTCGCCTGGCTCAACTGGCTGACCATCGTCCTGGCGGCCTCGGCCCTCGACGGGTCGCCGTTCGCCGCCCCGCCGCCGCTTCCGGACCCCGCGCTTTGGTACGAGATCGTCGTGCTCGCGGTGGCCGCCCTCGTCCTGGTCCTCAGCCGGCGGCCGGCCCTCAACCTCCTGTCGCGCGGACAGCGGATGAACACGTCGTACGAGCCCCTGCGTCTGGTGAACTCGTACGGGGCCTTCGGCAGCATCACGCGACTGCGGCGCGAGGTCGTCATCGAGGGCACGACGGATACGGAGCTGACCGGGCGGACGCTCTGGCGGGAGTACGCGTTCCACGGAAAGCCGGGCGACGTGCGACGGCTGCCGCGCCAGTTCGCGCCCTACCACCTGCGACTTGACTGGATGCTCTGGTTCCTGGCGCTCTCGCCGTCCTACGGACACCCCTGGTTCGGCGCCTTCGTGGACCGGCTCCTGGTCAACGACCCCGACACCGTACGCCTGTTGCGCCACAACCCGTTCCCGGACGCCCCGCCCGTGCATGTCCGCGCCAGGATCTGGCGCTACCGGTTCACGACGTGGCAGGAACTCCGCGCCACCGGCGCGTGGTGGCACCGGGAGGCGCCCCGCGAGTTCCTGCCTCCGACGAGACTGCGCTGAGGCCGCCGTCCGGGCCGGGCGGGGCTACCGCTCCATCGGCTCGATCATCGCGGCCAGGACCGTGTGCAGGTCCTCGCCCGGTGCCGGGCGCAGGGCGGACGCCAGGCGGTCGGCCCGGTAGTGCCAGCGGTGGTCGAGGTCGCGGTGGACCTCGTCGCCGAAGCTCACGGCACTGTCGCTGCCGAGCAGGGCCACCAGTTCGGCGGTCAGGTCGGACCAGGACACATGGCCGCTGACCGCGTTGGCCACACCGTGCACGGGCGCCTCGACGCAGGAGGCCACGGCGCGGGCCAGGGCCGCCGCGTGCACCCAGGGCGCCCCGTACCAGTCGTGGCCGCGCGCGCCGGGCGCGGGCAGTGTGATGGGGCTGCCGGAGAGGGCCGCCTGGTAGAGCAACCCCGTTGCCCCCCAGCGCAGTTGGTCGCGCAGACGGTCGTGGGCCCCCCACACGATCGGTGAGCGCACCGCGCTCGCGCCGCCGCGGCCTTCGGTGCCTGCCGCGTTCAACAGGAGCCGCTCGCAGTCGAGTTTGGCCTGCCCGTACGGACTGACCGGGGCCTGCGAGGCCGACTCCTCGGCCACCTGCGGGCCCGCCGGGTGCCCGTAGGCGTCCACGCTGCTCACGAAGACGAAGGGGCCGCCGCGCCAGGCCTCGACCATGGCCCGCATCGCGGCCACGTCCACCTCGGGCCGGGTGAAGGTGCACGCGGCGTGGATCACCGCGTCCGCCCCCTCGACGGCCCGGCGCAGACTGTCCAGGTCGCCGAGGTCGCCCTCGATGACCTCGACGCCGTCGCCGCCGACCAGGTGCGCCGACTCGGGGCGGGCGAGCGCGAGCACCGGCCGTCCCCGCGCGGCCAGTTCCCGCAGGACGAACGCGCCGACGCCTCCCGTACCGCCGGTCACCAGGACCGTGCCCTCGCGGGTCCGGCGCGGTCGCGCCGAGCGGGCCGGGGCGGCGGCGACCGCGGTCGCCCGCTCCGCGGCGCGCGCGTCGAGCAGGTCCGCGACGGCCCGGGGCGTGCGGGTCTGCATGATGTCGAGGCCGACCAGGGGCAGGGTGAGCGCGGAGCGCAGGCGTTCGGCGAGCTGCACGGCGGCCAGCGAGTGCCCGCCGAGGGCGAAGAAGTCGTCGTCGGGGCCCGGCCGTTGGCCGAGCAGCCCCGCGAAGGCCTCCGTGACCGGCTCGATGTGAGGGCTGTGCGGCGCGGGACGCGGCGGGGCCGCGGGGAGGCGGGCGTGGTCCACGGAGCCGTCGGCCGCGCGGGGCATCGCGTCGAGCAGGACGACCGCGGCCGGGACGAGTTCGCGGGCCAGGACGCGGCGCAGCTGGGCGCGGAGCTGGACGGGCGAGGGTCCTCCGGTGCGGCCGAGGACCGCGTAGGCGAGCAGGGGGCCGCCCGCGGCGTCCGGCACATGAGCGTCCGCCACGTCGGGATGGGCCAGCAGGCGGGCCTGCGCCGGGTGGCAGGTGTGCGGCTGCGGCCGGGCGAGCCGGCCGGGCAGCCCGGAGAGCCGGAGTGCGGGGTCGGCCGCGACGGCGCCGAGGAGTTCGGCGAAGGAGGACGCGAGGGACCGGCCCGTCTCCTCGTCCAGGGCGGACCGGCCGAACTGGACGAGGCTCTGCGGCGTGTCCGTGTCGAGCAGCCCGAAGGTGAGGTCGAACTTGGCCTCGCCCACACCCACTTCCACCGGCTCCGCCTCAAGTCCCGGCAGTCGCAGTGCGGTTGGCAGGCCCACCACGTCCGAAGTGACGCGGACGAGCGCGGTGCCGTCGTCGCCCCGGGCGGACGCACCGAGCCGCTCCAGGATCAGGTCGAACGGCACCTCGCGGTGCTGCTGCGCCTCCAGCAGCGCGTCGCGCACGCGCTCGACCAGGGCCGAGAACGCGGGGTCGCCGGACAGGTCGACGCGCACCGGCAGGGTGTTGACGCACAGCCCCACCAGGCCGCGCATGGCCGGGCCCTCGCGGTGGGTGGCGGCGCAGCCGATGACGAGGTCCAGCTCGCCGGTGAGGCGGTGCAGGGCCGCGAACGCGGCGGCCAGGCCGACGGTGAACACGGTGGCGCGCTGCCCACGTCCCAGCTCGCGCAGGGCGGGCAGCACCTGGTCGCCGAGCGGGACGGTGTGGGTCGCCGCCGGGTGAGCGGCCGCGTCGGCGGGCGGGACGCTCGGCCGGGGCAGGCGGGGCGCGGTGGCGCCGGCGAGCCGCCGGGTCCAGTGGGCGAGACCGTCGTCGAGGCGGGCCGCGCCGGCGTGTTCTCGCCGGGCGAAGTCCGCGTACTGCGGGGGCTCGGGCAGGGTGTGGGGGCGGCCGTCGACGGTGGCCTCGTAGAGCTCGGCGAGTTCCTCTGCCACGGTCTCCAACGAGCCGCCGTCGATGGCGATGTGATGGAACGTCAGCAGAATGGTGTGGTCCTGCGGGCCGTGGCGCAGGACGAGCGCGCGCGGCAGGGTGCCCTCGGCGAGGTCGAAGGGGCGGCGGGCCTCCTCGGTGAGCAGGACCGCTCCGTCGTCCGGTGCGTCGGCGGTCTCGACCCGGATCCGCTCCGGGGCGGGCAGCGCCTCCTGGTACGGCTCCTCGCCGTCGCGGCCGTAGCGGGTGCGCAGTATCTCGTGGCGGCGTACCAGCTCGGTGAGCGCGGCCTCCAGCGCGGCGAGGTCGAGCGGGCCGCGCAGCCGGGTCGCGAACGGCACGCTGTACTGGGCGCCGCTCTGCCCCAGGCGTTCCATCAGCCACATGCGGCGCTGGGCGTGGGTGAGCGGGGCGGGTCCGTTGTCGCGGGGCGCGGCGGGTGCGGGGGCCGTGGCCCGGCCGGCGGCGCGGGCACGGGCGCGGCGCAGCAGCTCCTGCTGCAGGGCGGCGGAGGTGTCAGTGGCCATCGGTGTCCTCGGGCGCGTCGGGGTGCAGATCGGTGTGGGCGTCGAGCAGGGCGCGCTCGACGAGGGCGGCGTGTCCGGCCACCGTGGGAGCGGCGAAGAAGTCGGCGAGCGACAGTTCCACGCCGAGGTCTTCGCGCAGGTCCTCGGCGACGACCAGGGCGAGCAGGGAATGTCCGCCGAGGGCGAGGAAGTCGGCGTCGGGCCGGGTCACCTCGCAGCCGAGCGAGCGGCTCCACACCTCGGCGACGGCCGCCTGGAGCGGTGTGAGGGGCAGGGCCGCGCCGAGAGTTCCGTCCACCGTGGCGAGGTCGGCGAGGGCCCGGCGGTCGACCTTGCCGGAGGTGGTCAGCGGCAGCCGGTCGACCAGGGTCAGCTCGTCCGGCACCAGGTGGGCGGGCAGGACGGCGGCGAGGCGGGCGAGCAGGGATTCGGAGCGGGGCACCGGTCCCGGCGCGGCCACCACGAAGGCGGCCAGTCGGGCGTCCTCGGGGGTGGGGCGGCGCACGGTGACGGCCGCGTCGTCCACGTCGGGCTGCTCGCGCAGCGCGTGCTCGATCTCGCCGGGCTCGATGCGGAAGCCGCGCACCTTGACCTGGTCGTCGGTGCGGCCGTGGAAGTCGAGGACGCCGTCGGGGCGGGCACGGACGAGGTCGCCGGTGCGGTAGAGGCGGCCGAGCGCGGGGTGCTCCACGAACCGTTCGGCGGTCAGCTCGGGCCGCCCGGTGTAACCGCGGGCCAGGCGGCTGCCGCCGATCCACAGTTCGCCGCGGGCGCCCTCACCGACGGGCCGGCCGGCCTCGTCGAGGATGTGGGCCGTGGCGCCGGCGACGGGGCGGCCGATGGGCACCGGTCCGTCGCAGTCGGCGTCGGCGACGCGGTGGGCGGTGGCGAAGGTGGTGGTCTCGGTGGGGCCGTAGCCGTTGACGAGTTCCACCCAGGGGAAGGCGCGCAGCACCGCGCGGGCGTGCTGGGCGGCCATCGCCTCGCCGCCGACGACGACGGTGCGCAGCAGCGAGAAGACGCGGGAGCGGCGGGCGGCGAGCTGGTGGAAGAGGGCGGTGGTGAAGAAGGCGACGCTCACGCCGTGCCGCTCCACCTCCTTGGCCAGATCCTCGAAGGAGGGCCGTTCGGTGGTGCACACCGCGACGGCCGCGCCGTTGGCGAGCGCGGACCATGTCTCGAAGGTGGAGCCGTCGAACGTCGCCGGGGAGTGCAGCAGCACCCGGTCGCGGGCGGTGACCGTGACGTACGCGGGGTCGGTGACGAGTTCGGCGATGGCTCCGTGCGGGATCGCGACGCCCTTGGGACGCCCGGTGGAGCCGGAGGTGAACATGACGAACGCGGTCTCTTCGGGGCCGGGGCCCTCGCCCGGCAGGCCGTCTCCGGAAAGCTCCTCGTCGCCGGGCAGGGCGAGGACGGGCCCGGGCGGCGCGGCGGCTTCCAGGAGCTTGCGGTCGCCGACGGTGAGCGTGGCGCCGGAGTCTTCGAGCATGGCCGCGGTACGGGGGCGGGGGTGTGCCGGGTCGAGGGGGACGCAGGTGGCGCCGGCCCACCACAGGGCGAGCTGGGCCACGACGGTCCCGGCCGAGCGGGGCATGAGCAGGGCGACCGCGTCGCCGGGTCGCACGCCCCGGTCCTGGAGGTGGCGGGCTAGCCGGCGGGCGGCTGCGGCGAGTTGCGCGTACGTGAGGGTGGTGTCGCCGTCCGCCACCGCGAGGGCGTGCGGGGTGTCCTGGGCGTGCCGCGCCACCAGGGCGGGCAGGCCGGTGCGTGGCACGGTCACGGTCGCGTCCTTCGGGTCGTGGAGCGGGGGCAGCGGGGTCGTCATGTCAGGACCCCGCCGTGCGCGCCGCCGCACGGCGCTTGTCGAGTACGGCGGCGATGGCGCGCAGGTCGGGCTGGCGCAGCAGCTCGGGGGCGCGCAGCCGGACACCGCTCTCCTTCTCCAGGGCGGCCAGGAGGCGGGCCGCGAGGATGGAGGTGCCGCCGGCGTCGGTGAAGTTGTCGTCCAGGGTGGTTCCGGGGCGCCCGAGCAGATCTCGGACGGCGGTGAGCACCAGGATCTCGACGGCGGTGGCGTCGGCGGGCAGCTCGGCCGCGGCGGCGGACGGTGCCTGCCCGGTCTCGTCGAGCAGGGCCCGGCGGTCCACTTTGCCGTTGGCGTCCAGCGGGAAGGCGTCCACCATCCGCACCGTCGAGGGCACGGCCTGCTCGGGGAGCCAGGCGCGGACGGCGGCCAGAAGGGCGTCGGCCGCGGGCGCGGTGCCCGGGGCCGGCAGGACGTGGGCGACCAGGCGGGCGCGTCCCTCGGCGTCACGGGGTGCGGTGACGACGGCGCTGCGGACGTGCTCGTCGTGCTCGAACGCGGCCTCCACCTCGGCGGGTTCGATGCGCACGCCGCTGATCTTGACCTGGTCGTCGAGGCGGCCGAGGAATTCCAGGCGCCCGTCGGCGAGCATCCGCACGCGGTCGCCGGTGCGGTACATGCGGTCGGTGTCCGCGACCCCTTCGGGGGCGGCGGTGAAGCGGCGGGCGGTCAGCTCGGGGTCCAGGTAGCCGAGGGAGAGGCAGCTTCCGCCGATGCGCAGTTCGCCGTCCTCGCCGCGGGCCACGACGGCGCCGTCGGCGTCGGTGACGGCGACGGTCGCGCCCGCCATCGGGGTGCCGATGCACGGTGCGGCGGTGTCGTGGACGTCCGGGTCGTCCGGGCGCATGGCGTGGGTGGTGGTGACGACGGTGGCTTCAGCGGGACCGTAGGCGTTGTGGACGGTGGCGGTCACGTCGGGGCCGGGCCTGCGGCGCATCCGGTCGCCGCCCACCATGAGGTGACGGAGCTTCAGGTCCTGCGGCCAGGGCCGGTCGAGGAGCGGTTCGATCATGGGGGTGGCCGACACCGCGAGGGTGATCTCCGCGTCGCGCCACCAGGCGGTGAGCGCGGCCGGGTCCCAGCGGACGTCGTCGGGGGCCGGTACGAGGGCCGCGCCGGAGGTCAGGCCGGCCCACAGCTCCAGGAGGTGCGGGTCGAAGGCGACGCCGATGAGCAGGGACTGCCGGTCGCCGGGCGCGATCCCGGTCTCCGCGCGGTAGAAGTCGAGCAGGGCGGCGAGGGAGGGTTCGGCCACGGCGACCGCCTTGGGGCGACCGGTGGAGCCGGAGGTGAGGACGGCGTACAGCGCCTCGGGCGGCGCGGTCCGCGCACCGGTTGCCAGGGGCCCGAAGGCGGCCACGACCGAGGTGGCGGCGTTCACCCCCTCGACCGGTACCGTCAACTCGACCTGTTCGGCGCCTTCTTGGCGCTCCGGCAGTACGTCCGGGTCGCCGATGAGGCACACCACGGCGATGTCCTCGGTGACGGCCTGGATGCGGCGCTCCCCCGGGCGCGGGCCGAGCGGCAGGTAGACCGCGCCGAGCCGGGCGAGGGCGACCGCGGTGGCGGCCAGGGCGGCCGAGCGGTCCAGGCACACGCCGACGAGGTCACCGGGCCGCACCCGGCCCTCCAGGCCCTTCGCGATGACGTCGGCCGCTGCGTCGAGCTCGGCATAGCTCCAGCGGCACGCGCCGTCGATCACCGCGGGCGCCCCGGGTGTGGTGCGTACCCACCGCTCGTAGCGGGCGAGCACGCCGGTCGGCGCGGCCCCGGCCACCGGGGCGCCGCGCAGGACGCTCGGCGCGGGCTCCGCGGACGCGGTGGCCCGACGGTCCATCAACTGCTCGGTCATCAGGACTCCTTGGGCGTGGCGAGGGCGGTGGCGGCGGGTTCACCGGCGGCGCGGGCGGCGGGTTCGGCGGAGGCGGTGGTGGCGGTCCGTGCGAGGGCGCGCGCCTGGTCGGCGAGGACGGGGTGCTGGAAGAGCAGGCGCAGCGAGGGGCGCTCGCCCAGGCGCGGCTCCAGCCAGGCCGCCAGCTGCGCGGCGAGCAGCGAGTGGCCGCCGATGCGGAAGAAGTGGGAGCTCTCCTCGAAGCGGTCGTGCCCGAGCACCTCGCGCCAGCCCTCCGCGAGCAGCACGACGGCCGGGTCGTCCGAGCGTGCCGGATCCGCCGTCGGCCGCGCCTCCTGCACCGGGGCGGCGGGGGCCAGTTCGGCGGCGATGCGGGCCAGGGCCGTCCGGTCGGGCTTGCCGCCGGCCAGCGTCGGCATGGAGTCCAGGAGCACCCAGCGGCCGGGCACCAGGGCGCCGGGCAGGCGGGTGCCGAGCTCGGCGTGCAGCGCCTGCTCGTCCCACTCCTCGACCTCGTCGGCGCGCTCGCGGAACGCGACCAGGCGGGGGTCGCCGCCGGACGTGGCGTCGAGGACGACCGCGCAGGACCGGCCGCCGAGCGCGGCGGAGGCGGCGCTCTCGACCTCTTCGAGTTCGATGCGGTAGCCGCGCAGCTTGATCTGGTTGTCGCGGCGGCCGAGGAAGCGCAGCAGGCCGTCCTCGCCGCGGTATCCGAGGTCGCCGGTGAGGTAGGCGCGTTCACCGCCGAGCGCGGCCACGGAGACGAAGCGGGCCGCGGTGGCCTCGGGGTTGTTGAGGTACCCCTCGGCGAGCCCGGCACCTGCGATGGCCAGTTCACCGACCGCGCCGGCGGGCAGCGGACGCAGGCCCTCGTCCAGGACGTGGATCCGCTCGCCGGGCAGTTCGCGGCCCAGCGGGATCTCGGCGCCCTCGACCAGACTGTCCCGGGTGATCTCGTGGACGGTCGAGCTGATGGCCGCCTCGGTGACGCCGTACACGTTGAGGACGGAGAACGGGGTGCCGGCCCCGGCGTCGGTGGCGTCGAAGAACGTGCGCATCACGTCGGCCGGGATGCGTTCGCCGCCGAGGACGAGCAGACGCGGCGACCAGCGGCCGTCGCGCAGGACCGTCAGAAGGTCCTCGCGGGTGGCGAGGAAGTAGCTGGTGGGCAGGTTGGCCACGGTGACGCGGGCGGCGGCGAGGAGCTCGGCGAGTTCGGAGCCGGTCGGCACGTCCTGCTCGGGCACGACCAGGCAGGCGCCCGCGTGGAGCGAGGGAAGCACCTCTTCGAGGGACACGTCGAAGGACGGCTGGGCGAACAGGAGCACCCGGTCACCCGCCGCGAGGCCGAACCGCCGGGCGGTGCCGGTGAGGTGGCTCACCAGGGCATCGCGTCCGACCGCCACCGGCTTGGGTATGCCGGTCGAGCCTGAGGTGTGGATGATGTACGCGGCGCCGGGCACGGCCTCGCCCGGGCGGGCGGCGGGCAGCACGGCGGCGTCGACGGACGCGCTCGGCAGGCCCTCGGGCACGCGGACCGGGCTGTCCCCGGTGGTCAGGACGAGCGCGGGCGCCAGTCGGTCGAGGAGCAGCTCGACGCGGGCGGCCGGGTCGGACGGCGACAGCGGGCAGTACACCGCCCCGGTGCGCAGGCAGGCCAGGAGCGCCACCACCGAGTCGAGCCCGCGCGGCAGGACCGCGGCCACGGGGCGTCCGGCGGTGATCCCGGCGGCCGTCATGCGCCCGGCCAGCGAGGCGACCCGGGCGTCCAGGTCGCCGTAGGTGATCCGGCGGGCGCCGATCAGGACGGCGGGCAGGGACGGGTCCTGGGTGGCGGCGGGGTCGAGCGGGTCGCCCTCGGGCAGCGTGGGCAGGGGGGCCGGCCGCGGCGGGGCCTCGGGCGGGGCGAGTTCGGCGAGGACGGTCGCGGGCGCGTCGAGGTAGGCGCGCAGCAGGTCGAGGAAACGCTCGGCGAGGAGCTTCGCCACGTCCTCGCCGAACAGGTCGGCGTCGTAGTCCCAGACGAGCGTCATGCCGGCCGCGCCGTGGCGCAGGCTCACTCCGCGCCGGTCGTCGGGGAGCAGCACCACATCGAGGTCGAAGCGCGTGGTGCCGGTGTTGAAGCCCTCGAACAGCGTGATGTCGAGGCCGGGCACGTCGAGTTCGGGCAGGGGTGCGTCATGGGCGCTGAACATGACGCTGAACAGCGGGTTGTCGGCGCCCGATGTGTGCAGGCCCAGCGCCCGGGTCAGTTCCTGGACCGGCACCTCCTGATGCGGGAGCGCCCGGATGAGGGTGTCGGTGACCTCGTCCATGGCGTCCTCGGCCGGGGCGCCGGCGTCCAGGGCGAGGCGCAGCGGGATGGTGTTGACGAACATGCCGACCGCGTCTTCGTAGCCGCGCGGCCGGTTGCCCACGGCGGTGCCCACCACCATCTGGCTGCGTCCGCTGTGGCGTCGCAACAGTTCGGCGAAGAGGCCGAGGAGGGTGGCGAAGGGGGTGAGGCCCCGCTCGCGGGTGTGGGCGCGCAGCCGCTCCGCGAGGTCGGCGCCGATGGCCTGACGCAGCTGGCCGCCGTGGTGGCGGCGCCGGGCGCCGGGCCGGGTGAGGCCGGGAAGCGGCATGTCGAACGAGGCGTCGCGCAGGGTGTCGGACCAGTACGCGAGGCTTTCGCCCAGCTCGTCGGCGCGGACGTCCTCGGCGCGGGCGCGCACGTGCTCGGCGTATGAGCTGGGTGTGCCCAACTCGATCCCCTCGCCCAGGACTTGGGCCCGGTAGACGCTGAAGACGTCGCGCAGCAGAATCGCGAACGAGTGCCCGTCGTGGATCAGGTGGTGTTCCACGTGGATGAGCCGGTGCTGGTCCTCGGCGAGCTTGACGAGGGTCCAGCGGATCAGCGGCGCCTCGTAGGTGTCGAGGGGGGTCTCCGCCTCGGTGCGCAGGAGCTGCTCGAAGACGGTCTCGGGGTCGGCTTCCCAGGAGATGTCCACGGTGCGCAGCCGCGGCAGGCAGACGTCCGCGACGCGCTGGCCCGGCATCGAGCCCGCCACGGGCACGAGTTCGAGCCGGAGTCCGGTGTGCCGCGCCAGCGTGGCGGTGAGTCCGCTGCGCAGGGCGTCGACGTCGAGGGTGCCCCACAGGTCGAGCGAGGCGGTGAAGTTGTAGGCGCGGCTGCCGGGCTGCACTTCTTCGTGCAGCCAGACGATCTCCTGCGAGGAGGAGAGGGGGAGCATGGGCGATCCCTTGGGTTGTCGGGTCGGGAGTGCGGGGCGCGGTCGTGCGCGCGCACGGCGGCGCGTCGGCCGGTCCGCGGATCGCGCGGCCCGGCCCACGTCGGGGTTCAGGGGGTGTGCTCGCGCGGTACGTCCCGGCGCGGCGCGGGCGGGTCAGTGGGCCGGGGCCTCGACGGGCAGTGCGCCGCACAGGGCCGCGAAGGCGCCCTCGGCGGTGTCGTCGTCGAGGACCGTGCGGTCCCACACCATGCGCAGGTGGAGTTCGTCGCCCTGCGTGGCGGAGACGGCGAAGGGGGCGCGGACCTGGCGTCCCCCGATGTGCACTTCGCGCCCGGCGGCCGGGCCGAGCCGCAGCGGGGTGCGGTTGCGGGAGTCGTCCACGGTGAGCAGGCCGTCGAGCCGGCCCGACCAGCCGGCGCCGCCCGCGCGGGCGGCCCGCACCACTTCGTCGAACGGGGTGTCGGCCCGGTCCAGGTCGTCCCACCAGTCGGTGGCCGTGACCTCGGGGGCCGGACGGCACCGGGTGTCGGCGGGGAAGACCACGGTGTTGAGGAAGCAGCCGAGGACGCCATCGGCGCCGGCCGGGCGGCCGCCCCACGGATAGCCGACGGGCGAGAGCGCGCCGTCGCCGTGGAGGGCGGCGGCCGCGGCCCGGCAGGCGTCGAGCAGCGCCGGGAAGGGCACGCCTCCGGCGGGTGAGGGCAGTTTCAACTCGACCGCCCCGCTGGGGAGTTCGGTGCTCAACGTACGGTGGCCGGGCGGCGGCGCCTGGTCCTGCACGCCGCGCAGCCGCTCTGCCCAGTACGCGAGCGCCGCGGGCGAGGCGGCGCGGTCCTCGGCGTCGAGCTGGCGCAGCACCGCCTCGCGGTAGGCGGTGAGTTCGGCGGCCGCCTCGGCGGGCGCGAGGTCGCCGGGGGTCAGGCGGTCGCGGTAGGCGGCGCCGAGTTCCTCGACGATGCGGGCGAGGGACTGGCCGTCGCAGGCGGTGTGGTCGAGGACGACGGCGAGCAGTTCCTCGCCGTCCGGCGCGCCGTCCTCGGTGAGGAACATCCGCAGCGGCGGGCCCTGGGCCGCCCAGTCGGCGAGGGTGCGCCGCAGGGCGTCCTCGCCGCTCTCGCCGGGTGCGCGCCGCACGTGTTCCAGGGGGACGTCGGCCGGCCCGGGCACGAGGACCGGGGTGGCGCGGACGACGGCCGGCCGGGACCGCAGCACGGGATGGCGGGCCGCCAGGTGGTTGGCGGCGCCCCGCAGGCGTATCGGGTCGACGGTGCCGCGCGGGAACGCGAAGAACATCGGGACGATGTCGGCGCGGCCGGCGGGGCCCAGGGAACGTACGAGCAGGAAGCGCCGCTGGGCCCCGGTGACCGGCAGCGGCGCGGCTGCCGGGTCACCCGCGCCGAGGCGCTGGTAGCGGGCAAGATACTGGCCCGTGATGCTGGGGAGCACGTGGTCCTCTCTCGGGTCGGACATCTCGGCGTGGGGGGGCGGGCGTGAACAGGCGGTGCGACGGGGGGAGTTGGGGGGCGGGTCAGGCGATGGGGACGTTGTCGTCGTGGCCCGGCGCGGTGTCCCGCGGCGCGTCGCCCCCGGCGGGGGCGCTTTCGGGGAGGTCGCGCATGCGGCGCAGCGGCGAGAGCAGCAGCGGCAGGGGGACGACGAGGAAGCCGACGGCGCAGATCCACAGCGCGGTGCGCGCCCCGGACGCGTCGGCCACGGCCCCGCCGACGAGCGCGCCGAGGGGCAGGGTGCCCCACATGAGGAAGCGCAGGGTGGCGTTCATCCGGCCCAACAGGCGTGGCGGGCAGAGTGTTTGACGGAAGCTCACCTGGGCGACGTTGTAGACCACGGCGCCGAAGAAGACGACCGCCGAGGCGAGGGCGAAGAGAGCGGCGGCGGCGCCCGCGCCGGACAGCGGCCACAGCAGGGCGAAGGGGCCGGTGGCCAGCGAGGAGAGCCAGATGACGCGGGCCTGGCCGAAGCGCCGGGCGAGCCGGCCCGCGCAGAGGGCGCCGGCGAGTCCGCCGACGGCCGAGGCCGAGAGCATCGCGCCGACCGCGGCGGGCGGCAGGTCGAGCACCCGGACCAGGAAGACGGTCTGGGTGGCCATGAGCATGGCGGTGAAGAAGTTGCCGAGCCCCGTGGTGCCGGCGATGACGCGCAGCAGGGGATGACCGAGGACGAAGCGCAGCCCCTCCCCCACCTCCTTGCGCAAGGACGCTCCCGGTACCGGTTCGGGAGCGGGTTCGGGGCGGCGGATGGCCATGAGGAACAGCGCGGAGACGGCGTATCCGATGGCGTCGGCCACGATGGCCAGATGGGCGCCGACGAGCTGGACGAGGCCGCCACCGAGACCGGGGCCCGCCACCTGGGCGGACGAGCGCACCGTCTCCAGGGCCCCGTTGCCCGCCACCAGCTGCTCGCGGGGCAGGAGTTGGGGCAGATAGCTCTGGTGGGCCACGTCGAAGAAGACGGTGGCGATGCCGACGACCAGGGCGACGACATACAGCTGGATCATGCTGAGGACACCGGCCACCGCGGCGAGCGGAACGCTGGCCATGGCGAGGGAGCGCACGACATCGGCGCGGATCAGGAGCGGCAGTTTGCGCATCCGGTCGACCCACGCCCCGGCCGGCAGCCCGATGAGCAGGAAGGCGGCGGTTTCGGCCGCGGTGAGCAGTCCCACTTGGAAGGCGGGTGCCTCGAGTTCGAGCACCGCCACCAAGGGCAGGGCCACGAGCGTGACTTGGGCGCCTGCCTGCGCGGCCGCGGCTCCGGAGAGCAGCAGGCGGAATTCGCGCATACGGAGCAGACCACCGGAAGTGGCCTGGGACGAAGGGGACATGCACGAGACCTTCACCGCAGACCGATCAGGAGTCAAAGCAAACAGGACACTTTCGGTCGTTTCTTGTGCCATTCTGACAGTGGATCAAGAGAATCAACGGCCAGATCCGGGCAACCACCGTATGAATTGCAGGTGTTGACCCCAGTGGACAGAGGACTTCCACCCCGTGGGCCGAGACGTTTCAGGGGACAGTGAACCCTCGGACCCCAAGAATGCGGGTATGTCCGAAACTCACTGTCCCCACACGAACGGATACAACCTCGGGCCCCGCTCGGCCGTCGGGGCGGCGGGGGAGCCGGGCGGCGTCAGTCCGCGGCGGGACGCAGGTCCACCTGGCGCCGGTCCATGGCGATCACGGAGGGCAGGGGCAGACCGCTGCTCATGTCGAGCCGCACCAGGGAGGCCTGCACATCGGTGGGGCCGGGTGTCATCGGTCCGCCGTAGGCGAGCTTCCCGTGGTTGACCCAGGTGTGCTGGGCGCCGTCGCACTGGGCGGCGATGCCCTGCAGCCCCTGGCGGACGGTGGCGGAGCCCACCGAGCTCGACACCACGACGGGCCCGCGTCCGGACGCACCGGAACAGCGGTAGGTGCCGCTCACGGTGATGGTGCCGTCCCGGGACACCGTCCCGGCCGGATCGGCCGACACCGAACCTGAGGCGGCACAGGCCGGGCCTGCGGCCATCCCGAGCAGTGCTCCGGCGGCGGCAACGGCCCCGGCGGCGACAAGACGTACGCGCATCGGCAGTTCTCTCCTTACATCCGATGGGGAGTGGGGCGCGAGGCCGGTACGGTCTCCCCCGCCGGCGCTCGTGCCCAAGGAATACCGTGGGCGCGCCCGCCCGGCGGGGATTCCCCCCCGGGCGGCGGCGTGTCCGGCGGGCCCCGCACCTGGTGCGCGAGGGGCGTGGCGGCGCCGGGGCGGCGGACGGGGCGCCGGGTGCGCGGCCCCGCGAGGTGTGACCGAAAGAGGGTCCCCTCACCGGGCCTCATGGGCGGCGCGGGCCGGGCATGCTGGTGCCCCCGGCCGTTTCCCGCGTCGCCCTCGGGCGCCCGGACAGGATGGGAGCGTCATTTTGCGCACGGTAGGCGTGGAAGAGGAACTGCTCCTGGTCGACCCGGACTCCGGGCGCCCCTGCGCCCTGTCCTCGGAAGTACTGGCCCGTCTCGCCCGGTGCGCCGCCGCCGGAGGCGGGGCGCCGCACCAGACCTTCGCACGTGAACTCCAGCGCCAGCAGCTGGAGTTCGGCACCCGGCCACAGACGGACATGGACGAACTCGGCACGGAGATCGTGCGCTGGCGCCGGGAGGCGGCCCGGCACGCGGCCGAGGAGGGGGCGGCCGTCGCCGCGCTCGCCACCTCTCCCCTGCCCGTGCGCCCGGCCGTGAACGTGAGCCGCCGCTACCAGTGGATGGAGGAACAGTTCGGACTCACCACCCAGGAACAGCTCACCTGCGGTTGCCATGTGCATGTGTCGGTCGCATCGGACGAGGAAGGTGTCGCGGTCGTGGACCGGATCCAGCCGTGGCTGCCCGTACTGACCGCGCTCAGCGGCAACTCGCCCTACTGGCAGGGGAACGACACCCTCTACAGCAGTTATCGCAGCCGGGTGTGGGGGCGGTGGCCGATGTCCGGACCCACCGGTGTGTTCGGTTCGGCCGCGCGCTACCACGCGCAGGTCGACGACATGGTGACCAGCGGGGTGGTGCACGACCGGGGCATGATCTACTTCGACGCCCGGCTCTCGCACCGCTACCCCACCGTGGAGATCCGCGTCGCCGATGTGTGCCTCGACGCCACCACCACCCTGCTCGTGGCCTGTCTGGGGCGGGCCCTGGTGGAGACGGCGGCGCGGGACTGGCGCCGGGGCGAGCCACCCACGGGGCACGGGGTGCAGCTGTTGCGCCTCGCCGCGTGGCGGGCCGCGCGCTCGGGGCTCGACGGCGACCTGCTGCACCCGCGCACCATGCGGCCGGCCCCCGCGGCGACGGTCGTGCGGGCCCTGCTCGACCACACACACGAGGCACTCGACGACAGCGGGGACCTGCCCTGGGCCACCAAGACGACCGCCGAACTCCTCGCCCACGGCAACGGCGCCCTCGTCCAGCGCGCCCTGTTCGCCCGCACCGGGAGCCTCACCCATGTGGTCGCCGCATGTGTGCGACGCACCCTGGGCGAGCGCGAACTGCGGTGTGCGACACCGGAGTGACGGGTGCGGGGACATGGCCCGTCGGTCAGTCGGTGCCGATGCCTTCGACGATGCGGAAGTCGCGCTCGACACAGTCGGAGAGGACCACCAGCGCCTTCTGGTACGCCTCGCTCTCGTACGCCGCGACGGCCTCTTCGAAGCTGTCGAACTCGATGAGAATGACGCGCTCGGTGTTTCCGGCCTCATGGGCGACGACCCGGCTCCCACGGGACACGAGCCGCCCGCCCCCGGCCCGCACGGCCGGACCGGCCAGTTCGTCGTAGGCCGCCAGCCTCTCGGGGTCGGCAATGACGCGGTAGACGCTGACCCAGTAGCCTTTTCGCGCGGCCCTCACTCGCAGGTCCCGGTCGCGTCGGGGAGCAGGTCGGCGAAGCGGGGTGCGCCGGGTTCGTGCGGTATGCGCGTGGCCCGCGCGGCGAAGCTGACGGCGTGGTACCACCCGCACAGCAGCAGCAGATCGAGCAGCTGGAGCTCGTCGAAGACCGACGCCAGCCGTGCCCACAGCGCGTCGTCGATGTCGGAACGCTCGTGCAGCGCGTCGACGGCGAGGATGAGCAGCCGTTCCCGCTCGGACGTCCAGCACGTGTCGGCGGGGCCGCCGTGCACCAGGGATGCCGCCTGATCGCGGGTGAGTCCGACCCGTTCGGCGAACACCATCATGTGCACGCCCCACTCGTACTCGCAGCCGCACAGCGCACAGGTCCGGTCGATGACGATCTCGCGTTCCCGCATGGTCAGGGTGAGCTGTCGGCCCAGCTCGTAGCGTCCCCATTCATGAAGGGCGCCGGCCATCGGAAGGTTCCTGGCGAACATACGGAACAGCCCGATCGGTGGCTCGTCCCCGGGCATCATGCGCGCGAGCAGCGCGCCGGTCCGGTCGGCGTACGGCGGTTCCAGCAAGGCCAATCGCGACATCTGCGCTCCCGTTGCCAGTGCTTCGCTTTTCGCATCACTATGCTGCTTCGGGAAGCGAAGCGCAAGGAGAAGAGGGGAACATGGCAGGCGGCACACCACGGCCCGGCGTACCGGTTCGGGGGTCCACATCGGGGCGCCCGGTCATGGCCGCGTTCGATCTGCTGGGACGACGCTGGACGCTGCGCATCCTGTGGGAACTGGGTCAATCTCCGGGCGGTTTCCGGGAGTTGCAGCGCCGGTGCGAGCACATGTCCTCCAGTGTGCTCAGCACCCGGCTCGGTGAACTGATCGACACCCGTCTGCTCGTCCTGCGCGAGGACAGATATCACCTCAGCCGGCTCGGTGAGGATCTCATCGACGCCCTCCAGCCGCTGTTCGCGTGGAGCAGGCAGTGGGCGGAGGAAGCGGACGGGAGTGCGGCACAGGGGCCCGCGCGCCACGACGAGTAGCCCACCCATCGAGTCGAGCACTGCGACCGGGCCGCCAACCACCAACCACCCACAGGCTCAGGGCGGGACATCACTCGGCGTGCACACCGGGACGTCAACAGGTAACTCTCTCACCCTCAGCGGTCTCATCTACCGTCAAGTGGGTGCCCACGCACTGTGGAGGCGCGTAACATCCGGCAGCAATCACATACGCACACGCCCCGGAGGAACAACTCGTGCCGGACAGCACCACACTTCAGTCACAGTACGCCGCCCAGATCCAGAGCGACCTGGACGGCAACGTCGCCGAACGCGAACAGATCGCGAACCAGATCAGCGCGCTCCAGGACCAGTTGAGCGTCCTGGAGAACAACCACGCCCTGCTGGCCTCCATGCAGCAGGCGATCGGCACTCCCCGGGCCGAGGCCTCCGCACCCGCCAAGGGCAGGGGCCGGACGACGGCCGCCAAGAAGGCCGCCGAGGCCGCGGCCCCGCGGGTCCCCCAGGCGCGTACGGCGGCCAAGTCCGCGGCCCGCGCCCCGAAGAAGCAGGCGCAGCCGGCCGCGAAGACCAGGGCCAAGACGTCGGGCAACGCCCCCACCCTGCGCGACCTCGTGGCGGCCCACCTCGCGGCGAGCGGTGAACCGCGCTCGGCCGCCGAGATCACGACGGCCCTCACCGAGGCCCACCCGCAGCGCAGCATCGCGGGCACCGTGGTGCGCAACACCCTGGAGAACCTCGTCGCCAAGGGGCAGGCGCAGCGCACCCGGCAGAACCGATCCGTCTTCTACACGGCCCCCGAGGGCACCGACACCGCCGCGGCCAAGGCACCCGCGTCCGGCGACACCAAGAAGAAGGAGTCCGCGTCCGGCGACAGCAAGAAGGGGGAGCCCTCGGCGGCTCCTGTCACCACCGGCTGAGCCCGTCGCGGCGCCGGACGGACCGGCCCGCTCCGAGCCACCTGGCCCGGCGGTGACACCGGGGCCCCTGCCTCAGGCCACCGGGGTGCAGTCCGGGTGTCCCCAGCCTCCGTCGCGCTTCATGATGGGTGTGCCCGCGGCATAGGGCCGGCCACAGGGGCAGCGTCCGGGGAACTTCGCCTTGATGGTCCGCGGCGTGCCCGAGGACGCCGGCTTGGTGGCGGACGACGCCTTGCGCGCGGTGGCGGGCCTGGCACGCGTCGCGGTGGCGCGAGCCGGTGCCGGCACCGGCAACTCCTGGTCGCCCAGGGCGGTGCCGGCGGCCCGCTGGGTGGTGGCCGCGTCGCTCGCGGCCTGGTCGGCGATCGCGTTCAGCGGGTCGCCGTCCACCTGGTGCGCGGGCACATGGACGAACTCCACGTCCCGTCCGGTGAGCAACTCATCGATGCGCTCGACGAGTTCACGGTTGGCGACCGGCTTGCCCGCCGAGGTCTTCCAGCCGTTGCGCTTCCAGCCCGGGAGCCACTGGGTGACCGCCTTCATGGCGTACTGGGAGTCCATCCGCACCTGCATGCGCGTCCCGGGGTCGACGGCTTCCAGGAGGCGCTCCAGGGCGGTGAGCTCGCCGACATTGTTGGTCGCGGTGCCGAGCGGCCCCGCCCCCCAGCGCTCGGGCCGCCCGTCGGGCCCGGCGATGACCCAGCCCCATCCCGCGGGACCCGGATTGCCCTTGGACGCGCCGTCACAGGCGGCAACAACAACACGATCAGACATCGCGCCATCATCCCATCGCCGCCCGCTCATCAAAAATCCCCTCCGGGCCCCGTACGCCCACGAGTCGATCCTCTGCCGCCGGTGAAGATGCGAGGAGGGGCACATCGGTTGCCTTGCCGCCGGCTCCGCCTACCGGATGCGGACGGGCGGCCCGCTCGCCTCAGTGGGTTCGGCACACACTTCGGCCCCCCGGCACTGGGTGCCGGGGGGCCGAAATTCCGTAGCGGGGACAGGATTTGAACCTGCGACCTCTGGGTTATGAGCCCAGCGAGCTACCGAGCTGCTCCACCCCGCGTCGATGACTCCACCCTACGGCACAGGAAGCGCGGCTTTGACCACGCCCGCCCCGGCGGACCCATGGGGGCGCACACCACCACCCACACCCTCACGCTGTGTGATCGTTCGACGCGCGAGCGGTGAGTGTGCGTGTCACCGTGAAGGAGTTCCATCCCCCCACTTTCAGGAGTGAGTCTCCATGGGCAAGGCCGAAAAGTTCCGGAACAAGGCGCAGCAGGCTGCCGAGCAGGCGAAGACGCGGGCCGCGGAGGCCAGTGAGCCGATGTCCGGGCGTTCCGACGAGTCCGACATGCGTCGGCAGGAGCAGGAGCGTACCGAGCAGGCGATGCGCGACGCCGGGACCGACCGCTTCTGACGCACGGCGCGGTCCGCCGCTGACGCGGCGCCGTCCGGCACGGCCGAGGGCCGGGGCGCCCACCCGTCACGGGGTGCGCGTCCCGGCCCCGGTGTATGTACGCCCCGGCGGCGCTGCCGGCCAAGCGCCCGGCTCAGCCCGCTCCCTCCGCACCCGTCGGCACCTCGCGGCTGCGTGTCCAGGCCAGCAGGTCCTCGGCCGGCCAGGTCGTGATGACGCGCTCCGGTGGCACGCCGCACTCCTCGGCCCGCGAGCAGCCGTAGATCTGCCAGTCCAGCTGGCCGGGGGCATGGGCGTCGGTGTCGATGGCGAACAGGACACCCGCTTCGACCGCCCGGGTCAGGAGCCGGCGCGGCGGATCGAGCCGTTCGGGACGGCTGTTGATCTCCACCGCGGTGCCGGACTCGGCGCACGCCGCGAAGACGGCGTCCGCGTCGAACACCGACTCGGGCCGGCCGCGCCCGGTGACCAGGCGCCCCGTGCAGTGGCCGAGGACGTCCGCCAGTGGGTTGCTGACGGCGGCCACCATGCGCCGGGTCATCGCGGCGGCGTCCATGCGCAGCTTGGAGTGCACCGAGACGACCACCACGTCGAGCCGGTCGAGCAGTTCCTCGTCCTGGTCGAGGGATCCGTCGTCGAGGATGTCGCACTCGATGCCGGTGAGCAGCCTGAACGGGGCCCAGCGTTCGTTGAGCCGGGCCACCACGTCGAGTTGCTCGCGCAGCCGCTCGGCGCTCAGGCCGCGGGCGACGGTGAGCCGGGGCGAGTGGTCGGTGAGTACGGCCCACTCGTGGCCCAGTTCGGCCGCGGTGCTGCCCATGTCGTCGATGGTGCTGCCCCCGTCCGACCAGTCGGAGTGCAGATGGCAGTCGCCCCGGATCGCCGCGCGCAGCGCTTCGCCGCCCACCGCGAGCGGGGCCGCGGCCTCCAGCTCCGATTCGAGACGTTGCAGATAGCCCGGCACCTGGTCGTCCAGGGCCTCGCGCACCACCTGGGCGGTCTTCGGGCCGATGCCCTTGACCGCTTCGAGGCGGCCGTCCACCGCGGCACGGGCCGCGAGCTCGTCCGGGGGCATCTCCTTGACCACCGCGGCCGCGGTGCGGAACGCCTGGACGCGGTAGGTGGCGCCCCGGCCGCGTTCGAGCAGGAACGCGATGCGCCTCAGGGCCGCTACCGGATCCATGGACACCTCCTGCTCGTGCGTACGCCGGGTTCCGCCCTCCCAGCTTCCCCCAGGCCCGTCCCGCTCGCAGTCCCGCGCGACGCGAGGGGTGGGTGCTCACCACATGGCCGGGCCGCCCGTCGGGGGATCGACGGGCGGCCCGGTGTCTCAGCGCGGTGCCGTGATCAGCACTCGCGCAGGCCGGGAGCCGGGTCCTGGCCGGTCTTGACGCTGACGGCCGGGACGTTGCCCCAGGCGCCGTTGTCGAGCTGCGTCCAGTACCAGATGTCGTTGCCGCCCTGGTGCGGGTCGCCGTGGCCCCAGCACACGAACCAGTTGAACCCGGTGGTCAGCGTGCCGCGCGTGGCCGAGCGGTAGGAGCGGTCGGCGTAGCCCTTCGCACCCACGGCGTTGCCGCAGTACAGCCTGCCGTCCGAGCGGACTCCGCACTCGGCGGCGGGCTTGGCCGCCTGGGCGGGCGCGGCGACGGCGGCGGGCAGGCCGGTCGCGGTGAGGCCCGCGGTGAGTGCGGTGGCGGACAGGAACAGGGCGATCTTCTTGCGTGCGTTCATGACGAACTCCTCGTGAGGTGGTCGTGGGGAGGGGTGGTCCGGATGGCCTCAGGGGCAGGTGGGGACGCCGTCGAGCCAGGCCGGTCCCTGGATGTAGATGTTGGTGATCCATGCCTGGTAGTCGGGCAGGTAGGACCAGGCGTCGTTGCGGTAGCCCTCGGCCTCGACGACCTGCGCGTGCTTCTGGCAGCCGACCTTCACGCGGGTGGGCCCGGCGAACTTGTTCACCCGGGCGCTGGTCGTCGAGGGCTCGGTGTGGGTCCACACGTCGGTGCCCCAGGTGGAGAAGGTGCCGTTCGGCGCCGGGCTCCCGCCGATGCGTACGGCGCCGTTGTAGTCGCCGCCGAGCCGTACGTCGCTCACCATCACATGGGTGCCGGACTGACGGGCCTCGACCATCTTGCCCGCGCCGAGGTAGACGGCGATGTGGTGGATGGAGTTGGCGCCGCCCCAGGCCAGCAGGTCGCCGGGCAGCAGCGGTCCGGTGCCCTGCCCCGCGCCGAAGCGGGCGGTGACGCGGGAGGAGTGGTACTGGCTGTTGGCGGTGCCGGCCAGGATGTCCTGTCCGGTGGCCTGGGCGTAGGCGTAGCGGACCAGGCCCGAGCAGTCGAAGCCGCGCCGCTCGGGGTCGTGGTTGCTCGCGGGGTCGGTGGGGTCCACCTGGCCGTAGGTGGCTCCGGGTTGCGGGCCGTGGCCGCCGCCCCAGCTGTACCAGACGCCGAGCTGCGAACAGGCGGCCCGGACCGCCGCCTCCGCGGTGGCCGAGGCGCCGGGGGCGAGTACGTCGCAGCCGCCGGCCGCGACGGTGCGGGTGACGCTGGCCGTCAACTGGGGGGCGGCGGCGGACAGTTGTGCGGTCGGCACGATGGCGCAGGCCGCCATGATGCCCGCGGCGACGACGGTGCGCGGCGCTCGGGCAAGGGTGTGGTGCATGTGTGTGTTCCCCGTTTCGTGGTACGTGCGCCGGGCCGCTGCCCGGCGGGCGGCGCCTCGCTCCGCCGGGAGCGGGACCTGGTGCCGCGGTGGGTTCGAGACTGTGGCGTGCGGTGGGGTGTTGTCGAGGACCCGGGCGTCTCCTGTGCCGTCGGGAAACGGGAAACACCTGGGAAACACCGGGACTTCGCAGGTCAGCGGGGAGCGGGGCACAGCGGCCGGTAGGGCAGGTCGGGCAGCAGGCGGTTCCATCGGCCCGGGCCCGTGTCGCCGAGGAGGCGGCACACCTCGGCCTGCTGGCGCGGCACGTCGGTGTTCCAGAGCCGGACGGTGCCGTCGTTGCTGCTGCTCGCCAGCGTGCCGGGCAGCCGGGGGTCGAAGGTGACGCCCCAGACGGCTCCGGTGTGACCGCTGAGGGCGGCGATCTGGTCGGCGGTCGCCGGGTTCCACAGGCGCACGCTCTGGTCGCTCCCGCTGCTCGCTAGGGTGCGGCCGTCGGGGCTGAAGGCGACCGCGCGCACCGACCCGCTGTGACCCGCGAGGGTGCGCGCCACAGTCGGGTGCGCCGTGTCCCACAGGCGTACGGTCCCGTCGTTGCCCCCGCTGGCCAGGGTGCGGCCGTCGGGCGCGAAGGCCACCGAGCGCACCGAGCCGGTGTGGCCCCGCAGGACCGTGCGCGCGGTGTGGCCGGGGTCGCGCACGGTCCACAGACGGACCGTCAGGTCGTCGCTGCCGGTGGCCAGGGTGCGGCCGTCGGGGCTGAAGGCCACGGTGTTGACGAAGTCGTCGTGGCCGCGCAGGCGGGCGTACGGGCGCCGGGTCGCGACGTCCCAGAGGGTGGCGGTGCGGTCGGCCGATGCGGAGGCGAGCAGGCGTCCGTCGGGTGAGAAGGCGACCGCGAACACCGAACCCTCGTGGCCGCTCAGGGTCGCCTCCAGACGTCCCGTCGCCGTGCTCCAGAGCCTGACGGTGCGGTCGGCGCCGGCCGAGGCGATGAGACGGCCGTCGGGCGAGAAGGCGACCGCGAACACCGAGCCGTCGTGGCCGGTCAGGGTGGCTCGCAGCCGGTGGCGGGGAAGGTCCCACAGCCGCACCGTGCGGTCCGCCTGCGCCGAGGCGAGCAGGGAGCCGTCCGGTGCGTAGGCGGACTGCCACGCCTCGGTGAACGGCCGGGCGGTGAGCGCGGAGCGGCCCGGGTCCCACAGGACCACCGACTGGTCGAACCCGCCGGTGGCCAGCCGTTCGTCGGGCCCTGCGGCCACGGCGAGGACGTAGTCGGTGTGCCCGGACAGGGTGGCGACGACACGGTGGTTGACCGCGTCCCACAGTTTGACGGTGCCGTCGCCGCTCGCACTGATGACGGTGTCGCCGGCCCGGGTGAAGGCGACGGCGTTGACGTCGTCGCTGTGCCCGGTGAGGATGCCGCGCACGCTGCCGTCGGGCAGGTTCCACAGGCGCACGGTGCGGTCGGCGCCGCCGGACGCGAGGGTGTGGCCGTCGGGGCCGAACGCCACTCCGAGCACCTGGTCGCTGTGCCCGGTCAGGACCATCGGGGGCCGCTCCCCCGTCACGTCCCACACCCGCACGGTGCGATCGGCGGACGCGGAGGCCACGGTGTGCCCGTCGGGGGCGAAGGCGACCGCCATCACCGCGTCCTGGTGGCCGGGCAGCACCGTGCGCGCGGTGGCGTCGGGCACGTTCCACAGGCGGACGGTGCGGTCGGCGCCGCCGGACACCAGGGTGCGGCCGTCCGGGCTGAACGCCACGGAGCGGACCGGTCCTTGGTGCCCGGGCAGGGTCGCGGTCATGCGGTGGGTGGCGGTGTCCCAGAGCCGCACGGTGCCGTCCGCGCCCGCGGTCGCGAGGCGGCGGCCGTCGGCGGAGTAGGCGAGGGAGGTCACCGCCCCGGTGTGGCCGGTGAGTGTGGCGGTGCCCCGGTGGCTCGCGGTGTCCCAGAGCCGCACGGTGGCGTCCGAGCCGGCCGAGGCCAGGGTCTTGCCGTCCGGGCTGAAGGCCACCGCGTTGACGGGCCCCGTGTGTCCGCGCAGCCGGCCGTCGAAGTACTGGGCCTGGGTGCTGAGCAGGGCCCCGCGTGCCTGCGGGGTGTGATCGGTGCGGTAGGCGTCCGCGGCCAGCAGCATGGAGGCCTCCGGCTGCCCGGCGGCGAGCGCCCCCGACCGCACCGCGAGCGCCTGCGACTGGGCGGTGCGGCTCTGTTCCAAGGCCCGCCGGCTCTGCTGGAGCGCGAGGGCGCCGGCCGTCACCGCGAGCGCGAGGAGCCCGGCGAGGGTGACGAGCAGACCGCGTCGGATGCGCAGCTGGCGCCGGGCCACCCGCACCCCGCGCCCCTCCTCGGCCGCGCACGCGGCAATGAACTCCCTTTCCTGCGGCCCCAGTTGCTCGCGATCCTGGATGTGCCGGGTGCGTTCGCGGACGGCGGCGAGCCGGCTTCCGCGGTAGAGCAGGCTCGGGTCGCGGCCCGCGCGGACCCACTGGGTCGCGGCGTCGAAGACCTCCTGGCGCAGGACGAGTCCGGCCCGGTCGGCGTCGATCCAGCCGCGCAGCCGGGGCCAGGCGTGCAGCAGCGCCTCATGGGTGATCCCCACCGCATCGCGGCCCGCGGTGACCAGACGGGCCCGCACGAAGGCGTCGAGCGCGCGGGCGCCGGCCTCGGGCTCCGTCAACTGCCGTACGAGCAGCTCCCGTTCGACGGGCCTGCGGGTCTGCGTGGTGTCGTCCACCACTTGTACGAGCCGTACGAGGAGTTGGTGCGCGGCCCGCTGTTCGGCGGTGTCGAGCCGGGCGTACACGGATTCGGCGGTGCGGGCGACGGCGCCGTGGATCCCGCCGGTCGTCTCGTACCCGGCCACCGTCAGGGTGCGGCTGGTGCGCTGCTGCCAGGTGACGAGCAGGGCGTGGGCGAGCAGCGGGAGGGAGCCCGCGGAGGCCGCCGTGTCGGTGCCGAGGTCCCTCAACAGCAGTTCCACCAGGCCGGGTTCGAGACTCAGGCCCGCCCTTTCGGCCGGCCCCGTGACGGCCTGGCGCAGTTGGGTGGTGGACATCGGGCCGAGCGCGAACAGACCGTGGGTGAAGACCTCCACGAGATGCGGGTGGTCGAGGCAGCGTCCGCAGAAGTCGGCGCGCAGGCCCACCACGACGGCGGCGCGCGCGGTCGTGCCGTCGGCGGCGCACGCCGTGGCCAGGGCGTGCAGGACGGTGACGAGGTCGCGGCGTTCGCGGTCGCTGTCGCAGAGGGTGAAGACCTCCTCGAACTGGTCGACCACCAGGACGAGTCCGCCGTCGCCGTCGCGCCCCGCCGCGGCGTCCAGAAGGAGGCCGGGCCGCTCGGCGAGCGCCTCGGGGGTGATCTCCGCGGCCGCCGCGCCGAGCGTGTCGGCGGCGCAGCGCAGGAGTTCCTTGAGCGGGTGGGCGGTCGGTGTGCACACCACGACGGGCCACCGGTCGGAACCGGCCTGGGGCAGGGCGCCCCGGCGCAGCGCGGGCAGCAGACCGGCCTGCAGGAGCGAGGACTTGCCCGCGCCGGAGGGGGCGACCACGGCGAGGGGGCCCCGGCCCATGCGTTCGGCGAGCCGGCCGGTCAGTTCGGCCGTCGCGCTCTCGCGTCCGTAGAACCACTCGGCGTCCTGCGGGCCGTAGGCGGCAAGACCCCGGTAGGGGCACGGGGTGCTTTCGGCGGGGCCGCCCTGCGCGGTGCGGGCGGCGGGGACGGGCGCCGGCCGGTCCAGCAGACGCACCAGGGCGCCGCCCGCCTCCAGCGCCTCGTCGCACCGGCGGGCGACGTCGGGGGTCGGCGGCTTGCTGCCGTTCTCGATCTTGCTGAGGTATCCCTTGCTGTAGTGGATCGAGCGGGCGAGTCCGGTCAGGGACACCTTGCGCAGGGCTCGCAGACGGCGCAGCTCGGCTGCGAACCCGTCGGCCGTTTCGTCGTCCGTTGGCACGGTGCCTACCTTTCCGTGGCGGACGCGGCGTACGCCTGAAAAGGACGAACTTCGTCCGGTTCCGGTCGGCAACAGACGGACGGGACCGGTTCGTTCAGCCGCCCGGCACGCGGCCGATGCGTTCCCGTCGAGAAGGTGCCGCGGCGGGGCAACCTTTTCGCACCGATGCGCATCTGGGCCGGTACAGGGGTGGTTCGGACGCCTTTTGGCCACCTCAAAGGTCACCGATTGTTAAATCTGCGTTCCGCGGGGACACAAACCCGATCTTCCCTCTTTACATGTTCACGCCAGGCATAGCAGGGTTCCGGCCGGGACCACATGGTCCCCACGGTGCACAACAGCACCGTGTGTACGGGTGGTTGTTGAGCCGACCATCCCCGCACCTAAGGAACCCCCCACCGTGCGTACACCCCACATACGCAGCCTGGCGATAGCCCTGGCCGTCACCACGGCCGTCACCATCAGCGCGGGAGGCGGGGCCACGGCCTTCGCCGCACCCGCCGCCCAGGGGGCCACCGCCCCCGCCGCGAGCACCGGATTCCAGCCGGTCATCGACGCGGCCCGCACCGCCGCCGTCGCCCACGCATCCGCCACGGGCGTCGGCAAGGACGACACGCTTCAGGCCACCGACGTCCTGGTCGACCCGGACGGCAAGCAGCACGTCCGCTTCGTCCGTTCGCACCGCGGACTCCCGGTCCTCGGCGGCGACCTCGTCGTCCACCTCGACAAGAGATCCGCCTACACCGGAGTGACCCGCGCCCTGCGCACCCAGGTCGCCGTGCCGACGACCAGCGCCAAGGTCACGGCCGCACAGGCCCAGGCGAAGGCAGCCACCGCCGCCAAGGGCACCGCGGGAGCCGCCCGGCTCGTCGTGGACGCCCGCGCCGGCCACACCGCGCTCGCCTACCAGATCCAGGTGAGCGCCAGCGCCACCGCCGAGTCCGGCGCCCGCACCGTGGTCGTCGACGCGGCGAGCGGCGCCGTCCTCAGCAACACGCCGACCGGTGACTCCTTCATCTCCCCCACCGTGCAGGAAAAGCTCCGCAAGAGCGGACAGAAGGTCAGCCCGGCGCTCGGGACCGCCGCGGCGGCGCCGTTCGCCTCGGCCAGGGCGTCCGGCTTCCCGGCGGCGGCGAACGGCACCGGCTCGTCCCTGTTCGTCGGCAACGTGCCGCTGACCACGACACAGACGGCCAAGAGCGCGTTCACGCTCAAGGACCCGAGCCGCGGCCAGACCGAGACCCGCGACGCCGGCAACCGGCAGCTGCAGCAGTTCTCCGCCGGCAAGGCGTTCACCAGCACCAACAACCTCTGGGGCAACGGCCGGGCGAGCAACCGCACCACCGCCGCCGTCGACGCGCAGTACGGCATCACCAGCACCCTGGACTTCTACAAGAAGACCCTGGGCCGCAACGGCATCAAGAACGACGGGGCCGGCGCCCACGCACTCGTCCACTTCGGCAACGGCGTCGGCAACGCCTTCTGGGACTCCGACTGCGGCTGCATGCTCTACGGCGACGGCGACGGCCAGACCTTCGCCCAGCCGCTGGTCGTCCTGGACGTCACCGGACACGAGCTCACCCACGGCGTGGTGGACGCGACGGCGAACCTCCAGCCGACCCGGGTCGACGCCGACGACAACCAGTTCGGTGAGCCCGGCTCGCTCAACGAGTCGCTGGCCGACATCTTCGGCAGCAACGTCGAGTTCGCCACCAACAACCCGAACAACCCGCCCAACTACCTGATGGGCGAGAAGCTCGGGCTGCAGCAGAAGTTCCTGCGGCGCCTTGACAAGCCGTCCCTCGACAAGCTCGAAGGCACCGTCGACTACTGGTCGCAGGCGTCCTACGACACCGAGGTCCACGCCGGTTCGGGTGTGTCCTCGCACGCCTACTACCTGCTGGCCGAGGGCAGCGGCAAGAAGACCATCAACGGCGTCGCCTACGACTCGCCGACCTACGACGGCTCGACGGTCAGCGGCATCGGCCGGGACAAGGCGACGGCGATCTTCTACCGGGCGCTCACCCGGTACATGGTCTCCACGACCGACTTCCACGACGCCCGCACCGCCACGCTGAGCGCCGCCGCCGACCTGTACGGCGCGAGCAGCACCGAGTACAAGACGGTGGACAAGGCCTGGGCCGCCGTCAACGTGACCGCGGCCAACACCCCGGCCGCCCGCGGCTGATCCGACGGAGCGCTGCCGCCCCGCGTCCCGTGGGGCGGCAGCGCCATGTCCGGGCCGCTACGGCACCAGGGTGTCGAGCGGGCTCATCACCACGTCGCTGGTGGGACGGGACAGGTGCAGCGCGGTGTGGAAGTACCCGGCCGTCTCCTTGCCCCGGGGGTCGAGACCCGCGGCGCTCACCGCCTCGACGGCGAAGCCCCGTTCGCCGTCGTCCGTGAAACGGCGCTGGGCGAAGGTCGGCGCGGCCCGCTCGGTGGCGAGTCCGAAGGCGGCGAGGCAGCCGGCGAGTTCGTCGTACGGGGTGGTGCGCAGGACGAAGGCGGCGACCCACACCGGCCCGTGCGCCGCGGCCAGCAGGGGCCGCAGGGTGCGGGGTGACAGGAAGCCGGCGCCACCCGTCAGGGTGATGAGCCGGACGTCCCGCACCGCGCGGCGCAGCGCCGGGCTCGGCGGGTCCACCTCCAGGTTCTCGGCGTACCCGTCCGCGAGCAGCCCGACGGCCCGCCCGTAGGCGACGGCGCGGGAGGCGATGTCGAGCCCCACCACCGGCACCTGCCCGGTCCGGCGCCGCGACAGGTAGAACTCGCGGTCCCAGTCCATGAGTTGCCGGGTACTCATCGCACGAGCCACAGGCGAGGTGTAGCGCTCGTACAACTCCTCCAGGGTCACCTCGTGGTTGAGCAGGGCCGCGTTGATGCCGTACGAGCAGCACAGGTCGAGCACGGTCGGGTGCGCGGCCCCGGGGCCCGTGCCGAGGGCCGTCGTCAGGCGCCGGAAGATCGGCTGGGCGTGGCCCGGGGTGCGGTATTCGAGGGGTCCGAGCGCCTGGAAGTAGGCGCGGGGATCCGGCTGGTCGTAGACCTCGTCGAACGGCGTCATGCCCGGCGCGGCGGCGGTGGCCCGCACGTCCACCGCGCCCCGCGCGCCCGGCCTGGTTCCCTTGGCGTCCGTCATCGTGCACCCTCCCGCTCGCTGAGTCGCCGGCCCCCGCCCGAGCATGGGGACGGCGACGGCGGTTGGGAACACGGCCCGTTCGATTCAGGCCACGGTCAACTCCCTTGCATACAGGGTTGGTTGGCGCCCAGGGCGAGGCGGGGCGAGCGGGGGGCCCGCAGGCTCGGGCGTCAGTAACGCGGGGGCAGCGCCGGGGCGAGGTCCTGGGCACGCGGCAGGACGGTGGACGGGGCGGCGGAGGCACCCGCCCGGTCCTGCGGCCCCGTCCCGCACAGGGCCTTGAGGGTGAACGCGCCGATCGCGGCGTCGATCGGACTCGGCTCCAAGGTGCCGTCGTCGCGCAGCTTCTGATACTTCATCAGGTTGAAGCCGAGGGCCGCCTGCCGTCCGCCGTCGGGGCTGGAAAGCACCGACGTACCGGCTCCGAACACCGCGCCGTCGTGGCCCCAGAACCGTCCGCAGGGCAGGTCGACCGCGTAGATGCCGAGGCCGTAGCGCATCGCCACCCGGCCGTCCGCGTCGAGCACCGGCACCGTCGTCTGCATCTCGTGGAGCTGTGCGGCGGGCAGGAGTTGGCCGCGGAGCAGCGCGCGGTAGAAGTCCTCCAGGTCGGAGGTGGTGGACACCAGCGCTCCCGCCGTCCCGGCCCAGGACATGTCGTAGACGCTGTAGTCGCGCGGCGGGTCGATGAGCCCGTAGAACGACTCGTACATCCTGGGGTGCGGTCCGGCGATGTACGGCGAGCGCGGGAAGTAGGTGTGGCGCAGCCGGGCCTTCTCGATGACGTGGTGGGTGATGTAGTCCTCCGCGTCCTCACCCGTCACCTTCCGGAGCAGCATTCCGGCGATGACGTAGTTGGTGTTGGAGTACGACCACTTCTCGCCGGGCTTTCCGGTGGGTGCGGCCTGGAGGCCGAGGCGGGCGAGTTCGGCGGGCCGGAAGTGACGGAAGCGGTTGTCGTCCAGGCTCTTGGTCGACAGCTGCTGCAAGGACGGGAACGCACCCAGGACGTAGTCGCCGATGCCACTGGTGTGATTGAGCAGCATGCGTACCGTGATGGCCCGGCCGCGTTCGCCGGGCACCGTGGCGGGCAGGTAGCGGGCGATCGGGGCGTCCAGGTCGATGCGGCCCGCGGCCACCTGCTGGAGCACGGCGACCGAGGTGAAGGCCTTGGTCACGCTGCCCACGCGGTGCTGCATCCCGGGCCGCATGGGGCGCCCGGTACCGGTGTCGGCGACACCGGTGGCGCCGACCCACACCTGCCCCCCGTCCCGCACCGAAGCGCCCGCGCCGTACATCCCCGCCGCGTGGACCGCATCCAGCGAGGCGGCGAGCGCTGTGCGGTCCAGGGGGTGCTGGGAGGTGGTGGTCGGCGCCGGTGCGGCGTGGGGCGGGGCGGCCTGGGCCGGGGCGGCGGTCGCCAGCAGGCAGGCGGCGAGTACGGCGGCGGCACCGGCGAGGCGTGCGCGGCGGCGGGGTGGGTGGGCGGGGTGGGCTGAGCGGGCTGAGCGGGCCGGGCGGGCCGGGCGGGGTAAGAACATGAGAGTCCTTTGGGTGCGGGTGCGGGTGCGGGTGCGGTTGGTGGGTGGGGTCTGGGGTTGGCCGGCCGGGGGGTGGGGCTGGTTGGTGAGTGGATCGGCACCCACTCTCGCAAGGGGTCCGGTGGGGGAGATCCTCCCGTGGTGCGCCGCAGGGACGAGCCACTATCGGCCATGTCCCGCACGGGGGTGTGGCGGCTACGGCCGGGCCGCAAGGTTCGGCGCGGCGGGCGCTGAACCTCCTCGATGGGCTCGGCCGGGTTTGCGCAGTTCCCCGCGCCCCTGGGGGTGCTGGGGGTGCCCGGAGTTTTGCGGAGTTCCCCGCGCCCCTCAACCCGTGGTCATGTGCGGACCGTGCTTGCTTCTCGCGCAGTTCCCCGCGCCCCCGAACTCGCTATCGGCCTCGCACCGTGCGTGGCTGGTCGCGCAGTTCCTCGCGCCCCTGGCGGGACTGGTGCTGGCCCGCACCAGGACACCTCAGCCCGTCCGGCGTTTGAGGACGAGCGCCGTTCAGGCGCGAAAGGGGGGGCCGGGGGCGCAGCCCCCGAGAGGGGTGCAGGGGGCGCAGCCCCCGCCGGGGTTCGAGGGGCGGAGCCCCTCAGGGGGTCTGGGGCGCAGCCCCAGGGCCTGGCATCCTCCAACCCCCGTCACGGGCGGGCGGGTGGGCAAGCCCCCTGGGGGTGTAGGGGCGGAGCCCCTCAGGGGGTCTGGGGCGCAGCCTCAGGGCTCAGCCAATCCACCCGGTTGCACGGGCGGGTGGGTGGGCGAACCCCCCGGGGCCTGGGGCGGAGCCCCAGGGAGCCGGGCCTATCCGACCCCCCGGACGGGCGGGTGGGTGGGCAAACCCCCCGGGGCCGGGGGCGCAGCCCCCAGGGCCTCGGCGGGCCGGGCCCCAGCGCGCCCGCAGCACCCCCTTCGACGCCCGCTGCGCATGCGACAGGGCAACAGCGATGGCAGTGTCGAAACGCCGGCCCCACCCGGCATCCGCTGCCGGGCCCCCACCCGGCACCCGCGCCGGGCGCCCCGGCACGGAACGAGAAAGAAGAGGAGCCACCCGTGCGCCACCGCATCGTTGCCGAGAAACTCCCCGACGGCGACACCCTCAAGGAATGGCACATGGTCCGCGGCGACGAGCAACACGCCATGTGCGGACACGAGTTGGAGGCGAACGCCGAGGAGCAGCCCGACGGCGCCTGGGGAACGGACACCGCCCACCCCTTCTGTCACACCTGCGGCGCGCTGTACTTGCGCGAAACCCCGTAACCGGGACTCGCGCGCAACCGCCTACCCGGTCGAGCGGAGGGGGCGGGCGGCCACCCGTCCCTCCGCTCGACCCGCCCCAACTCACCCCGCACGCGGCACGGTTGAGGCAGAGCATCACCTCCCCCGCCCGGAACCCCCGCCCAGACCCCCTGCTCGTCGCCTCCGTATCGTGGAGTCCCGCCGCCGAGAAGGGACATCGCATGACCGACCCCACCCGCGCACCCGAGATCCGTACGACTTCCGGAACCGTCCGCGGACGCATGGCGGACGGCATGGCCGTCTTCCGCGGCATCCCGTTCGCCCAGCCGCCGGTCGGCCCCCTGCACCTGGCACCGCCCGCGCCCGCCCTGCCGTGGGACGGCGTCCGCGAGGCGGTCGCGTTCGGGCCCACCCCACCGCAGTCCCTGGCCCTGGGCTTCGGCTCCGGGCCCGAGAACCTGAGTGACGACGACGCGTGGCTGACGGTGAACGTGTGGTCCCCCGACCCGGGCCCCGCCGCCCGGCTGCCGGTCCTGGTGTGGATCTACGGCGGCGCCTATGTGGTCGGCTCGGCCGACGAACCCACCTACGACGGCACCGCACTGGCCCGCCGGGGCGCGGTGGTGGTGACCTTCAACCACCGGGTGGGGGCCGAGGGGTACGGCCACTTCGCGGGGGCGGTGCCCAACCGGGCGCTGCTCGACCAGGTGGCCGCGCTGGAGTGGGTGCGCGACAACATCACGCGGTTCGGCGGCGACCCGGGCCGGGTCACCGTGTTCGGCGAGTCGGCGGGCGCCGGCGCCGTCGCGGCGCTGCTCGCCATGCCCAGGGCGGCCGGCCTCTTCCACCGGGCCGTGGCCCAGAGCGTGCCGGGCACCGTGTTCAGCCCGGAGCTGGCCGCCGACGTCGGCACCCGGGTGGCGGCGGAACTGGGTCTGCCGGCCACCTTGGACGCCCTGGCCCCGGTGGCACCCAGGACGCTGCGGGACGCGGCGGACGCCGTGCTCGAAGGCATTACGGGCCACGCGGCGCGCTGGGGCCTGATCGCCCACGCCCATCTGCCGTTCTCACCGGTGGTCGACGGCGAGGTGCTGCCCCTTTCTCCGTGGGAGGCGCTGCGCGCGGGCGTCGGCTCGGACGTCGAGCTGATCGCGGGGCACACCCGGGACGAGGCGCGGCTGTTCACCGTGATGGCGGGCCGCGCGGGAAAGGTCACCCAGGAGGAGGCCGACACCACACTGGCCAGGTTCGCGCCGGGGAGCGAGGGTGCGGCCGGCTACCGCGCGGGCCATCCGGACGCCGACCCGACCACCCTTCAGACCCTGGTCATGTCGGACTGGCTGTTCCGGATGCCGAGCCAGCACCTGGCAGAGGCCCACGCGCTGGGCGGCGGCACCACGTACGCCTACGAACTGGCCTGGGAGGCACCCGCGTTCGGCGGAGCGCTCGGCGCCTGCCACGGTCTCGACGTGCCCCTCGTCTTCGGGACGCTGCGCGGCGGGATGGCCACCATGGTGCTCGGCGAGGAGCCGTCGGAGGAGGCCTGGGCCGTCTCGGAGGCGATGGGCCGCGCCTGGACCGCGTTCGCCGCGCACGGCGACCCCGGCTGGGCGCCCTACCGGCCCGGCGAACGGCTGACCCACGTGTTCGCCGACCAGCCGCGTACCGTGCCCTACCCGCAGGAGGTCTCGCGCCGGATCTGGGCCCACCACGGCTTCGCCCCCCTGGAGTTGACGCCGGGGTCGACTCCCCTGCCTACCTCCTGAGACCCGTCACGAACGGTGGGCGCGCCGCGCCCTGCGGGTCCGACGACGGGCGCGTGCTTGCGGGGAGTATGTCCGGTGAACGCCGGGTACTCGCGTCCGGCAGGTGCGTTTCGGCTCGCGGCGGCAGGAGGCAGTTCATGAGCGGTGCGGTGCAGGGCCCCGGTACGGGGCCGCGGACCATCACGACCTCCGTACCGGCCAGACTGGACCGGCTGCCCTGGTCGCGCTGGCACTGGATGATCGTGATCGGCCTCGGCACCGTATGGATCCTGGACGGTCTGGAAGTCACCGTCGTGGGCAACATCGCGAGCCGGCTCTCGGAGGACGGCAGCGGGCTCGCCATCACCGACGCCCAGGTCACCGGCCTGGGCGCCGCGCTGTATGTGGCCGGCGCCTGCGCGGGGGCGCTGTTCTTCGGCTGGCTGACCGACCGGTTCGGACGCAAGAAGCTGTTCCTGGTGACCCTCGCGGTGTATCTCGCGGCCACCGCCATGACCGCGCTGTCCTTCTCGGCCTGGTGGTTCTTCCTGTTCCGCTTCCTCACCGGCTTCGGCATCGGCGGCGAGTACGCGGCCATCAACTCGGCCATCGACGAGCTGATCCCGAGCAAGTACCGCGGCCGGGTGGACCTCATCATCAATGGCAGCTACTGGCTCGGTGCGATGGGCGGGGCACTGCTGTCGGTGCTCGCCCTGAACACCGACATCCTGCCCAAGGACATCGGCTGGCGCCTGACCTTCGCGCTCGGTGTGGTGCTCGGCCTGGTGATCCTGCTGGTGCGCCGCCATGTGCCGGAGAGCCCGCGCTGGATGTTCATCCACGGCAAGGAGGAGGGCGCGGAACAGCTCCTCGACGACGTCGAGCACGAGGTGGAGGAGGAGACCGGCAAGCGCCTGCCGGAGCCGGGCAGCTCGATCACCATCGAGCAGCGCGAGAGCGTGGGCTTCTTCGAGATCGCCCGGACGCTCTTCGGTTCGTACCCCAAGCGGGCGGTGCTCGGGTTCTCGCTCTTCATCGGTCAGGCGTTCCTGTACAACGCGATCACCTTCGGGTTCAGCTCGATCCTGGTGAAGTTCTTCGACGTCTCCAGCGGAACCACCGGCTACTTCTTCGCCGTGATCGCCTTCGGCAACTTCCTGGGGCCCCTGTTCCTCGGCAAGCTCTTCGACACCGTGGGCCGGCGCAAGATGATCGCCGGCACCTATGTGCTGTCGGGACTCCTGCTCTTCGTGACCGCGTGGCTCTTCGCCCAGAACTGGCTCAACGCCACCACGATGACGGCATGTTGGTGTGTGGTGCTGTTCTTCGCGTCGGCGGGGGCCAGTTCCGCCTACCTGACCGTCAGCGAGATCTTCCCGATGGAGACCCGGGCGATGGCCATCGCCTTCTTCTACGCCATCGGCACGGCGGCGGGCGGCATCTCCGGCCCCCTGGTCTTCTCGGCGCTGACCTCCAGCGGGGTGGTGGGCGACGCGGTCCTCGCGTTCAGCATCGGCGCGGCCCTGATGACCGCGGCCGGAGTGGTGGCCGCCTTCCTGGCGGTCGACGCCGAGGGCAAGTCCCTGGAGGACATCGCCGCTCCCCTGTCGGCGAAGCTCGCCGCCGCGGGTGAGGGCACGACGCCGCCGGGGGCTCCGGCGGCCTGAGCAAGGAACGGCCGGTCGGCGCCCGCGGGCGCCGGCCCGGTCCGAGCGGCGGGAGCCGACCCGGAGACAGGAGTGAGAGCGGGCGGTGCGCGAAAGCCACCGCCCGCTTTTTGCTGCCCGCGTACGCCTCGGGGCGGCGCCGAGGGGCCGCTCGGGATCACCCGCGCGGCCCCTATTGCGTCGCATCATCACGAGCGTTACAGTCTCTAACTAACGGCACAGTACATAACAATGCCGGGCGCGACGAGCGTCCGCATGCAGGGGAGACGTCATGGCACACACCGAGAGCAACCTCCACGTGGTCCTCGGCTCGGGTCCGGCCGGCACCGCGCTCGCCGCCGAGCTGGCCCACCGCGGCCACCCGGTCCGCCTCGTCGACCGGTCCGGCACGGGCCCCGACGTGGCGGGCGTCGACCGGATGCGGGGCGACGTCTCCACGGCGGAGGGCGCCGCTGCCGCCGTTCACGGAGCCGGAGTCGTCTACCACTGCGTGAACGTCGCCTACCAGCTCCAGGTCGAGGTGATGCCCCGTGTCCAGCGGGCGGTGCTCGGCGCGGTCGAGGCGGAGGGCGCACGACTGGTCGTGCTCGACACGCTCTACCCGTACGGCCGGACGCACGGCGAGGTGATGACCGAGGACACCCCGTGGCGCGCCACCAGCGACAAGGGCCGGATGCGGGCCGAGCTCGACGAGATCTACCTGGCGGCCCACCGCGACGCCCGCGCCTCGGTGGTGCTCGGCCGCTCCGCCGACTTCGTCGGGCCCGGCGTCCTCAACTCGACGCTCGGTGCCGCGGTCTTTCCCGGCGCTCTGACGGGCGGCGAGGTGCTGACCCTGGGCGACATCGATCTGCCGCACAGCTACACCGACATCCGCTCGGTGGCCGCCGGGCTCGCCACCCTCGGCGAGAGCCCGCACGGCGACGGCCGCGTCTGGCACCTGCCCACCGCCTCCGCCCTGACCACCCGCGAGGTGCTGGGGATGGTCGAGGAGCGGGTCGGCCGGCCGCTGAAGATCGTCAATCTGGACGGGCCGCGTCCCTTCGGCCCGTTCGACGAGGTCTTCATGGGCGCGTACGCGGAGATGTTCTACCAGCACACCGAACCGCAGATCATGCACTCCGGCGCGTTCGAGGCGGCCTTCCGCACCGCACCGTTCACGATGGGCGACACCCTGGACGCGACGCTGGCGTGGTACCGCGGCCTGCTGGCGAAGAGCGCCTGAGCCCGGCGCCGGGCACGCTACTCGATGACGATCTCGAACGGGATGTTGCCGCGGGTGGCCTTGGAGTACGGGCAGGCGGCGTGGGTCAGCTCGACGAGCTTCTCGCCGCTCTCCCCCTCCAGGTGGGAGGGGAGCTCGACGCGCATGACCACGCCGATGCCGAAGCCTCCGTCGGCCGGGTCCTTGCCGATACCGACCTCGGCGGTCACCGACACGTCCTTGACGTCGAGCTTCAGCTGACGCGCCACCGACCCCATCGCGCTGGCGAAGCAGGCCGCGTACCCCGCGGCGAAGAGCTGCTCGGGGTTGGTGCCCTCGCCGTTGCCGCCGAGGGCGGGCGGGAAGGCGAGCGGCAGGTCGAGCCGGCCGTCGGAGCTGACGGTGCGGCCCTCGCGGCCGTTGGCGGTCGCCACTGCGGTGTAGAGCGCGTCCATGGGATCGGTCCTCTCGTGTCCGTGCGTACGGAGTCTGCGTACGGAGTCACTGCGGCTCCGCACCGGGGAAGCCTCGGCTGTCCTGCGACAACTGAAGCACACAATTAAGTTGTGCACAACTAAATGGCGCGGTGCTAGCCTGGAGCGCATGGTGACCACGCCCCCCGCCCGCCCGCACGACGAGGACTACCTGCGGCTCGACCTCCAGCTCTGCTTCTCGCTGCACGCGGCCTCGCGCGCCTTCAACGGCGTCTACCGCACGCTCCTGAAGGATCTGGGCCTGACGTATCCGCAGTACCTCGTGATGCTGACGCTGTGGGAGCACGGCGAACTGCCGGTCAAGAGCATCGGCGAGAAACTGCGGCTCGACTCCGGGACGCTGTCGCCGCTGCTCAAGCGCCTGGAGGCGGCCGGCTTCGTGGAGCGGCACCGCAGCCGCGCGGACGAGCGCTCGGTCACCGTCCGCCTCACCCGGCAGGGCACGGCCCTGCGCGAGCGGGCACAGGCCGTGCCCCGGGGCATCGCCCGCGCCGTCGGCCTCCCCGCGGAGGACTTCCACACCCTGCGCACCCTGCTGGCCACCCTGACCGAGAGCCTCGACGCGGCGGCAGCGGACCAGTCCTGACGTGCGCGCCGACACGGCGCGGGGCGCCGCGCCGCGCAGTGATAGGACTTGATCGCGAAGGACGTACGGACCAGCGGTACGTCCACGGGAGCAGGGGAGGCAGCGCGTGACACGTCCGGTCACCATCGTCACCGGGGGCAGCCGGGGAATCGGGGCGGCGACCTGTCGTCGCCTCGCCGCCGACGGGCACGACCTCGCGGTCGGCTACGTCCGCGACGAAGCGGCCGCGCGGGAAGTGGCCGACGCGGTGCGGTCGGCCGGCGCCCGCTGTGTCACCGTACGGGCCGACACCTCTCAAGAGGCGGACGTGGAGCGGCTGTTCGACGTGGCCGCCGAGCAACTGGGCCCGGTCACCGGGCTGGTGAACAACGCCGCCGTCACCGGCCCGCTCGGCCGTCTCGCCGATGCCCGTACCGAGGACCTGCGCCGCGTCCTCGACGTGAACCTCCTCGGGGCCCTGCTCGCCTGCCGGCGGGCGGCCCGGGACTTCGCGGCCGGTGGCGGCGGAGCCGTCGTCAACGTCTCCTCCGCCGCGGCCACCCTCGGCAGTCCCGGCGACTACGTCCACTACGCGGCGTCGAAGGCGGCGATCGACGCCCTGACCGTCGGGCTCTCCAAGGAGCTCGGCCCGGACCGCATCCGGGTCAACGCGGTGGCCCCGGGCGTCATCGACACCGACATGCACGCCGCCATGGGAGACCCCGGCCGCGCGGCCAGAATGGCCGGCGCCGTCCCGCTCGGCCGTCCCGGCGAGGCGGCCGAGGTCGCCGCCGCCATCGCCTGGCTGCTGTCGCCGGACGCCTCGTACACGACGGGCACCATCCTGCGGGTGGCGGGCGGACGGTAGCCCCGGGCGCCCGGCCCCCAACGGCCGGGGCCGGTAAGGGAGTTCGAGGAGGTGGACACGTGGACGGGATCGGCGGGAGCGCGGAGCCGTTCGAGGCGGCCACGGGCGACGGGCCGGTCATGGCCGGCCCCGAGCGGACGGCCGCCGTGCGCGCCGCGTTCGAGGGGTTGCGCACCATCCGCCGGGTGCTCGGCGCCCCGGGCCCGGCGCCGTGGGAGCGGCTGCGGCCGGTGCGGGCCGTCGCGCTGGCCCTGGAGGCGGCGGGTATCGACGTTTCGGCCGTCGGCTCCGACGGCGCCCGGTGTGCCACGGGCTACCGCGTCAGCGCCCCCGACGGTGGCGGGGCCGTCCGCGTGGAGTGGCTCGGGCCGCCCGGCAGCGGCGCCGAGTACGCGGCCCGGGAGGAGTTGCGGCGGTGCGCCGCCGTGCTGCGCGAGGCGGGGTGGGTGGCCCTGGAGTACCGCGGGGCGCGCCGCCACCACTACCTGGAGGTCGAACCGGCGGGGTGAGTCACGCCCGGTTCGCGGGGCTCCACGACTTTGGCTAGAGTGCGATGCTTGTTCGAAGGTCGGGGGCGTGGGGGGAAACATGAGTGCACAACTGCGGGACACGGCGGACGAGTTGGCCCGGCTGCTGTGGCGGGAGCACACGCTCTACCGGGAGCGGTCGGGCAGTGTCGTCATCCGGGGCGCGCACGTCGAGCGCTGGATCAGCCTCTCCCCCACCGGCGGCAAGGACCAGGTCCTGATCAGGGCGGGCCGGATCCTGGACGGCGGCACCACCGCCCCGGCCCGCTCGGAGACGGTGGCTGCGCTCACCGGCAGCACGGGTGAACTCGCCGCCGTCTGCCGGAAGTTGCTCGCCGAGACCGCGGCCGAACCCGTGCACGCCGGGTCCGGCCGGGCGCGGCGCGAAGGCCGGCCCGGGCGGTCCCGCGCGGAGCGGCCCGCGCGGCCGGTGCGCCGCGCCCGGCACACCGGTTTCGCGTCCTGGCTGATCATTCTCGCCCTGCTCGGCGTCGTCGTCCTGTGCGTGCGCAACGCGGTCGGCGTCGGCTGACGGCGATCCGGGACCGCTCAGACCGCCTCCGCCTCGATGATCGACGACAGGGACGGGGTCGGCAGGACACGGCTCAGACGGAAGCCGGACCGGGTGAGCAGGCGCTCGAACTCCGCGGCGGTGCGCTCCCTGCCCTTCAGGACCATCAGCATGATCATGTCGAGTTCCACCGCGGGGTGCGCGTCCCCGTTGTCGGGCAGGACGGCGTCGACCACCAGAAGGCGGCGGCCCGGGGCCGCGGCCCTGCGGACGGCGCCCAGGATGCGCAGGCAGTCCTCGTCGTCCCAGTCGTGCAGGATGTTCTTGAGCAGGTACAGATCGCCGCCGGCCGGTACCTCCGAGAAGAAGTCGCCGCCCGTCACGCTCCAGCGGCCCCGGAGTTCATCGGTGTCGAGCACATGGTCGCCGACGGTGTCGGGACGGTCGAACAGGACGCCGTCGAGCCCGGGTTCGCGGGTGAGGACCGCGCGCAGGAAGCCGCCCCGGCCGCCGCCGACGTCGACGACGGTCCCGTGGTCCGGAAACGGGTAACTCCCCGCGACGGCTTCCACGACGCGGCCGGACAGGGAGGCCATGCCGGCGTCGAAGAGGTCGCGTGCCTCGGGCGTGGCCGCCAGATGCTCGAAGAAGGGGCGCCCGTACGCCGTCGCGAAGGGCGTCTCGCCCGTACGCAGGACGTCCGTGATGCCGTAGGAGGCCCGGCGGAGCATCTCGTCGGTGATGAACAGGGCCGCCCCGTGCTGTGAACCCGGTACGTCGCTGCGCAGGAGCCGGCCCGCGTCGGTCAGCCCGTAGGCGCCCTTCTCGTCCTGGGTGAACAGGCCGTGCATCGCGAGGAGCCGCAGGACCCGCCGCAGCGAGTCCGCGTGCAGATTGGCCTCGTCGGCCAGCTCGTCGGGGGTGCGGGCCCCCTCGGCGAGGCGGTCGGCGATGCGGTGCACCGCCACCGCGCGGACCGACGCCGAGTAGATGTGGCCGTACAACAGCTGGTTGAGCGGGGAGGGGCCGGCCGAAGCGGCGGAGGGCGTCGGGTGGTCCGGGCTGGTCGCCAACGGGTGCTCCTGTCGTCACGCGGGAGTGCCGGTGTCACGGCTGTGGACTGCCGTCACATCGTGCAGTGCGCGCGCCGCCCGTGCGTGTGTTTCGGCCGGGCGCGGGGCCGTCAAGTCGCCTTCCGGACACGGGCGCCCCGTCGGGCGGGCCCTGGGTGGCCGGTTCGCACCACCCGCGGCGACGACCTGCTACAAAGGCCTCATCCGCTTCGACGACCCGAGGATGGCGCCATGTCCGCCGACGTGCTGGACCGGCTCGGAGCCGGCAAGTACCTGCTCGTCACCACGTACAAGAAGGACGGCACGGGGGTCGCCACCCCGGTGTGGGTGGTCCGGGACGGCGACGCCCTGATGATCTGGACGGTCGCCGACTCCTGGAAGGTCAAGCGCATCCGCAACCGGTCCGGGGTCCTGGCCGGCCCGTGCGACGTGCGCGGCCGTCCGACCGGGGAGCAGCACCCCGCGACGGCCGTGATCTGCGACGCGGCAGCCGCCGGGAACGTCCGGAGGCTGCTGCGCCGCAAGTACGGGGTGCTCGGACGGCTCACCCTGCTCGGCAGCCGGCTGCGGCGCGGCGCGAGCGGCACGGTGGCCGTCCGGATCACTCTGGACGTCCGGCCCGGACCCTAGGGCCCCGCGACCAGGTCGGCCACGTTGTTCGCCGAGTTGGAGGGGCCTCCGTTGCCGTTGATGACGTGGTTGATGGTGCCGGTGCCGCCGAGCGAGACCGTCACCATGTCGTGGAAGCGGACCCCGGCGGCGGCCGGCGCCTCGAAGGCCCGCTCGGCCACCACCGAGGGGTTGGCGCTGAAGAAGCAGTAGCTGCCGAGCCCCCACGCCTCGTGGCTCGTCACGCCCGGCGCCACCTGGTAGGCGTCGTAGCCGCGGGTCGAGCCGTTCATCCAGGCGCTCTGGTTCGGCGGGTCGTAGGGCATCTCGTTCTGGAAGAAGTAGGTGCGTCCTCCGTTGCCGTTCCAGATGACCTGGTGCTGCTGGTAGTGCTCGACGAACAGGCCGTACATGGTGACGTCGGTGCCGTTGACCACGAGCCCGTTGGCGGCGGTGTTGCTGGTCCAGCCCACGCCGCTGCCGTGGTCGGCCCGCCACAGCCACATGTGGTCGCCGATGACGTCGGAGCTGTTGACGACGAGGCTCTGGGTGGCCCTGCCGACGCCCGCGCCGCCGATCCGGAAGAACACGTCGTGCAGCGAGATCGGGTCGGCGCCGTGCCGGGCGGACGCTCCGCCCGGGCCGACCCGCATCAGGGTCGCGGAGTTGACGGTGCCCGCGTCGATGAGCAGGCCGGCCACGTTCACCCCGTCCACGTCGGCGACGTCCATCGCGGTGATGCCGTTGCCGGGGACCAGGGTGGCGAGCCCGAGGCCGAGCACGACGGTGTCCGCGCGGTTCACGTTCAGGGTCTGGTCGAGGTGGTAGACGCCGGGTGTGAACAGCAGGTTCTTGCCCTGGGCCAGGGCCTGGTTGATGGAGGCGGCACTGGCGCCGGGCTTGACGATGAAGAAGGTGTCGATGCCCAGCGAGCCGCCGGCCTGTCTGCCGCCGGACCAGGTGGTGCCCCGGGTGTCGGTGCGGGCGGCCGGCACGAACACCTTGTACGCGCCCGCGCCGTCCACGTAGAGGAAGGGCTTCTCGCGGGTCACGGGTGCGGTGGCGACCGTGGTGTAGGGCGGGTTGGGGAAGGTGTTCGCGGGTGCGTTGACGTCGCCGACGAACACCATGTTCCAGTTGGAGCCGCTCCAGCTGCCCCACTGGGTGTTGCGCGAGAGCCACTGCTGCTGGGAGCCGGAGCGCACCTGGCCGTCGATCCTGGAGTCGGCGATGAACCCGCCGCTCGACCAGCCGCCGTCGTCGAGCTGGAGGTTGCCGCGTACGTGCATGCGCCGGTAGGGCGCGGCCTGTGAGACGGCCCAGCGGTCGCTGCCGCCGGTGGGGTTGACGGAGAGGTTCTCGGCGGAGCGCCAGAAGTTCTGGGTGGCGTTGCCCTGGAACCAGTCCGCCTCGGCGTGTACGGCGCCGTTGATGGTGACGTCGTCCGGGGACAGGCCGAGGCCCGCGACCTGGGTGTAGAAGCCCACGTTGGCGTCGGCGCTGTAGGTGCCGGGCTTGAACAGCAGGGCGTAGCGCTGCGTGCCGAACTGGTTCTGTTCCTGCTGGGCGAAGACCTGGTTGAGCCGGCTCTGGATCGCGGACGCGGACATCGAGGGGTCGAAGACGCTGACGTTGGGCCCGAAGTCCGGTGTCCCCGCGGGCGGTTGGGTGCCGTCCACGGGGTCCACGGCGAAGGACTGGGCCGCGCTTCCGTTGCAGGCGTACTGCTGCATCCGGGCGCCGTCGGCGGTGGACGCCCCGGGTACGTCGAGGCACTTGCCGCTGTTGCGGTTCACGAAGTGGTAGGCGCCGCCCGCTTCGGCCACCGGCAGCCACTGCTGGTTGGCTCCGCCGCCGTACGTCCACAGCTGGACGGGCGCCGCGTCGGCCGTCGACACGTCGGTGACGTCCCAGGACTTGCTCGTGTCATTGCGGTTGTCGACGCGGACGTAGCCGTCGCCGGTCGCCTGGAAGCGCCACTGCTGCGCGGCGCTCGCATTGCAGGCGTACTGCTGGACGGCCGTGCCGTCGGCGGTGCCGGCCGACGCCGCGTCCACGCACTTGCCGCTGTTGCGGGCGGCCACGGTGACCCACCCGGTCGGCAGGTCGGCCGCCTGCGCGGCCGGGGCGAGCGCCGTGGCGGACACGAGGGAGGCGAGCAGGGCGCCGAGGGCGAGCAGCGGCGCCGGTGCGGCAGGACGGCGCCGGCGTCCGGGCGCGGGCGGGCCGAAGGGTCGGGGTGTTCTCATACGTCTCTCCTGTACCGCGGGGTGCACGGAGTAAGTGGGGGGTGTACGGGAGGAGTTACGAGGTGCGGGGAAGGGGCGTCCTGTGCGACGCACGGGGTTCACGGCTTTCTTCAAGGTGTGAAGTTAGGAGGGTGCGGCGAGCCCGTCAAGAGTTCAGGAACAGAAGAAGTCCGGGTGTGCCCGGCGGGCGGCTGGTAGCTTGACGCGTCCGGAAAGCGCGTCGCAAGGGGACGATCAGCAGTGCACAGCTTCTCGCGTACCACCGGCCTCGCCTGTGTGGGGCTCGCCGCCGTCCTGATCATGTCGGGCTGCACGAGCGAGGGATCGGACAAGGCGTCGGACAAGCCGTCGGCCCGGGCATCGGGGCAGGCGTCGGGCGGGACGCCGACGGACGGCGCGGGCGCGGGCGCCTCGAAGCCGCCCGGTCAGGGCGGGGCTTCAACTCCCGGTCAGGGCAAGGGAGATGGCGCTTCGGGCGGGGCGACGCCTGCGTCCGGGGGCCTCGACGGCAACTGGGTCGCGGTGACGCGGAACAAGCCGGTCGCGCTCGTCATCAAGGGCAAGGCCGCCTCCGTGCTCGGGGAGCACCTGTGCAGCGGAACGACGAGCGGCGCCGCCGGGACGGCGACGTGCGACTCACCTGTACGGACGGCGACACCACCCGCACCAAGGGCACCGCCCGGCTCAACGGGGCCAAGCTGGAGGTCAGTTGGGACGGTTTCGGCAAGGACGAGTTCAGCCGGAACACGACGCGGGGCTGAGGCCCGGCCACCGCTCGGCGGCCGGGCCGGTGGTTCACGCGTCGGCGAGGTGCGGCTGCTGCGGAACCTCCAGGGTGCGAACTCCCTTGTGGACGGGCTGGGTTGCCAGTGACTCACCCAGGGCCTGGTCCAGGTCCTGCCACAGATCACCGGCGTCCTCCAGCCCGACCGACATGCGCAGCAGCCGGTCGCTGACGCCGGAGGCGGTGCGGTCGTCCTCGGGCACGATGCGGTGGCTGATCGAGGCGGGGTGCTGGATCAGCGTGTCCACGCTGCCGAGGCTGACGGCCGGGGTGATCAGCCGCACCCGGGCGATCACCTCGTGCGGGTCGGCGAGCGTCTCGAAGGCGACCATGGCGCCGCCGATCTTCGGATAGTGGACGCGCAGCACGCGCGGGTCGGACGCGAGCCGCGCCGCGAGCCCGGCCGCGGTCGCGGACGCGGCCCTGACCCGTACCGGCAGGGTCGCGAGGCCGCGCAGCAGCAGATAGCCGGCGAGCGGGTGCAGCACCCCGCCGGTGGCGAAGCGGATCTGGCGCAACCTGCGGGCGAAGGCCTCGTCGCAGGCGACGACGCCGCCGAGGACGTCCCCGTGGCCGCCGAGGTACTTCGTCGCGCTGTGCAGGACCAGGCGGGCGCCGCTCTCCACCGGCCGCTGGAGCACCGGTGTGGCGAAGGTGTTGTCGACGAGCAGCGGCACCGTGCCGCAGGCTTCGGCGAGCGCCGCGAGGTCGACCTCCGCGAGCGTCGGATTGGCCGGGCTCTCCACCATGACCAGGGCGGTGTCGGGGCGGATCGCCCCTGCCACGTCCGCCGGGTCGGCCCAGGTGACCTCGGTGCCGAGCAGGCCCGCGGTCAGCAGGTGGTCGCTGCATCCGTACAGGGGGCGCACCGCCACCACGTGCCGGCGGCCCGTGGCGTGCTGGGCGAGCAGGACCGCCGACAGCGCGGCCATGCCGCTGGCGAAGGCGACGGCGGACTCGGTGCCCTCCAGGCGGGCGAGCGCGGTCTCGAAGCGGGCGACGGTGGGGTTGCCGAGGCGGCCGTAGACCGGCGGGCCCTCGGGCTCCTCGCCGGTGGCGGCGAAGGCGTCGATCCGGGCCGCTTCACCGCGGCTGTCGTACGACGGATAGGTGGTGGACAGATCGATGGGGGGAACGTGCAGTCCGAGACCGGCGAGGTCTTCGCGGCCGGCGTGCACGGCGAGGGTGTCCACGGCTCTGGCGTCCACAGGTGTGGTGTCGGCGTCCATGGGTCCACTGTGAACAGTGGGCGGCCCGCGGGAGCCACGGCCCGTGTAACGTTCGGGCCATGTCCGAATCCGTCGTACTGGACCCGGTGGATCTGCACATTCTGCGGCTTCTGCAGAACGACGCACGCACGACCTACCGCGATCTCGCCGCCGAGGTGGGCGTGGCGCCCTCCACCTGCCTGGACCGTGTGGCCCGGCTGCGGCGCACCGGGGTGATCCTCGGCTATCAGCTGCGCGTCGATCCGGCGAAGCTGGGCCGGGGCCTCCAGGCGCTGCTGTCCGTACAGGTGCGTCCGCACCGGCGCGACCTGATCGGCCCGTTCGTGGAGCGGGTCAGGGCGCTGCCGGAGTCCCGGGCGCTGTTCCATCTGACGGGGCCGGACGACTATCTGGTGCACGTGACGGTGGCGGACACCGCCGATCTCCAGCGGCTCGTCCTGGACGAGTTCACCTCGCGCCCCGAGGTGGCCCGGGTGGAGACCCGTCTCATCTTCCAGCAGTGGGACTGCGGTCCCCTGCTGCCGCCGACCTAGGGCCGGTTCCGGGCACCCGTGCTGAGCCCCCGGAACCGGCCTTGGGGGCTCAGCGCGCGTCGGCCTTCAGGAGGTCGGCGCACTTCTCGCCGATCGCCATCGTGGTGATGCACGGGTTGACGGTGACGAGCTCCGGCATGACCGAGCCGTCGCACACCCGCAGCCCGTCGATGCCCTTGACCCGCAGGCGGGCGTCGACCGGCGCCATCGCGTCGTCGTCCGCGCCCATCTTCACCGTGGAGGCCGGGTGGTAGACGGTGTTGTGCGTCTTGCGGATGTAGTCGAGCAGCTCGTCGTCGGTGCGGACGTCCGGCCCGGGGGCGAGTTCGGCGCCCGCCCAGCCGCTCAGCGCGGGCCGGGCCGCGATCCGACGGGCCAGCTTCAGGCCGTACGTCATGACCCGCTCGTCGTGCTCGTGCGTGAAGTAGCGCGGGTCGACCATCGGCTTGTCGCGGTAGTCGCGGGTGCGCAGCCGCACGGTGCCGCGCGACTTGGCCTGCGTCACGTTGGGGGTGAGGCAGAACGCGTTCTCGGTGGTCGGGTAGCCGTGGCGGGCGGTGTTCATGTCGAACGGCACCTGGCCGTAGTGGAACATCAGGTCGGGGCGGTCCAGGCCGGGTTCGGTGTCCGCGAAGATGCCGATCTCCCACCACTGCGTGGAGGCCGTCGTCATGGGCTGCTTGGCCTCCCACATGATGACGCCCTCGGGGTGGTCCTGGAGGTTCTCGCCGACGCCGGGGGCGTCGACCAGGACGTCCACGCCCACTTCGCGCAGATGGGCCGCGGGGCCGATGCCCGACAGCATCAGGAGCTTGGGGGTGTCGATGGAGCCGCAGGAGACGATGACCTCGCGCCGGGCCGTGACGGTGCGGGTGTGGATGAGGTCCGGGTCGAGGTACTCGGCGCCGGTGCAGCGGCGGTTGCCGTCGATGAGCAGCTTCTTGGCGCGCACCCCGGTGCGCACGACGAGGTTGGGCCGCTTGTCCATCACGGGGTGGAGGTAGGCCACCGAGGAGGACTGGCGGATGTTGTTCTCGTCGGAGTTGATCTGGAACCAGTTGGCGCCCCGGACCACGGTCCTGGCGTCGTTGAACTGCGTGGTGGGGATGCCCTCTTGGGCACACGCCTCCAGGAGCGCCGCACCGCACGGGTCGGACGACGTGACGTTGCGGATCTTCACCGGGCCGCTGCGGCCGTGGTGGTCGCCGGGGGCGTCGTTGGTCTCCAGGCGCCGGTAGAGCGGGAAGATGTCGGCCGCGCTCCAGCCCGTACAGCCCGCCGCCGCCCAGGCGTCGAGGTCCTCGGCGGGCGCCCAGAAGGCGATGCAGGAGTTGTGCGAGGAGCAGCCGCCGAGCACCTTGGCACGGGCGTGGCGCATGAAGCTGTTGCCGTGGGTCTGCGGCTCGACGGGGTAGTCCCAGTCGTAGCCGGATTCGAGCAGGCCCATCCAGCGGTCGAGCTTGAGGACGTTGTCGTCACCGACGTCGGAGGGACCTGCCTCCAGGACGCACACGGTGACCGAGGGGTCTTCGCTGAGACGGGCCGCGACCACATTGCCCGCCGTGCCTCCGCCGACCACGACGTAGTCGAACTCCTCGGCGCCGACAGGGGATTCAGTGGGCTGTGTGGGCATGGGTCTGCGACTCACTTTCGTTGTCCGGTGCGGCGTGGCTCGCGAGGACGCCGGTCTTGTGGCGCTGGACGAACCAGTAGTAGGCGAAGCCGCCGAGCAGGACGGCTCCGACGAAGAGGAAGGCGCCCCAGCGCAGGTACCAGTGGTAGGGCGCGGTGGCGTTGTAGACCTCGGCGCGCGGCCAGGCCAGGTTGAGGGTCATCGCGCCGCCCCACAGGACACCCAGGATGTTGACGGGCAGGCCCCAGCGGCCGAGCGAGAACTTGCCGTCGCCGGCCGGGGTCCACTTGCCGCGCAGGCGGGCGACCAGCATGGGCAGGGTGACCAGGAGGTAGGCCACGTAGATCATGATGATGCCGATGCTGGTGACGACCGAGAAGATCTGCGGCTGGCGGATGTTCACGAGCAGGATCACCAGGGCCAGGACGCCGATGACGACGGCGGGCAGTACCGGCGTCTGGAAGCGCGGGCTGACCTTGGCCATGAGGGAGGCAGCGGGCAGGTTGTTGTCGCGCGACATCGCGAAGGCGAGGCGGATGGCCGCGGTGTGCACGGCGAGCGCGCAGACGGTAACGGCGATCAGGACGCACCAGAGCATGAGCTTGCCGCCGGTGTCGCCGAGCACGTCGAGCACCACGTACTGGAGGCCGTCGCTGGTGATGCCCTTGCCGTCGAGGCTGCTGACGCTCATCAGGGCGAGGATCAGGATCAGCCCGCCGAGCACGAACGAGGCGAGGAGCGCCCGCAGGATCGCCCGGGGCGCGTTGCGGGAGGGGTCGACGGACTCCTCGCCGAGCGAGGCAGCGGTGTCGAAGCCGTACATGACGTAGGCGGAGGCGAGGGCGGCGGTCAGGAAGGCGCCCATGTAGCCGAAGCTGCCGCTGCCGCCGTGGCCGTGGGTGTCGAGCACGACGCTCGGGCCGCGGACCACGTGGACCGCGAACAGCACGATCAGCACGACGGTGGCGACGAGTTCGAGGAAGACGCCGGCGGTGTTGATCCGCGCCATCAGCTTGACGCCGAAGGCGTTGACGAGGGTGGTGAAGAGGATCAGGACCGCGGCGAGGATGACGGCGTTGGTGGCGACGTCGTAGGTGCCGGTGCCGTCGCCGACGATCTGGAAGACCTTGGAGATCTGCGGCAGGGTCGCCTGGTAGGCGAGGGCGACCGCGGCGATCGACACGATGGAGGCGATGAGCATCATCCAGCCGGCCAGCCAGCCGACGTGCGGGCCGCCGAGCTTCTTGGCCCAGTTGTAGACCGAGCCGGCGACCGGGTACTTCGCGGCGAGTTCGGCGAAGCAGAGGGCCACCATCAGCTGGCCGACGAACACCAGCGGCCAGGACCACCAGTAGGCGGGGCCGCCGAAGCCGAAGCCGAAGTAGAACAGCTGGAAGGTTCCGGTGAGGATCGAGATGTAGCTGATGCCCGCGGCGAAGGTGTGGAAGTTGCCGAGGGTGCGCTTGAGTTCGGGTCTGTAACCGAACTCCCTGAGATCGTCGTCATCTTTCGTCATGCTCATGACCAGACTCCACATAGGCAGGGATACAGGAGGGGCACGGTGCGGTGGACCGGCCGCCCACGGGGTGCGGCCGGTCCCGGGTTCAGCGGCTCAGCTCTCGAACCACCCCTGGGGCGCGGGGGCGGTGTTGCGCCAGATGTGCTTGGTCTCCTGGTACTCGGCCAGACCCGCGGGGCCGAGCTCGCGGCCGGTGCCGGACTGCTTGTAGCCGCCCCATTCGGCCTGCGGCACGTACGGGTGGAAGTCGTTGATCCACACGGTGCCGAGACGGAGCCCGGCCGCGACGCGGCGGGCGCGTGCCTCATCGGTGGTCCACACCGCGCCGGCCAGCCCGTAGACGGTGTCGTTGGCCAGCCGCACGGCCTCGTCCTCATCGGTGAAGCGCTCGACGGTCAGGACCGGCCCGAAGGACTCGTCCCGCACCACGCTCATGTCGGCCCGGCACTCGTCGAGGACGGTCGGCGGGTAGTAGTAACCGCCTTCCAGGTCGGCCGAGTTGGGACGTTCGCCGCCGCAGCGCAGCACGGCGCCCTCGGCGAGGCCGGCCGCGACGTAGGCCTCGACCTTCTCGCGATGGGCGGCGGAGATGAGCGGGCCCGTCTCGGCGTGCTCGTCGAAGGGGCCGCCGAGCCTGATTCGGCGGGCGCGGCGCACCAGTTCGTCCACGAACCGGTCGTGCAGCGCGTCCTCGACCAGCAGCCGGGTACCGGCCGAACAGACCTGGCCCGAGTGCAGGAAGACGGCGGTGAGCGCGTTGTCCACGGCCGCCTCGAAGCCCGCCTCGGTCGCCGCCACATCGGCGAAGACGACGTTGGGGTTCTTGCCGCCGAGTTCGAGCGCGGCCCTCTTCACGGTGGGCGCGGCGGACGCCATGATGCGACGGCCGGTGACCAGGCCGCCGGTGAACGAGACCAGGTCGACGTCGGGGTGCTCGGCGAGCGGGGCGCCGGCCTCGGCGCCCGCGCCCAGTACCAGGTTGGCGACGCCCGCCGGAAGGCCCGCCTCGGTCAGGAGCTTCATGAGGTGGACGGCGGTGTGCGGGGTGAGTTCGCTGGGCTTGAGGACGAAGGTGTTGCCCGCGCCGATCGCCGGTGCCACCTTCCAGGCGGTCTGCAGGAGCGGGTAGTTCCATGGCGTGATCAGGCCGCACACGCCGACCGGCTCGCGCACCACGCGGCTGTCGACGACCGGGTTGCCGGTGTCCACGACGCGCCCCGCGTCCTGGGCCGCGACCAGGTGGCCGAAGTAGCGGAAGCAGTTCGCGATGTCGTCCATGTCGTAGCGGGACTCGACCAGCCGCTTGCCGGTGTCCAGGGACTCGGCGCGGGCGAGCTGTTCCTTGTCGCGCACCAGCAGGTCCGCGACGCGCAGCAGGAGCGCGCCTCGTTCGGCCGGGGCCGTCCTCGGCCACGGGCCGTGGTCGAAGGCGGTCCGGGCCGCGGCGATGGCGGCGGCGGTGTCCTGGGGACCCGCCTCGTCGACGGTGGCGACCAGGGTGCCGTCGGCGGGACACCGGATCTCACGGGTCCGCCCGTCGACGGCGGCCGTCCACCGGCCGTCGATGAAGAGTTCGGGCATGGGTCGGGTCCTCCGTTTGCGGTGCTGGGCCAGGGCCACCAGCGCCCCTGCCCCGCGATGCGGGGAACATGCCGAAAAAATCACCCGACGTGACGGGCCTCACTTTCCGTGGTCGCCGCAGGTCACGGCGGTGTGCAGCGGGACGTTCGGTTACCCGCGGTCAATGGGCCGCTCCCCCGGGGGTGTTTCCCGTACGGAATGTGAGACCGCTGCGCCCGCGAAGGATCACTTGGGCATACTGACGCGTCGTTGATCGATCATTTCAACCCCCGCGGGAGCAGCCATGGTTGACCGGGCCACCAGTACAAGGGCCGCCTTCAGGACGGTCGTCGAAGTGGGTCCGGGCGCACGGGAGGCGGTCCGGGCCGCCGAGACGGCGCTCCGGGAGGCCCTCGCGCCGGCCGGCGGCGCCTTCGACTTCGCGGCGGTGCGGTCCGCCGCGCGCGCCCTGCCGGACAGCACGGTCGTCAAGATCATCCCCGGCTTCGGACTCCAGGAGACCGCGCCGGTCCAGGTCATGGTCCTCACCCTGAAGCAGGCCGTGCGCCAGGCCCTGGTCGAGCCCTTCGGCAATCCGGCGTTCTGGGCCGGGGCCGATGCCGCGCTCGCCGGGGTGTTCCTCGGGCTCGGCGCCCAGGAAGGCGCTCCCCACCTCGTCTGGCAGGACGATCCGGAGGGCGGCAGCCGGTACTTCTACCACCTGCTCTTCGCCCTCCAGGACGAGGAGACGGGCGAGCGCCTCCATCTCGTGGCCTTCCGTGTCGAGGTGGGCGTGGCCGCCGACCGGGCGCGGCTCCTGGCGCTCGGCGCCGAGGACACCGCGGCGGTCACGCTCCGCCTCGACGCCATCAGCGTGCGCCAGGAGCTCGCCCCGATCGGCTGACGGCACGTCACACGGGCAGCGCCCAGGTCTGGTTCGCCTGGTGGTCGCCGCAGGTCCAGGTATCCAGCCGGGTGCCGCTCGCCGTACCGCCGCCGTAGACGTCCAGGCAGAGCCCGGACCCGGCGTTGACGAGCCTGCCGTCCTGGTCGGCGTTCCAGCGCTGGCCGTCCGCGCCCGTGCAGGCGGACAGGACCGCGGCGTCTCCGGCCCGGGAGCCGCTCTGCGTCAGGCACTTGCCGAGCGCCCTGACCGTGCCGTCGTCGGCGAGGCTCCAGCGCTGGTTGGCGTTGGCGGTGCAGGGATACAGGATCACCGGGGTGCCGTCGGCGGTGCCGCTGCCGGCGACGTCCGCGCAGTTGGCTCCGTTGCCGGTGAGCTGCCCGGTGGGCACCGGCTCCGCGCAGCCGCCGCCCGGGGTGAGCCGCCAGATCGCGGTGCCGTGGGCGGGGACGGTCGCGGTCAGCGCGGACGAGGTGGTCGAACTCGCCCCGGTCCAGAGGTTCTTGGCGCTGACCGTGCAGCCCGGCAGGCCGATGGAGGCGAGACTGGTGGAGACGGATCGCGCCGAGGAGGACCGGTTGAACACGGCGACCGCCCGGTCGCCGCCTGCCAGCGGGCGGGCCAGGACATCGGTGGTGGCGTTGGTGGCGACCACCCCGGCCTGGCGTCCCAGGGGGTCCTGGTCGATCGCGACGAGCCCGGTGTTGCCGAGCGCCGAGAGCCCGGCCGGGGTGAGCGCGGCCACGTCGGAGGACAGGATCAGCGGGGCCGCCATCATCGACCACAGCGCGACCTGGCTGCGGGATTCCTCGGCGGTCAGGCCCGGGTCGCCGGCCAGCAGGAAGTCGGGGTCGTTCCAGTTGCCGGGGTGGGCGTAGCGACCGAGCCAGCGGTTGTAGGCGTAGTTGTCGAGCACGCTCGACCAGCGGCTCGTGGTGGGTTTCCGCGGGTCGAACACCGCGATGTCCCTGCCCTCGCGCCAGAGCTGGCCGTACTCCCCCACCCAGGACAGGACGGAGAACCAGCCGGGACTGCCCCACTCACCGGCCGGCTGGAAGTAGGCGGGCGCCGACTCGGAGAAGACGATGTCGCGCCCCGCCTCCCGCAGGGCGACCGACTCGGCGGCGTACGCCTCTCGGTAGGCCTCCTCCTTGGTCTGGCCGGGCGCGATGTCCAGGTTGCAGCCGTCGAGCTTGAGGTAGTCCACGCCCCAGGACGCGAACGTGGCGGTGTCCTGGGCGAAGTGGTCGGGGCCGCCGCCCTTGGGGCGTCCGCTGCCGGGGTATCCCCCGCAGGTGGTGGCGCCCGCGTCCTCGTAGATGCCGAACTTCAGGCCGCGTGCGTGCAGATAGGAGCCGAGCCACGCCATGCCGTGCGGGAAGCGCGCCGGATCGGCGACGAGGGAGCCGTCGGCGTCGCGCGCCTTGGCCATCCAGCAGTCGTCCACGGTGAGCGTGTCGTAGCCCTTGCCCGCCAGGCCCGTGGAGACCAGTGCGTCGGCGTTGTGCACCACGGTCTGTTCGCTGATGTCGCACATGTAGTGCGCCCAGTTGTTCCAGCCCATCGGCGGGGTGGCGGCCAGGGGCCGGCTCTGGGCGGGGGCCGCGGGTGTCGCCGGGCCGGGAGCGGCGAGGGCCCCGGTCGCGGCCAGGGGAACGGCCAGGAGCGCGGCCAGCAGAGCGGCGAGTCTCCGGCGCCGGCTAGGAAGTGACGGCACGACAGATTCCTTCCTGGCCCGGCCGTTCGCGGCCCGGGCGGGATGCGTAGGAGGCAGGGGAAGGTGCCGATCCCGCCGGCACGAGCCTGCCGGAGGGCACCCGCCAGTGCAGTACTGATGCTCGTTGTTATCAATGGCTCCCATCGAACGAGCAGAAACAAGCATCCGCCCCCGTGCGCGCCGACCCCGGCATTGCCACGGCGTGTCCGCGCGCGGGCCGTGCGCCCGCCGCGGAGCACCCGGCACGGGGCCTCGCAGGCCCGGTACGCGGCGGCATCAACTCACGGACGTACACGGGGAGTTGAGGAGACGCCTACGGCTCGACGAGTCCCGCCTCGTGGGCGATCAGACCGGCCTGGGTGCGATTGGCGCATTCCAGTTTGTCGAGCGTGCGCGACACATAGCCCTTGACGGTCGCCTCCGACAGATGGAGACGCGCCGCGATCCGCGCGTTGGAGAGCCCTTCACCGAGCCCCGCCAGGACCTCGGTCTCCCGTTCGGTGAGCCGGGCGACGCGGTCACGGGCGCGGTCACGGGCCGAGAGTCCTTCGGTCGAGGCCGCGATGAGCCGCCGGGCCGCCGCGGGCGACAGAACGGTGTGGCCTTCGGCGGCCACCCGCACCAGCCCGATCAGTTCGTCCGGCGGCGTGGACTTGACCAGGAAACCCGTCGCCCCGGCACGCAGCGCGCGCAGCACGTACTGGTCGGCGTCGAAGGTCGTGAGCACCACGATGGGCGGGGCCTGGCCGCCCCGGACGAGCCGGTCGATGGCGGTGATGCCGTCCATGCCCGGCATGCGCAGGTCCATGAGGACGACGTCGGGCCGGTGGCGCTGTACCGCCTCGATGCCGGCCGCGCCGTCGTGCGCCTCGGCGACCACCTCGATGTCCGCGGCCGAGCCCAGGATCGTCCGCAGGAATCCGCACACCATCGCCTCGTCGTCCACGACCACCACGCGCACCACAGGTCTCACCCCACCGCTTCTGCCGTCGGTACGTAGGCGGGCAGCTCGGCCGTCACGCAGAAGCCCCCGTCGGGCTCGGGCCCGGCCCGCAACGTACCGTGCACCAGCTCGACGCGGCGGCGCAGCCCCTCGATGCCGAGTCCCGAACCGGTGCGCGCGAGTTCCTGGTCGAGCTCCCCGTCCGGCCGGGTGTTGCGGACGGCGACCCGTACGCCGGCGCCGTCGTACTCCACGCGGACGGTGACGCGGGCGCCGCGCGCGTGCTTGTGCACATTGGTCAGCGCCTCACGCACGATGCGGTAGGTGGTGCGGCCGACCACCGGCGAGGCCAGCGACCGGTCCCCCAGCTCGACCAGGTCGGCCGGGACGCCCGCGGCCGTCGACTCGGCGACCAGGGTGGCCAGCCCGTCCGGCGAGGGGGCGCGGTCCTCCTCGGGCGCGGTGCGCAGGATGCCGACCAGGTCGCGCAGTTCCTCCAGCGCCTGGCAGCCGGCCGCCCGCAGTTCCTCGGCGGCCCGCCGGGTCGCCTCGTCGGACGCGGTCACTCCCAGTGCCCCCGCCTGGAGCACCATCAGGCTCACCCGGTGGGTGACGACATCGTGCATCTCCCCCGCCAGGCGTGCCCGTTCCTCGGCGCACGCCCGCTCGGCGAGCAGATGACGCTCCCGCTCGGCCCGTTCGGCGCGCTCGGTCAGGGCGCACACCAGCCGCCGGCGCGCGTCGAAGTAGAGGGCGAGCAGCGGTCCGGCCGCGGTGCGCAGGAGGCCGATGGAGATGAGGGCGAAGGACGGCTCCCAGGGCCGGGCGACGACGAGCGTGAAGAGGCCGAGCGCCAGGAACACGGTGCGCCGGTCGCGTGCGTGGCGCCCGTAGAACACGGGGCCGTACGCGGCGAGGGCCGTCGAGAACGGGGCCCACACATTGCCCGGGTTGGCCGGGTCCAGGGCGTGGAACGGGGAGACGAGCAGGGTCACGGCCAGCGTGAACGCACCCAGCACGGCGACGACCGTCAGGGGTGCGCGGCGGCGCACCACCAGGCTGAGACAGGCCAGTGCCTGGAGGCCGAGCAGGGTCCAGGCGAGGGTGCCCGGCCGCTCGGGCCACCAGGTCGCGCCGATCAGGGTGGTGGCCGTGTCGGCCAGGGTGAAACAGATGGCGATCGCCGTGTCCACGGCGAGCGGGTGCCGGCGGTGCCACGGTCCGTCCCTCATGCCGTTCACGGTAGGTCATCCCGCCCCGGCGTCTCCCGAACAGCGAACGTCCGGCGGTCCGAGACCCTACGAAAGTCGTGGGCGGGGCCGGGCGGCCCTCCGTTCGTCGGGGCCGAAACCTTCCGCCCGCCCTGCCGCGGGGCGGCCGTCCCGCTGTGGAATCGGAGCATGGAAACCAACCGGGACACCCCGACGGCGGCGCCCGCCGCCGGCCACTACGCCATCGACCCGGCCGCCTCGGCCGTCGAGTTCACGACCCGGCACCTGTTCGGGCTCCTTCCGGTCCGCGGCACCTTCGCGATCCGGTCCGGCCGCGTCGACGTCGCCGAGCCGCTCGGCACGTCGGCGGTACGCGCCGAGATCGACACGGCGAGCTTCCGCACCGGCAGCGGTCGGCGCGACCGCGCCGTGCGCTCGGCGCGCTTCCTGGACGCCGCCCGCCACCCGCTGATGACCTTCACCGCGGACCGGCTGGAGGGCACGACGGTGCCGGGCACCCTCACCGTGTGCGGGATCGCCCGGCCGGTACACCTGTCCATCGCGGAATCGGCCTGCTCACCAGGGTCGTTCACGGCCCGCGCCACGGTACGCGTCGACCGGACGGCGTTCGGGGTCACCGCGTCCCCGGGCATGGCGGGACGGCATCTCGACGTGACGGTACGGGTGCGGTGCGTCCGCGGCTGACGGGACGGGCGCAACGGGTACGAGCGGGGTGGTTCGCCGGGGTCCGGCCCGGTCGGGTCGAACCCCGGTCATGATCAAAAGGGCTGGCGCCGACCTGCGGCGTCTGGCAGGGTCGCGCCCGTGACCCACAGCGACGACATCGTGATCAGCCGCCTCTCCGAGCGCCCCGAACTGGCCGCCCGCCTCTACGACCTGAGTGACACCTGGCCCGAGTTCATAGCCCGGGACCTGGTCGGCCAGGCCCTGCTCTCGCGGGTGCCCGAGGAGTTCCCGGAGTACTGCGTGGTGGCCACGGAGGGTGACCGGGTCGTCGCCCGGGGCTTCAGTGTCCCCTTCAACGCCGCGCTGGAGGGCCGTGAGGAGATGCCGGACCGTGGCTGGGACCAGGTCCTCGTCTGGGCCTTCGACGATCTGCGGCGCGGGCGCCCGGTGACGACGGCGAGCGCGCTGGAGATCACCATCGATGTCGGGCACCTGGGACGCGGTCTGTCGTACCGCATGCTGGCCGCGATGCGGGGCGCGGTCGAGCGCCAGGGCCTCGGCGCGCTGGTGGCGCCGGTGCGTCCCACGGCCAAGCACCTGCGGCCGCGGGTGCCGATGGCCGCGTACCTGCGCGAGGTCAGGGAGGACGGGCTGCCCAGCGATCCGTGGCTGCGCGTGCACGTCAAGGCGGGCGGCACCATCGAGAAGGCGGCGGCCGCCTCGATGACGGTCAGCGGGACCCCGGCCGAGTGGAGCCGGTGGACCGGCCTTCCCTTCGACCGGGACGGAGAGGTCGAGGTTCCCTCCGCGCTGGTGCCGGTGCACTGTGACACCCGCCACGACCGCGTCAGTTACGTGGAGCCCAACGTCTGGGTGCGGCACCCGCTGCACCCCGCGTCCTAGGGGCGGGACGCCCGGTTCCGGGCGGGGGACGGCGGGCGGGCACCACATGCCGTTCGTGCCGCGTCCGGCACTTTCACAAGATTTGTAAGACAAATCCGGAACCTACTGGTCGCTCCCACCCATCAGCCCAGGTGAACGAACAGGCATGCCCTTGGGCCACAGAACCACCCGGAGCGATTCGCCATGACCCACCCCCGTCACGGGGCCTACCAGTCGCGCGGCCACCGCCGGGCCGTCCGCGCCAAACGCTGGATGTTCGGCGTGGTCGCGGTCACCGCGCTCGGCCTGATCGCCTGGCCCGTCCTGAACTATTTCGACGTCTTCTCCGACAAGGGGGACGCGATCAGCTTCGGCCAGGGCGGCGGGGACAAGCCGGGCGGCGACGGCAAGACGGCACCCGGCTCCAAGGTGCTGATGCCGACCGGACCCGAGGCCGCGTTCACGGTGGCGGGAACGGTCCCCGAGAACGGCTCCAAGATCGCGGTGACGACCCTGGAGGGCAAGAAGTCCGGCTTCAAGGGCAAGGTCTGGGTCTGGGTCCCGCCGGAGTACAAGGACCCGAAGTACGCCAAGAGCGGCTTCCCGGTGATGGTGGCGCTCCCGGGCGGCGCCGGCTACCCGACCAACTACTGGATGGGCACCGACCTCAAGCTGGAGGCGAGCATCTCCCAGTGGTCCAAGGAGGGCAAGAGCCTCCCGTTCATCCTGGCGATGCCGGTCCTCAACCCGAAGCCCGACACCGGCGGGCTCTACTGGGACGCCAGTGACATCCCCGGCCAGCCGAAGATGGGCACCTGGCTCACCGAGGACGTCCCCGACCTCATCAAGGCGAACTTCCGCACGGTCAAATCGCGCGACGGTTGGGCCTTCATGGGCTCGTCCACCGGCGGCTTCGCCGGGCTCAAGAGCGTGCTGCAAAAGCCCGGCCGGTTCAAGGCCGTCATAGCCTCCGGCCCCGACATAGTCCCGGACTCGCGGCTGTGGGCCGGACACGACAAGGAGAAGGCGGAGAACAACCCCAACCTGCTGGCGCAGAAACTGATCGCCGCGAAGAGCCCCGACGTGTACCTGGCCTTCCAGGTCGGCACCGTGGGCTCCGACGCACAGGCCAAGCCGAAGATCGAGGAGTTCATCGCCAAGTACGGCAAGGGCCCGGTCAAGACGAAGCTGAGCGTCATCCAGGGCGGCAGTCACAACGCCAAGACCTATGTGCCGAACATGGCCGACGGCGGGCTCATCCAGTGGATCAGCCAGCACATGCAGGGCCCCGAGCCGGCCTCCTGATCCGCGTGCGGCGGGCCTCACGCGTGCTCGGGGGCACCCGCACTTACCGTGCACCGTGCAGGTGGGCCCGCGCCCGGGGCGCGTGCGGGCCCGGTCGGTGACGGACGAAGGAGCGGGCGTGGGCAATGCAGCGGTCGGCGCGGACGAAGACCCCGGGGCCCCCGGTCAGGAGCCCGCGGGCGGGCGCCGCGCGGGCCGGCACCGCTCGTTCTGGAAGGAACTGCCGATCCTCGTCGGCGTCGCCCTGGTGCTCGCGCTGCTCATCAAGACCTTTCTGGTGCAGGCCTTCTCCATCCCGTCCGAGTCCATGCAGAACGCCCTCCAGCCCGGGGACCGTGTCCTGGTCGACAAGCTGACCCCCTGGTTCGGTTCCGAGCCGGCGCGCGGTGAGGTCGTCGTCTTCCACGACCCCGACAACTGGCTTGCGGCAGAGCCCACTTCGCACCCGAACGTCGTGCAGAAGGTCCTGTCCTTCGTCGGCGTCATGCCGTCGGGCGACGAGAAGGACCTGATCAAGCGGGTCATCGGGGTGGCCGGTGACACCGTGGAGTGCAGGGGCACCGGCCCCCTCACGGTCAATGGCAAGGCGCTCGTCGAGCCGTACGTCTTCCCCGGGAACACGCCGTGCAGCGTCGACCAGCGGGGCGGGCAGTTCAAGGTGACCGTTCCGCCGGGCAGGCTGTGGATGATGGGCGACCACCGGCAGGACTCGGAGGACTCCCGCTACCACCAGGCCGACAGGAACCACGGCTTCGTGCCGGTCGGCAAGGCCGTCGGCCGGGCCTTCGTGGTGGCCTGGCCCCTCTCGCGCTGGGCGACCCTGCCCGTCCCCGCCACCTTCGACCAGCCCGGCATCTGACCCCTCACCGCGAGGTCCGCGGGGACGGCGTGGTGGACGGCGCGACCGACCGCCCGGGTACGGCCCCGCGCGACGGCGCTCCCGCGCTCGGCGGCCTCGGCGGCGAGGCGGGGTCGGGCGTCGGGCCGGCGCCCGGCCCCTTCGGGCGGTCCGCCGCCGGAGTGCGGCGCGGCGCGGACGAGGGCACCACAGAGGGCGTGCCGGACGTCTCGGGGGTGGGCGGCGGCTCGACCGGGCCGGGCGATGTGGCGGGCAGCGGGCGCTGTTCGGGGCCGGGGGCCAGCGTGAACCAGCCGACGGCAACCGCGGCGGCCGTGGCGAGTCCGGCCAGCGGCCATACGAACCGGCGCCGGCGCAGCGCGGACAGCGGCGTGCGGCGCAGATGCGGGCCCGGCGGGTCGGCGGGGCGCAGATCGGTGACGGTGATGCTGTCGGCGCGGGCGGCGAGCGCGCCGCGCAGCCGCTCGACGACCGGCCGTCCGGGACCGTCGGTCCCGCTTCCGTGGCCGCTCATGCCCGTGCCTCCAGGATCTTCTCCAGCGAGTCGAGGGCCCGGCTCGCGATGGACTTCACCGAGCCCCGGCTGATGCCGAGGGTCGTCGCTATCTCCGCCTCCGTGAGGTCGCTCCAGTACCGCAGCACCAGCACCTCACGGCGGCGCACCGTCAACTGCCGCAGCGCGGCCAGGACTTCACGGTGTTCCTCGTCGAGCACCACGCGCTCCTCCGCCGAAGGGGCGTCCGGCTCGTGCGGCGGGGTGTAGCCGCGGGCCGTGCGGCGCCGGCGCAGCACCGAGCGCGAGGCGTTGACGACGGCGGTGCGCAGATAGGCGAGGGCGTTGTCGATCTCCTCGACGCGGTCGCCGTGGCGCCGGTAGAGCGCGGTGAAGGCGTCCTGCACGACGTCCTCCGCGGTCGCCCGGTCGTCGACCAGCATCACGGCCAGACGCACCATCCGGAGCCGGTGCGCGTGGTACAGCTCGCCGACGGTCGGCGGCGCCGCGCCGGGCCCGAACGGGTCGGGGAACGCGCCCGCCCCGCCGCCGCGGACCGTTCGCGTCCGGGCACCCGGGGCGGCGCGGCCCCGGCGCAGCAGCGCGCGCCACCACGGCGCGGGCGGGGCGAAGGGGAACGGGTGCGGCAGGGCGGTGTGCTCCATCGGTTCCTCGGGTACGCAGGCGTGCCCCGCCCCCGGATGCGGGGGCGGGGCCGTGGGCTGCCTGGGGCTTCAGTTCTGCTGCCGCCGCCGGACGGCGAGGACGGTGCCGGTGCCCGCGAGGATCAGCGCGCCGGCTGCGAGCCCCATCACCGTGTTGGTCGTGGACGAACCAGTATGCGCGAGCTCCTTCTGGTCGGCGGGCGCGGGGGCCGCGGCCGGACCGCTGGGCATCGCGCTCGGCCCGCTCCGGCCGTCGGAGGCCGGGGCGGGCACGGGCGCCGCGGACGCGTTCGGCGGCTCGGTGGCCGCGGGCCGGGCGGGCGCCGGGCCGGTCGGCTGCTTGGCCTCGCCGGCCCGCTTGACCGGCGACGCGGGCACGGCGCTCGGCTCGTCGGCGGCCGGCACGGCGCGCCGGGGTGCGGTGCTCGGTCCGTCGGCGTGCGCGGTGCCCGCGAGCGACGGGGCGGCGAGGGCGAGGAGCAGCCCGGTGGCGGCAGCGGCGCCGGCGAGGCGGCGCGGGCTGCGGCGGGCGGAGCGGTCGGGACGGTGCTGGGGGACGGTCACGTTGTGCTTCTCCACGGTCGGCAGGAGGCGCGGAAGATGCGCCTTCACCCCTGACGACGTGCGGCGGCCCCCGGGGTTGCCGCCGCCCGGGAAAAATTTCCCGGGCGGCGGCGCGCCCGTGTGCGGCCGGCTCAGCAGCTGCCTTCGTCCTGCCAGACCCCCCACTCCCCCGTGGTGCCGGGCTCCTCGTTCTGCGTCCACCACTTGGCCTTCCACCGGTGACCGCCGTGGGAGACCTCGTTGCCCTGGGTGTAGACCGTGCCCGCGTTCCAGGCCGTCACCGTGCAGCCGCCGCCGGGCGATGAGGGCGGCGGGGAGGACGGCGGGGGCGAGTCGGGCGGGGTGGCTCCGGCGAACTTCACCGAGTACTTGGCGAAGTCCCAGGCCGCCTGCGGCACGCTGCTGCACGTGCCCGAGGTGCGCCCGTTGTTGTCGGGCGGGCTGCACTGCCGGTCGCGGTTGAGGGACCAGAAGGTGAAGCGGGCCATGCCGTGGCTCGTGGCGTAGTCGAGCACGCTCTGGAAGTCGGCCTGCGAGAAGAACTCGCCCGTGTCGCTCCGCCCGTTCATGCCGGAGAAGCCCTCGTGGGCGTAGGCGGTGGCGGCCGACCAGCCGAACGTCGACTGGAGTACGGAGTTGAAGTTGGTCAGCGCGCTCGTCTGGGCGGCGGCGCCGCTGAAGCCGCCGTCGAACGGCATGATCGAGAAGTTGTCCGGCACGAAGCCCTGCGCCTTGGCCTCGTTCAGCATCTGCTTGCCGAACCAGCCGGTGCCGTCGGCGGTGCCGGCGGTCGTCACCGAGACGTACAGACCGGGGTTGTTCTGCTGGAGGATCTTGGCGGCGCCGATCTCGTGCGCGATGGCGGCGGTGTTCTCGTACTCGGGCTCTTCGAGGTCGAAGTCGATCGCCTTGAGCTGGTACTTGGTGATGACCTGCTGGTAGGCGGCGGCCGTTGAGGCGGCGTCGGCACAGTTCTGGCCGAGTTTGGTGCCGCCGTAACCGCCCGCGGAGGCCGAGACGTCACCGCCCTTGGCGCGGATCGAGGCGATGACCGCGGCCACCGCGGTGTCCGACGAGACGGGCGCCGTGCCGCCCCAAGTGGGGCTGCATCCACCGCCGTTGGGGGCGAGGACGAAGGCGAGCTGGAAGGCTTTGAGGCCGGTCGCGTCCATGATGGCGGGCGCGTTGGGCGGGTCGTTGTCGAGGGGCATCAGATAGGGGGCGGCGGCGTACCAGCGGCTGCCGAGCCCGGCCGCGTCCGCGGTCGCGCCCGAGGCCTGCCCGGCGACGGCCGCGGTCAGCCCGGCCGCGGCCAGTGCGGCGCTCGCGGCGCCGCAGAGGAGAGCACGAAGTGGCTTCATGTCGGGGTCTCCTGGGGGTGGGAGGGGCTCCCAGAATTGGCCGATGGCCGGAACACGTCAACGACTTGGACTAGACCATTGCTCTTCCTTGAACAAAGGGGCGGGGGTCCCGGCGGGCCGCGAGCCGGGCCCCGGGCCCTGTGCGGGCCCCTTTCGTGTAGACCGGACGGCACAAGCCGACCTGCGTGATGTCCGTTTCGTTCCTACGGTGGCTGAATGGTCATCAGATCCGGATTCCGTTCCATGGCGACGCTCACCGCCACTGCCGCCATCGGTCTGTGCTGCCTCGCCCCGACGCCCGACAGCTCCGCCTCCGCGCCCCCGTCCGGCCCCGCCCCGGGCGAGCAGGTCAGCCTCCGCCCGGGGGCGCCCGCCCTGCCGGCGGAGGTGTCGGCGCTGTCGTACGTGGTCGCGGACGCCCGCACGGGCAACGTGCTCGCCGCCCGCGACGCCCACCGCAAGCTGCCGCCGGCCAGCACCCTCAAGACGCTGTTCGCGGTCACCGCGCTCCCCCATCTGCGCGCCGAGGACCGCCACACGGTCTCCGAGCAGGACCTGGCCGGCATCGGGCCCGGCAGCAGCCTGGTGGGCGTGGAGCCCGGGCACACCTACCAGATCTCCGACCTGTGGCGCGGCGTGTTCCTCAGTTCGGGCAACGACGCCGTCCACGTGCTGGCCTCCCTGAACGGCGGCTGGGACCAGACCGCGGCCCAGATGCAGGCCAAGGCCCGCGCGCTCGGCGCGCTGGACACCGAGGTCGTCTCGCCCGACGGCTACGACAGCCCGGGCCAGGTCTCCTCGGCGTTCGACCTCGCGGTGTTCGGCCGGGCGGGCCTGGCCCGGCCCGACTTCGCCGAGTACTGCTCGACCGCGTCCGCGCAGTTCCCCGGCGGAGGCGGCTCGTACGGCATCGCGAACACCAACCGGCTGCTCTCGGGCAACGACGGGGTGGCCCGCTACCCGGGGATCGTCGGAGTCAAGAACGGCTACACCAGCAACGCGGGCAACACCCTGATCGCCGCCGCCAAACAGGGCGACCACACCCTGCTGGTGACCGTCATGAACCCCCAGGCCGGTGGCGGCTACGCGGTCTACGAGGAGGCCCGCACGCTGCTCGACTGGGGCTTCAAGGCCTGGGGGCACGTCGACGCGGTGGGTTCCCTGGAGCCCGTACGCGTCAAGAAGGCGGTCCAGCGCCCGGCCTCGCAGCACAATCCCGCGCCCGCCGCGGCCGTCGGGACGGCGGCCGCCGAGGACGAGGACACGCCGGTCTGGACGCCGGCGGGTTCGGCCGCCGCAGGCCTCGCCCTGGCCGCAACGCTCTTCCTGCTGCTGCGCCGCCGCGCGATCCGGGGCCGCGCCACGCGCGGGCGCCGGCACCCTTCGGAGTGAATCGCCGGGGCAAGCACAGAGGGCTCACCGAGGGGCGCCCGGCACCGTCCGGGCGCCTCGGCGAACGCGCCCCCGGCAAGGGAACCGTCATCTGACCACCCCTCATTCCGGCCTAAGATTCCTAGAATTCACCCGCTACTTGCCTGGAAATCGACCTTTCATCGACGTAACCACCTTTCTTTTGGCCGACCTTCTAGGGCTCGGCGACCTGCACGGCCGTCCGGCCGCCTGCGGGGATACAGCTTCGCTGCGTGACTTAACGTGACCGAATGTGTCCGCATCGGCGCGCGAGCACCTGTCCGGCGCGACAGACTCCTGTCCGTTCTCCGGAAACCAACCCCCAGGAGTGTTCGAAATGCGGAAGATCGCAGCAGTCAGCGCCGTCGCCGTCGCCCTGTTGGCCAACGGGCTCCTCGGCACCGGACTCGGCAGCGCGACCGCGGCTCCGGCCCATGCCATGAAGCCGATGAGCCTCTACCCGCCGTCCGCGCTCGTGATCACCGTCGAGCCCGGCACCGGCACCGAGGGCGCCTCCGTACAGCGGGCGGTGACCCTCAGCTGCGCCCCGACCCCGTCCGGCACCCACCCCGCTCCGGCCGCCGCGTGCGACGAACTCCGGGGCGTGCAGGGCGACTTCGCCGCCCTGTCGGCCGCCGGCGCACCCCGCCTGTGTACGAAGATCTGGCAGCCGGTCACCGTGCGCGCGGACGGCGTCTGGAACGGGCAGCGGGTCAGCCATGTGCAGACGTACGCCAACTCCTGCATGAAGGCGGCCGGTTCCGAGGCCGTGTTCAACTTCTAGGCGCTCCCGACGGGACGGCGGCGCACAACCGGCCGTCCCCGATGCCGGGTTGATCCCGATGACAGGGCTCCCCGCGCGGCCCCCGCGGCCGGTCCGGCCGGCCGCGGGGGGTGACAGGAGGAATCCCCCTCGTGTTACGTGACATGTCTACGCCGATTCACTCGGCGATGGCACCGTCCTGACGGGCAGTCACCCCCCACTAGGAGGACCCGTGTCGGACCCCCGGCCCAGACGCTTCACGCCCCGGCCGCGCACCGCCCTGCTCGGCACGCTCGCCGCCTGCCTCGCCCTGGTGACGGCGGGAGCCGGCGGCAGCGCATCGGCGGCGGGACCCGAGTCCCTGCCGCTGTCCGGGGCCACCGTCTCCGGTCTGCACAACACCTACGACCCGGCGGCCTTCCCGTATCTGGCGCAGGCCCTCGACTCCGGCACCTCGATGATCGAGCTCGACGTCTGGCCCGACTTCATCACCAAGGAGTGGAAGGTCAGCCACTCCAACCCGCTGGGCAACAGCAACAACTGCGTCAACGCGAGCACTCCCGCGCAGCTCTACACCGGCGGCGCGAACAAGAACCTGGAGAGCTGTCTCGACGACGTACGGGTGTGGCTCGGGGCCCACCCCGGCCATCCGCCGCTCACGATCAAGCTGGAGATGAAGGCGGGCTTCCAGGCGACCTTCGGCATGAGCCCGGCCAAGCTGGACCAGGCGGTCAGGGACCATCTGGGCTCCGCGGTCTTCCGCCCCGCCGACCTGCTGGCCAGGCCGGGCGGCGGCCAGTACGCCACGCTCGACGAGGCTTCCACCGCGGGGAACTGGCCCACCCGCCAGGCCCTCGCGGGCAAGGTGATGCTCGAGGCGATCCCGGGCACGGTCGAGGAGGGCAACCCCACCGACCGCCTGTGGACCGACGTCGAGTACGCGCGCCATCTGCGCGACCTCGCGGCGGCCGGACGGACGGCCGAGGCACAGATCTTCCCCGCCGTTCACAACGCGCAGGCGGGCGACCCCCGTTCACGCTACGGCGACGCCTCGATCCGTCCGTGGTTCGTGGTCTTCGACGGTGATGCCTCGGCGTATCTGAACGGCACCATCGACACCGCCTGGTACGACGCGCACCACTACTTCGTCGTCATGACCGACGCCCAGAACGTCGCCCCCGCCCTGGACGACAAGAACCCGTCCCCGGCCGACGCGCAGGCGCGGGTGGCCCGGCTCGCCGCCGCCCACGCGAGCGTCGCCTCCAACGACTGGACCTCGCTGACCCAGGTCCAGTCGCTGGCACTGCCGCGCGGGGTGGGCTAGACACCCGGCAACGGCACGACCGCGGCGGGGGGGGGGGGGGGCCCCCCCCCCCCCCCGGGCGGCCCCCGCCCCCCCCCCCCGGGGGGGTGAGGCCAGGTGGCGGGGGGCGGGTCGCGCCTCAGGGCCCGGTCGGGCGGTGTTGGGG